>NZ_JACIVH010000063.1 GCF_014145615.1 Limosilactobacillus balticus | reverse complement strand
TGGTTGATGTTGTAAATGGCCAAATTGTTACTGAAAATGGTCAGGTTAAACAAGGTCACTTAACTTGGACAGCTGATGGATCTACTAAGGATGAAGCAACCTTGAATGGCTATCCTGCTCCAAGTCTGGATGGCTACCATGTTGATGCGTTTTCTGCTATGTCCGCGGGCCAAAATGTCACTGCAGATAATGTGTCTGATGATGGAGCTGTTAAGAACATTACCGTCACTAATAACAGTAATAATATTGATGTAACTGTTGACTTAGTAAGTAATGGGACGAAGATTGTTGACCAACAAAATATTCCAGGATCACAAACTGTTAAGTTCGTCGATGAAAATGGTAATGAGTTAGCCAAGGCGGTTGTTGATCATACTGACTTTACTTACTCAGGTAACGTTATTGATACCCAAACTGGTAAAGTAATCACACAAGGTAAGTGGAACCAAGAAAGCTACCAATTTGGTAACGTTAAAGTGCCAGTAATTAAGGGTTATGTAGCAGATACGGCAACAGCTGGTGGCTTGCTTGCAAAAATTACAGATCCAAATGTTACCCAAACAGTTATCTACCATCAAGTTGGTAAGATTATTCCGGTCGACCCGAGTGGGAAGCCAATTCCTAATGTACCTCAACCGCCATATACTAATGATCCAAATAATCCAACTAAGGTGACACCAAATGAACCAGTTCCTGATATTCCGGGTTATGTTCCAAGCGTGCCAACTGTTACCCCGAACGACCCAACTAAAAATACGACCGTAATTTACAATAATACCGAAACCGCGATTGTAAATTACGTTGATCAAAGCGAAAACGATAAGTTGATTACGACTTCGGGGGACTTAACTGGTCCATCCGGTACTAAGATCGACTACAGTACTGCAGCTACAATCAAGCAATTGGAAGACCAAGGTTATGTCTTTGTAAGCAGTAATTATCCCGCAGACGCAACCTTTGATGATGACATGGGCAAGACTCAGGTTTACACAGTTGTGATGAAACACGGAACAACGACTTACAATCCAGAAAAGCCGGCAACTCCTGGCGAACCGATTAATCCTAGCTATCCCGATGGTCCAAAGGTAACTAAAGAGGACGTTGATTATAGCAAAGATGTTAAGTTTACCATTAACTATGAAGGTGCTGGTACAAAGAACCCACAACCAAATGTTCAAAACGCGCAATGGACACGGTCGATTACAGTTGACAACATTACAGGTAAAATCATTAGTACAACGGAATGGGAACCTAACAAGACAACTTATGACAGTGTTAAAACTCCAGTTGTAGAAGGCTACCATGCTGATAAGGCGGAAGTAAGTGGACCAACTGTAACGATGACGGACGAAACAGCTACTGTTACGTACACGCCGAATGGTCACATTATTCCAGTTGACAAGAACGGAACACCAATTCCAGATGTTGATCATCCACAATACCCGACTAATCCAAATGATCCAACTGGAGTAACACCAAACGAACCAGTTCCAGAGATTCCGGGCTATACTCCGGAAGTTCCAACTGTTACACCAGAAAATCCAGGGACTGATACTGATGTTCCATATACTAGGAATCCGATAAAACCACAACCAACAGAGGAGCAAACTGCGATTGTAAATTATGTTGATCAAAGTGAAAATGATAAATTGATTACAACTTCTGGTCAATTGAAAGGGATTAGTGGCACAAAGATTGACTACAGTACTGCGGCCACAATCAAACAATTGGAAAATCAAGGCTATGTCTTTGTAAGTAGTAATTATCCCAATGATGCAACCTTTGATGATGTCTCAGATACTACACAAGTCTTTACAGTTGTAATGAAACACGGCTATGCACCAGTTGGTCCTAATAATCCACATGAACCGGGGACACCAGTAAATCCTGATGAACCAAACGGACCAAAATGGCCAGCAAAGGATAACTACACTAAGAACTACACTCTGACAATTCATTACAGTGGTGCAGGAGCTAAAACACCGGCTAATAATGTCCAAACCTCAACTTGGACGCGGACGGTTACCGTTGATCGGGTAACTGGTGCAATTATTCCAGATGGTCAATTTACAACTGCTTGGACACCAAATGAAGAACATTATAAAGAAGTGAATGTTCCGGTAGTTAAGGGCTATGTTGCGGATAAGGCTGTTGCTGGTGGACAAAAGACTGTTCAAGAGAATATTACTGAAAATGTAACTTATACTAAGGTCGGTAATATCGTTCCGGTTACGCCAGACGATAATCCAATTCCGGGTGTTCCAGAAGTGCCATACACTAATGACCCGAATAATCCAACGAAGGTCATTCCAAATGAGCCTGTACCAAATATTCCGGGTTATATTCCTGAAGAATCGACTGTTACTCCAACGAGACCAATTCAAGACACCCCTGTGGTTTACACGAAGCCAACACCAGTTACCCCTACTACTCCGACAACGCCAAGTAAACCGGAAACACCAGTAACTCCTAAACCAACTCAACCAGTAGCCCCTGAATTGAAACCAACATTACTAGGAGGGCAGAAGGATGTTGCCAAGTCAACTCCTGTCATGCCACAAGCTGTTTCAGAAAATAATACGGTTACGACATCAAATGCTGAAAAAAAGGCAGTGCCACCAGTTGTTACGAGTGAATCTGTTTCTAATGAAGAATCACGACAAGGTGAGGACACATTACCACAAACAGGAAATAGTCATAACAATATGAGTGAGATTCTTGGCCTTGCTGCTCTTGGCTTAACTGGTATTCTGGTTGGTGGTGCCACAAAACGTAGACGAAAGAACTAATGCTTCTTAAATGAATTATTGATAACTGAATGATAATCAAATGATAAAAGCAAATTGATTGTTGCTAGCACATATGATTAAATCGTCATTTATTATAGTAGATTATTGAAAAAAACAAATTATAAAATTGCCATCAAACGTTGGCGAGACAACAAAAGTTAATGGCTGGTCTATAATGAATGGTATTTTCCACTGATAAATGAGTTGAAAAAAACTTCTAAGAGAGTAGAATGAAAATTGAAAGCTATTAGTAAATATTCGCTTAGAAGATCATACAACTAATAATTAGCTTCGTTATCAATCGCTTAATAATTGAGTTGATTAGAAAGTTGCTTGATCTTTGATGAGACAGCCAGTTTTACCACCTGTTTAATGCAGGATTGGTTGCAACTTGCCAACAGGTGACGACGTTCATCTGGACGACGACCACAGATGAAACGCAACCTGGTAGTGATCAGGACAGATCGCTACTTATCTCGATGAGTTTTCACCTTTTACTTATATTTCAAGTAATTTATTGCATAACTTAATATGGCTCTATGAGATAGTGACAAGTATGTGCCAGTTGGTTTAGGACAAGTTCCTTATAAACTGGCGGATATAGGCTATTATAGTTGATTCATTACAGGCGACCCCCCGATACCTTGATGTATTTAACCGTAATAGTGGTTGTCGCTTAACTGGACAGTGGTAACAGTTAAGTTATTGATATTAGCAACGATTTTTGTGCATTGTTTGTTGCAACCACTACTCCCTAATAGGTATAAGGCCTATAGTCTTATATAGTAGGTATCATAGAAAGTCTGAATACTTGTTTAGATCGATATGGCAAACGGTAGACTGATAATGCTTATAAGAAGAAACCCCCGAATACTTTACTTTAGGCATGAGTAGCAATATCTCCCCCAGATAACTTAAAAGCCTTATTGTCTTCGCCAACAGCAATAAGCAGATAATAGTTTAGTTTTATCGCATTAAGTATATATGCTACTGAGAAGTTTTTTTACTGTTCATGACAATTGTGCTAAACAATGATTCAACAGTACACATAATACTAGTGATACCTCAAAAAGTCGGCACAGAATTACAACAGTATGGTAAATGTGCTAGCCTACTGTAATGTAAGTCGCTTGGTGGTAGGTTTTAAATGTTGAATGGTGGACTTATCACCAAAGTTAGTTGTGCGTAAACTAACCAAAAAAGGATTTTCAGAAGTGAAAATCCTTTTTTGTTTTAAATAAAAATTCAATTGATAAATTAGAAAAAGTGTAATAAGATAATTGCAGAATAGAAAACACGAATGCATTTCAAGTAGGCTGTTCAGAGAAGCAGCGGGTGGTGAAAGCTGTCAGCCGAAACTCCGGTGCAAAAATATGTGGGCAGGTAATTCTGCACGGATAGTAGCCGTTATCTACTTCGAAGGGTGACTAAAGATAGTCAAACTTGGGTGGTACCGCGGAACTAGAGCCATTTCGTCCCAAAATATAAGGGATGGAATGGCTCTTTTTTATATAATTAGGAGGAAATACGATGTTAGATATTAAAAAGATTCGTCAAGAACCTGATTTTTATAAGGAAAAGTTAGCTACGCGTGGTGTAAAACCAGAAGAAATCGATGAAGTTATTGCGCTAGATAAAAAGCGGCGGGAATTGCTCCAACAAACTGAAACAATGAAGGCGCAACGTAATGAAGCATCTAAGAAGATCGGGAAAGCTAAACGGAATGGTGAATCTGCCGATGCAGCCATTAAGGAAACTCGTGAACTTGGTGATAAGATCAAGGAATTAGATGCTGAAGTTGAAGCAAATGATGCTGAACTCCATGATAAGATGGCTCATCTTCCGAATGTTCCGCATGATGGTGTTCCAGTTAGTTTAACGGAAGACGGTGCCGTTGAATTACGGAAAGTCGGTAAGGTTCGGGACTTTGATTTTGAACCTAAGCATCACTGGGATATCGGTGAAAACCTTGGTATTTTAGACTTTGATCGCGCTGGTAAGGTTTCTGGTGCACGTTTTGTCTACTACTTAGGTCTTGGTGCTCAGCTTGAACGGGCAGTTTACAACTTCATGCTTGATGAACACATGAAGGAAGGATATACCGAAGTCTTACCACCATATATTGTTAATGCTGATTCAATGTACGGTACTGGTCAATTCCCTAAGTTCAAAGAAGGAGTTTACCAGGTTAACGGTGAGGATATGACTTTGATCCCAACAGCTGAAGTTCCATTGACTAATTACTACCGTGGCGAAGTTATCCCAACTGAAGAATTACCAGTTTACGTGACTGCTTTAACACCATCATTTCGTTCTGAAGCGGGAGCAGCGGGTCGTGATACCCGTGGATTGATCCGGATGCACCAATTCAACAAGGTAGAAATGGTTAAGTACACTAAGCCAGAAAACTCATGGGATGAACTTGAAAAGATGACTGCTAATGCTGAAAACATCTTGAAGAAGTTAAACTTGCCATACCATGTTATTACCTTAACTACTGGTGATATGAGCTTTACCGCATCTGAAACACATGATCTTGAATTGTGGATGCCAGCACAAAATAAGTATCGTGAAGTTTCGAGTTGTTCAAACTGCTTGGACTTCCAAGCTCGCCGGATGCATACCCAATACCGGGATGAAAATGGTAAGTTACAGTATGTTCACACACTTAACGGTTCTGGCTTAGCCGTTGGTCGGACAGTTGCAGCTATCCTAGAAAATTACCAAAATGCTGATGGATCTGTAACGATTCCAGAAGTATTGGTACCATACATGCATGGTGTTACTAAGATTACTAAGGAAAATGCAGTTCCTTTCCGTAATAAGGTTAACAAATAAGAATAGAGGATTATTTCTTAATGAAGAAGTTCAAATTGTTGAATCTGAGCTTCTTTTTTTGATTAAAAAAATCTAAGAAAAATTGGGGATAACTAAAAGGAACTTAATAAAATTAACTTTTTACTGGCTGTTATCTTTATAAATTCTTGTTTAAAACGCTGACATCTTAGATAAACACAAACTTTAATGAAGAATATTTATTTTATTTTCTAGCGATGATAAAGTAGTATCAACGTTAAAATTTGATTAAAAAGGAGTCGGTGCAGATGCATAGCAGCAAGATAAAAAATATGATCATCACCATTGTTGCAGTTCTTGGAATTGTAGTGGGGTGGCAAATGGTCGAACCTCAGCGGGTATCTGCCGCCGAACCTACATACACGTTTGCAACTAACAACACCTTTGAACCATTTGAAATTCAAGATAGTAAAGGGGGTTACTCAGGAAAGAATCCTGGGATCGAAATTGAAATGCTTAAGAAAATTGCTAAGCATGAGCATTTTAAGTATGAATTGAAGCCGATGAGCTTTAATGGTGACCTTCAAGCTCTTGAATCTGGACAGGTCGATGCTGTAATTGCAGGAATGAGTGTTACAGATGAGCGAAAGGAAAAATATGACTTCTCAACGGCCTACTATACTAGTGGGGTTGTGATGGCTGTTGCAAAAGATAGCGATATTAAGTCGATGAGCCAATTAAAAGGCAAAACAGTTTCTGCTAAGTCAGGAACAAGCGCGGCATTATTTTTGAAGAATAACCAAAAGAAGTACGGTTACAAAATTCGCTACTTTGATTCTTCAAATACGATGTGGAACGATGTGAAGACTGGGAACACAGCAGCTACTTTTGATGATGGCCCTGTTCTTGAATACGGAATTAAGGAAGGTGTCCCGCTTAAGGTTGTGACAAAGAAGCCAATTGATGCGCAACCAGTTGCCGTTGGATACCAAAAGGGCAAGAACTTAGAATTACAGAAAAAGATGAATGATGGGATTAAGTGGCTAAAAGATACTGGCCAAATGGATCAAATCATTGATAAATATACTAAGAGTGACAAAACGACGAAGGACAGTGCGACTGATAGGACAATTTTAGGACTAATTCGTGCCAATTATCCAGCTTTGCTTCGTGGGTTATGGATGACAATTGAATTAACCGTTGTTGGCATTATTTTTGCAATGATCTTTGGAGTAATTCTAGGGGTATTGGGTATTGTGCAAAATAAATTTGCGAATGCTGTTTCTAGTACCTTAATTTATATATTCCGTGGTATCCCAATGATTGTTTTAGCATTCTTCATTTACATGGGAATTCCCAATGTTATTGGCCATAAAGTACCACTTTTCTTAGCCGGAATTTTAACTTTGACCTTTGATGAGGGGGCTTATATTGGTGCCATTGTTAAAGGTGGATTTGAATCTGTTAATATTGGGCAGTGGGAAGCAGCGCGAAGTTTAGGGTTGCCATACAGTAAAGCTCTGATTAAGGTTATTGCTCCCCAAGGGTTTAAGTTAATGATTCCTTCGTTAGTTAACCAGTTTATTATTACCTTGAAAGACACCTCAATCCTTTCCGCAATTGGTGTAATGGAACTTACACAAACTGGGACTGTTATTATTTCTCAGAATATGGAAGGTTTTAAGATGTGGTTAATCATTGGGACGATGTATATCATCATCATTACCCTGTTGACTTGGTTATCAAACTACGTACAAAAGAGGATGGGTTAATATGGATAAAAACTATAAAGTACAAGTAAAGAATCTGCACAAAAGTTATGGAAGTAATGAGGTGCTGAAAGGTATTAGCTTGGACGTAAAACCCAATGAGGTGGTTTGCATGATTGGGCCATCTGGATCAGGTAAAAGTACCTTTCTTCGTTGCATTAATAAACTTGAAGAGCCAAATAGTGGCCATATTTATATTGATGGCTACGATATTGCTGATCCGCAAGTAAATATTAACAAGGTTCGGGAAAATATCGGGATGGTTTTTCAGCACTTTAATCTCTTTCCAAATATGAATGTTTTGGAGAATATCACTTTGGCGCCTGTGCAACTTGGAAAGACGACCAAAGAAGAGGCGAAAAAGGACGCTATGCACTATCTTGATTTAGTTGGGCTAGCTGATAAAGCAGGAGCGGATCCGACAAAGCTATCTGGCGGTCAAAAACAGCGGGTAGCGATCGCCCGTGCCCTTGCAATGAAGCCGGATGTAATGCTCTTTGATGAACCAACGAGCGCTTTGGATCCTGAAATGGTAGGGGATGTTTTGGAAGTAATGAAACGGTTAGCGCAAGAGGGGATGACCATGATCGTGGTAACTCATGAAATGGGGTTCGCTAAGCAAGTTGCTGATCGAGTAGTTTTCTTCCATAATGGTGATATTCGTGAACAAGGTACCCCAGAAGAGATTTTTGATAATCCACAACATCCAGATACGAGGAATTTCTTGGATAAAGTATTAAATATTTAATTATCAACTGACTTTTAGTAATTTAAATTTGACAAAGTTAGGATAATCATTATAATAATGAGTAACTTCTAATAATTGGTTGACAGAGAATCCAGTATTTGCTGAAAGCTGGATCCAATTAAATGGCATGAGCGTTTAAAATGGAGTGGTTTCCTTATCAACCGAGAGGTAGTTTACGAAAGTGAGCTATAAAGATGGGTGGAACCGCGTTAAAAAACGTCCCTGGTATTGATTACCAGAGACGTTTTTATTTGTTTAAGAAAACGTTTTTGTTATTAACTAAATTTTTTAAGGAGGCATATTATGGACGAAAAACAACAACAGAAGTTAGAACGATCGCTTAAAAGTCGTCACGTGACGATGATTGCTATTGGTGGGGCTATTGGGACCGGTCTTTTTCTTGGATCAGGAACAGCTATTCACCAAGCAGGTCCATCAATCATTCTTTCATACCTGATCGTCGGTATCTTTTGCTTCTTTATGATGCGGGCGTTAGGGGAACTTATTTTAGCTGATACTTCAAAACATTCATTTATTGATTCGGTTAAGGAATACCTTGGTGACCGAATGGAATTTGTCGCCGGCTGGATGTACTGGGCATGTTGGCTAACATTAGCAATGGCTGATCTTACTGCAACTGGTATTTACTTGAAATATTGGTTTCCTAATTTACCACAATGGGTTGGGCCGTTAATTATTGTTATTTTATTAATGTTAGTAAACATGGTAAACGTTGGGCTATTTGGTGAACTAGAAAGTTGGTTCTCAATGATTAAGGTAATCGCAATTTTAGCCTTGATAGCAGTAGGAATTGTCTTGCTTGTAATGCATGGCCATGTTGAAAGCCGACCAGTAACACTTTCAAACTTAGTTAATCAAGGGGGCTTTTTCCCTACCGGTCCAATGGGCTTCTTGATGTCTTTCCAAATGGTAGTCTTTGCCTTTGTTGGAATTGAAATGGTAGGATTAACAGCCGGAGAAACTAAGAATCCAGATAAAGATATTCCTAAGGCAATTAATACCTTACCAGTTCGGATTGGTTTGTTCTATATCGGATCAATGATTGCCATGATGTCAATTTACCCATGGTTCCAGATTAAGACTACTTCTAGTCCATTTGTTCAAGTGTTCGCGGCAATTGGAGTTCCGGGAGCAGCTGCGATTCTAAA
Source organism: Limosilactobacillus balticus (assembly GCF_014145615.1). Lineage (GTDB taxonomy): Bacteria > Bacillota > Bacilli > Lactobacillales > Lactobacillaceae > Limosilactobacillus > Limosilactobacillus balticus. Next base: position 51,199 of record NZ_JACIVH010000063.1, on the reverse strand, counting down.
CTTTGTGGTTTTAACCGCTGCAATGTCTGCAACAAACAGTGCGATCTTTAGTACTAGTCGTTCCCTCTACTCATTAGCTCGAAGTGGAAACGCACCAAAACGTTTTGGTGAATTAAGTGCGAAGGCAGTGCCTAATCATGCGTTAACTTTTTCTTCATTGATTCTGTTTATTACGGTTATCTTGAATTACATTATGCCGGCAGGAATATTCGATGTGATTGCGGGGATTTCAACAATTACCTTTATCTTTACGTGGATCATTATTTTGGTTGCCCACATTAAGTTCCGGCAGCAGAATCCAAAGGGAGTTGCGAACTTTAAGATGCCAGGATATCCAATTACTAGTTGGTTAACAATTATTTTCTTCTTGGCAGTTCTAGTAATTCTACTCTTCATTGATTCAACACGAATTCCATTAATCCTTTCAATCGTCATTTTTGCGTTGCTGGCTTATGGTTATGGATTTTTGAAGAAGAAAAATTAAAAACTTGGCAGAGGCTCAAAAAATTTGAGTCTCTTTTCTTTTGCATTTGACAATTATTAGTTTAAGAGAATGGTAAAAAGTAATAGAAAAGATAGTTTTGTTTAATAATTAAAGGAGACATAAATCCCGACGTGACGCGGTTTTGTTGTCTTTTGATAGGGGAGGGATTATACTGAAAGTGTGGAAAGATAGAAGGCCGAATTTAACAAACATCTTCTCATAATAAAACTACTTTGAAGTACGTTAATTAGACTTTTTGCATGAAAATACCAACACCCCACTCCACATGAAACGCTTTAGTTTCCGTAAAAAAGTATGTTAGCTAAAAGTAAATAGTGGCCATATCTACAACGAACCTATAATGATAAGCTTAAGTTCCTCGTATTAAGCAGATAGATAAGTTACCAAAAATTAAAATAATAATACTCGGCCTTTCTTCCCACTTCTTCATGGTTGAGAAGCCCGGAATGTTATTTCGATAAACGTCCCGGGCTTCTGCCAGTTTAAACTCTAAAGATTTTATATTATTTCCTGGGAAATAGCTAACTTAGTGAAACTGTAAATTAATTCTCCTAATAGCTGAACATTTGCTCAACTGATATTAATTGAGTATAATAGAAAAACCTTGGCAGGGGCGACGGAAAGATGCATAGCAAAGACTATCTGCTACGTGTATCTTTCCGTTTCTTTTTACTAACATATGATAACGTTTTCATAAGTTCTGGAAAAACTTTGTGAAATTTCAAAAAGTTGAAAAGTTAATAAAATGAGTGAATTGTAAAATTATAATTTAAAAAATAATAAAAATTCACAAATTGTCTACAAAACAGCGCTTTACAGGAAGCAAATTTAAAGATATTCTTAAGTAGTTAACTCGCCACAATTGCAATTATATTATCTTAATTTGGAACGGTTGTTAACGAATATTCTATTTAAGGAGGGTACACAGCCATGTCTATGTATCTTATTATCAACATTATTGGGTTGATTGTCTTTCTTGGAATTGGATGGCTTTTCTCCAAGAACCGAAAGGAAATCAACTGGAAGACTGTAGGAATCATGGTAGTCTTGAACTTACTTTTAGCATGGTTCCTAGTAAGTTCAGCAGCTGGTCGTGCTGGGGTTAAAGCGGCCGCTGATGGTTTTGCTTGGATTGTTAATGTATCTGCAAAAGGAACTGTGTTTGCATTAGGTGATTGGTACACACCAAAGAACCTTAACTTCATTTGTTCTGCATTGATGCCAATTCTTATGATTGTTCCATTGTTCGATATCTTAAACTACATTGGTGTATTACCATGGATTATTAAGTGGATCGGACGTGGACTTTCATTCATTACTGGTGAACCTAAGTTTGAATCATTCTTTGCTGTAGAAATGATGTTCTTAGGTAACACTGAAGTCTTAGCTGTTTCTGGTATGCAATTACGTGCCATGAACAAGGAACGTAACTTGACTATTGCCATGATGTCAATGTCTTGTGTTACTGCTTCAATTCTTGGTGCATATATTGAAATGATGCCAGGACAATATATTCTGACTGCTGTTCCAATTAATATTATTAACTCATTGATTGCTGTAAGTATGTTAAACCCTGTTAAGGTTCCAGCTGAAGACGACACCATCGAAAAGGTTGGTGCTGAAGTTGACTCTGATAAGCGTGAACCATTCTTCAGTTTCTTGGGCGACTCAATTTTAGGTGCTGGTAAGTTAATCCTTATCATCATTGCTAACGTTGTTGCCTTCGTTGCTTTGGCAGCCTTGATCGATGCTATCTTAGCATTGTTCTGGAAGGACCTTTCACTTGAAAGTATCTTAGGTGTTATTATGTTCCCATTCTCATGGTTACTTGGTTTACCTGTTCACCAAGCATGGATGCTTTCTCAAGATATGGGTATGAAGTTGATTACTAACGAATTCGTTGTTATGGGTAAGGTTACTGGTGAAATCAACAGTTACGCACCTCACTTGCGAGCTGTCTTGACTGTCTTCGTAACTTCATTTGCTAACTTCGGTACTTTAGGTATGATTATTGGTGCCTTCAAGGGATTAGTTGACAAAGAAAACAACGATTACATTGCTTCAAACATTGGTTATTTAATGCTTTCTGGTATTTTAGTTTCATTATTATCAGCCGCATTTGTTGGCCTCTTTGTTTGGTAGAAATGGAAAAGCAGCTGAGAAGGCTGCTTTTTTCAACATTAAATCAGAAAACGCTTGCACAATAAAAAGGAGACAAAAATTATGACTACAAAGATTATTATGGATACTGACCCAGGTATTGATGACGCAGCAGCTTTAACGATGGCTATTAATGATCCATCATTAGACCTAAAATTAGTTACAACAGTTGCCGGTAATGTTACTGCTGATAAAACAACTGCTAACGCCTTGAAGATTATTCACTTCTTCGGTAAGGATATTCCGGTTGCAGCAGGTGCCAAGCAACCATTGATTAAGCCTTTTGAAGATGCTGCCCGAATTCATGGTGAATCAGGAATGCCGGGTTATGATTTCGGTGATGACTATGGCAAGCCTCTTGATAAGACTGCAGTTGAAGCACTTCATGATGCCATCATGGCCGAAGATGAAGTTATCCTGGTTCCAACTGGTTCATACACTAATATTGCATTACTCTTTAGCGAATACCCAGAAGTAAAGAGTCACATTAAGCAAATTGTTGCGATGGGTGGTTCGTTCTCCGGTGGTAACATGACCAGTGCTGCCGAATTTAATGTCTTTACCGACCCAGATGCTGCTAAAATTATGTACAACGCAGGTGTTCCAATTGTAACTGTTGGATTGGATGTTACTCTAAAGGCTCTCTTAACCGCTGATACAATTGAAAAACTTGGTAGCCTTAATAAGACTGGTGAAATGTTACATGGATTAATCACGCACTACAATGACGGTAGTGATCAAGGGCGTCCAATGCACGATGTTAATACTATCTTCTACCTTCTTCACCCAGAAGCATTTACTACAAAGGATATGTGGGTTGATATTCAAACAGATGGTCCAGCAATTGGTGCTACTGTTGGTGATATTCGCGCTGCTTACCATGATGGCAAGACCAACGCAAAAGTTTGCTTAGACATTGATGCTGAATACTTCAATAAGTGGTTCTTAGAAGAAGTAAGCAAAATGAAATAAGATACTAGGAGCTGGAAGCTTGCTTGCGGCTCTTTTTATTACTTTCTAGTGTAAGCGCTTTACGATATAATGGCAGTAGTTAAAGTAAGGAGGAAATACGAAATGAAAAATATTATGATTGCTGGCGCTGGTGTATTAGGTAGTCAGATTGCATACCAAACGGCTTTATCGGGCTTTAATGTCAGTGTATATAATCACCATATTGATACCGCTGAACGACGGATTAAGGCGCTAAAAAGTGATTATGAACGTGACTTACATTTGACAGATAAGGAATTTCAACAAGGCCTTGATAACATTAAAGTAATTACTGATGATATTGCAACAGCGGTTAAAGATGCTGATTTAATGATTGAAGCATTACCAGAATCGTTAGAGTTAAAAGAGCGGTTTTACGAGAAGATTTCAGAATTAACTCCGGAAAAAACAATCTTTGCTAGCAATTCCTCTACATTCATCCCTAGCCAACTAGCTCCTTATACTGATCGACCAGAAAAATTTCTTAATATGCACTTTGCCAACCAAATTTGGAAATTTAATGTAGTTGAAATTATGGGCACCTCCCAAACGAGTCAAGAGGTGATTGAAGAAGCTACAAAGTTTGCTCGGGAAATAAAGATGGTTCCTATTATCCTTAATAAGGAACAACATGGTTATATTCTGAATTCGCTTTTGATTCCGTTACTTGCATCTGGCCTTAGCTTATGGGCTAAAGGAGTTGCTGATCCAGCGATGATTGATAAGGATTGGATGATTTCGACAGGTGCACCAATGGGACCATTTGGTATTTTAGATATGGTTGGTTTACGGACAGCAGCGCAAATTGAACGGAATGCTTATGCTCAGACTAAGGATGAAAGTCATAAGGAAATTGCCGATAAAATGGAACAGATGATTCAAGAAGGGCACGAAGGAAAAGAATCAGGACAAGGATTTTATAATTATCCTTATCCAGTCTTCATGGATCCAGACTTTCTGAAGCATTAGATCAAATATTGAAAACATTAGGAAAGGGATCAAGATAGAAGTCGCTCGTGACTGCTATCTTGATCCCTTATTTTACGCTCCAATTTTCACGTAATCCGGTTGCAACAATGGCAAAATTACGGTACAGTAGTAGAGGACGTGAAACAAAAAATGTTTCACGAAAGGAGACTTAATAAATGAATCCTGAACAATTTCAACAAGCATTAGCTGATCATGGTATTACCTTATCAGCAGAACAAATGCAACAATTTGCTGACTATTATCGATTATTAGTTGAAACTAATGAACATGTAAATTTGACACGGATTACTGAAAAGGATGAAGTGTATTTAAAACATTTTTATGATTCAATTACGGGAGCGTTTGCTGAACTACGCTTAGAGAGTGAAAAACTGACATTATGTGACATCGGTGCTGGTGCCGGTTTCCCTTCGTTACCGTTGAAGATCGCTTTTCCGCAATTAAAGGTAACGATTGTCGATTCGTTAAATAAGCGTATCGCTTTTCTTGAAGACTTAGTTGCCAAGCTCGGTTTAACCGATGTTACACTAATTCATGATCGGGCAGAGACTTTTAGTGCTAAGAACAGTCCATATCGGGAGAAATTCGATATTGTTACCGCCCGCGCAGTTGCCCGCCTATCAGTTTTGAGCGAATTATGTTTGCCAGCTGCTAAAGTTGGTGGGGAATTTATTGCTTATAAGGCAAGTGCTGCTCCCGAAGAACTTCAACAAGGTGGAACAGCAATCAAACAGCTTGGTGGAAAAGTTCAAAAAACGGTGACATTGACTTTACCGGGAACTGATGAAGAACGCAATATTATTGTGATTGATAAGATAAAGGCGACTCCTAATAAATATCCACGTCGTCCAGGCTTACCAAGTAAAAAACCAATTCAATAAGATAAGGAGTTGAAAGTATGGCTTTTTCATTATTTGGTATTGGAAAAAATAATTCTGATAATACAAAAAATAAGGTCGTAGAAGTAAAAATTGATCAAATCATTCCTAACCGCTATCAACCACGAAAGGTTTTTGATCAAGACGGTATCCGTGAATTAGCACAGACAATTGATGAACACGGGTTGTTACAACCAATTATTTTGCGTGAATACGAGCCAGCAAAATATGAAATTATTGCTGGGGAACGTCGATACCGGGCGATGAAGCTTTTGAAGTGGGAAAAGGCACCAGCAATAATTGAAAAGATGAGTGATCAAGAAACTGCATCGCTTGCCCTCATCGAAAATTTGCAACGGTCGCAATTGAGTTCAGTCGAAGAAGCGCAGGCCTACCGGCAATTAATGGACTTAAACCATCTTACGCAATCGCAATTAGCAAAGGGAATGGGAAAGAGTCAGTCCTTTGTTGCCAATAAATTACGGTTGCTTCGCCTGATTACTCCTGTCCAAACGGCTATTTTAGATCACCGGATTACGGAACGTCATGGTCGAGCATTGTTAGATTTAGATGAAAAGCAACAACGTGATATGTTAATGCGGATTGTTAATGAACGGTTAACAGTTCGGCAGACGGAAGATGAAGTTGCTCGTTTGCTAGGACGTCCATTACCTTCAGAAATTGCAGAATTAAAAGCAGCTGCTAAGCGCAAAGAACTGGCATCTATTGAAGATCATACTGAAGAAACAGCAGACGTTGAAGAAGTACCAGTAGAAAAACCGGCAGAAAAGAAGCGGGCTCCTAAACGAAAGACAGCTAAGAAGTCCCAAAGTAAAAAAACTCAGCAGGTTAATGATGCGCGTTTAGCTTTAAATACGATTAAAAAATCAATTAAGCTGGCGACAAATGAAGGCTTTGAAATTAAAATGCATGAGGAAGAAAAAGGCGATACTTATCAATTAACAATTGAGATTCCGAAGAAACAGTAGGGAGGCCAAAAAATGGGTTCTGTAATTGCCCTTGCAAACCAAAAGGGCGGTGTTGGTAAGACAACAACAAGCGTTAATTTGGGTGCATGCTTAGCTGAGAATGGTCAGCACGTCTTATTAATTGACCTTGATCCTCAAGGAAATGCAACTAGTGGGTTGGGCGTTGAAAAACAGAATATTAAGCAAAGTATTTATGATGTTTTAATTAACGAAGTGCCAATAGAGGATGTCATTCAAAAGACAAGCCACGAAGGAGTTGATATTGCTCCAACGACAATTGCCTTATCTGGTGCCGAAGTAGAATTAACTAATTTAATGGCTCGAGAAACACGGCTTAAAGATTCTTTTGGAGAAATTCGCCAAAAATATGATTTTATTTTAATCGATTGTCCACCATCACTGGGGCTACTGACAATTAATGCATTTACTGCTTGTGACTCAATTTTGATTCCTGTTCAAAGTGAATACTATGCATTGGAAGGATTAAGTCAACTTTTAAATACCATCAAGCTTGTTCGTAAACACTTCAATCCGCAGCTTAAGATTGAAGGGGTCCTTTTGACAATGTTTGATCGGCGCACAAACCTTGGACAACAGGTAAATTCGGAGGTCAAAAAGTTTTTTGGTGACCAAGTTTATGATACGATTATTCCTCGCAATGTCCGTTTATCGGAAGCACCAAGTCACGGCTTAGCAATTATTGATTATGATAAAAATTCAACGGGGGCGCACGTCTACCAACAATTAGCAAAGGAAGTGTTGGCTAACCATGGCAAAGAATAAAAAAGGTGGGCTTGGTCGAGGTATTGAAGCCCTCTTTGCGGAAAATGAAGTAACTGAACTTGCGGATGAAACGGTTCAAGATATCAAGTTATCGTTAATTCATCCTAATCCCTATCAACCACGGCGAACGTTTGATAAAGAGGCGTTAGCAGAGTTAGCTTCATCGATTGAAAAATCAGGGGTATTTCAGCCAATTATTCTGCGGCAAACGGATCCCAAAATTAACCGTTATGAATTGATTGCAGGAGAACGACGGTTTAGAGCTTCTAAGATTGCTAAACAGAAAACTATTCCAGCAATAGTTCGTAAGATGAGTGATGACCAGATGATGGAAATCGCGGTTCTCGAAAATCTGCAACGTGAAGACCTCACACCACTTGAAGAAGCGCAGGCCTACCAAATGTTAATGGACAAGTTATCATTAACTCAAGCACAGGTGGCAAATAGATTAGGGAAGAGCCGGCCTTATATCGCTAATTACTTGCGATTACTAGGCTTGCCAAAAGTGATCAAGGAATTTCTTAATACCGGTAAACTGTCGATGGGACAAGCACGAACAATTCTCGGCTTAAAAGATAAGACAAAACTTGTTCCACTTGCCCAACGAGCTGTTGAACAAAACCTTACAGTGCGACAATTAGAAGAGATTGTAACGCAAACTAACGGAACAGCAAAAAAGAAAGAAGAACGACGGACACAACGTAAACCAGTTTATATTCGAGAAGCTGAGTCACAGTTGCAGAGTAAATTTGGTACAAAAGTCGCTGTTGCCCAAAGTCGGAAAAAGGGCGCAGGAAAGATTGAAATACCTTATACGTCAAATGAAGATTTTACCCGAATTCTTGAATTATTAAATATAACCCTAGATTAAGGAGGAATAACTCATGGCAGCATATGATAAAGGTGACATTGTAATGATGAAAAAGGCACACCCATGTGGAACTAACCGTTGGAAGATTACGCGAGTGGGTGCAGATATTAAAATTGAATGCCAAGGCTGTGGTCATATTGTCATGATGACCCGTCAGAAATTTGATAAGGGATTAAAAAAGGTTATCGAAAAAGCTGATCAAGCTGATTAATATTTTTAATGATTGATGATCACAAATAACTAATTGTAGATTAAAATAAAAAATGATTAATTGAAAAGGAAAGTGAACAATTTATGTCATTAACTGCAGGAATCGTTGGCTTGCCAAACGTTGGTAAGTCAACACTTTTTAACGCAATTACTAAAGCTGGTGCCGAAATGGCTAACTACCCATTTGCAACAATCGACCCCAATGTGGGGATGGTTGAAGTTCCAGATAGTCGACTTGATCGGATCCAGGAATTAATTCCGGCGAAGAAGATCGTCCCAACTACCTTTGAATTTACCGACATTGCCGGAATTGTTAAGGGTGCTAGTAAGGGTGAAGGGCTTGGAAACAAGTTCTTGGAAAATATTCGGCAAACTGATGCAATTGTCCATGTAGTGCGGGCATTTGATGATAATGATATTACTAGTGTGTCTGGAAAAGTGGACCCAATTGAAGATATCGATACTATCAATTTGGAATTAGTAATGGCTGACTTAGATGCTGTTAATAAGCGTTTGGCAAAAGTTCAGCGGGCTGCTAAGGGTCGTGATAAGGATGCTTTAGCAGAATTAGAAGTGCTCAATAAGATTAAGCCAGTTCTTGAAGATGGGAAGAGTGTTCGCTCAATTGACTTTAGTGATGATGAACAAAAGATTGTCAAAGGGCTGTTCTTATTAACAAGTAAACCAGTCTTATACGTTGCTAACATTGCTGAAGAAGATATGGCAGATCCAGATAGCAACAAATACATGGATGCAATTAAAGAGCATGTAAAAGATGACGGAGAAGTTATTGGTGTTGCAGCAGCTGCTGAAGAGCAAATTGCCGAAATGGATGAAGCAGATAAGGCTGATTTCCTTGAAATGGAAGGTGTTACTGAACCGGGATTGAACCGGTTGATTCGGGCAGCATACAAGCTCTTGGGCCTTGAAACCTTCTTTACTGCTGGTGGTCCGGAAACACGAGCTTGGACTTACAAGAAGGGTACAAAGGCTCCACAAGCAGCGGGAATTATTCACTCTGATTTTGAACGTGGTTTTATTCGGGCAGAAGTAATGAGCTTTGAAGATCTTGATGAACTAGGCTCTGAATCAGCGGTAAAGGAAGCTGGAAAGCTCCGTCTTGAAGGAAAAGATTACGTAATGCAAGATGGGGATATTGTTGAATTCCGGTTCAACGTTTAAACCTCTGCAGATAAGAGAGGAGTAGTTTTATAGTGAATGAAGAACAACCACGGAATGCACAAGCCGGCCAACGTCAAAAACAATTAGAAAAAGAGCGTCGGCAAGCAAATGGAAATGCTTTTAGCAACTATGATCTAACACGAAAAAATGAAGATTTTATGTATCAATTAAATAAGCAGTTGGATCGTCTCGGTGTTCCTTCAGATAAGAAAGACCCAATGCTAAAGGAAACCATCGATAAATTGCTAGCAGGGCAAAAGAAGGGCCAAACTGCGCGGGCATTATTTGGTACTCCAACCGAATATGCTAAAGAATTGAAGAATCCTAAGCCAACTCCTGCTGAAGCAAGTAAGCAATCAATTAAGTTGTTAGCAATTGATAATATGCTGATTTTCTTAAGTATCTTTACTTTTATGTTTGGTTTAATGTTCTGGTTATCACCAGCTGCAATGCAAACAAAGAATGCGGGAAGTAGTGGTATTACCGCAATTTTAATCGTGGCGATCACTGGAGGCTTGATTTTTGGTTATGTGGCTACCCAAGTTCAACCGCAAATTGATAAGAACGGTAAGCGGGTAAGTAAGAAGCCGTTATGGCAACGGATTCTTTTAATTGTTGCCGGCTTGGCAGCATGGTTGATTATTTACATGCTTGTAAGTATGTTGCCAAATGTAATCAACCCACGGCTTAATCCATGGGTTTACATCGGAATTGGGGTTATTACCTTTATTGGTGATATGTACTTCCGGTCTAAATTCCATGTTACAGGTTCACTTTATGGTAACCGTGCGCCGCGGCGTTAAAACGGCAAATAGTCTTAGCAATGGAACTATTTTCCAGGCTATTTTTAAAATAAATAAGGGTGAGAAAGGTGAAAGTTTTTCTCGCTCTTTTATTTTGCTCTTTTTTTGAAATAAATTTCTTAAAATCTATGGACAAATGTTCAATGGATTGTTAAGATATAAACGTAATCTTATGAAAACGCATTCAAGGTTGAGAGGAGATCATATTATTATGAAGTTAACGCAAGCACAATTAGCAAAATACATGGATCACACAATGCTTAAACCAGAAGCTACTCCAGAGATGATTGATAAGACGGTTGAAGAAGCTCGGAAATACAACACAGCTTCAGTTTGTATCAATCCTTACTGGGTTAAGCGAGTTCATGAAGGATTAGAAGGTACTGACATTAACACTTGTACAGTTATCGGCTTCCCTCTTGGGGCAACTTCAACAGAAAGCAAAGTTTTTGAAACTAAGCAGGCAATTGAAGATGGTGCCGATGAAATTGACATGGTTATCAATATCGGTGAATTAAAAGCTGGAAATGATGATGCGGTTGTTGCTGATATCAAAGCGGTTGCCGATGCTACTCACGAAAAGGGTAAACTTCTTAAAGTTATTATTGAAAACGCTCTTCTTACTGATGAAGAAAAAGCACGTGCAAGTGAGCTTACTGTAAAAGGCGATGCTGACTTTGTTAAGACTTCAACTGGTTTTTCAACTTCAGGAGCGAAGGTAGAAGACGTTAAGATTATGCGTGAAGCAGTTGGACCTGACTTTAAGATTAAGGCTGCTGGTGGAATTCACAGCCTTCAAGAAGCTTACGATATGATTGAAGCTGGTGCTAACCGTCTAGGTGTTTCCGCTTCTGTTCAAATCTTGGAAGAAGCCGCAAAACAATAAAAATTTAATTACTAATCTTAATTTACAGAAATAGGAGGAGTCAGAAAATGTCATATAAACGTGTTTTTGTTATTGTAATGGACTCAGTTGGTACAGGTGCCGCTCATGACGCCGCAAAGTTTGATGATGTTGGATCAGATACGCTTGGCCACGTTGGTGAGTATTACAAAGGTGCCTTAAAGTTACCAAACCTTGGTAAATTAGGAATTAGTAATTTACGTGATACTCCAATTGAAGGGGTGCCAGTTGCTGATCCAGCTATTGGTGATTACGGTAAGATGGAAGAAATTTCTGCCGGAAAGGATAGCATGGATGGTCACTGGGAAATGATGGGCTTACCAGTAATGAAGCCATTGTCAACGTTCCCTAATGGTTTTCCACAAGAAATTGTTGATAAGCTTGAAAAATTCTCAGGACGAAAGGTTATTGTTAACAAGCCATACTCAGGAACAGAAGTAATTCATGATTATGGTGAACGGCAAATGAAGACCGGAGAATTAATTCTCTACACGTCTGGTGATTCTGTAATGCAGATTGCTGCTCATGAAGATGTGATTCCTGTTGAGGAACTCTACAAGATTTGTGAATATGCCCGGACACTTGTTAATGGTCCAGAATATACGGTTGGTCGGATTATTGCCCGTCCATATGTTGGTCCCGATAAAGATCACTTTACCCGGACTGCTAATCGACATGACTTTAGTTTGAAGCCAATTGGTGAGACTGATATGGATCGCCTCCGTACAGCTGGGTACGATGTAATTGGTGTTGGTAAGATTAATGATATCTTCTCTGGCGAAGGGATCGATAAAGGATACCATAACGAAAGTAATATGGATGGAATGGATCACGTTGATGAAGTGATGAAGCAAGACTTTACCGGTTTCTGCTTTACAAATTTGGTCGATTTTGATGCAATGTATGGTCACCGGCGTAATCCAAAGGGTTTTGGTCAAGCATTAATGGACTTTGACAAGCGCCTAGGTAAAGTTCTTGATGAAATGAAGCCTGATGATCTTTTGATGGTAACCGCTGATCACGGTAATGACCCTGGTTTTAAGGGAACTGATCATACTCGTGAAAATGTTCCATTGTTGGTTTACTCTCCTTCAATGAATAAGCCAAATCAATCACTTGGGTTGCGGAAGACATTCTCAGACCTCGGTGCAACTATCTTAGAGAACTTTAACGTTGAACCAGTAAAAGGTACCAGCTTCTACAAAGAAATTAGTAACGATTAAGATCAATTAAGGAAAGGGGCGAAACACGATGCGAATGGTTGATATCATTGACACCAAGAGAAATGGCGGAGTTCTAAGCGATGAGCAATTACAATTCTTTGTTGATGGCGTCGTTAATGGAACGATTCCTGACTATCAAATTAGTGCTCTCCTCATGGCAATCTATTTCCAGGATATGACCAAAGAAGAACAGACGAGTCTAACAATGAAGATGATGGAGTCTGGCGAACGATTAGACTTGAGCCGAATTCCTGGAATTAAGGTTGATAAACATTCAACGGGTGGTGTTGGTGATAAAGTGAGTTTACCACTTGCAGCAATGGTCGCCGCTACAGGAATTCCGGTTCCGATGATTTCAGGTCGTGGCCTTGGTCATACAGGAGGCACGCTTGACAAGTTGGAAGCGATTCCGGGATTTCGGGTAGAACTTTCTGAAGATGAATTCATTAATCAAGTTGCTAAAGAAAACTTAGCAATTGTGGGTGCGACTGGTGAGGTTGCGCCAGCAGATAAGAAGATTTATGGCTTACGTGATGTTACTGACACTGTTGACTCAATTCCTTTAATTGCTAGTTCAATTATGAGTAAGAAGATTGCTTCTGGAACAGATGCGCTTGTAATTGATGTTAAAACTGGTACCGGGGCCTTTATGAAGACACTTGATCAATCAAGGCTACTGGCTAAAGCGTTAGTTGAGATTGGTAAACAAGCAGGTCTGAAGTGCATGGCAGTAATCTCAGATATGAACCAGCCACTTGGAAATAAAATTGGTAATTCCCTTGAAATTGAAGAATCAATTGATGTCTTAAAAGGAAAGGGACCAAAAGATCTTACTGAATTAGTTTTGACGCTTGGTAGTTATATGGTTGTAATGGGTGAAAAAGCACAAAATACTACTGAAGCACGAAAGATGTTAGAGCAAACTATTCAGGATGGATCAGCCCTTGAACGGTTTGCAGCAATGATAAAAGCACAAGGTGGAGATCCAGTTGTTGTTGATAACTATCACTTAATGCCGCAAGCTAAATATAAGATTCCATTCAAAGCTGATCGGGATGGAGTATTGACAAAGCTTTCAGCGGATGAAGTTGGAACTGCCAGCATGTTATTAGGTGGAGGCCGTCAAAAGGCAGATGATGCCCTTGACTATGGTGTAGGAATCGAATTACACCATAAGCTGGGTGATTACGTTAAAGATGGCGAACCAATTTTAACAATCTATAGTAACCGCCACGAAATTCCAGATATAGAACAGTTGTTAAGAGAAAGTATTAAAATCAGCGATGATGGTAAAGTACCGACGCTAATTCATGAAATTATTGAATAAAGAGACAGGAGGAATTTTTCAATGAGTACACATATTAATGCAAAAATGGGTGACTACGCAGACACTGTATTACTTCCAGGGGATCCGCTACGTGCAAAATATATTGCTGAAAACTTTCTTGAAAATGTTAAACAAGTAAATTCAGTCCGGAATGCCTTTGGTTATACTGGTGAATATAAGGGTCACCGTATTTCAGTACAAGGATCTGGGATGGGAATTCCTTCGATGTCAATTTATATTAATGAGTTAGTACGTGAATTTGGTGTTAAAACCATTATCCGGGTTGGTTCTTGTGGAGGAATTGCGCCAGATGTGCATGTTCGCGATGTTCTCCTTGCCCAAGGGTCTTCAACCGATTCAGCGGTAACGGTAAATACATTTGGACCAGGATTCCATTACGCACCATTAGCTGACTTCAAGTTGTTAGATACTGCCTATCATGTAGCTGGTAAATTAGGTATTGAAACAAAAGTTGGGGATATCTTTGCTGCCGATCGTTTCTACAATGATGAGCTTGATATGGAAAAGCTTCGGGACTATGGAATTTTAGGGACAGAAATGGAATCGGCTGGACTTTACTTGTTAGCGGCTAAGCTTCATTTCCGGGCACTTTCAGTTTTGACTGTTAGTGACTTAATCTTTGGCGACGAAAAAGCAACTGCTGAAGAACGTGAACGAACATTTAATGATATGATTAATATTTCGCTTGAAACGGCGATTGCTGGAAAGTAGCTTCTTGCATAGGTTAGAGAGTGCATTTTATAATAAAATGTGGTTTAGATATTAAAAGAGACTGAGGTAATGCCCAGTCTCTTTTAATATGTGAAAGGAGGGGAATTAGATGGATGATAAAAATAAGATTGAATTAGCACTAAAAGTAGCAACCTTATATTACCGTGATGGATGGAACCAAAGCGATATTGCAGCTGAACTGAATATTTCCCGGGCAACAGTGTCACGATTATTACAATTTGGTCGGGCTCGAGGATTAGTAACCATTAAAATTCATAATCCAATTGCTCCGCTTCATCAGTTGGAAGTGGACTTGCTCGCTAAATACCCATCATTGCATAAAATTGTTATTGTTCCAGGCACGGATGACCCACTTGAAGAAGTTGGTGCAGCTGGTGCTAAATATATCGAACAAGTTGTGGAAGATAAAGATATTATTGGATTAGGCTGGGGGAAAACAGTTTATCAAGTAGGATTGCATTTGAAACCTAAAGACGTTACTGATATCACTGTCGTTCAAATGAAAGGCAGTATGGCAAATACTAATACGCGAAACTATGCGTTTGAAACTGTTAATATTTTTGCGAATGCTTTTAATACTGTTCCGCAGTATTTGCCGTTACCGGTTATCTTTGATCATGCAAAGACGCGTGAACTAGTCGCTAACGATACTCATATCAAGCATATTATGAAATTAGGGGAGCAATCCAATATCGCGGTTTTCACAGTAGGAACAGTACGCGATTCAGCTTTACTATTCAAATTAGGTTACTTTACTAAGCAGGAGCAATTAACATTACAACATGAGGCGGTAGGGGATGTTTTCTCTCGTTTCATTGATAGTAAGGGTCAGATAGTAAATGAAGATATCAATCAACGAACAATTGGAATTGCACTTCCTGAGTTGCGAAAGAAAAAACACAGCATTTTAGTGGCGGCAAATGTTGCTAAAGTACCAGCAGTACATGGTGTTTTGAGTGCTGGATATGCAAATACATTGGTTATTGATCAAGAGAGTGCAAATAGCCTAGTTAATTTTTAAATTAATTTAAATATTTAGATTGACCTCAGTGCGAAATCCTAGTAGAGTATACCTAATTAAAAATCAAAGGAGTTGCACTACAGATGTCAAATTGGGACACGAAATTTGCCAAGAAGGGCTTAACCTTCGATGATGTATTACTTATTCCAGCCGAAAGTCATGTATTACCAAATGAAGTTGACTTGAGTACACAGTTAGCTGATAATTTAAAGCTTCATATTCCATTGATTAGTGCCGGGATGGATACTGTTACTGAAGGACCAATGGCGATTGCAATGGCCTTACAAGGTGGCTTAGGGGTTGTTCACAAAAACATGTCAATCCAAGCCCAAGCAGGAGAAGTGGCTAATGTAAAGAGCGTAGTCGTACCTGCAGGCGCAACTAAGGCTGCTGTTGATGATAATAATCGATTATTGGTTGCTGCAGCAGTTGGGGTTACTAGTGATACTTTTGAACGTGCTGAAGCCCTTTTGAAGGCGGGCGCAGATGCTATCGTTATTGATACAGCTCATGGACATTCAGCAGGTGTTCTTCGTAAGATTGCAGAAATTCGCGAACACTTCCCAGACGCAACCTTAATTGCTGGTAATGTTGCTACTGGTGAAGCTACCCGCGCTTTGTTTGATGCTGGTGTTGACGTCGTAAAAGTTGGTATCGGCCCTGGCTCAATTTGTACTACTCGAGTGGTCGCTGGAGTTGGTGTTCCACAAATTACTGCTATTTATGACGCTGCTAGTGTTGCTCGTGAATATAACAAGCCAATTATTGCCGATGGCGGTATTAAGTACTCTGGTGACGTTGTAAAAGCTCTTGCTGCTGGTGGTAATGCAGTAATGCTTGGTAGTATGCTTTCTGGTACGACCGAAGCACCTGGAGAAGTTTTTGAAGACAATGGTAAGAAGTACAAGGCTTATCGTGGAATGGGTTCTGTGGGTGCCATGGCTCAAGCACATGGTTCCTCTGACCGTTACTTCCAAGGCGGAGTAAACGAAGCTAATAAGCTTGTTCCAGAAGGTATTGAAGCTCGCGTAGAGTACAAGGGCGATGTTTCTGATATTGTTTTCCAAATCGATGGTGGCCTTCGTTCAGGAATGGGTTACGTTGGTGCTGGTGACATTCCAACATTAATCGAAAAAGCACAATTTGTGCAAATTACCAACGCAGGACTTATTGAGTCACATCCTCATGATGTCCAAATTACTCGTAGTGCACCTAACTATAAATAATTAATTCAATAAGAAACTGCTATGACCTTATTCGTGAAGAATAGTCACGGCAGTTTTTATTTCCCGAGAAATAATGGAGGGTAAACTTTTTGTTAAGGCTATCCTAGAATGATCGCTTTTTTCTCATAGTTAGTTATAATGTTAAATAGGATATTATGCTGTGAAAAGGAGTACCTCTTATGAAAATTCTAGTTGTTGATGATGATAAAGAAATTGTTCAATTACTTGAAATTTACATCCGAAATGAAGGATATGAGCCAATTTCTGCTTATGACGGAAAAGAAGCATTAACAAAACTAAATACTAATCCTGATATCGGCTTGATTATTCTTGACTTAATGATGCCCGAAATCGATGGAATGGATGTAATTAAGCGGGTGCGGAAAGACTCTGACATTCCTATTTTAGTGCTTTCAGCTAAAACGGCAGATATGGATAAGATTCAAGGTCTAATCACTGGAGCTGATGATTATGTTACTAAGCCATTTAATCCACTCGAAGTGATGGCACGAGTTAAGTCATTACTTCGTCGGAGCCAAGGGGAAGTGACGAATGATCAACCAGATATTCTTAATGTCGGTCCATTATTGATCAATAAAGATTCTCACGAGGTTAAGACGATTAAGGGGGATGTAATTCAGTTAACCGCCCTTGAGTTTGGTATCTTATACTTACTTGCCAGTCACCCTAACCGTGTTTTCTCAGCAGATGACATTTTTGAGCGGGTATGGCAGCAAGAAAGTGTCGTATCAGCAAAAACAGTCATGGTTCACGTGAGTCATTTACGGGATAAAATTGAAGAAGCAACTAACGGTGAAAAGGTTATTCAAACTGTTTGGGGTGTTGGTTACAAGGTGGAAGACCACTAAAACCTAGCCTTAATGATGTGGAGGAAAGATTGTGAAGTTAACGGGGCGTGAAAAGAGTTCGCTTATTTTAGAAGGGGTAGTAACGGTTATCCTATTGTTATTGCTGAATATGGCGATTATCGTAATTATTCAAGATGCCATTCAGTCGAATCCGGGAGTAACCAATGGGATCTTTATGATTAAACAATCATTGAAGATTGGTCCACTTCAAGCACAAATATGGAGCTATCAGCGAATCTTAATTGCCTTTTTAGTAATTATCGATGTATGGGTGGTATGGTGGCGATTGCGTCGACGGTATCATCTTTATCAAATGGATCATATTATTGCAGAATTACACTATATTGCGCAGGGGCACTTAGATCATCGGATTCCATTTCGACTAAAGGGGAGTCAGCAGCACGTTATTACTAGTGTAAATGCGTTGGTTGATAGTGCGGTGCGGTCGATGGATGATGAACGGAAGATTGAAAAGTCAAAAGATGAGCTGATTACTAATGTTAGCCATGATTTACGGACGCCATTGACTAGTATTATTGGCTACTTAGGACTGATTGAAGATAAGCAGTATCGTAGTGAGGAAGATATTCTAAAATACACCCATACTGCTTACGAGAAGGCTAAGCAAATGAAGAACTTGGTAGACGATTTGTTTGAATATACAAAGGTTCAGCAACATGGGGCACCAGTAAACATCATGAAAATCGATCTTAACCAGTTAATTGAACAGTTAACGGCAAGTTTTGAATTAGAAGCTCAGCACCGCGGCATTGAAATTACTTCATCAGTTATTCCGAATCCATTAATGATCGAGGCAGACCCTGAGAAACTTGGTCGAGTTTTTAATAATTTGGTTTCAAATGCTTTTAAATATGGCAATGGTGCAAGTTACATCCGGATTGATGCCCGGCAAGAAAATGATATGGTAATCGTAAAAGTTGCTAATGACGGGACACCAATTCCTGAAAAATCACTTGACCACATATTTGAACGATTTTACCGAGCAGAAGCCTCCCGTTCACGAGCTACTGGAGGGACGGGATTAGGTTTAGCGATCGTTAAAAGCATTGTTGATCTTCATCATGGGAGTGTCAAGGTTACCTCAAATGAAGACGAAACAGCATTTATTGTCACTTTACCTTTAAAGCAAGAAATTAAAGAAAACACCCAAAAATGAGAAAAAAGTCTAAAATCATTTGATTTTAGACTTTTTTCTTTTCCAATTATATTCAACTAATTTTATATGTGGTAGACTAAAAGAGCATTGTGTCACTTGATATTATAAAAGATACAAATTATTGGAGGAAATTCTGTGGCTAAAGCACAAATAAATCCAGAAAGGACACGCTGGCTTGAGGTGCTTGGTGTCTCAATGCCACTGTGTCTTAGTTATATTCCGATTGGATTGGCCTGTGGAATCTTACTACACGCAGCAGGTTTAAACTTTATAATGATTTTATTGGTGTCGGTATTAGTGTTCTCTGGTGGGGCCCAATTTATTCTGGCATCATTATTAGCAAGTAACGCTCCATTAGGGACTATCTTTATCTCACTTTTCTTCTTGGAGTTACGATATGCATTGTTAGGATCAAGTTTATCTAAATACATTAAGGATAAATCAGCTCGTTTCATCTTTATCTTTTCTGCATCAATGAACGATGAAAACTATGCTGTTAACTATATGAAGTTTGCAACAGATAAAAAATGGGACCCCGATGACGCGTTGTTAGTGGAGTATTATTCACTTGCAGCATGGTCGATTTCAAACATGGTTGGTGGTTTGATTGGTGGAGCAATTTCAATTGACCTTGAAGTGGTTGATTTTGCATTAACTGCCTTATTCTTATACATGATCGTAATGCAGGTTCAAAACCACTTGACCCTAGTTATCGGACTTTTGGCAGCTGTTCTTGGGGTATACTTTCAGGCGTTGACTAAAGGTACACTCGGGATTATTATTGCGACCTTAATTGCTTCCTTTGTTGGGTTCTTGATTGAAAATACTGTTCGCCACCATAGTAAGCATCCAAACTCGAACTGGTTCTTGACAAAAATGTTTAGGCCGAAGATCACAAAGACTACGATCGAGGACAAACAAGTTCAACAAAAAGAAGTTAAGGAAGTTGAAAAACTGGAAACTAAGATTGAAAATGTTGTTGAACATCATGATGAGAAACATGAAGAGAAAAAACATGATGATCAACATCCTGATGAGGGCTAAACATGGAACAACTATTAAGTAATAAAATCGTTTACCATATTATAGTGATTATCTTGGCAGCTTTAGCGGCATTTATTCCCCGTTATCTACCAGTACTATTCTTTTCAACGCGAAAAATCCCAGAATGGTTTAATGAATGGATGAAATATGTCCCAGTTAGTTTATTTGCGACCCTGGTTGTAAAAGGGATCTTCTTAACTGGCTCTTACCATTTTACTTTATTCGGTTATCCAGAACGAATCATTGCAGCAGTGATCGTGATTGTGATTGCGTACTTTACACGGTCAATGTCAATCTCAGTAATTGCTGGATTAGTTGCTGTTTGGCTTCTGAGTTTAGCGTTCTAAGAGTAGTTTTGTTATAATTAAATTAAGCTTTAAACAGTGGATTGGTTTCTAACTTGCGAAGAAGTCAATCCCTTTTATTTTAGGAAGTGAGTACGTTGGATTTTAAGCAAACAATTGCATTTGTTAATCTTGCTAATACTTTAGATTATCAATATGCAGCAAAAAAATCAGGTATGACAGTTGATGAATTGGTCCGTACAATTAAATCACTCGAAGAAGAGCTTAACATCAAGCTTATTAGCCCTGAAGGCGGCGTAGTTGAATTAACTGAAATCGGAGCAAAAAGTTTACCGTTGATTACTGAAATTGCTCAAAAACACGCTAAATTATTATCGGTAGTTGCGGATTATCGAAAAAAAGAAGCGGAAGAAGCAGTTAAAGTTGCTGTCGTTCCAGGCTTTACTAATTATCAAGCAGCTCCAGTTGTGAAACAATTGGCACAGGAGCATAAGATGAATATTATTGAAGATGTCGATCCAATGGCACAGTTACAACAAGGGGAAAGCGAGTTGGCGTTTATTAGTTATGCCGGCAAACTTCCCGATGATTTTGAGGTGCTTTCAGTGGGAACTGATGACTTAGTAGCTTATATTCCAGCGCGGAATCCACTTTCTAAACAAAAGGAATTAACGCTTTCTGATCTAAAAGCAGAAAAGTTTTTAACCCTAAACCATCAAAATCCCTTTGCAGTCTTTGTTCAACAGGTTTGTGCTGCGGCTGGGTTTGAACTATATTCCGTTTTTGAAGGAGAAAAAGGAAAAACATTAGTAAATATGGTTGCCTTAGGGATGGGGGTAACCTTGTTGATGGAACAATCCATAGGTGAAAACTTAGATAGCAAAGTAGTTAAGGTACCAATTGTTCCCCAAGTTACCCAAAACCTTGCTTTTGTTCGTCGTAAAAATGTAGAGCACACGTCAAGGCAGGAAAAGCTATGGCAAGCTCTAAAAGAATCTTTTGAAAAATAGAAAAAAGATTTGACAATTTAGAAAACTGCGCTTATTATCATAAATAACAAAAATACCTTTAACTTAGTCCTGTGAGGCTAGGAAGGATTTAATTGAGCGTTTAAGTACACCTTCTTAGCTATTGCTGAGGAGGTTTTTCTTTTAAGCAATGGCACCAAGAATGCGCCAGTAAAATCAATAGGTATTTTGAAACGACCGACCATTTAATTGTTTCCAGAGAGAGCAGAACGGTAAGTTGTTTTTAGCCTACTTATATCCTAAAAGCAAACAGTGATGACTCTCGAAATCTAAATGGGAAGTTATCACTGTTTTGTTGTAATTAGACTGGAAAAGGAGCGCTATTGATGATTAGTACAGAAAGAATTCAACCAAATTTAGTAACAGTTGCCGATATGGACACAGCAGATGCAATTGATTTGATTCATGAAGCTCAAGCATATAAAGCTGGAAAGCAAGCGGTTCTCACTGCACCTGCATATGCGGTTAACCTCTTCTTTGAAAATTCAACCCGAACAAAGACCAGTTTTCAAATGGCACAGATGAAGTTGGGGATGAAGGTATTAGAATTCGAAGCGGGCACAAGTTCAGTGAAGAAAGGGGAAAGCCTCTATGACACTGTTAAGACGATGGAATCAATCGGTGTAAATGTTGCGGTAATTCGTCATCCTGAAAATGAATACTACAAACAATTGGTTAACCATTCAGACCTTGAAATTGGAATTGTAAATGGTGGTGATGGTAGTGGTCAACACCCATCGCAATGTTTGCTTGATATGATGACAATTAATGAAGAATTTGGCGACTTCAAGGGCTTGAAAGTACTAATTATTGGTGATCTTAGTCACTCACGAGTAGCGCACTCAAATGCAATGATGCTTAATCGTCTAGGAGCAGAGGTTTACTTTGCTGGTCCAGAAAAATGGTATGATCCTACACTGGAACAATATGGAACTTTTGGTGACTTTGACGAATTGCTTCCCAAAATGGATGTAGTTAATTTACTACGAGTTCAAAATGAACGGTTAACGACTGCTGACGGTCAGGCTTTTGATGCTAATCAATATCACCAAGCTTATGGTTTAACTTTAGAGCGAGCCGCAAAGATGAAGCAGGGTGCAATCATTATGCATCCGGCACCTGTTAACCGAGGTGTTGAAATCGATAGTTCCCTTGTTGAAGCGCCTAATTCCCGCATTTTCCAACAAATGACAAACGGCGTATATACCCGGATGGCAATTCTTAGTCGAGTTCTTCGTTACCAAGGATTGATGTAAAAAGGTGATTACGATGAGTAAGGCAGTTTTACTAACGAATGGCCGGCGAATTTATAATGATGAATTGGTTAAGAGTGAAGTTTTGATTGTGGATGGCAAGATTAAGGCAATTGGCGAGCATATCCAGGTACCAAGTGATGCAGAAAAAATCGACCTGGATAATGGCTTGATTACCCCAGGACTAATTGATATCCATGTCCATCTTCGCGAACCAGGCTATACCAATAAAGAAACGATTGCTACAGGAAGCAAAGCCGCTGCCCATGGTGGCTTTACGACAATTGCTGCAATGGCCAACCTTAATCCGACATGTGACACAGAAGAAAAATTTAAAGAACAGGTTGATCGGAACGAGAAAGCTGGACTGGTAAAAATCCTCCAATATTCACCAGTTACAGTTGGGCGGGCTGGGAAACAAGCGGTTAATATTGCTGAGCAGTATGCTGCAGGTGCCCGTCTTTTTAGCGATGATGGTGCGGGAATTCAAGATGCTGGAGTTGTATACCAAGCAATGCAACAACTAGCTAAAGTTAACGCTCCGTTATGTGATCATGCGCAAGATAATCAACTTGCACAAAATGGGGTAATTAATGCTGGGGCCACTATTGCTAAAAAACTAACACTACCAGGAATGCCAGCGATTAGTGAAACAGCGCAAATTGCTCGAAACTTGGTGATTGCTCAGGCAACTGGGGTTCATTATCATGTTTGCCATGTTTCAACTAAAGAAAGTATTGACCTGATTCGTCATGCCAAACAACAAGGAATTAACGTTACATGTGAAGTGACTCCCCATCATTTACTTTTAGCTGATCCTGATATTAAAGAGGATGATGCTGAATTTAAGATGAATCCACCTCTTCGGCAGCGTCTTGACCAACAAGCTTGTTTAATTGGGCTGTTAGATGGCACGATTGATTGTATTGCTACCGATCATGCACCACATACCGATGCGGAGAAGCAACAAGGATTTCTTAAATCGCCAAATGGCATTGTTGGCTCAGAAACAGCTTTTGCCTTACTCTATACTCACTTTGTTAAAACTGGTATTTTTACCCTTGCCCAATTGATTAACTGGATGGCTGTTAAACCGCAAGCGATTTTTAACCTTGATAACGCTGGACTATTAAAGGTAGGTGACCCAGCAGATATTGCTGTATTTGATATCGATCATCAAGATGTAATTCACCCAGACCAGTTTTTCTCTAAGGGTCACAACACTCCATTTGTTGGTGAACAAGTATACGGAATGACTAAGCGAACTTATGTCGATGGAAAGCTCGTATATCTGGAGGGAGAAGGATAATGCAAGAAACACAACGATTAGCAGTTGAATTGCCGGGATTATCACTAAAAAATCCGATTATTGCAGCAAGTGGGACTTGTGGATATGGGCAAGAAGCAGCTAAAAAGTATAATCTTAATCATTTAGGCTCGCTTGTATTAAAGTCCACTACCCTTCATCCCCGCCAAGGTAATCCACGTCCGCGAGTTTGTGAAACCAGTGCTGGTTGGCTTAATGCTAATGGCCTTCAGAATGTGGGCATTACCGCAGCAACTAAAGAAAAAATTCCGTGGTTACGAAAAAAATATCCGCAACTCCCAATTATCGCCAGTGCTGCTGGTTTTTCTGAAGAAGAATATATTAAAGTCGTTAGTGAGTTTGCTAATACAGCTGGGGTGAAAGCAATTGAATTAAACGTATCATGTCCGAATGTAAAACATGGCGGAATGGCAATGGGAACTGATCCTGAAGTACTTCAACGATTAGTAAAACAAGTAGTTAAAGCTGCCCTAGGAATTCCCATCTATGTAAAACTGACGCCGAATGTAACTAATATTGTTCCCCTCGCGCAAGCAGCTGAGCAGGGAGGAGCTAATGGCCTGACGATGATTAATACGTTAACAGGATTAAGCATTGACTTAAAAACTCGGCGCCCAGCTTTAGCTAATGTAACTGGCGGTTTATCAGGTCCCGCAATTAAACCTTTAGCATTAAGAATGATTCACCAAGTACGCCAGGTTTCTTCTTTACCGATCATTGGCGTGGGAGGAATTGAATCAGCTGAAGATGTTCTTGAATTTATGATGGCAGGTGCGAATGCTGTTCAAATCGGGGCAGCTAGTTTTCATGATCCATTAGCTTGTCCGAAAATTGCAACTGATTTACCAATCGTAATGGATAGATACGGGATTAAGAAACTGACGGATTTATGGGAGGTAAGATTTTGAAACGCTTCGTACCGATGGTGGCTATCGATGTTGCAACTAAGCAGGAAGCAATTGACCTATTTGATAAATTAATGGTAAAACCGCAGCCGATCGTAAAAATTGGAATGGAATTATATTATGGCCTGGGACAAGTAATTGTTAAAGAGGCAAAAAAGCGGGGATTTAAGGTATTCCTTGATTTGAAATTATACGATATTCCGAATACTGTTCATCGCGCAATGGCAGCTATTGGTCGATTGGGAATTGATTTTACGACAATTCACGCAGCTGGGGGCAGTGAAATGCTGATTGCCGGATTAGCTGGTTTAGAAGAAGGAGCTAAGGAAGCAGGCGTTAAACCAGCAAAGTTATTAGCAATTACCCAACTTACTTCGATTGATGAAAAAATTCTTCATGAACAACAGCATGTTGATTTGTCGTTGATTGAGTCAGTCCAAAGTTACGCGCGCTTAGCAGAAAAAGTAGGATTGGCCGGCGTGGTTTGCTCAGCCCATGAAATCAAGGCGATTCGTGAAGTGACTGGGGATGATTTCCTATGTGTAACGCCAGGAATCCGCCCGACTCATGCAATAAAAGATGATCAAAAACGAGTGGTTACACCAGCACAAGCAAGAATAGATGGGAGCAATGCGATTGTGGTTGGACGGCCAATCACCCAGAGCTTTGACCCGGTTGCTGCTTATCAAGAAGTCCAAAAAGCATTCTTAAATGAGGAGGAAGAGAAATGACATATTCACAACGCGTTGCAAAAGCATTATTAGATATTCATGCTGTTACTCTTAGTCCAGACCAGCCATTTACCTGGGCAAGTGGTCTAAAATCCCCAATCTATACAGATAATCGATTAACGATTTCTTATCCAGAAGTTCGGCAAGCAATTTTTAATGGGATGGTTGAACAAATTAAACTCCATTTTAGTGCGGTCGATGTTATTGTCGGGACAGCAACTGCTGGGATTCCTCATGCGGCATGGGTTGCTCAAAATATGGAATTACCGATGATTTACGTTCGGACTAAACCGAAAGATCATGGTCAAGGCAAGCAAATTGAAGGGGTTCTTAAGGAAGGACAAAAAGTCGTTGTAATTGATGATCTTATTTCAACTGGTGGCAGTGTACTAAATGCTGTGCGGGCAGTTAACAATGCAGGCGGAAAAGTAATTGGCGTTGTTTCTGTCTTTACTTATGATTTGCCTGCCGCCGAGCAAAACTTTATGGCAAATGGGCTGAAGTACTATTCGGTAACGGACTATATGACTTTGATTAAGGTTGCAAAGGAAAATAACCAAATTAGTGCAGACCACCTCAAATCTCTTCAAGAATGGCGAAAAGACCCGTTAAGCTGGAGTAAAGAGCAAGCATCATAATAAATTGATTATCAAAAAAGCCTAAGATTGATTCAGAAAAATGTTAATCTGAATTAATCTTAGGCTTTATCTTATTGCTTATCTTCCCAAATCTTTTGGAGCATTGGGTAGCGTAAGTCACCAACTTGTACTACTTGATAATCTGCATTTGCTAATGTTTTGGCATCACCAACACCAATTGCAATCGCATTTATGTGGTGAACATTTTCAATATCATGAGCTGTCGTTCCAACTCCAATGCAATTAGCGCCGACAAGATTTAATTGATTAACAGCAGTTAGATATGGGTTTTCTTTATCATTAGTATTAACGATACTATCGACATAATTATCAAGGCCAATTTGTTTGAGGACATTTTGCACATCCCCATTAGGATCTAAAACGGCAATTTTAACATAATGATCATAGAGATTTAGTAAAAGACGCTTAATTCCTGGAAGTTGATCTTTTTCACTCAGGCTATCTGCTTCTTCGTTAAGGAATTTTTGCCATTCTGCAATCATTGAAGCCCTTTCGCTGGGGGCAGGATTAGCATTAAAATGTGCTAAGACAAGGGAAAGCCCTTGCGAAGGAGTAAGGTTATCGAATTGGGAAGCTAATTTTCCAGGTAATCCCATCCCAAATTCATACATTGCAAAACGTTGCCATGCAGTAAAGGCTAACTTATTTGTATTAATAAAGATATTATTAAGCGAAAAAATCGCACCATCCATGATTAAACATCCCTTCATAGGTAATTATGTCTATATTTTAACGTAATCAAAAATGAAAGGGAATACATTGATTGAGAATTGATTTTGTAAAGCCATCAGCAGTGTCATGATGATAACGAACGATATAATAATGGCCTCCATCGCCCGATCAAACCGAACGTTGGAGGCCTATTTGTTATTCTATTTGGTCATGTAATCCCGCGTCATTGGTAAGTTCTTACCAGATGGACCCTTGGTAATTAAGTATTGGATAACATCAATGTTTCCCGATTCAAATGATGCAGCACATGCTTGAAGATATAGATCCCACATTCGTGTAAAACGTTCACCCATCATATCAAGAATTTGGTCACGATGTTCATTAAAGTTCATATCCCAAATTTCGAGGGTGCGTTGATAGTGACGACGAAGCATTTCGATATCAGCGATTTGCATATGATTTTCTTCAATGTGACCGATCATTTCTTCAAGACCAGGTACATAGCCGCCAGGGAAGATATACTTGTTAATCCACCCATTATATGCACCGCCTTGTTGACGAGTAATACCATGAATCAAGGCAACCCCATCATCGGCAAGGTAACCTTGGATATCCTTAAAGTAAAGGCCCAGATTTTCTTTTCCAACGTGTTCAAACATACCAACGGATGTAATGTAATCCCACTTTTGGTCACCAAGTTCACGATAATCAACAAGTTTAACTTCGGCAACGTCTTGCAAACCTTCTTTTTCAATCCGTTCCTTAACAAGACGGTATTGTTCTTCGCTTAAAGTAACCCCGGTAACTTTTAAGCCATATTCTTTAGCAGCGGTTAACATTAATGTTCCCCAACCACATCCGATGTCAAGCAATGTTTTGCCAGGCTTTGGATCAAGCTTCTTTAAGATGTGATGAACCTTATCAATTTGTGCTTTTGTAAGATCATCATGGTTACCATCAGTAAAGTAAGCACATGAGTAAGTTAGAGTGTCGTCAAGCCATAATTTATAAAAGTCGTTTCCAACATCATAATGACTTTGAACATCATTTTCGCTCTCTTTTTCTGAGTGGCCTTGTTTAGGCAAAAATTTGCGGAACTTAGAATTTCGCATAAAACTATCAGCACTTTCATATGCTGACTCGATCAATTCTTGAATGCTACCCTGGATCTCAATCTTCTTATCCATGTAGGCTTCCCCAAGTGCAATTGAGGCGTTCTTGGTAATATCACGCATTGGAATTTTTTCCTTAAAAGTGATAGTTACCTCGGGAGTTCCGTCACCATAGATAACACTTGATCCATCCCAAAATACGATCTTTACTGGAATGTTAAATGAGTGCTTTAGTAGTGACTTATAGAACGTCTTTTCTAACATGAAACGCATCCTTCTTTCTGCAATAATAGTATTTATTATAACACCCTTAAAATAAAAGTGTTTCAAGACAATTTATAAAAAACATTTCATAAGAAAGCGATAAACTAATTGCTGAAAAAATGAAAGATTGCTACTATGCTAATTAGTAGGAAAAATAGGGGAGATGATTGAATGACGAATGTCTGGAAGCATTTTATTGAGAATGTGAAACTACGGCGCTTCACCGTTTTATTATTAATCATTGTCGTACTCTGGTTAATGAGATCAATGATGAATTTAATTTTATTTACGTTTATTCTTACTTATCTTGTTGTTAGTTGGGTAAGACTCGTTCAGCGGTGGTTGCCACGAATGTCGACAAGTTTAATTGTAATTGTGACCTATGTGTTATTGATTGTTCTTTTATATTTAGGAGTGACACGTTATTTACCAGTTTTGTCTCGGCAAGTTGTTAAAATGGTTAATTCAGTAGTTCATTTCTATAGTACTCACCAAGCGACGATGATATATCGTTATGTCAGTCATTACGTAAGTACAGCTACCATTATGAGCCAGGTTCGACATGGAATAACGATCGCGGTTAGTACGTTGACAAGTATTGGTGCCATTACCGTTTCATTTGTAATGTCTTTAATCTTGAGCTTTTTCTATACACTTGAATTAAAACAGATGAACGAATTTTCTCATAGCTTTTTAGATAGTGATTTTGGCTGGTTTTTCCAGGATATTGATTATTTTGGCAAGAAATTTGTCAATACTTTTGGGGTAGTATTAGAGGCTCAGTTCTTCATCGCAATTTGCAATACCGTTATCACAACAATCGGATTGCTGTTTATGCATATGCCGCAGATTTTCGCGCTGTCCTTAATTGTATTTATCTTTAGTTTGGTTCCAGTTGCCGGCGTAATTATTTCAACAATTCCATTGGCGATGGTCGGTTACTCAGTTGGCGGAGTTCGCGATGTGGTCTATATTATCATTATGATCATCATCATTCATACTCTGGAGGCCTACGTTTTAAACCCTAAGTTTATGTCTAGCCGGACAGATCTCCCAATTTTTTATACCTTTATTGTATTATTGATTGGTGAACATCTTTTTGGTACATGGGGATTGATTGTTGGAGTACCAATCTTTACCTTCTTGCTTGATGTATTAGGTGTAAAACCAATTCGTGGAGCGAAAAGAATAAAAAAAGAAGTAAGTGAAAAATAAAATTCCATAGCGGAAATTTATTTTTCACTTTTTATTATCCGAACAATTTGGATGTGTGAGTTAAAGAAAGTTAATAAGAATCGAACTTATTTTGCGGAATGGCTGAAAAAGTCTTGAGTTAGTGTATAATGAAATTAAGATAGGCCTAAAGAAAGGAAGCTGATATTCATGACAGATATTGAGATTGCAGACCAAGCGACACTGGAACCAATTACAGAAATTGCTGAGAAACTCGGACTTTCAGAAGACGAAATCGAACAATATGGTAAGTACAAAGCTAAAATTGATTTAAATATAAAGCCTTTACCTGATAAAAAACATAAACTAATTTTAGTTACGTCCATCAACCCCACTCCTGCTGGTGAAGGAAAGTCGACTGTCCTCATTGGCTTAGGGGATGCATTAAACCAGTTAAATTATCAGACAACGATTGCAATGCGTGAACCATCAATGGGTCCCGTTTTTGGAATAAAAGGTGGTGCAACTGGTGGTGGATATAGTCAGGTTGTTCCAATGGAAGATATTAACCTGAACTTTACCGGTGACTTACATGCGCTTACTAGTGCTAATAATACGTTGGCTGCTCTAATTGATAACTATATTATGCGTGATAATGCAATGAACCTTGATCCGCGGCGAATTATCTGGAAACGAGTAGAAGACGTTAACGATCGCGCGCTTCGGAATGTAGTTACTGGTCTTGGGGGTCCAATGGCTGGTGTTCCACGTGAAACGGGCTTCGACATTACAGCTGCTTCCGAGTTGATGGCAATTTTATGCCTTTCAACTAGTCTCCATGACTTGAAAGAACGGATTAGCCGAATTGTAGTTGGATATACATACGATAAGGAGCCAGTTACAGTTGGTCAGCTTAATTTTCAAGATGCAATTACAATTATCTTGAAAGACGCATTGAAGCCTAACCTTGTTCAAACTTTAGACCATACCCCAACTATTGTTCATGGGGGGCCATTTGCCAACATTGCCCATGGGTGTAATAGTGTTTTAGCGACGCAAACTGCCCTTGACCTTTCTGACTATACTGTAACGGAAGCTGGCTTTGGGGCTGACCTTGGTGGGGAAAAATTCCTTGATATTAAACAACGTGTTCTTGGCAAGCATCCAGATGCAATTGTCATCGTAGCGACTGTCCGAGCGCTAGAATACAATGGCGGTGCCAAGCTTGCAGACTTAAATGAAGAAAATCTTGATGCGCTGAAAAAAGGTATGGCAAACCTTAATCGTCACATTAAGAATATGCAATTATATGGGTTACCAATCGTAGTTGCAATCAATCATTTTGTCAGTGATACCGATAAAGAACTTCAAATGATTAAGGATGATTGTGCTAAGCAAAATGTTGAAGCAATTTTGACTGATGCTTGGGCCAAGGGCGGTAAAGGTACCCATGATTTGGCTAATAAAGTAGTCGAACTTGCTGATAGTCCAAGTGAATTTACTCATATCTATGACGTTCAAGTTGATGACCTTCAAACTAAGTTAGAGAAGATTGCTAAGCAGATTTATGGCGCTAAAGAAGTATCATTTAGCCGTAAAGCACAAAATCAATTGAAGCGATTTGCTAAGTATGGATGGAATGATTTGCCAGTATGTATTGCTAAGACCCAGTATTCATTTACAGATGACCAAAAACAACTAGGTGCCCCAACTGACTTTACTTTCCATATTCGGGAATTGGTACCAAAGATCGGTGCCGGCTTTATCGTGGCCTTAGCTGGTAATATGATGACAATGCCAGGCCTCCCTAAAGAACCAGCTGCTGTAAACATGACGATTGACGATAATGGTAAAATTACTGGATTATTCTAAATAACCAACACAAAACATCGATTGTGCAATAACGTACATCGATGTTTTTTTCACAAACTTTTCAAGGTTAGCGGGTTGAAGTTATTGATATACTGCTATGTGAACTTAATCGTTTTCTTGTGAAATCATAAAATAAGGACTAGAGTAAAGGTATATCGTTTTATAAGTTTAATTAGGTAGAGGTGAATGGCTAATGGAAAAGAAACTACATGGTGCCGATATTGTTATTGATAGTTTAAGAAAACACGGGGTTAATCTCGTCTTTGGTATTCCCGGAGCGAAGATTGACCGTTTGTTTGAAGGACTAGATGGTCAAAACAGTGAAGATGCACCTAAATTAATTGTTACCCGGCATGAGCAAAATGCGGCGTTTATGGCCCAAGCTTATGGTCGCTTAACCGGAAAAACAGGGGTCGCAATCGCCACTTCTGGTCCAGGGGTTGGTAATTTAGCAACTGGGATCATGACAGCTAACGCAGAAGGAGATCCAATGTTAGCGATTGGGGGGCAAGTACAACGGAAAGACCTTCACCGCGCAACCCACCAAAGCACGCCTTCAACTGAAATTATGGCACCGATTACGCAATATAGCGCTGAAATTCAAGATCCTAATAACATTTCAGAGATCATGGCCAATGCATTTGAAGCAAGTCAAGCTGCACGTAAGGGAGCAGCTTTCGTTAGCCTTCCACAAGATGTTGATGATGCTGAGGTAGCTGAAAAGCCATTGCCAATTTATGAAACACCTAAGATGGGTCCTGCTGATCCAAACGACTTACAAAAACTAGTCGAATTAATTAAAAATAGTAAAATGCCGGTTATTTTAGTTGGTCAACGAGGGGCAGATGAAGAGATTACGGTAGCTCTCCGCAAATTGTTAAGTGATTATTCATTGCCTGTTGTTGAAACATATCAAGCGGCTGGAGTGGTATCACGTGACTTAGAACAACAATCATACTTTGGTCGAATTGGACTTTTCCGTAATCAAGTTGGGGATCAGCTCCTTCAACAAAGCGACCTTGTTATTGCTGTTGGTTATGATCCTATTGAATATGAACCACGGAACTGGAACAAGGAGGGGAATCTGCGAATTGTAAACCTTGATACCTTGCCAGCTCAAATTGATAACCACTATACACCAATCATGCAACTAGTTGGTAATATTGCTACAAGCTTAACTGAGCTTGATAAGTTACTAAAGGGGTATGAATATCCTGTTGCAGCCACTGAGCAACTCGCTAAATATAAGCAAGAACTTGACCAAGATAAAAAGATTCAAGTACCAGCAAGTGATGATGCCAGTCATCCGTTAGCGGTTGTGCATGCAATTCAAGAAAATGTTACTGATGACATGCATGTTGCGCTAGATGTGGGTTCCCACTATATCTGGATGGCACGACATTTCCGCTGCTACCAACCACGACACTTGTTAATCAGTAACGGGATGCAAACACTAGGCGTTGGCTTGCCATGGGCGATGGTTGCAGCGATGCTTTATCCCGAACATAAATCAGTGGCAGTTTGCGGAGATGGAGGTTTCCTCTTCTCTGGGGCGGAATTAGCGACAGCCGTCCAATACCATCTTAATGTTGTAACGATTGTATGGAATGATGGTGGCTATTATGATATGGTTAAGTTCCAAGAAGAGATGAAGTACCCCCAAGCAGCTGGTGTTAAGTTTGGCAATGTTGATATCGTTAAGTACGCTGAGAGTTTTGGTGCAACTGGACTACGGGTAAATGAGCCGGCTGATCTTACTAAGGTAATCAGCCAAGCCTTTAATATTGATGGCCCGGTTGTGGTAGATATTCCAGTTGATTACAGTAACAATAAAGAATTAGCTGCCAACTTGATTGATTCACAACTTGGCTAAGAGGG
The DNA here is from genome assembly GCF_014145615.1 of Limosilactobacillus balticus. Lineage (GTDB taxonomy): Bacteria > Bacillota > Bacilli > Lactobacillales > Lactobacillaceae > Limosilactobacillus > Limosilactobacillus balticus. The sequence continues at coordinate 18,115 of NZ_JACIVH010000063.1, read as the reverse complement.
GAACAAAGATTATGACAACATTATATGAACACGGAACGTTAGCTGCGTTGATGGCAGGAAATTTTGATGGCACAATTACTGTTAGTGATTTGTTAAAACATGGTTCGATGGGAATTGGAACTTTTACTGGATTAGACGGTGAGGTTGTTATCCTGAATAATGAAGTGTACCAGGCCGTTTCAAGTGGTCAAGTTAACCACATTATAGATATGGATGCTACAATGCCATTTGCTTCAGTCCATTTTCCTGCTGAACAACAGGATATAACATTAAGGAATGTAAACTTTGCTAAACTGAATAATGATTTTGTTAAAGAACATAAGCTTGCTAATGTTTTTGCATTCTTACAATTGAGTGGTGAGTTTAAGCACGTCAAAATTCGGATTGCTCCGAAGCAAGAAAAGCCATACCCGACTTTACTCGATGTTGCGCAACACCAACCTGAGTTTACGGCTGAAAATATTTCTGGGACCATTATCGGTTATTATGCACCAGACATTTTTGGCACGATTACGGCAGCGGGCTGGCACCTTCATTTTATTAGCGATGATCGGCAATTTGCTGGACATCTTCTGGCCTTTGATGCCCCTAAATTAACAGGAAGCTTTGAAATTTTTGATAACCTCGAACAACATTTGCCAATTCATAATAAAGAATTTCGGGCGAGTGAAGTTGATATGGCAACTTTACGTGATGGAATTGCCATATCGGAGGGTAATGCTGAATAGAAGGCTTAACTATCTATTTTTTCGAAGGTGGGACTGAAAACTCGCATGTGAGTTCAGTCTCATTCTTTTTTTACTTGTTTTATACGAACTATTTTGCTATTTTTACATTTAAAGTTCGAATGTATATTGAATTACGGAAAATGATTTGCTATCCTTAAAGCAGATTTGAGGAGGCATTGTTATGAGTGATATTAGTGTTGTGATGGGCAGTAAATCAGACTGGCCAACTGTTAAAGAAACTTGTGATATTTTAGATGAATTTGGTGTTTCATATGAAAAAAATGTGATTTCTGCTCATCGAATGCCAAATGAAATGTTCGCGTTTGCGCAAAATGCGGTTGATAATGGCACTAAAGTAATTATTGCGTGTGCCGGGGGAGCAGCCCATCTTCCCGGAATGATTGCAGCCAATACCCCCCTGCCAGTAATTGGAATCCCAGGACAGACAAAGGCTCTTGGTGGTATGGACTCGCTTTTATCAATTGTTCAAATGCCAGCGGGAATTCCGGTGGCAACTACCGCGATTGGAAAAGCAGGCGCTAAAAATGCTGCGTTATTAGCATTGCAAATTCTGGGGATTACAGATAAGCATATCCAACAACAAATCATCAAATACCGGCAAGCGATGCACGATCAAGCAAAAGAAAGTGGGCAATATCTTGAATAAATTTATTCCACAAGGCTCAACTATTGGCATTATTGGTGGTGGCCAATTGGGACAGATGATGGCATTGGATGCCAAACAGACGGGAATGAAGGTTATTATTTTAGATCCGACACCTCATTGTCCAGCGGGGCAGGTGGCTGATGAACAAATTGTTGCTCCTTATGACGATACTAAAGCGATTGAAAAGTTGGCTGATAAAGCGGATGTATTAACCTACGAATTTGAAAATGTTGATTTAAACGCCTTAGAAGATGTGCAGGATCGCGTTTATTTTCCCCAGGGAACTAATTTGCTTTACTCGACCAAAAATCGTTTACGGGAAAAGAATTTCTTACGTCAGGCAGGGGTAAAGACAGCACCTTTCATGGCAGTGCATACTTCGGCTGAATTAAAAGATGCGGTAAAGAAAATTGGTTACCCGTCAGTTTTGAAAACCAGTGAAGGGGGATATGACGGACACGGGCAAGAAGTGTTACGTAATAAGGACGATCTCGATAAGTGTGCACCTATTTTAGCCACTGGCGACTGTATCTTAGAGGGATGGGTTCCTTTTAGCCGCGAATGTTCAGTGATGGTCGGACGTAATGAAGATGGGGAAATAACGGTTTTTCCTGTTTCAGAAAATATTCACCATGATGAAATTCTACATTTAAGCGTTGTCCCCGCAAGAATTTCTCCCGAATTACAAAAAAAGGCGCAAAAAATAGCGGTGAAGATTGCCCAAGCTATTAATTTACGAGGAATTTTAGGGGTTGAAATGTTTGTAACAGATGATAGGGAGGTCTATATTAACGAACTTGCTCCTCGTCCGCACAATTCAGGTCATTATTCAATTGAAGGTTGTAACTTCTCACAGTTCGCCATCCATAACCGAGCAATTTGTAACTGGCCACTCCCACAAGTAGAGTTATTAAAGCCGGTGGTAATGGTAAATGTTTTAGGTCAGCATGTTAATAGAGTCCGACAACAGATTCAGAAAAAGGCAAATTGGCATTTTCATGATTATGGGAAAGCAGAAGTCCGTCATAACCGGAAAATGGGCCACGTTACAATCTTGACTGATGATATTGAAGCTACTTTAGCAGAAATTGACAATACAGGAATTTGGGGTGCATAAAGTTCGGCTTTACGTAACCGCTTTTCCTGTGCGATAATACATTTAGAAAAAATAGAGAGGATTTTTAACTGATGATTGATCGTTATACCAGTCCAGAGATGAAAAAGATTTGGAGCTTAGAAACACAATACCAATGTTGGTTAGATGTTGAGATTGCTGCTGATGAAGCGTGGAGTAAGCTTGGCCATATTCCAGCAGAAGATGTGGAAAAGATTAAAAAGAATGCCAAGTTTTCTGTGGAAGGGATTGCAGAGATTGAAGCAGTGACCCATCATGATGTGATTGCTTTTACCCGTGATGTTTCTAAATCATTGGGGCCTGAACGAAAGTGGGTTCACTACGGAATGACGAGTACAGATGTAGTTGATACTGCACAAGGTTTGCGTTTAAAAAAGGCGAACGATATCCTTCGGCAAGATATTGATAACTTTATGGATGTCCTTAAAGAGTTAGCCGAAAAATATAAGTACACAGTTTGCATGGGACGGACACATGGTATCCATGCTGAACCAACAACTTTTGGCTTGAAAGCTGCTCGGTGGTATTCAGAAATGAAGCGTAATAAGGAACGTTTTGAGCATGCTGCTAAGGGTGTCGAAGCGGGTAAAATTTCTGGTGCAGTAGGAACTTTTGCTGAAATTGACCCATTTGTTGAGGAATATGTCTGCAAAAAACTTGGCTTACGTCCTCAAGAAATCTCCACACAAGTTCTTCCTCGAGATTTGCATGCTGAATATATTGCTACCATTGCGCTTATTGGAACAAGTATGGAAGAAATGGCAACCGAAATTCGCTCGCTGCAACGAACGGAAATCCATGAAGTTGAAGAACACTTTGCCAAGGGACAAAAAGGATCTTCTGCTATGCCACATAAACGTAATCCAATTGGCTCAGAAAACATTACAGGTTGTGCGCGGATGCTTCGTGGCTTTATGGTCCCAGCTTATGAAGATGTTTCACTTTGGCATGAACGGGATATTTCTCATTCCAGTGCAGAACGAATGATTTTACCAGATGCCACTTCATTACTTGATTACATGTTGCGGCGGTTTGGACGAATCTTAAAGAATCTTGATGTATTCCCTGAGACAATGAAGAAGAATATGGATAAGACATTAGGCTTGATTTACAGTGGTCGGGTTCTTTTGAAGTTGGTTAACAGTGGGATGACTCGGGAAGCAGCTTATGATTTGATTCAACCATATACCGCTAAGTGCTGGGCAGAACAGATTCCATTCCGCCCACTATTGGAGGATGACCCAACAATTCAAAAGCAATTAACTAAAGAAGATCTTGACGATGCCTTTGATTACCACTGGCACCTCCGCCATGTTGATGATATTTATAAGCGATTAGGCTTAGACTAATTTAAGCTAGTTTAAGGAGGCTAGACGAACAAAAAAGTTTGTCTAGCCTTTTTTATTATGCTTTGTTTATCAAAATACGAACTATCAAGTGGAATAATCGAACAAATATCGTAATTTGTGTTGACAAAAGGGAGAAGGGGAGAGTATATTGTTGTCATGAAATATCGAATTAAATTTCGTGCATTGTGATAATTGTTCGTGTTTTGTTGAAAGGAAGTTCCATAAATGGAGAAGTTATTGTATACCGGCAAGGCAAAGCAGATGTGGCAAACGGAGGATCCAGCAGTTTTACGGGTAGTTTATCTGGATCAAGCTACCGCCCTCAACGGAAAAAAGAAGGATCACTTTACTGGTAAGGGTGGGGCTGCTAATGCTATTTCTTCACTCGTTTTTGCTTACTTAATGAAGCAGGGAATTGAGACCCACTTTATTAAGAAACTATCAACTAACGAAGACCTGGTAAAAAAATGTGAGATGTTTCCGCTTGAATTTGTAACGCGAAATGTAATTGCTGGGCATTTTGCGAGTCGGTATGGACTTTCAGAAGGGGAAGAGCTTCCTTCACCAGTTGAGGAAACGTTCTATAAAAGTGATGAACTTAATGACCCATTTATCAATGAGTCCGCAACGATTGCTCTTAAGATTGCCAGCAAAGAGGAGCTTGCACAAATGTGGGGGATCTGTCGGAAGGTCAATAACTTACTTAAACCATTATTTGCCCAAGCTAATTTACGGCTGGTTGACTTCAAACTCGAATTTGGCCGTTTAAGTGATGGCAAGATCATTCTTGCAGATGAATTTTCGCCAGATAACTGTCGGTTATGGGATCTGACAACTAAGCAACATATGGATAAAGACGTATATCGGCGCAAACTTGCTGATTTAACCCAAACATATGATGAGGTATTGGAACGGTTAGAAGCAGTGATTAAGGAGGGAGCATAAATGGTTAATGTTCGGATTTTCGTAACATATAAGCAATCAGTCTTTGATCCGCAGGGAGAAACCATTAAGGACGCAATCCATTCTCTAGGTCATGATGAAGTAAAAACTGTTAAAGTCGGAAAATTCTTTGACGTTACCTTGGATACAAATGAGGATGAGGTAGCGACGGCAGTAAAAGAAATTGCTGATCAGCTCCTTGTTAACTTCAACATGGAAACTTATACATACCAAGTTATGGAGGAAGCCTAGATGAAAATTGCGGTGGTTGTTTTTCCGGGATCCAATTGCGATGTGGATTTATATGAAGCCCTTCATTCAGTTTGCCATGCAGATGTGGAATATGTTTCTCACCAGCAAAAAAGTTTAGCCGGTTTTGATGCTGTGATGTTACCAGGCGGATTTTCCTATGGTGATTATCTACGAGCTGGTGCAATTGCTCGGTTCACCAATATCATGCCTGCAATAATCAAAATGGCCAATGAGGGAAAACCGGTCTTTGGAACGTGTAACGGATTTCAAATTTTGACAGAAGCAGGTCTTTTGCCAGGCGGACTCAAACGCAATGATAACCAACGTTTTGTTTGCAAGGCCGTTCCTTTAGAAGTAGTGAACTCGCAAACTCTTTTTACTAGTCATTACCAGGATCACGAACGAATCGTATTACCAATTGCGCATGCCGATGGTAGTTATTATGCGGATGAAAAAACACTAGATGAACTTGAAACAAATAATCAAGTTGTTTTTCGTTACGCGACTGAAAATCCCAATGGTAGTTTACACAACATTGCTGGAATCACCAATAAACAAGGAAATGTCTTAGGCATGATGCCCCATCCTGAACGAGCAGTAGAAACTATTCTTGGTTGTACGGATGGCTTACGGTTATTTGAGTCCTTGTTAGCAAACGGCAGAATTAAAGTGGAGGCATAGTTAATGAAGCAAGCAATGACCCCAGAAGAGATTAAAGAAAAGAAACCATACTTAGAGTGGAGCTTGACTGAAGCAGAATACGATTACATTCGTACCCAGCTTTTAGGGAGATTACCAAACTATACTGAAACCGGTTTGTTTTCCGCAATGTGGAGTGAGCACTGTTCATATAAGAAGTCAAAGTCAGTACTGCGTCTCTTCCCCAACAAAAATGAACGAGTATTACAGGGCCCGGGAGAAGGAGCAGGGGTTGTAGATATTGATGATGGACAAGCAGTGGTATTCAAAGCTGAGAGCCACAATCATCCGACAACTGTTGAACCTTATCAAGGAGCGGCAACCGGTGTCGGTGGAATCCTGCGAGACATTTTCAGCATGGGGGCACGACCAATCGCTTCCCTTGATTCACTCCATTTCGGGGAATTAAATAATTCAACAACGCGGATGAAAGTAACTAATACTGTTCGGGGGATTGGGGATTACGGTAATTGTATGGGAATTCCTACAATTGCAGGTGAAACAACATTCGATCCATGCTACCAGGGTAATATTCTATGTAATGCAATGAGCGTTGGCTTAATGGATCAAAAAGATATCCAGCAAGGTCGCGCTGCCGGAATTGGAAATGCAGTGATGTATGTCGGTGCTAAAACTGGCCGTGATGGAATTCATGGGGCCACCTTTGCTTCAGCAGACTTTAATGATGAAAATATGACGCAACGTTCGGCAGTTCAAGTTGGTAATCCTTTTATGGAAAAACTCTTGTTAGAAGCCTGTCTTGACCTTATTAGAAATCATCCTAACTGGTTAGTAGGAATCCAGGATATGGGGGCAGCGGGAATTGTTTCTTCAAGTGCAGAAATGGCTTCCGAAGGTAAAAGTGGAATGGAGCTAAATTTGGATCTTGTTCCGCAACGTGAGCCTGGGATGTCAGCTTATGAAATTATGCTTAGTGAATCCCAAGAACGGATGCTCCTTTGCGTAAAAAAAGGCCATGAAGAAGATGTCAAAAAGATTTTTGACTTTTACGATCTTGAAGTAGTCACAATTGGCCGGATTACTGCGGGTCATGATTATGTTCTCTTTCATGATGGTGAAGAAGTATGTCATATCCCAGTGTCGAGTTTGACGGATGACGTACTAGAAGAAGAAAGTCTAGAAAAAAAGCCTACGCGGATTGAATTAGCCGAACAGCAGCCAAAGTGGCTTCCAACTATTGATAACGCTGCTGAAGTTTTAACTGCCTTGCTTGCTCAGTCAACGATTGCGGATAAAAGTAGTCTTTATCAGCAATATGATTCTCAAGTCCGGACAAACACAGTGACTGGTCCAGGGAGTGATGCTGGGGTTCTACGGATTCGTGGAACACATAAAGGGTTAGCGATGACAACTGATGGGAACGGTCGGTTTGTTTACCTTAGTCCAGAAGTTGGTGGACAAATTGCCTTAGTTGAAGCGGCTGCCAACATAATTGCCAGTGGCGCCGAACCGTTAGCAATTACTGACTGCTTAAATTATGGTGACCCAACTGATCCAGAAATTTTCTGGGAACTTCATCAATCTGTCCAAGGAATGGCTGATGCTTGCCGTGAATTTAATACCCCGGTTATTTCTGGGAATGTTTCTTTATATAACGAAAACAATGGGCAAGCAATTCATCCGACGCCGATGGTTGGAATGGTTGGTCTAATTAAAAATATTGATCGCGTAATTCCTTCGTTTGTCCAACACCCGGGAGATAAGGTTTATCTAGTGGGCCAAACTCGTGATGATTATGCGGGGTCTGAGTTGCAAAAAATGATGACCGGCGATATTAGCGGAATTGTTAAGACATTTGAACTTCACCATGTTCATCAATATATGCGGCAGTTACTGACGACGATGGAGAACGGTCTTGTTTCCAGTGCACATGATTTGAGTGAAGGTGGCCTCGGAGTAGCCTTAGCAGAAACGGTCTTCAAAACTGATTTAGGATTAAAAATTGACTTTGCTGATCAGCCCGCAGCTCGCCTGTTTAGTGAGACTCCTGGAAGGTTTATCGTGACGGTTGCTCCTAAAAAGGCAACTGAATTCGAACAGGCATTAGAGAAAGATGCGCACCTAATCGGAGAAGTTACGAATAGTCACTGGTTAATGGTTAAACTGGCAACTGGTGAACTCAATGAAAGTGTTGCAAAATTACAAAAAACATGGGAGGAGGCAATTCCGTGCCAACTGAAATCAAAGGATTAAATGAAGAATGTGGGGTCTTTGGAATCTTTGATGCGGCTAACGCTAGTCAATTAACCTATTACGGCCTGCATACTCTTCAACACCGCGGCCAAGAAGGGGCAGGGATTGTTTCAACGGACGGAACGGAGCTTTATCAGCATCGTGACCGGGGATTGTTGGCGAAAGTATTTGCTGATCCGGCTGAGCTTAAACGATTAAAAGGAAACGCTGCGATTGGCCATGTGCGCTATGGGACAAGTGGACATAACTCGATTGCTAATGTTCAACCCTTTCTTTTTCACTTTCATGATGGTGCCGTTGCCCTTGCCCACAATGGAAATTTAACTAATGCGGTTACCCTTCGTCGTGAATTAGAAAATGAAGGGGCAGTTTTTCAGTCAGATTCTGATACGGAAATTTTAATTCACCTTATCCGGAAATATATTAATGAAGGTTTTATTCCTGCTTTGAAGAAAAGTCTCAACCTTGTCCATGGTGGATTTGCTTACCTATTACTACAAAAAGATCGATTAATTGCGGCGTTGGATCCTAATGGGATTCGTCCTTTATGTATTGGAAGGTTAGAAAATGGCGCTTATGTTGTTGCTAGTGAGACTTGTGCTTTAGACATTATTAATGCTCAATTTGTGCGTGATGTTTTGCCAGGAGAATTAATAGTTATTGATAAAGATGGGTTACATATTGACCATTACACTACCCAAACCCAGTTGGCAATTTGCTCAATGGAGTATATCTATTTCGCCCGTCCCGATTCTATTATTCATGGGGTAACGGTACATAATGCGCGTAAACGAATGGGAAAGTTATTAGCAAAGGAACATCCGGTTGATGCTGATATGGTAATTGGAGTCCCTAATTCATCATTATCTGCTGCTAGTGGGTATGCTGAAGAAAGTTGCCTTCCATATGAAATGGGACTAATAAAGAGCCAATACGTTGCGCGGACGTTTATTCAACCAACTCAAGAGTTGCGGGAGTTAGGCGTTCAGATGAAATTATCAGCTGTCCGCGGAGTTGTAAAAGGAAAAAGAGTGGTAGTAGTCGACGATTCGATTGTACGCGGAACAACTTCTAAGCAGATTGTCCAAATGCTAAAAAGAGCTGGGGCCAAAGAAGTTCATATGCTGATCTCCTCACCACCATTTAAGTTTCCATGTTTCTATGGAATTGACGTATCAACGCGTTCAGAACTGATGGCTGCTCATTACTCCATTGAAGAAATGCGGCAGTTAATTGGTGCAGATTCTCTTAATTTTTTGAGTATTAATAGTCTAATCAAAGCAATTAACGTACCAGATGCAGGAGATGCTCCTAATGGTGGACTTACCGTGGCTTATTTTGATGGGAAGTACCCAACGCCGCTTTATGATTATGAAGAAGGATACCGAAAGTCGTTAAGCGAACAAGAGCAATTGGCAAGAAAGGGGTAAGAGGATGAGTCGTTATCAAGATGCAGGGGTGGATGTAAATGCCGGGTACGAACTTGTTCACCGTATTAAAGATGCAGTCAAATCAACTGATCGCCCAGGTGTGATTGGGGGAATTGGCAGCTTTGGGGGGATATTTGATTTAGAAAAATTACAGGTACGGCATCCGGTTCTTGTCGCTGGTACTGATGGTGTGGGTACGAAACTCTTAATTGCTCAACAAATGAATAAGCACGATACAATCGGGATCGATGTTGTTGCAATGTGTGTTAATGATGTCCTGGCACAGGGAGCGGAACCAATAACATTTCTCGACTATATTGCGACCGGCCATAATGATCCGGCTAAGATGGCAGCGATTATTAGTGGAGTAGCGACTGGTTGCCGAGAAGCTGGGGCGGCTTTAATTGGTGGAGAAACAGCAGAAATGCCAGATATGTATGCAGCCACTGAGTATGATCTGGCGGGAACAGTAATAGGAGTAGCAGAAAAAGAAGAACTTCTTACCGCTGCTGGACCACAAAAAGGTGATGTTTTACTTGGCCTCCCATCAAGCGGCTTGCATTCCAATGGCTTTTCCCTTGTCCGGCAGATCTTATTTAAGGACAATCACGTCAAATTAACTGATCGCCCAGAAGCATTGAGAGGAAAGACGGTAGGAGAAACGATCATGACTCCTACTAGGATTTATGTTCAAGCGGTCTTACCCCCAGTACATCGCAAATTAATTCATGGGATTAGTCACATTACTGGTGGAGGATTGATTGAAAATGTTCCCCGGATGTTTGGGAATAACTTGCAAGCGGTAATTGATCCTAGGCGGTGGCCACAACTTCCAGTATTTGACTATTTGCGTGTGCTGGGAGACCTTACTAAGGAGGATTGTTTCGAAGCATTTAACATGGGAATAGGAATGGTCTTAGCAGTGGCACCAGATCAAGTAGCGCAAGTTCAAGAGATACTATCAAATAAAAACATGACAAGTTATCAAATTGGTTATCTTCGTCATTGTTTACCAGATACAAAAAAGATTGTTATCAAGTGAGGGTTGTAAATGAGAGTCGCAATTTTAGCATCAGGAAACGGAACGAATTTTGAAGTCTTAGCACAGCACTTCAAAAATAATGATCTTCCTGGTGAATTAGCATTATTATTCTGTAATCATTCAGATGCTCCAGTGATGAAAAGAGCTGCCCGACTGGGAATCCCGGCAGAAAGCTTTACGGTCAAATCTTGTGGGGGAAAACAGGAATACGAGGAAAAATTATTGGGAGTGTTGAAAAAGTATCAAATTGACTTTATTGCCCTTGCTGGTTATTTACGAGTAATCGGGCCCACTATTTTGGATCATTATGCTCACCGAATTATTAACCTTCATCCAGCATGGTTGCCAGAATATCCGGGACTACATTCGATTGAACGGGCATTTGCTGATCAGCAAGCACAGACAGGTGTAACCGTGCATTATATTGATGCGGGACTCGATTCTGGCCCGATTATCGCCCAAGAACACGTCCCGATTTTACCAACCGATACTATTGAAACCTTAGAAGCACGGGTTCATGAAACTGAACACCGGTTATATCCTGAAGCACTAAAGCAGGCATTAGAAAAGGAGCAACATTAAATTATGAAAAGAGCATTAGTAAGTGTTTCTGATAAGCAAAACCTAGTCCCATTCGTCAAAGGATTAGTTGAAAATAACTTTGAAATTATTTCGACTGGGGGGACGAAGCGGGTTTTGGACGAAGCGGGAATTGAAACAATTGGTATTGAAGATGTTACTCATTTTCCAGAAATTCTTGATGGTCGCGTGAAGACCCTGAATCCTTATGTTCATGGGGGACTATTGGCTCGCCGGGACTTACCAGAACACATGGCGACCCTCGAAAAGCTTAATATTACGCCAATCGATTTAGTCTGCGTTAATCTTTATCCATTTAAAGAAACAATCGAAAAGCCAGGAGTAGAATTAACCGATGCAATCGAAAATATTGATATTGGCGGTCCAAGCATGGTCCGTTCAGCTGCTAAAAATTATCATGATGTAACAATCGTGGTGGATCAAGCCGATTACGATGAAGTCTTAGCCCAGATCAAAGAAGATGGTGAAACATCATTGGCAATCCGGGCACGCTTAGCAGCAAAAGCCTTTCGTCATACGGCAGCCTATGATTCCCTCATCTCTCAATACCTTACAAAACAGACAGGGCTTGAAGATCCAGAAAAATTAACTTTAAGCTGGGATTTAAAAGAAACAATGCGTTATGGCGAAAATAGTCACCAAAAGGCTTGGTTATATGAAGACGCGCTTCCTAAAGATTTTTCAGTTTTACAGGCTGAACAATTACATGGTAAGAAGCTTTCCTACAATAATATTAAAGATGCTGACGAAGCATTACGGTGTATTCGCGAATTTGATGAGCCAACAGTGGTAGCGATGAAACATATGAACCCATGTGGCATTGGGCGCGGGGATAGTTTGGTTCAAGCTTGGGATCGTGCCTATGAAGCTGACCCTGTTTCCATTTTTGGGGGAGTAATTGCTCTTAATCGCCAAGTTGATTTAGCGACTGCCGAGAAAATGCACAAAATCTTTTTAGAAATTGTCATTGCCCCCGGCTTTGACGATGATGCATTTGAGTTACTGGCAAAGAAGAAAAATATTCGTTTGCTGCGTCTGGACTTCAGTAAGAAGGATGAACCAACTAAACATGAAGTTGTTTCAGTAATGGGTGGAATGTTATTGCAGGAACAAGACACGCTTAAGGAAGATTACCACGACTGGCAATGTGTTACTGAAAAGCAGCCAACAGAGGAACAGCTTAAGACATTAATGTTTGCCTGGAAAGCAGTTAAGCATGCCAAATCAAATGCAATTGTCTTAGCAAATGATGAGCGAACGTTAGGGGTAGGAGAAGGTCAACCTAACCGAATTGATTCATTAAAAATTGCCGTAAAACATGCTGGCGAGGCAATTGATGACCGGACAGTGATGGCATCGGATGCTTTCTTCCCATTTGGCGATTGTGTTGAATATGCGGGTCAAAATGGCATTAAGGCGATTGTTCAGCCAGGGGGATCAATTCGCGATCAAGAATCAATTGAGATGGCAAATAAATACGGAATTGCAATGGTCACAACAGGCATTCGTCATTTCCGCCATTAAAGCTAGGAGGGTATCATGGAAAAGCAGGTCAACGTATTAGTTGTAGGTGAAGGCGGTCGTGAATTTGCCGTGGCGAAGAAATTACAAGAAAGTCCCCGTGTTAAGCAAGTTTATTGTGCGCCAGGTAATGTGGGGATGTCGACTGTAGGAGTGGTTCCCATTGCAATTGCGGAAACTGACTTTGCTAAGCTGATTCAATTTGCTAAAGAACATAATGTCGCGTGGACATTCGTGGGCCCTGAGGATTGCTTGGTTGATGGGATTGTTGATGAATTTAAAGCCGCTGGATTAAAGATTTTCGGTCCTGATGCGCGGGCTGCCCAATTAGAAGGATCAAAAGACTATGCCCTTAATTTTATGAATAATTATCATGTTCCCACTGCCCGCCATGCGACATATCGGGATCAAACGGCAGCAATTAATAACGTTGGGCAATTTGGCTTTCCAGTAGTAATTAAAGAAAATGGTTTAGCGGGAGGAAAAGGGGTTGTCATTGCAAAAGATCATGTAGAAGCAATTAGGATAATCAAAGAAATGTTTGTCAATGGGCAGGCACGGCTTGTGATTGAAGAATGTTTATCGGGTCCCGAATATTCGATGTTTGTTTTGATTAGTAATGAGCACTACCGAATTTTACCCATGGCTCAAGACCATAAACGAGCATTTGATGACGATAACGGACCTAATACTGGCGGGATGGGTGCTTATAGTCCCTTGCCACAACTTTCATCAGCTGTTCGACAACGGATGGTTGATGAAGTGCTTAAGCCAACAATTGATGGTTTGGTGACTGGTGAGTATCACTACCATGGAATTTTATATATTGGCCTTATTTTGACTGATGATGGTCCAAAAGTAATTGAGTATAATGTTCGTTTAGGTGATCCAGAGACACAGGTGATTTTACCCCGCATGAGAACGGACTTATTTGAACTTGTAGATGCAGCAATTAATGATCGACCATTACCAGAAGTTGAAGAAAATGAAGATGCTTGTTTTGGTGTTGTTTTGGCATCGAAAGGATATCCGACTAAGCCAATCCATGGACAAAAGCTGGGAACATTTCCCCTTGATTCTAATGTCACTATTGATTATGCAAATGTTGCTGGGACGATTAATGATTTGAAAGGTGCAGGGGGGCGCTTGTTAATGGTAATCGGGAAAGATGATTCTCTTCAAAAAGCCCGTGATCACGTTTATGACTATTTAAGCCAGCTTGATGAACCTGAATGTTTTTATCGTCATGACATTGGTGCAAAAGCTGGACTACAATAATTTCTTCATCACTATTGGCATTTGCAGGGGAATGGATTAAAATAATATGGTAATGCTGTTTATAGCGATTTTAAGAAGAAAGAGGTCAATTGAACATGGCTAAATTAGTATTAATTCGTCACGGTCAAAGTGAATGGAACTTATCTAACCAATTTACTGGTTGGGTTGACGTTGATTTAAGTGAAAAAGGTGTTGAACAAGCAAAGAATGCTGGTAAAGCACTTAAGGAACACGGCATTGAATTTGACTACGCATACACTTCTGTTTTGAAGCGTGCTATCAAGACTTTGCACTATGCTCTTGAAGAATGTGACCAATTATGGATTCCTGAATACAAGACTTGGCGTTTAAACGAACGTCACTATGGTGCACTTCAAGGCCACAACAAGCAAAAGGCCGCTGAAAAGTACGGTGACGAACAAGTTCACATTTGGCGTCGTTCATACGATGTGTTACCTCCATTGCTAAGTGCTGACGATGAAGGTTCTGCTGCAAAGGATCGTCGTTACGCTAACTTAGACCCACGTGCTATTCCTGGTGGTGAAAACTTGAAGGTTACTTTGGAACGTGTTATTCCATTATGGCAAGATGAAATTGCTCCAAAGCTTTTGGACAACAAGAATGTTATCATCGCTGCCCACGGTAACTCTCTTCGTGCATTGAGCAAGTACATCGAAAACATTTCTGATGAAGACATCATGAACCTTGAAATGGCTACTGGTCAACCAGTTGTTTACGACTTCGATGACAAGCTTAACGTATTAAGCAAGGAAAAGTACTAAAATAAATTTACGATATTAAATTTGGAGAGGCGGGAAAGTCAAATTTCTAACGCCTTTTTTTGTAGCTTTTTTGAAAAAATATTGAAGATATCGGCGAATAGATTGAGCTTATAGTGAGTTGTGGTATGATTAACACCAGAATCTAATAAGGTGGAGAGAAATTAAATGAAAATGGAAAAACAACGCACACTCCCAATGAAGGAATTCTTCACTTCATTGAAGGAACTGGTAAAGCCTAACTATTTAAAGGCAATGTGGCCAGTTGCAGGAGTATCAATTATTTTTATTGCTTTAGCAGCAATCTTAACGCTCCTTAATTCAAACATTGCTGCCTCATTGAGTATGACGATGATGATGGTAATGTACGGAATGGCTTCCCCAGTTGCAATTTTATTCTCATTATTAGAAATTATAGGGATTGTTGCCATTATTGCTGTGTTAGCTTTCTTCTATACTTTCTTTACAGTTGCTACTCAATATACATATCAGGATAAGCTGGCTCATCCAGAACAACCAGTAAGTGCTGGCTCGATCTGGATGCACTATAAGCACTTACGAAAGAACCAAGTATGGCGAATTATTCTTTATATTGGCCTATTCACTTTCTTATGGAGCTTGCCACTCAATATTGTTAATGCATTGCTTTTACCACACCTATCAGGAGTAGCTGCTGTTTATACAGGGTGGGTAATTCGAATTCTTAACGATATTGTAGTATTGTGGAAGAGTATTGAATATTCCCAGTCATACTTCCTTTATCGTGAAAAACAACCACAATTCCTTGGCCAATCAATGCGCTATGCTTTAACGGCTAGTCGGCGGTTCATGACTGGACGAAAGTGGAACTATTTTGCAATTCTGTTTGTCTTGGAATTCCTTCCAATATTTATCTGGACTTTAATCTTTGGTGGATTGGCATTTTATGGGGTTTACACGGCAACCTATGTTCTTACCTATATTGGAATTGTCTTAGTGATTGTTGGTATCGCCTGCTACCTTCCAGTGGTATATGCAATTCTTGCTTTGTACTACAACAAGGCTCGAGCTGGAATAGAAATGGATGTTCTCTTTAAAGATACTTTTAAGCCAGTAGCCGAATTAACCGGTGAAGCTTATGTTCATGAAGTATATGTAGAAAAACAACCCAAAAAACAACCATCACCAACTGTTAAGCGCGATGATGAGAAGAAGCACGAAGCAAAAAAAGATGAATAGTAAAACGAAAAGCTGAAGGGTAACGAAATCTCTTCAGCTTTTTTTGTATTTTAAATACTTCTTGACAGTAATTGTTAATTCCATGTACAATGACGGCAATAACCAAAGATGAAGAAGTAATTTTAGTAGTAAGCGGTTGGACATTTAGGAAGCAAGTGGTAACTGTAAACTTTGCCAATGCCGTTGTACGAATTACACTTACGGAGTCTTTCAGTATTTGAACGGATCGTCTCGTTATCGACTAGAGTGGTAGCTATTTAGCTGCAAATCAAGGTGGTAACGCGGTAAATCGTCCCTGACTTCATTATTTGAAGTTGGGGATTTTTTGTATCCGAGAAATTTATGGAGGTAAACATGGATATTCTTAATGAACTAGAATGGCGTGGGGCTATTAACCAAGTTACAGATGAAGAAGGCCTACGCAAATTAACATCAGAAGATAAAATTGCTCTTTACTGTGGAACGGATCCAACCGGGGATAGTCTTCATATTGGACACTTAATTCCATTTATGATTTTGAAACGATTCCAATTAGCTGGCCACCACCCAGTAATTATTATTGGGGGAGGAACGGGTGCAATTGGTGATCCATCCGGTCGAAAGTCAGAACGGCAGCTTCAAACAATGGATCAAGTTCACCATAACGAAGAAGCGTTAACTGCTCAAATGAAGAAATTGTTTGGTACTGAAAACTTCACGATTGTAAACAACTATGAATGGTTATCAAAGATTAGCTTATTAGATTTCCTTCGTGACTACGGTAAACTGTTTAATATCAACACAATGTTAAATAAGGAAGTAGTGGCTAGTCGGTTAGATGCTGGTATTTCATTTACTGAATTCACTTACCAAATTCTTCAATCAGTTGATTTTCTTCATCTTTACCGCCACAATGATGTTCAATTACAAATTGGTGGCTCCGATCAGTGGGGAAACATCACTGCCGGAATTGATTTGATTCATAAGGTTGAAGGACCAGATACTAAGGTTTACGGACTTACCATTCCATTAATGCTCAAAGCTGATGGAACTAAATTTGGTAAGACCGCGGGTGGTGCAATTTGGCTTGACCCAGAAAAGACTTCTCCATACGAATTTTATCAATTCTGGATTAACCAAGATGACCGTGATGTTATTAAATATTTGAAGTACTTTACATTCTTATCAAAAGAAGAAATTGATGATTTGGCAGAAAAAGTTGAGAAAGAACCATGGAAGCGGGAAGCTCAACGTCGCTTAGCCCAAGAAGTAACTAAATTTGTTCATGGTCAAGAAGCAGTTGAAGAAGCAGAACGGATTAGTAAAGCGTTGTTCTCTGGAGATGTTGCTGACCTTTCTGTTGCAGAAATTGAACAAGGCTTTAAGAATATGCCTTCAGTAGATGTAGAAAATAAGAAAGAAAATATTGTTATTTGGTTAACTGATAATGGTATTGAACCTTCACGCCGCCAAGCTCGGCAAGATGTATCAAGTGGGGCTATCAGGATTAATGGTGAAAAAGTTGATGATGTTGATGCGGAGATTGATCCCCTAGCGCATTTTGATGGTAAGTTTGTAATTGTCCGAAAGGGTAAGAAGCACTATTACTTAGCTCGCGTAAAATAAACTAGACCAATTGTTAGTAAATACGTTCTTAAAAGATAATTTAAGGACGTATTTTTTATTTTCAGATCCAAAAAAACAGATTTTATTTATTCGAAAAATAAAAAAGTTCAGTTTTAAAAAATAAATTAAAAAAGTTGAAAAAAGGTGTTGACGAAAGAATGAAATCCATGTATAGTAGTTATCGTTGTCAAAACAGTTAAGTGCTGTTGAGATGGTTTAACAAAAAAGTTAAAAATGACTGTTGACATCTGATTGACGACATGATATATTAATAAAGTTGCTGATTGAGTTATCGATCAAAAGAAATTCGAAATTAATTAAAATTTCTTCTTGACAAGCTAATCCGATACATGTTATAATAAATATGTTGATTGGCTGCTCGGTTAGCCAACAGGTAGACCTTTGAAAACTGAACAAAGTTTCGACGAATCAAATGTGTAGGGTCTTCAATCACGATGTGATTTGAAGCAAAAACATTTGCGAAGTCAATTCGCTTGATAACAAAGATAATTGAGAGCTATTCAAGTTCTTATATATATTATATGAGAGTTTGATCCTGGCTCAGGATGAACGCCGGCGGTGTGCCTAATACATGCAAGTCGTACGCACTGGCCCAACTGATTGATGGTGCTTGCACCTGATTGACGATGGATCAC
>NZ_JACIVH010000062.1 GCF_014145615.1 Limosilactobacillus balticus | reverse complement strand
TGGAATATTCGGACCCTTTTAAGGGTAAGTGAGGTAGTACAAACACCGCTTAAAGCGGTGGCAAAGTAGTCAGAGCATTTTGGCTTGAGCAAAGCGAAAGCCAGCGCCTTGAGACGCCGGCTTTTATTATCGGCTTATAGCCGATGTGCAAACCACCCGTTTGACGGGTGGTTATGATTTTATTACACCAATTAGCAGATTTGTCTGGTCTTTAATTATGGTCCACAATAAATGAAGTCCGTATGCTGATAAGAAGGAAAGGATAATTGTCAAAAATACAAGAGAAGGGAAAATGATTGCGAGCGAAAGGTGTAGTCTTAAATGGTTCAATAATTGCCAACACCAATAGAGCCAAAAAACATGACTGAGGTAGGCACGATAGGCGTAGAGTGCAACCCAGTGAATAAGTGGTAACCATTGATTGTGGTTTTTTTGAAAGTTAAGCATCAAGGTAGCGATAAGGCTGATGGTAGCTAGATTGTAGAAAATCATTGAGGGTAGGTAATATGGGGCATTGGTAAGCTTGACTGGTAATCCGTAACTAAAAAAGTTAATTGTAACAATATAAAAGAGGATTAGCCAAAGGATAACTTGCATTAGCCAGTGATGCATTAAAAATGGTGCTAATTGGGATCGAAACTGCCATAGCAAAGTTCCGGCGACTGCATAGATTAAGAAACTAACAAATAGACGGTCAAAAAAATAAAACTGTTCTTTTAATGGACCATGAAATATTTGCAGGTCATAGCTATAAAACCAAAAACCTTCTAACAGTAATGTTAAGCAAAATATACTAATAGCCCTGTGAGGATGGTGGGTAACTAACCGTGCAAGCCACCAGAAGAGGGGCATTAAAATGATGAATTGAAGCATCATGGTGTTATACCATAAGTGCGGTGCAGCATTACCGTTAATAAATTGCCAACAGAACCCTTGCCAGTTATGGTAATGATAATGTTGCTGCAGTTGAGGGAGAAATAATAGATAAATGAACGTCCACCAAATAGTGGGGACAAATAAAATATGCCAGCGATTATGGATAAATTGAGGATATTCTAGGATGCTTGCCTGGGGATGCGTTCGAGTGGTTGAATAAAGAATGCCAAAGATAAAAGCAGGGGCACTGAATTTGACCGTTTCATAAATTCCACCAAAGAAAAATTGCTGACCAATTGGTGGATTAGTGTTCATTACAAAACTGATAACAGATTGAATAATAACGGCAAATACTGCCATCATTTTTTCAAAATCTCCAATATCAGCCCCTGCTAAATTATTAGATTGTTGCAAAATATTCCTCTTTTCGTAAAAAAAATTTAACTTTTCTAAGTATACATCGTTGTTATTAGAGGGGGATAGGAAACAGTAAATAAGCGAGAATTAGCAGTCTTGGTAGATATGAGAAAGTTAAAGAACAGCTTAAGAAGCTTAATTTTTTATAATTGGACCGTATCAATTTGTAAAAAGGTTGACTTTTTGAAAAAACAGTTTATCATTAACATTGTAAATTTAATGATTTACGTTATGTTGTTAGAAAGCACAGGACGTATTGATTTATATAGAAGGAGTGTTTATTAGATGGCAGTAGATTACGATTCCAAGAAATACTTGGAAAGTGTTGATGCTTACTGGCGTGCAGCTAACTACCTTTCAGTTGGTACATTGTACTTAATGGGTGATCCATTACTTCGCCAACCATTAAAGGCAGAAGATGTTAAGCCTAAGCCAATTGGTCACTGGGGTACTATTGTTCCTCAAAACTTCATTTACGCACACTTGAACCGTGTAATTAAGAAGTATGACCTTGATATGTTCTACATCGAAGGTTCAGGTCACGGTGGCCAAGTTATGGTTAACAACTCATACTTGGATGGTTCATACACTGAAATTTATCCTGAATATACACAAGACACTAAGGGAATGGCTAAGTTATTTAAGCACTTCTCATTCCCAGGCGGTACTGCATCACACGCTGCACCTGAAACACCAGGTTCAATCCACGAAGGTGGGGAACTTGGTTACTCACTTTCACACGGTGTTGGTGCTATCTTAGATAACCCAGAAGTTATTGCCGCTGTTGAAATCGGTGATGGTGAAGCTGAAACTGGTCCATTAATGGCATCATGGTTCTCAGACAAGTTCATCAACCCAATCAAGGATGGTGCGGTATTACCAATCATCCAAGTTAACGGATTCAAGATTTCTAACCCTACTATCCTTTCACGGATGAGTGACGAAGAACTTACTAAGTACTTCGAAGGTATGGGTTGGAAGCCATACTTTGTTTCAGCTTACAAAGAAGCTGACCGTGATGGTGAATTCAAGGGTTACAAGCCTCACATGGAAGTTCACGAAGAAATGGCTAAGACTTTGGACAAGGTTGTTGAAGAAATCAAGGCTATTCAAAAGAACGCTCGTGAAAACAATGATGATTCATTACCACAATGGCCAATGATTATCTTCCGTGCACCTAAGGGTTGGACTGGTCCTAAGACTGACCTTGATGGTAACCCAATTGAAAACTCATTCCGTGCACACCAAATTCCAGTTCCAGTATCCCAAGATGACATGGAACACAAGGACATCCTTGTTGACTGGTTGAAGTCATACAAGCCAGAAGAATTATTCGACGAAGATGGTCACCCAGTTGCTCTTGTTGAAGAGAACACACCAGAAGGTAACCGTCGTATGGCTATGAACCCTATCACTAATGGTGGTATCGATCCTAAGCCACTTGTATTGCCAAACTACCGTGATTTTGCTATTGATGTTCAAAATCCTGGTTCTGTTGTAAAGCAAGACATGCTTGAATGGGGTAAGTACCTCAACAAGATGGCTGAATTGAACCCAACTAACTTCCGTGGATTTGGTCCTGACGAATCTAAGTCAAACCGTCTTTACGCATTCCTTGATGGTCAAAAGCGTCAATGGATGGAAAGTGTCCACGAACCAAACGACGAAGATGTGGCTCCACAAGGTCGGATGATTGATTCACAACTTTCAGAACACCAAGCTGAAGGATTCCTTGAAGGTTACACATTAACTGGTCGTCACGGATTCTTCGCAACTTACGAAGCATTCGGTCGTGTTGTTGATTCAATGCTTACTCAACACATGAAGTGGTTACGTAAGGCTAAGGATCTTTACTGGCGTCACCAATACCCAGCATTGAACTTTGTTGATACTTCAACTGTATTCCAACAAGATCACAACGGTTACACTCACCAAGATCCAGGTCTATTGACTCACTTATTTGAAAAGGAACGTCCAGACCTCGTTAAGGAATACTTGCCAGCAGATACTAACTCATTAATGGCTGTATCTAACAAGGCATTCCGTAACCAAGAATGCATCAACCTCTTCGTAACTTCTAAGCACCCACGTGCACAATGGTTCTCTATTGATGAAGCTACCCAATTGGCTGACAATGGCCTTGGCTACATTGACTGGGCATCTACTGATCAAGGTGCTGAACCAGATGTTGTATTTGCATCTTCTGGTACTGAACCTACTGAAGAAGCTCTTGCAGCTATTGACATTCTTCATGACAACTTCCCTGAATTGAAGATTCGTTACATCAACATTATCGAAATTATGCGTTTGATGAACACTGACAAGAACCCTGAAGGTTTAACTGATGCTGAATTCAATAGTTACTTCACTACTGACAAGCCAGTTATCTTTGCATGGCACGGATTCCGTGACATGATCCAAGCATTGTTCTTCGATCGTGCTAACCGTAATGTTCACATTCACTCATACGAAGAAAATGGTGATATTACCACTCCATTCGACATGCGTGTATTAAACGAACTTGACCGGTTCCACTTAGCTAAGGACGCTATCCAAAGTGTTCCTGGTTATGAACAAAAGAGTGCTGCATTTGTTGCCAAGATGGACAACATGATCAACAAGCACAACCACTACATCCGTTCAGAAGGTAAGGACTTACCAGAAGTTACTAACTGGACTTGGAAGGGTCTTAAGTAATCAGCTACTGATTGCTAATTAAACACTTAATAAATTGAGAAAAGAGATCGAGTTTAACTCGGTCTCTTTTTTGATTCGAAATATAAAAATTGGTTAACTTGCTTACTTGTAAACCTTTTAAAATAAGAATAGACTTTAAATGAAGGTAATATTACTTTTGTTATAAAGGATAGAAGGTGGAGCTTATCAACACGAAAAAGAAAAGTCCTAAAAAGTTATCGTTTATTTCAATATATTTTTTAGGTATTAATGGTGTTATTGGTTCAGGTGCTTTTTTGCTACCACAAGTTATCTATAAGGATATGAATTTAGCAAGTGTCCTTGTCTTACTCTGTGCAGCTATTACGGTCAGCATGGTGGCATTATGTTATGCGGACCTTTCTAGTCGGTTCACTGGATCAGGCGCGGCATGGCTTTATTCCTATAATGCATTTGGCCGGTTTACTGGCTATGAGCTCGGCATCTTTACGTGGTTTCTGGGATGCTGTACTTTATCTGCCGAAGTGGTAGCTTTGTTGACTACCCTCCGAAGCTTTTTACCACTTTTTAATACTCATTGGATATACTATGTTTCTGTTTTTGGATTAATTTTGTTATTCTCAATTATTAATTTGTTCGGCCGGACGCTTGTTA
Source organism: Limosilactobacillus balticus (assembly GCF_014145615.1). Classification (GTDB taxonomy): domain Bacteria; phylum Bacillota; class Bacilli; order Lactobacillales; family Lactobacillaceae; genus Limosilactobacillus; species Limosilactobacillus balticus. Next base: position 123,602 of record NZ_JACIVH010000062.1, on the reverse strand, counting down.
AGTTGGTCGATAACCTCTCTTCAGCCGCAAAAATGATTACAATCCTTATTTTTATTGTTGTTGGCGTTTTTTGTATTCATTTTGCTAATTTTTCACCGGTAATCCCTCATGCAGCGACCACCGGAGCAATGCCGCTTGCCAAACATTTTGGCGCAGCTTTTAGTGTTGTTTTCTATATGTTTACCGGCTTTTCTTTTATTCCAATTGCCGCAAAGCAAATGACTGATCCGGAGAAAAATATTCCGCGCGTATTAATCGCCGTAATGGTTAGTGTAACGATTATGTATTCGCTAATGATGCTGGTTGCAATTGGGATATTGGGGACAACCATGAGTCATTATAGTACACCAATTGCAAATGCCTTTGGAACCGGCGTTGGTAAATGGGGGTATATTTTAGTGATTGTGGGAATGTTGATCAGTATTTTCGGGGTGGCATTTGCGGCCTCCTTTAACACGCCGTCATTAATTTCCTCACTAGCGAATGAACACGCGATGTTGCCAAAGTGGGTTGGTAAAAAGAACCGCCATGATGCACCCTGGGTAGCAATCATCCTGACAGCTGTTGTTTCAATGTTATTAGTTACTCAATCTTACCTCTTTCTTGTTTCTTGTATTGTGCTTGCTTCGTTTGTTCAATATGTGCCGTCAATTTTAGCAGTAATTAAGTTTAAACATACTGATGAATTTCCTAATCATGGGTTTAAACTTCCCGGAAAATATATCATTCCAGTGTTGGCACTCTTAATCTCATGCTATATGGTAACCAATTTCACAATTAAGACGATTACGGTTGGGGTTGTAGTTGCCGTCCTAGCCGCGGTTTCTTACTTCTTTGTTAAGGTGGATGAGAAACACGAGGCTCACCACCGTGCAATGTTGGAGAAACTAAAACACTAAGTCAAACAGTGTATAATAGGCGAGAGGTGGTTTGATGGAAATAACAATCAAACGAGATGGCTTAAAACTATATGGCCTTCTTGAGGGAACAACGACGATTAAAAACGATACGGTTGCAATTCTGATGCATGGCTTTAAGGGCAATCTGGGATATGATAATTCTAAAATTCTGTATACTCTTTCGCACTATTTAAACCAACAAGGAATCCCAACGTTACGCTTTGACTTTAATGGGACTGGCCATAGTGATGGTGAATTCCAGAATATGACAGTTTTTAGTGAAATCTTAGATGGAATGAAAATTATTGACTATGCTCATACAACTATGCAAGCAAAGAAGATTTACCTAATTGGTCATTCGCAAGGTGGGGTAGTTGCTTCTATGCTGGCGGCTTATTATCGCGATATTATTACAAAACTAGTACTGCTGGCACCAGCGGCAACCTTGAAAGATGATGCGCTAAAGGGAATCTGTCAGGGAAGCCAATATGACCCTAACCATATCCCCGAAACGGTTGATGTGAATGGCTTTACCGTTGGTGGCGACTACTTCCGAACGGCGCAGCTTTTACCAATTTACGAAACAGCGCAGCATTATAGTGGACCCACATTGTTAATTCATGGATTAGCTGATAATGTAGTTTCTCCTGAAGCTTCAAAGAAATATAATGTAATCATGTCTAACAGTGAGTTACATTTAATTCCTGAAGAAGGACATATGTTTAATGGCTCACGACGCCAAGAAATTATGGAACTAGTAGCTAACTTTTTAAAAAATTAGATTTAAAGGGACTGTGACATAAACCAAGTTATTTTCACAAAAGACAAATGGCGCAGTACAACAATGGCCTCCAACGCTCGGTAAAAAAACGAACATTGGAGGCCTATTGTTGCTTGCGGGGAATCGAAATGTACTCCTGTCTGGATACTTATTTCATGGTATAATTTAGCGTCAGATTAAATTTAGAGAAAAGGAGCGAGTGATTAACTATGAACTCAATTAAAGCAGCGTGTAAAACCTACTTGGTAATTGGGTCGCTAATTTTTGGAATGTTATTTGGGGCAGGAAATTTAATTTTTCCTGTACATTTAGGACAATTAGCCGGTAACCAGTGGATAGCAGCAACAGGCGGATTCTTGCTTTCTGGTGTTCTTTTACCGTTATTTGCATTACTTGCGATTAGTATTACACATGCAAATGGATTGTATGAACTGGCTTTACCAAATGGAAAAAAATTTGCCCTTATTTTCCTTGTCCTAGTGCAAATAATTATTGGACCTTTATGTGCAACTCCGCGTACGGCAACTGTTCCGTATACGATTGGAGTTGCACCATATTTAAGTAAAGGGATGCAAGGCTGGGGATTATTAGCCTATACCGGAGCTTTTTTTCTAATTGTTTACTTTTTTGCAACGCGTGAAGGAAAAATCACCGAGATAATTGGTAAGGTTTTAAATCCGATTTTCCTTATTATGTTATTTTTGATCTTTCTTCTTGCCTTTATTCATCCAATGGGAAGTACAACTACTCCCCAACCAACTCCAGAATATGTTACCCACGCCTTTAGTAATGGTTTTATTCAGGGATATAACACTGTTGATGCATTAGCAGCATTAGTTTTTGGCGTTACGATTATTACCGCAATCCGCCAACTTGGTTTTAAATCTCAACAATCAGTTTCACTTGCTACTACTAAGGGTGGGATGATTGGAATTTTGGGAATTGGGATTTTGTATATTGGACTAATTTATTTGGGGACAACAAGTCGGCACCAATTCGCAATCGCAGCTAATGGAGGGACAACATTAAATCAAATTGCTCATTATTATATGGGAGGTTTTGGAAATGTATTATTGTTAACCCTTGCGACAATTACTTGTATGACAACGGCGATGGGGTTAGTAGTCGCTTTTGCTCAGGATTTTCACTATCGTTTCCCTCAGATTTCTTATAAAGCCTTTTTACGGGGCAATTGCCTATTGTCATTTCTAGTTGCTAATATGGGATTAGACCGGATTGTTTCATGGTCGATACCGGTTTTAATGTTCCTTTACCCGTTAGCCATTGTGTTGATCCTACTAGGTATTTTTTCGCCCTTATTCAAGGGAGCTTCGTTAATTTACCGAATTACGACAGGTATAACAATGATTCCTGCGTTTTTTGATATGGTAAATGCTTTCCCACCGGTTTTACGGGATACCGCCTTTAGTATGTCATTGATTCATTTTGCAGAAAAGTACTTTCCTTTGTACCAACTTGGCTTTAGTTGGTTACCTTTTACCCTTGTTGGCCTATTCATCAGTATTTGTATTTGGTACCCTCAACAGCGGAGTCGTGTATAATATAAGAGAGATGAGGTGAGGAGTTATGCAACGACAGTATTTAAGTATTGATATTGGTGGGACAGAGATAAAGAGTGCTTTAATTGATCACTCGGGTAACATCTTTGAGAAAAATCACGTTCCAACTCCTCATCAAAAAGAAGTATTTCTGGCAGCAATCTTTGCCGTTGTTGAACCAGTTTTAGAAAAGGTTATTGCGATTTGTGTCAGTCTTCCAGGCGTCGTTAATCCGGCGACAGGAGAGGTAAAGTTTACTGGTGCCCTTGGTTTTATGGGAACCTTTAATTTTGCAGCCTATTTGGAATCACGAGCCCATTGTCCAGTATATGTTGGTAATGATGCTAATTGTGCGACATTAGCAGAAATGTGGCTTGGCAATCTCAATGGTATCAGTAATGGTGCTGTGATCACATTAGGGACTTCAGTTGGTGGCGGGATTGTTATTAATAACCAGCTCTTGCACGGGCCACATTTTCAGGCGGGTGAATTAAGTGCCATGATCATTGATAATGATGCGCCAGAACTTCACTATTCGACCATGGGGTCTACTACTTCAGCAGTTAAGATGATTGAAACCATGGCTGACATTTGTAATATTAAGGATAAAACTGATGGTCGGCGAGTATTTAAAGAAATTAATCGTCATAATCCAGTTGTTTGGTCCTTATTTGAAAGCTTTTGTCGCCGCGTAGCCGTCTTAATCTTAAATATCCAGACAGTTGTTGACCTTGAACGTGTGCTCATTGGCGGTGGCATTAGTGCGCAAAAAATTTTAATTGATGAAATAAAGAAGCAATTTATGATTCTGCAAAAGGATGATTACCGTCTTCACGATGATGTTACGATGCCGGAAATAATGACCGCAAAGTTTGGCAATGAAGCTAATTTATTAGGTGCATTATATGGATTGCTACTAACAATTGAATGAAAAAAGAGAGAGTGAGTGGGAATTAACCTTCTCGACAAGGCGGTGGGCTAAGGATAGAACGGTGATTAGCACGGTACGGGCTGATTATCGTTCGAACTTAGCTTCGAGCTTTGTGGTTAATTTCCACGATATCTTAAATAATGTTCGTATAAATAAAGAGGCTGTTGAAAAAACGAAGTTTTTTCTCAGCCTCTCTCTTTATCAACAATCTATTTTCTATACGGATAATGCGCCATTGTTGGGACCTCATTCCATGGAACGGGGAAACCAGCACCATGAGCACAGAAGACGGAATCAGGAGTGTTTTCTAGGTCAGCCACAGGATCATAATTAACATCTCTAATAACATCTTCAGCATTATGACATGGATAATAGCCAGCAACAACTAGCTCGAGTTGACCCTGGCCGTGAGTATAGGAGCGAACGCTTTGGGCGTAGTCACGCATGCCGACAACAGGAGCGGTTCCCGTAATCATGGTTAGGTCTTGATTATTAGCTTCATCAAGTGCGAACGTGCCATGCATTTGTTGAATATCATTAATTGTGCGCCCTACTTGGTCATTCGGAACTTTAAGATGGAAAGCATACCAAGGTTCTAATAATTGACATTCGTTTTGTTCCTTCAACTCCATCAATCCTTGACGAACTGCTCGCCAACTAGCCTGACGAAAATCCCCACCAACTGTATGTTTAATATGGCCGTGGCCACCAACGAGGGTGATTTTGACATCGGTAAGCGGAGCCCCTGTAAGAACCCCTAGATGTTCTTTAGCCTGTAAACTTGTTAGGATCTGGTGTTGCCAATTGCGATCAAGGATATCAAGACTACAGTCACTGCTAATTGTAATTCCAGAGCCTTGTTTTCCTGGTTCTAAAAGAAGGTGGGCTTCGGCATAGTGACGTAATGGTTCAAAGTGACCGACCCCTTCGACTTTGTTAGTAATCGTTTCTTGATAGAGAACGTTTCCCTCATCAAATGTAACTTCTAATTGGTAACGTTCTTGGAGCAATTGTTGCAGGATTTGAAGTTGAACTTCTCCCATAATTTGAACGTGGATCTCTTGGATGTGAGGATGCCAAGAGATCTGTAGTTGGGGATTTTCATCTTCAAGCTCTTTCAAGGCGTTGAGACAAGTATGAAGGTCCTCTTTATCAACTTTAACGGCATAATTTAAGACTGGTTTTATGACTGGCGCCGGGAGTAGCTTTGTTTTACCAAGACCAAGTCCAGGGGATGTGGAAGTTAATCCTGTAAGAGCACCGACTTGACCTGCGTTTAAAACCTGACTCGGGGTAAATTTAGCTCCGTTATATATTCGGATTTGGTTCACTTTTTCTTCGTTTAATAAAACTGATTTAGCGGGAATTTTGCCACCAAATACGCGAACCCAACTAAGTCTGTTGCCCTTGTCATCATGGGAAATCTTAAATACCCGTGCCGCAAACTCATCAGCGAACTCAGGCGTAACAGTCCATTTCTCAAGACCCTGTAAGAAATTAGTGATTCCAGTTAACTTTAGGGCTGCTCCGCTATAACAAGGGAACACTTTACGTTGCTGAATCAATTGTTGAATTGTTTGATCGTTAAGACTGCCAGTACTGAGGTAGTTTTCTAAAACTGTATCATCCTGCATGGCAATTGTTTCACGAACTTCATCAGTTAATGGATCAGCAAAATCAAGGCAAGCCGGCGAAAATTCTTTTTGCAGTTGCTTGATAACACCACTAGGATCAGCACCAATCACGTCATTTTTATTGATGAAAATGAAGGTCGGGATATCATAACGCGCAAGAAGATCCCATAATGTGCGCGTGTATCCCTGAATGCCGTCAGTGGCTGAAATTACAAGAATTGCATAATCAAGAACTGGCAAGACTTGCTCTGTTTGACTAGCAAAATCGACGTGTCCCGGAGTATCGAGAAGGGTAAGTGCAAGGTCATTATAGGTAAGTTCAGCTTGATGGGTAAAAAGGGTGATTCCACGTTGCTTTTCGAGTGTGTTAGGATCTAAAAAAGCATCCCCATTATCCACGCGGCCTAGCTTTCGGATAGTCCCGGTTTTATACATGAGGGCTTCGGTTAAAGTCGTTTTTCCAGCATCGACATGCGCAACGATACCAGTAACAATTTGTTTCACCGTTTTTTCACCTAGTTAACATGGTCGTTTTTGCGAACAACAAGAACATCACATTTTGCCATTCGACTAACATAGTGAGTAACAGAGCCAAGAACAAAGCGTTCAAGGCCAGATACCCCAGTCGCACCAAGAACAATTAAGTCTGTATTGTGATCTGATGGAAATTCGTGGGCAATAACGCGTTTAGGATTTCCGAACCGGATATGAACGTTAACGTCTTCAACCCCCGCATCGACCGCGCGCTTTTTCAAGTCGTCGAGTCGTTCTTTGGTGGTTTTAACAATGTTATATGTTTCTTCGTTGCTAAGGGCCGCATTACTATAGCCATCCGTTAGTTGCGTTACTTGAACAATCCGTAAGATATCAAGGCTAGCATGATTTCGCAGGGCAGAATCAATGGCACTTTCTAAGACATTACTAGTAATTTTTGAACCATCGACAGCAACCAGAATGTGTTTGTATGGATAAATTTCTGTCATAATAGACACCTCCGAAAGTTTATACCTTTATTATAAAATGTTTTTGCCCTAAAAAGATGTAAAAAAGAAAGTATTTTTTACTTTGTTAATAACATCTTGCAAACGCTTACTAAAAGACGTACACTACAATTGGATGAATAAATGACAAAAGTAAAGTTTTAGTCTATTTATGTTGATGCTTTTATAAGAGGGTGCAAGTTATGCGTTATGTTTCAATGACTTCTCATAATATTGGAATGAATTTAGCTACAGAACAATATTTAATGAATAATAAGGATTTTGGGAAAGAACCTTTAGTACTATTTTATTATGAAGAACCATGTATTATTGTGGGGCGGAACCAAAATACGCTTGAAGAGATTAATCATGATTATGTAAAGGAACACAATATTCGGGTAACCCGTCGTTTATCAGGCGGTGGTGCTGTTTATCAAGACTTAGGGAACCTCTGTTTTAGTTTTGTGGTTCCAAGTGATAGTGAAGAATTCGGTGACTTTAAATCATTTACCCAGCCAATTGTTAATGTCCTTCATCAAATGGGCGCTACTAGTGCAGAAGTTAGCGGTCGTAATGACATTTTAGTTGATGGCAAGAAATTCTCGGGGAATGCGATGTATTCGCGTAATGGAAAGACATTCTCCCATGGAACTTTAATGCTTGACGTTGACTTAAGTGTCGTCGCTGATGCCCTTCATGTGGCAAAAGATAAGATTGCTTCAAAAGGGATCAAATCCGTTCGATCACGGGTTACGAACCTCCGCCCATACTTGGATGAAAAGTACCAAGATATTGATGTGCCAACATTTAGGGATGAATTGCTAAAGGGTCTCTTCCACGTTGACGACCTTGAAGAGATTAAGGATAAGCAATACGTGGTTACTCCCGAAGATCAAAAAGAAATTGATAAGATCTATGAGCAGTACTATAACAACTGGGATTGGGTCTATGGTAAGTCGCCAGAGTTTACGGTTAAGCGGCGGAAACACTTTGACATGGGGACAATTGATGCCCGCTTTGATGTTAAAGATGGCGTAATCAAAAACGTGAAATTCTATGGCGATTTCTTTGGCCCCCAGGATATTAACCAATTAGCAGAAAAACTCCAAGGAGTTAAGTATGACCATGATGAGATTGCTAAGATCCTTGAAGCGGAAGGAACCCAACAATATATTACGGGAATTCCAACCGCTGAAGTAGCTGATTTACTCGCATAATTGAGCTTTTTAACTTAATTTAGTAAAATGAGGAGTGTAATTAATCGTTACATTCCTTTTTCATTAATTAAGGGATGTAAAAATATTGGTCATCCGCGGGGATAGCAAGAAAGAAAGTTGGCAAAATAAATGAAAAACAATGAAAAAGTTGTTATTGTAACATCAGTAGCAGCAGTAATTGCATTAGTCCTAGATGCTTTTATGTTTGTTCAGCATGGTCACTCGCTGACATCACCATCTGTATGGCCGCGGCTGCTCCTCTTTATCGTTTTAGCAATCATTATTAACGGATTATCGTTTTTAAAGATGCGCTTTTGTGGATATGCAACGATTTTAGTAAATCTTTATTTTGCAATCGCTAGTTTAGCCGCATTTCAAATGGTAAGTCCACGAGAAAGTGCATATGGATTATTTATTCAAGCACTAAGTATTGTTGGAATTTTAGTAGGAGCTGCTGGTGTTTATTATGGTGCAAAACAGCGTGCAGACTATACAAAAGCTAAAATTGAAAAAATGAAGGAGCAAATGAAAAAATGAAGATGTCAGTAGCTGATTATTTGTCACAGTTGACGAGCGATCAGGTTGTGACAGAAGAAGTTGAAAAAACTGCTGCCCAAGCACAGCAAAAAACAGTATTAACAACTGCGATTAATTTTATAATTGAACAGCTTGATACGGGACACCTTGGTCAATATAAGATGAATATTAAAATGAAAAAAGGTGACCCGGTTAGCTTTCGCTTAGAAACCAACCTAATCAACATACCGATGGATGAGGCAGAGCGATTAGATGTTAAATTATTGGATAAAGAGATTGAGTATCCTGTTAATCTTTATTTAGTAATGGAGAGTGAAGATATCAATAAAACGGGACTGCGGATCGATGAATTAGCAAATGAAACCGATCAAGGCGGAAAGACAACTGATTTGGTTACTAAAGCTCAAGAATGGGTAGCCGAACACCTTGCAGATGTAATGGAAGCAAGAGCATAAGAGTTGCATCAATGGGTCAAATATGTTAGATTATAGTTTGCGATGAGTCGAGAGGTCTGGTAGCGACCCTAAGAGCTACCATTGACATTTTGACAAGTGGGACACATTAACTCACCGGATTGTGAGGTGTCCAGTTAATCGGCCATGTGGACAGTGTTGATTGACTTGAGATAGTATCAATACACGAAAAATCGGAATACTTAGTATGCTTAGTACTAGGTATTCCGGTTTTTTTAGTTGATTAATTTTCGATAGATAAAGCCAAGCCAAGGTAGCAGAGTAATAATCGCAGTTACAAATAGTAGTCCAAGATGACTAACCGATAGATGATCAAGGTCGGCGTAAAGATAATAAGTTGGAAATAGTTTTTGAACATTAGTAAAAAAATCAATAAAAGAATTAGCTGGTAAGAGGTGTTTCCACGGAATAATAAAAGTTGCGATTATAAATAGGATCGGGGTTCCAGCGGCATCGACAGTTGGTGCGTCAAAGGAAAGCCCAATTGCAAACCCGATCACGCTTAGATATATTCCGATGATATTGGTTAACAAAATACTAGTGATAGTAATGAAGTTGAATTCGATAGTATGAAGAAAAATAGCAAGAATCATAATTACGATGGTGATGAACAAATTGATGATGACTTGGGTAATTAATTGCGAAAATAAATAGTTCCACAGAGAATAGTGGCTAATGTGCGATTGAAGGATATAGAAGTCCTTATTACTACAAATCCGTTTGCTGAAAGTAACGATTGAATTGCCGAGTATTCCCATCAGGAGAGCAAGCAAGAGTAAAGCGAGCCGGAAGTTGCCTGTAGCGGGGAGGGATGTACTAGCAACTTGAATCATAAACACATACCAAATACCTGGTAGGAGAATAGTAAAAAGAAAGAAACGACGATTGCGTAAAACTTGTTTTAGTTGAATTGCTATGATACTCATAAGAAAACTCCTAACGATTATGTTGGCGATACCATTGTTCTATTGTCTGATTATGTTGGTGGATTTCCTTAACAGGGATGTCTTGAGAGATTTGGCCATCTTTAAGGAGCAGAACACGGGAAAAGAATTTATCAATTTGATTGAAATCATGAGTAATAACTAAAATACTTCCCGAAACCTTTTCAATAAAATGCCAAAAATAGTCAATTGATTCTAAATCCATCCCAACAGTCGGTTCGTCTAGGATCAAAAGCTTGGACTGACGGAGGACACTAAGCAAAAGCGAAAGGCGACGTTTTTGTCCACCTGATAATTTCGCAATAATTGTATTTTGCTGGGATGATAATTTAAATTGATCAAGAAGATAATTGATTCGTTGTTTTGAATCAACCTTAGTTATGGCGGCTGTCAAGATAATCTGCTCTTTAACTTTTAGGGTCGGAATTAAAACATTTTCTTGGGACATGATATTTAAAGAATTATTTTTATTAAAATACCATTTAACAGTACCTTCGTTGGGTTTCAAGGCACCTTCAATTATCTTTACTAAAGTTGTTTTACCAGCGCCGTTACTTCCAAGGAGGGCAATGCGTTCATTATTATAAATAGTTAAATCAAGGTTGTTGAGAACTGGTGTGTTAAAAGTTTTAACAATATTATTAAGTTTTACCAGTGGTTGATTAAAGTCGTTTGTTCCCAGAATGAGGCGGTCTAATGAAACATTAAAAACTTTGGCAAGCAAAATTAGCTTGTCGATACTTGGTTCAGCATCCCCATTTTCCCATTTAGAGACGGCCTGTCGGGAAACAAATAGGCGCGTAGCCAGTTCAGCTTGTGATAATTGTTTTTCAGTCCGCAATTTGAGCAGTTGATGCGGGAAAGAGTACGGCATAGCAAAAAGCTCCTTTTCAAAATCTATATTTAGAATTTAATTGGATCTGCCTAAAAGGTCAATAGAATCCTTAGATAACAACAATTGCTCACCCTGCTACTATTAGTTGCATATTAATTTCCCAGGAAATAAAAAAGTACAGATAGAAAAATCCATCTGTACTCAAAGTTAAGATTAATAATTGCGCATTCCCGTATATTTTTTGCTCAGGACTATGACTAGTATTGTTGCAAGAAGCCCATAGACTGCGCCAACGTAACCGAGGTTTTTCATGGCAGTGAAGGTGACAGCTTGAGAGGCAGTAAAAGAGCCCAATGAAATACCAATATTAGCAAAAATCGAGTTTAAGGATGAAGCTAAGTCAAGTGATTGGGGATATTGTTTTTCGGCAATATCAAGAAACATTAGTTGGGTGGAAGAACCATAGCATGAAAAGGCAACACATAAGACAGCCACAATAATAATGGCACCCCACTTGAATGGTAAGATGGGGCCAAAGATGAGAAATAAGACTGTCATTGCCGCGTAGATTCCGCTGAGACGATGAATTCCGCCACGGTCAGCTAGGTATCCACCAAATTTATTACCAATAATAAAGAAGATTCCCATTCCGAATAAGAGCCAATTCAACCAGGTATTATCAAAACCCATTTCGTTAGTGATTAACGGACGAATATAGGTATAGATTGTGTAGTCAGCCGCACAAATAGCAACAATGAAACTAACACCGAGAATGATTCGTGAATCCTTAAATAACACGAACTGCTTACTAAGGGTGCTCTTAAATTGAGGTGTATCACGTGGGACGAGCCAAATCAAGGCGATAAAAACAATGATCGTAATTCCAGAAATCATCCAAAAACTGTCATGCCAAGTAAGCTTGGTGCTGATAACGGTCCCGATTGGAATACCGATAACTGAAGCAATACTAAACCCGGCAAAAACCCATGAAACAAGACTTGCTCTTTTTTCGCGTGGTGCAACATAGCTCGCCATTACGAGGACCATTGAAATAATCGCGCCGGTAACACTAGCAGTTAAGATCCGCGAAAGTAACATTGAAATAAAGTTTGGTGCCATCGCTGTCCAGGTATTGCCAATAAAGAAGATCACCATGAGAACTAATAAAACATGATGTCGTCGCCACCGGTTTGCCATTGAAGTAATAATCGGAGTGAAAACGGCATAAACCAAGGCAAACACAGTTACAAGCAAGCCTAACTTACCAAGCGAATCATGGTATTCATGGGCAATATCAGGTAAAACGCCGACAATCATATATTCGTTACACCCAAGCATAAAGGCAACGAAGACAAAAATAATAGCTTGTAAACGATATTTCATAAAATGTACCCTCCCTAATAGATTAAGCTCATCATACTGTAGCAAATTTCTGAATGGATTTCTACAGCAAACGCAGATAAACCTTTTGCCTTGCTAAAAAGACTGGTCTTAGGGAAAATATAGGTAACAGTTTATTCGATGGAGGGGGTAAAACATGCTTCAAGAAGTTAATGCTATTTTTCAAACCTTTGGCGCAAGTGTAGTTGTTCCACTAATAATTTTCATCATTGCTTTATTACTACGGGTGCAGCCTAAGACCGCAATGATGAGTGCCTTCTATGCTGGTGTCGGTTTAACTGGTTTTACCTGGATTATCACAGAATTTACGCCAGTGGTGACTAAGATTGTCCGCCAAATGGTTGATAATACGGGGATTAAACTGCCAGTGGTTGATATTGGCTGGCAAGCAGGGTCATTAGCAGCATTTGGATCAACGGTTGGTTTATCGTTTTTTGTTTTTGGGTTACTAGTTGAATTAATTTTATTTGCGCTTGATGTTACCAAAGTATTTTTGCCTTCTAATATTTGGAATAATTTTGGATATATGATTTGGGGTACGCTAGCATTTTATGTAACTCATAATTATTGGCTATCATTAGGGTTGGAATTTTTTATGCTCCTATACTCATTAGTTTTAGCTGAGATTCAAGCAGATCGGTGGGCCGACTATTATGGAATTGAGAATACCACCGTCGACTCCTTACATAATATCGAGCAAGTGATTCCAGCAATTATTTTAGATCCTTTATGGAATTTACTGGGATTTAACAAAGTGAAAATGACCCCTAAAGATTTTCAGAAAAAATTAGGTGTCTTTGGTGAACCAATTACAATGGGAATTATCCTAGGATTAATAATTGGGATCTTGGGGAATTTATCTTCACTAGGGAAAATAAGCGCGTGGGGACAAATTACTAAATTTGCGATTCAATTAGCTGCCGTTATGGCAATCTTCCCTCTTGTTACAAATGTGTTCGCAAAGGCATTTATTCCCATTGCGACTGAAATTGATGAACAGCAGAAGAAGCGACATGGTGAAAATAAAAATAGTCGTTATGATAAAAGGCGGTGGTTTTTGGCAGTTGATGATGGTGTTGGTTATGGAGAATCAGCAACTTTAATTTCAGGAATCCTTTTAATCCCGATTATGGTTTTAATTGCTTTTATTCTTCCTGGTAATAAGACCCTACCGATAGTTGATTTAATTGCGATTCCTTACATGATTGAATCAATTGTTGCGGTCACTCGCGGAAATATCTTAAAAGTGATTTCGACGGGAATTGTGTGGTTTAGCTTGGGCTTATACGCGGCCAGTTGGCTCAGTCCTGTCTATACTGCCGCAGTGGCCCACTATGGCGTTGCAATTCCAACTGGGGTGGTCTTAGTAACAAGCTTTAATTTAGTGGCACGACCATTGAATGCGTTAGTTTTTGCTGCCTTTATATCAGAAAGTCCTCTTTGGATTTCACTAGCAATTATTATTTATCTAGTGATGTTATTTGGATTACGAAAATATCGTTCGCAAATTTGGCACTACCTTAATAAGATGGCCATGAAGAACGCCTAATGCAAGTGTTATAATAATCGTTATAAGTTAAGGAACACTGAAAATGAAAGCATTAGTGATTGAAAAAGCAGCAGATCGTTCACTACAAGATTTAAATTTTGTGGAAGTCTTAGTTCCTACATCAGCTGAACACGAAGGCTTAATCAAAGTGCATGCTGATGGGTTTAGTCCGGTCGACTATAAAATTATTGAAGGCGTAGTTAGTGCTTGGCCGTATCCACATGTCCTTGGGTTAGACGTCGCTGGGGAGATTGTTAGTGTCGGGAAGAAAGTTACAACTTGGCATGTTGCTGACTGGGTATCTGGACATGGTGATTTAACGAAAAATGGTTGCTTCGCTGAATATGTGATTGCACCGCCTTATGAATTAGTAAAAAATTCCAGCTTCTGTGTTTCCTGTGAAATCGCTACCAGGGATTTATGTGGGACTTTGACAGCTTACGAAGCAATAGAACGTAAAGCTAATTTTGCAAATGTTAATACCGTATTAGTTCATGATGCTGCGGGTGGCGTTGGTAGTATCGCTATTCAATGCTAAACTTCATAGTTGCAGGGTATTTATGACTATGTAAAGTAACTTGCTCCAGATGCAAGCATCAACTATCAAAATGAAGATTTGGATAATAAGTTATCTGATCTCACAGATGAGCTTAGCGTTGATTTGATCATTGATACGGTAGGCAAGAAAGAAGCGGAACTTGATTTTCGATGGTTATACAATGGACGCTTGGTAACGATTGTTGGCGTCCCTTCCCCCTGATAATGTTTGATCGCGGTCTGGGGGTGGATGTCGTTGATCTTGGTGGAGCGCATCTCAGTGGTACCCCATATTAGTAGGCTGATTTAGGCCGAATGAATGCGGAAATGTTAAAATTAATAGCTAATGGGGATGTAAAGCCTTTGATTGAGAAAGTGATTTCGTTTGATCAAATTATTGATAGCTTAACCGCGATTAAAAATCATGAAGCAGTCGGAAAATTAGTGGCTAAAATAAGTTAATTTCATAATTTTTGATAATCTAAGAATAAAAGTTAATTAATTTGTAAAATAAAAATTTAGAGTGGTTAGAAAAAGGATTATAATTAAATTAGACTGTAATTCTTGGAAGGATTGATCACGTTTGACACGAAAAGAAGAAGCGTATGATTTTATCAAAAATAAAATTGTGCAAAATGAATTACACCCTAACGAAGTAATTTCTGAAAATCAAATTACTGATCAATTAAATATGAGTAGAACACCAGTAAGAGAAGCTATAAAACAATTGGTGGCTGATGGGTTAGTTGAAATGCGCGGAAGAGAAAATGTTGTAACAGCATTAACCGCTAGTGATGTTCAAGAGGTTTATGAACTTCGGAGTTTATTAGAAACTTTTGCACTTAAAAAGACAATTAATTTAATACCAGAGTTTAAATTAGATGAGATTGATAATAAATTTCGAACTGCTTACCAAGCTAGAGACTGGGATATATATTTAAGAGTAGATACAGAATTTCATGAGTTAATTACTCATATAGCTGGCTATGAACGGTTAAAGCAATTTTTAAAAATATTAAAAGCTCAAACGGCTCGTACAAGGCATGTTAGTTCATACAACCCTTACCGAATGGATAGGTCTATTGAAGAACATCAGGAAATTATTAAGTGGATTCGAGAACGAAACTTAGATGAAGCTGAAAAGGCACTGGCTTACCATCTGCAAAAAGTATATGATTCAGTAAAAGCCTATTTAAATTATTTGAATGAGTAAAATTATATAGATTTGAATTAAGTATCCTTAGAGTAATTTTGACTTTAAGGATATTTTATTTTGTGAAATTTTAAATGTGAATATTATTACATTGCTTAACGCCTTAAATTCATTGTGAAAAAAATAATTAATCGTCAAAAATGCTTGCTTTTTGATTGTATGCTAGTAATATACTATTTGTATACAAGTTGATATATCAATAAAAACAATTATTTTATTTAAATGTTGCGATTTATTATACTTAATTATTTTTTGAACAAGAAGGGGATTGGCTATGAATATCGGCAATGCTATTGTAAGTACATTCACTAATCAAGGGATTGTGAGTGCTATTACTTCGACTATTTTTATTATTCTTTTAGGATTCTACTTACGAAAAAAAGGTACATTTGGTCCAGATTTTGGAAAAGTTTTAACTAAGGTTGTATTAGCTGTTGCTATTGCAGCATTATCATTCAATTCATTTATGCAACCAATTGATGATGAGTCAATGCATCAAGGATTAGGGATTCTTTTATGGGGATTTATTATTTATATTATTTTAATCTTTGTTGCTCCTTTGCTTTATAGTCGTAAGAATATGGACAAGCGGGAAGTTATGGGAATTTTAACAACATTCGGTTCTACTACTTTCTTTGGTATTCCTATTGTTGGAGCTATTTATGGTGCTAAGGGTGTTTTATATAGTTCTATTTTTAATATCGGCTATCGTATCTTTTTGTACTCCTATGCTTACATTAAAATGTCTGGTTTAAAAATGGAAAAAGAAAATATCAAAAAGATGTTTCTTAATCCCATAGTTATTGCTACCTTGGTTGGTTTTGTGTTATGGCTAATTCAAGGAGTAATGCCACAAGTAACTGTGCCATTAATGAAAAACGGAGTTGCAGCCGGTGGTATGACAACAGTTGCATTTTATCGAATTGACCAAACAGCTATCTGGTTATGGAAACCATTAAATTATTTAGCTTCACTTGCTTCTCCATTAGCATGGTTAGCAATTGGATGTACTTTAGGATCAATTTCACTAAAAGATGCAATTTCAAATAAATTGGCATGGTACTACTCATTTAATAAAGTTATCTTAGTGCCACTATTGAACTTAGTTTTATTATTAATTTTAGATGTTACACACATTATGCCAATGAATTATGTAGCAATTGCAACGGTTGTTATTATGATGGCAACGCCAACTGCAACGGTTGCTGCGGCTTATGCGATTAGCTATGATCGAGAAGCTCTCCTGACTTCAAACGCTTCTCTGCTATCTACGGTTTCTGCAGTTGTTATGATGCCAATTTGGATTGCTATTTTGGGAATCTTAAGTTCAGCTGGTATTTTTCATTAATAGAAGTATAAAGGGGTAATTAAAATGAAAATTGCATGTTATGGTGTGCGGCCGATTGAAGAACCATATTTTCGCAAACTAAATAAGTATAATTATACTTTGAAATTAATTCCTGAATTTTTGGATAAAAAAAATGGTATTGAAGCACAAGATTGTGATGCGGTATTAGTACGAGGTAATTGTTTAGCAAATGCTAAAAATCTAGAATTATTTGCTAGTTATGGTATTAAATACGTTTTTACCAGAACAGTAGGCTATAATCATATAGATTTAGAAGTAGCAAAGCGACTTGGAATCCAAGTAGCTCGAGTTCCTAATTATTCTCCATATGCAGTTGCAGAACTTGCAATGACTTTGGGTATGCAGTTATTCAGAAATACAAGTATCGCAGTTGATAATAGTAAAAATGGTAACTTTAAAGTTTTGCCAACTTTATTTAGTAAAGAAATTCATAATTCAACCGTTGGAATTATTGGGATAGGTAAAATTGGACTTGCTGAAGCTAAGTTGTATAAAGGCATGGGGACTAAAGTTTTAGCTTATGATAGACATCCTTCAAATGAAGCTCAAGAAGTTGCCGAATGTGTCGATTTAGATACTCTTTTAGAGCAAAGTGATATTGTTTCTATTCATGTTCCTTACTTCCCAGGAAGTAATGAGAATATGATTAATAAAGAGACTTTTAAAAAGATGAAATCTTCTGCTGTATTTGTGAATACAGCTCGAGGAGAACTCGTTAATACTAGCGATGTGATTGAAGCGCTTCAAAATAATGAAATTAAGGGTTATGCGGCGGATGTTTTTATTGATGAAAAGGACATTATGAATCATGTATTTGCATCTATAGACGATCTTCCTAATACTGAAGTAAGAACTTTAGCAAAGTTATACCCAAGAGTTTTGCTTACACCACATATAGGTTCTTTCACTGAACCAGCATTAGAAGATATGATTTCAATTAGTTTTGAAAACTTTGAAGAAACATTAAAAACTGGAAGCAATAAGAATATTATTAAAGGATAAAATGAAAAGGACACTAGCTTTTATGAGCCATGTGTCCTTCTTTTATTTCGCTAGATAAATCTGTTCATCAATCAAATCAAACGAGTGCAAGTTAGCATTAACTTTCTGTAACTCATCGTCTTGACTCAATTGTGCTTCTTGCCAAAATTTCTTAGAGTTAGTTGCACCATCTTTTTCGCCAATAACTAACAATTTGGCTTCGGGATACGCTGAACGAAGAAGTTGCAAGACATCCCAATCAATTTCACCCTTGTCGGGAGCCCATGACATAATGACATATTCGACCTCGTCACCATATTTTTTGATTGCTGCTAGAGCATCCAACTTCTCAATCTTAGTAACAGGGTGTTTGCCCGTTTCGTTTTCTTTTACCCATGCCTGATTATCGGTAGTATAAATCTTTTGGGTCGCATTGTTATTGCGTAATCCCTTAGAAATATAACCATTACCGGCCATAATCTCCAGGGTTGATGCCCCGCTTAAATAATCAGAAAGTGCTTTGGCAAAAGGGGCATTGACGTATGACCACATTCCATATGTTTCTTCGAGATAATCACGATAGTTGCGCAACGCCTTATCTAATTTTGGCAAAGCTTCACTATATTTGTTCCAAAGTTTATCACCGCGTGGATCACCTTGGAGAAAATGTTCATTAACCCTTTTGAAAATGGTATCTTGAATGTTATCTGGTAATAATAATTTTGGTAGCGGTTGTGGCAATAAGCCATTCTTTAGCAGTCGATCACTTTCTAAAACATTATTAATGAGGTATTTTACAGGAGGAAAGTCATCGAATAGGTCACGGTAAGTATTTAATTCTTGAATATATGAAGGCTCATTAACAATTTGGTGAGCTTTTTTTACACGCTTTTTTAGCTGTTTTAATTTTTTAGGATTCATCAGAAACTCCTTATTTAAGTTTTAAATCTAGTTGTTCTTGCTTACCATAGAAGGTGTCTGTATCCCGACGATTATGCCGTCCCTTTAAGTAACCATCAATTAGCTGAAAAATTTCATATCGATCATCACTTGAAAGTACAGTTTGATTAAACGACAGGTTCTTACTTGAGAAGAATAATTTTGCTAAATCAAAGTCATCACGATCAGTTTTTCCGGTAAGATAGTCCAGACTGACATCAAAAAATTCGGCTAGTTTTCGTGCTTCAACGTATGACGGGGTCCGAATACCGCGTTCCCAGTTACCGATTTGCGAAGCAGTGTTTGGCTTTTCATTGGGGCCAAGGTTTTCATTGAGATGGGTAGCAAGCTCCTTTAAGGTTATCTTTTGTCCTTTGCGAAGTGCTCGTAGGCGTTCTGGAAACATTATTTCACTCCCTTAATATATCATTATCTATTTTAACATTAGCATAACAATTTTGAATGAAAAGAATATGCAAAATAACAGAAAGTGTGCTAAACTAGGCGCATTGATTAAATAATACGACATGGGGTTAATTATTTTGAAAACAAAGACAAAAAAGAAACAGTGGCATCCTTGGCGATGGCTCATTGGAATTGTAGTAGTAATCGCAGTGGCCATTTTTGCGGCTAGTAGCTATTTTTTCTCCGTGGCAATGGTACCGGGGCATAAGGATTTTATTAATAATTCAACTAAAATCTCACGAAATGATCCATTGTATGAGCAGAAAATGTGGTTTAAGCATGCAAAGAAGGAAAAATGGACAATGAAATCGGCCAGTGGAAATTATAAACTAGTCGCTGATTATATCCCTGCTGCTAAAGCGACAACTAAAAATGTAGTAATTGCCCACGGATTTATGGGTGACAAAGAGAAGATGGGCGAATATGCCACGCTTTTTCATCAGATGGGGTATAATGTTTTAATGCCAGATGCGCGTGCTCATGGTCAAAGCCAAGGGAAATACATTGGTTATGGGTGGCCAGAGCGTTATGATATTCGCAAATGGATTAATAAACTTATTCAGCATAATGGGGAAGATAGCCAGGTAGTCTTGTTTGGAGTCAGCATGGGTGGCGCAACAACGATGATGACTAGTGGCATTAACCTTCCACCACAAGTAAAAGCATTTGTTGAAGATTGTGGATATACGAGCCTTAATGATGAATTAAATTATGAAGCTGGTAATTTATATGGGATTCCGAAATTTTTACGGGTACCATTAATAAGCACGATGAGTTTAATTAACCGGGTGAAGAATGGCTTTTACATTCATGAAGCCAGCTCCTTAAATATGTTGCATCATAATCATCGCCCAATGCTATTTATCCATGGTGCAAAAGATAATTTTGTTCCAACTGAAATGGTTTATCGCAATTACCGTGCAACAGAGGGAAGTAAAGAATTGTGGGTAGTGCCTGGAGCAGCCCATGCGAAGTCCTATGCGACCCATCCCAGCGAATATCGCCGCCATTTGACAAGATTTTTAGATCAATATATTAAATAGTTGGAGGAAAAAGATGTTTGCAATTATTGTTACGATGTTTGTTGCAATCGAACATTTAGGTATTATGGCCTTAGAAATCTTTGGTAACCCGGCACAGCAAGCCAAGGCGTTTGACTTACCGCTTAAGTTTACGCAACAGCATGAAGCACGGGTTTCATTCGCTAACCAGGGTATCTATAATGGAGGCTTAGGAGCAGCCATCATCGCCAGTTACTGGTTATTTAGTGGGGCAACCTTAGTATTAGTATGGCAAATGCTCTTGGTTTTTGTAATGGTTGTTGCGTTATTTGGTGCCCTCACTGCTACCAAAAAGATTATCCTAATTCAATTCTTACCAGCGTTAATCGCATTTTTGCTGACATTTATTTAAGATAAAAAAGGAAATTGCTGCAAAGCAATTTCCTTTTTTAGTCCAGCGATTGGGTGAAAACCAATTCATCAGTCGAGATCTGTTCGTTTAATGCGTTTGCCAATTCTTGTGAAAATTGGTCATCAGCAAGTTGCATTTGAACATAACTGTGTTCAAGCTGAAATGCCTCAATAAATAAAGAAGTAATGAGGTCAGTATCCATCGAAATATCGTGCAAGAAGAATCGTTTTCGGTGGAAGTACGTCCGCCGTACCATAGCAACTTCATTCGCGTTTTGTGGAGTTTCAATCGAATGAAGATACTTATCGATTTCACGATTAATTATTTCTAGGATCTCCGCTGTTTCAGCGCGCTGTTCCTTGGTTAATTGATATTTTGGTCCCACATTGTAGCGGGAGCCTTTTTTGAGATGGCGGTAGCGAATAAAACGCCATTTTAGTCGGTGCCATAAGATTACCCATAATTCAAGAAAGCTGTGTTTATTTACCCGGAAAATCGACCGTGTAACAAAATTAACGAGGAATTTAGCCTCCTTGTCTGAAATTCGCCCTTCTTCGTTAAGCTGATCTAAGGTAGCCAATTCAATTTGATGAGCTTTCCCCATTAATTGACTATAAACATTACGATTAAATTCATGATATTGGGTCATTTGACTACTTAGTTGGTCAATAACAACGGCTTTTTCCGGTGAATATTTTTCTGAGTTCCGTAGCTCATTAATGGCATATTGAACGGTTTTAATAAGTTCTTTTTGGAATTCACTCTTTGAATAACTCTTAGATTTAGGCGGTAAAATAATTGGATACCCAATTGCGCCGACAGCAATACTAATCAAAATAACAATCGCGGCAATCAAGATCATTGAATTACGGAAAGCAAATTGATGGTTGTTAATTAGAACTGGCAACGAGAAAGCTAATGCCAGAGTGATGGTTCCGTGAATTCCTCCTAACGCCATCAAGAGGCTATCCCGATTAAGGTTAGTCGATTGAATGTTGACGAGCTTGAATCGGACCCATAAGAATCTTAAGAGGGTTGTAATAATGTAGATAGCAAAAGCTAAGGCAACGATTGCCCCCAGATTTTGCCAAGAAGTTCGTCCAAGTACCTGTGGAAGCATCACCCCTAAAAGGACAAATACTAATCCGTTTAAGGCATCGCTAATGATATTCCAAATAGTGGTAGTAGACATTTGGACTTTAGTCGACGTAAGCCGCATTCGATCATAGAGGATACTATGAACGACTCCTGCTGCAACGACGGCTAAGATTCCCGAAAGATGCAGTTCTTCAGCCAGCCAGTAAACAACGATGGGAGTCATTACGTTGATTGGAATAACAATGGAGCCAATATCAACGTGTTTCCGCATCAAACTAGTACGGAGACTGATTAATAGACTTCCTAATACTGCCCCGAAAATAATTCCGCCGAAGAAAACATACACAAAGATCCAGATCCCATGCCCTAAAGAAAAATTCCCAGACGTATATGTTTCAAGTGCCAAATCCAAAAGAACAATTCCCGATGCATCATTGAAGAGGGATTCGTATTCCAGAGCACCATTAACGTTTTTGGGGACTTTCATGTTAGTAGTAATTGACTTTACAGCGACCGCATCAGTTGGAGTAACAATCGCGGCCAACATAAAGGCGAGTGCTAAGGAGAAAGTTTCTGGTTGAAGCAGATGCAAAAAGCTCCCAGTAATCAAGACCGTGACAAGTGCTAATCCAACAGTCATTGATAGGATCGATTTGATATTGCTCGAAAGATAACGGAATGATTGATTTTGTCCGTCATTAAACATTAAAGGAGCAATGACCACCATCATGAATAATTCTGGATGCATGGTAAAGTTCGTGGCCTCAGTAGGCAGAGATGCTAAAAGAATTCCTGCAATAATTTGATAGATGGATAGTGGAATCTTAGGGTAAATAAGATGAACAACATTAGCTGCAACAACAGCAGTCAATAGAAGAATAATGCCTAAAATCATTTCCATCGATTAATCACCTCACTTAGAATTTGTGTAAAAAGAAAGACTGAGAAAAACCGAATTTTTCCCAGCCTGCACTCTTTTGCTAATAGATACTTAAGCTTATTCACGTCCAATAAGCATCTTAATTGCCATTGCAATATTGTAAATGAACAATAAAAGGGCTAATAGAAGAGCAAATGTTAGCAGGATACCGAACAGTGCACCTCCATGGAAATTAGCAGGATTTAAAGAGAAAACGCTAAAGACGAGAATAGCTGCAATTACATATAACAACGGAAAAATTTGACTCCAAAAGGCATTCCGTGCGTTTTTAGCAATAGTTGGTCGGTCACTATTCTTAGCGATAATCCAAACAATTAAGGGAAATATAACTGGCAAGAAAATAATACTCAAATATGACAAAGTATTTACAATCCGATCAGTTAAATTATTGTCCTTCACTATATCAGTCCTTTCTTTTATTTTATTATCGCATGAAAACTCAAGGGAGTGCAATTACAATTATCTGTACAAGGCAAATAATACTTAAAAAATAAAGCCAATCGCGGCTGGTGATGGGGATATCTACAGTAGCTGTTCGTGCTTGTCCTTCCACAAAACCGTGTGATTCCATGGCTTGTGCTAATTGATCTGACCATTGAATCGCAACTAGGATCGCTTTGAAGTAAAGCGTCGGTGACCACCAATGTAAATTAACCCCGCGCATTTGCCCGGCCGTATAAATAGTAGTAACAGCTTGTTTCATTTTCGGAATCAGATTAAGCGCAGCGAGCACCCCATAAGCATATTTGCTGGGAAGGTGACAATTTTGTTCTAATGAGCGAGCAAGCGTCAAAGTATCGGTTGTGAACGTAAAGACTGTTCCAAGACAGACATAAACATAGAGTCGACTGAAAAGAACAGCGCCATCAAAGAGACTATGACTAGGACTAAAGAAGACAATTGTAATAAAAATAGCTAGTGCCGGAAAAAGAGGGACAAAAGTCAACCAGCAAAATTGTTGCCAGTGAAGACGCTGATGGATAAGGATTAACAAACATGCCATAATAACAATCAGGTTAATCCACAGCTTAGTCACAAAAGTCAGCTCAAGTGAAAGCAAAATAACAAGTAATAATTTTAAACTAGGATTCATGACGGCCTCCAACATAATTAAGGCGTTGATGATTCATTGTAAGGTGGTAATCAACAAAACCATCAAGGCCGCTTAATTGATGACTAACGATCAGTAAAGTTTGTGGTTTTTCTTTTTGGGATGCTTTGATTAGTTGCAGGACAGTTTTTAAAGAGGCTGGATCTAAGCCCGTAAATGGTTCGTCAAGCAATAATGTTTCCTGTCCGCGCATTAACATTAGCAAGATTTGCAGTTTTTTCTTTTGTCCACCACTTAGCGAGTAAACAACTTGATCTTCTCTTCCGTTCAGACCAAGAGCTGTTAAGACTTTGTTGACTTGTTGTTGATTAAAATAGGAGTTCTGGCAAGTTTTAAATCCTAATGCCAGTTCTTCGCCAACGGTTACATTTAGAAATTGGTCGTTGGCATGTTGAAAAATCAATCCTAGATGTTTGTAATATTTCCCGGGTGATATTTTTTGAATGTTTTCTCCCTCATAGTCAATCTTTCCTTCATATTTCAAAAGCCGGGCAATTGCCTTTAGAAGGGTAGATTTACCAATCCCATTTGGTCCGGTTAATAAAGTTATTTTATTTTTAACAATGCCTAAATTGGTTGGTAAAAGTAAGGGGTGATTATCCCGTTTTATTGATAATTCATTAAATTTGATAACTGTTGGCAAGGTTGACGGGGGAAGAGCAGTGGTAATTTGAGGGTTAGCACTCCTTGTCAAAAGCTGGCTCCTATCTTTGTTGGAAAGCTGGGCAAGATACCCCTTAGTTAATTGCCAAACCAGGGGATGAAGTTGCTCGTAGCCATGCAAATCATGGTCAGTAATGATAATTGTTGTGTGATAGTCACTGTTGAGGCGGACTAATTGTTTAAGGATAAGTTGCCGGTTTTCTTCGTCAATATTGGCAAAGGGTTCGTCTAATAAAAGCACGTTCGGTTGCATTGCCGTAGCCGCTGCTAAAGCCACGCGCTGTTGTTGTCCACCGGAAAGCGTGGTGATTAACCGGTTAGCAAGGTCGTCAACTTTACCGAATTGTAAAGCTTCTTTAACGCGTTCTGGAATTTTGTCAGTTGGGACTTGGCAATTTTCCAGAGTGAATTCTAATTCGTGGCGTGGCGTATCAAGAGCAAACTGCATTAACGGATCTTGGAATACCATCCCGATATGGGCATCTGTTGGTACATCGACTGCTCCAGCAACTATTTCACCACCATATTTAGGCAGGAGACCAGCGATTAACTTGAGAATGGTGGATTTACCACTCCCAGAGACTCCGGTAAGTAAGTGAATCTTTCCAACAGTGAATTTGGCGGTGATATTTTTAAGAATCGGTTGCTGATCAAAATTAAATGAAAGATCATTAAATTGTATATTTTTCATAGTCTTAGTGCTTGATTAAGTGGGCTCGTTGGAGAAGGTTAGTAATCAATTTAACCAGAATTCCAGAGAAGACAAACATTGAAATAAAGCGGGCGATGAGCATAATGATTAGCATTTGCCCGCTGAAGTGGTTATAGCCATTGCGGAACCAATCCCAGCCAAAGGTAACAAATGTAAGGGTGAGGGATGAGATGAGGAGGGTCAACCAGTTATACATTTTATAGAACGTAAAAGTAAAACCTAACTCAGACCCGATACCTTGAACTGCCCCAGAAATTAGGTTGGCTGCTCCCCACTGATCGCCGAGAAGCATTTCAACGGCCGCTCCCAAAAACTCACCAAGGAAAGCTGCTCCTGGTGTCCGGAGTAAAAAGCCGGCAAGTGGTCCAGCCATACACCAGATTCCCATTGTTAAATCGTTAGCCATTGGACCATAACCAATTGGTGTCAGCAGAACAGTTAAGCCGTTATAGACAAAACCAGCCGCAAAATAAATTACACCAAAAATAATTCCAATCAGGGCAAGCAAAATAATGTCACGTAAATGTAGTGAACGTTTAGTCATAATAAAACTCCTTAAGATATAAGGGCAAAAAAACTCCATGACAAAAAATCATGGAGTTAATCATTAAGTTAATATCACTGAATCTCCCTTCGCTGGTATTAACCAGAGCAGGTTCAATGGGTATTATCTCAGCCGTTTGGCACCCCAGATTTGTTTTCCATTATCATAGCTAATATTATAACGGAATGCAAATCGTTAATTAGGTTACTTATCTTAGAAAAGTGGTTTACAATTAGTACTAGCATTTAAAGGGATGGTTTAAAAAATGAGTGGAGTAGTTTTTGTTTTATTATTGCTAGGAATTGGGATTCTTTCGGGGATTATTAGTGCAGCCGCTGGTTTAGCATCACTAGTCTCGTACCCATCACTGCTTGCACTAGGATTACCACCAGTGATGGCAAACGTAACGAGTGCTTTTTCGACAATTACGGGTAATTATAGTTCGGTCTTTTCATCGTTTAAGGAATTAGAGCATAATCGACGGCAATTATGGATTATTTTGCCATTGGTATTTGCTGGTTCCATTATTGGAGCTTTTTTGCTATTTGCTGTCCCGAGTAAATGGTTTGCGGAACTGGTACCATTATGCATTGCGTTAGCCGGCATTATCCTGCTGTTTCCTCATCATCCGAAGCAAAGTGCGGGGACGATGGCAGGAAACAGTAAATTATTTGGTAAATCACGGATCGGCCAATTTTTATCAATCATTGGTATTTTTATTGTCGGGGTTTATTCGGGTTTCTTTAATGCCGGCGCCGGAGTGTTAATGCTAACCTTGCTGACAGTGATTAATCGGCAAAAGAGCTTTGCAGTTAATAACGCGCTAAAAAACGTTGCGATGACTGTTACCAATACAACATCCTGGATAGTGTTCGCACTTGAGACGACAATTTATTGGAACTATGTTATTCCATTGATGGTTGGAAATGTAATCGGGGGCTACTTAGGACCGATTATTGTTCGCCACCTGCCTGGCCGTCTTATGCAAATAATTGTCGGGATCGGATCATTGATTTTGGCAGTTTCATTGGTAATTCGGAATTTAATGTAAGACAAAAGGATCACTGTCATCTAGTTTGGCAATGATCCTTTTGTCTTGTTCTTTGTGAATATTATTGAGCCGTGTAGCCACCATCAGCGACAAATTCTGAACCAGTACTAAAGCTTGATTCATCTGAAGCGAGGTACAAAGCAAGATTAGCAATCTCTTCTGGATTTCCAAGACGGCCAAGGGGATGAAGGCTTTCTAGGTGTCCTTCTGCTTTTGGATCATCCTTGACTAAATTATCAACTAGTGGAGTTGAGATATAACCAGGATGAATTGTATTTACACGGATGTCATAGCCTTTCCGGGCACAATCAAGCGCAGCGGACTTAGTTAAGAGGCGGACACCACCCTTAGAAGCATTGTATGCGAAGAGGTCAGGATCACCAATTAATCCTTCAATGGATGACATATTGATGATCGAATTCTTTTCTCCGTTGTTTTTCATTGCTTCAATACCGAGCTTAGTTCCCCACATCGTACCAGTGAGGTTAACGGCAATCGTTTTATCCCAAATTTCAGCGTCCGTCTTTTCAACATCGGCGTATTCGGCAATTCCTGCGTTATTAACCACAATATTAAGCTTTCCAAAGACTTGGACAGTTTGGCGAATTACCCGGTCCCAGTCTCCTTTACGAGCAACGTCTTGTTGGATAAAGATCGCATTGTCACCTAGTTTGTCAGCGACTTTTTGTCCTTCATCCATCTTTCGAGCGGTTAAAATAACCTTTGCGCCTTCTTCAATAAACTTTTTTGCGACAGCAGCTCCAATTCCTTTAGAGCCACCAGTAATAATTGCAACTTTATTGTCTAAACGACCCATTGATAAGACACTTCCTTAGTAAAATCAAAAACAATCCTTTACAAATTTTATTATAACAACTATCGCAAAAAAACAGGAGAATAACGCCTTGTAAAATAAAAAGGCGGGGAGAAATAACTGGATAGTTACGTCTCACGCGCCTATAAATTAATTTTCTTTGAAAAGCTTGTTTAAGCGGTCCATGAAGGCCTTGAGGTAACGTTCTTTGTCAACGTTAACAGCAACCTTAACATTAGGGTTAGGATCGTTTAACTTAGCGTTGTCACCGATTGTCCGACCATAGTAAGGTCCTTCTTGGTAAACAACCTTCATGAATAAGCTAATAGTTGAAACAAATGATGGGTCAATACCAACACCAACAGCTAATGGATCATGGAGGGCACAACCACGCTTATCAATATCAAGGTTGTAGTAAGCGTCGATGTAGAAGTCGGTAATATCAGCAAAAGCCTTACCAGAAGCAGTGCCTAATTCACGCCATTGCTTTGTTTCGTTCTTAGTAAGGAGAGTCCGAAGAGTAACATCAAGACCAACCATCGTAAGTGGCAAGTTGGACTTCATTACTTCATCGGCAGCCTTTGGATCTTGGTTAATGTTAGCTTCTGCGACAGGAGTAACATTACCTTCAACAGTTAAGGCACCACCCATGAATGTGACATTACCAATCAAGTCCGCAATTTCAGGATCCTTCTTCAAGGCAGCAGCTAAGTTTGTCATTGGACCAGTAGGGATGATGATTAGGTCCTTGCCGTACTTGTGAGCAGCTTCGATGTAGAAATCAACACCGGATTGTTCTTCAAGAGCCCGACTTGGAGCAGGTAATTCAACATCACCGATACCGTTATCACCGTGGATATCCTTTGAAACTTGCATTACATCAAAGTGGTCAGTAGTGCATGAATGTGGAAGACCCTTAAATACTGGAATATCAGTGTGACCTAATAATTCCAATAACTTAAGGCTGTTTTCGGCACAAACATCTAATAGGTTGTTACCATATGAACTTACAATTCCGATTAGATCAACTTCTGGGTCAGCGAGCGCATAGGCAATAGCTAAAGCGTCATCAACACCAGTATCTAAATCAAGAATCATTTTACGTTTTGCCATAGTATTTATTCCTCCAATTTTAAGCAAAATCAATCTCTGTATATAATATGTTAATTTAAATTTGGAATAATTACAATTAAAATTTGAGACCGCTTACGAAATTTTACAAAAAATAAAGATGATATAATACTTCTAGAGATGAAAATGAAAGGATTATAAGAGAAATGGCAGAGAAAATTTATGATGTGACAATTATTGGTGGAGGTCCGGCCGGAATGTTTGCTTCATTTTATTGTGGCCTTCATGAATTAGATGCCCAGTTAATTGAAAGCCTTCCACAACTTGGGGGTCAAGTAGGGGCGCTCTATCCAGAAAAACAAGTTTGGGATGTGGCAGGAATGCCAGGCGTAACTGGCCATGACCTGATCGCTAAGTTGAAAGAACAAATGGCAGTGGCACCGATTGACCAATTCCTTGGTGAGACTGTTGAGGACGTTATCAAAGAAGATGATGGAACCTTTACCATCAAATCAGCAAAGCGGGAATCTCGGTCACGAGCAGTAATTATTGCTCTTGGTAACGGAGCGTTTACTCCCCGTAAGCTCGCTTTAGAAGGGGCAACTGAGATTGAAGGTAAACAACTTTCCTACTTTGTTAATCATAAAGCTGATTATGCGGACAAGCGGGTTGCCATTCTTGGTGGGGGAGACTCCGCGATTGATATTGCCTTGATGCTTGAACCTGTTGCTAAGGAAGTGCACCTTGTTCATCGGCGGGACCAGTTCCGCGGCCTGGAGCATACCGTAACTCAGCTTAAACAGTCATCTGTGCAACTTGATACCCCATTCTTACCACGCACATTAACGGTAGAAGACGATGAAACGGTAACGCTCGATCTTAAGAAGATGCGTAGTGAAGACGAAGCACAGTTGAATGTGGATAAGATTGTGGTTAACTATGGCTTTACCTCTAACAATGCCGCTTTGAATCAGTGGTCACTTGACTTAGCAGCGGAACGCAACTTGATCAAAGTTGATTCAATGATGGAGACCAGTATTGAAGGGGTATACGCGATCGGGGATGGTGTGACCTACCCTGGGAAAGTCGCATTGATTGCGGCCAGCTTTGGGGAAGCACCGACTGCAGTAACCGCCCTAGCTAAGAAACTCTATCCCGATAAACGAATGGCAATGCACAGCTCTTCAATGGGGATTACTAAATGAAAAAATGTCCCTACTGTAATACATTAAATTTAGACAATTCCGAAGTCTGTAAGAATTATGGAGAAGTTAATGCATTAGGGTTACGAGAATGTTCCGTATGTCATACGAAGTTAAGCTAAAGTAATCATCATAGCGTTAAGTAACAAATAAGAAAATATGAAAAGAGGGGTGAGAAAAAGTTCCGGCTTTTTCTCACCCCTCTTTTCATAAACAATAGCAAGATAACGTAGAAAATAATTACAATGTTCGAGTCTAAGTACCAATGATAACCAGCTAGTTTAGCCAACCGCCCGCCTATCGAGAAGATTGTTTTCCACTTACTTTATTAGTTTAAATTGCTAACAAATCAGCCGGCTTCATTAATGGGAAGTCCGCATCTTTAATACTATCGGGATTTGCGGAGGAGTAAAGGGCGCCTGCAAACTTGGCACCGGCTGCATGGGCGGCTTTCATGTCGTTAATGGTATCCCCAACGTAAACAGTTGTTGCCGGATCTGCTCCCATTTTATCCATTGCCGCTAAAATAGGATCTGGAGCTGGTTTATGCTTTTTAGTATCCGCAGACGTAACGGCAACCTTAAATAACTTCGCAAAGTCATATTTGTTAACGAAGTATTCTTGGTATTCGTCAGCGAGTTTTGAAGTGGCGATGGCGATCTTTGCATCTTTACGATTGGCAAGGGTATTAAGCATTTCAGGAATTCCTTCAATTACTTTTGCCCGATCAGCACGTTGGTAAGCAAGGTCAAACCAGTCTTTTAACATTTCAGGAATTTCTTCCTCACTAATTCCAGCGAGGCGAAGAGCATCTCGACCAGTAATACCAAATAAGTCATGCTTAGTTTGTTCTACTTTGTCGGGCGCAACTGGGTGACCGTGTTGAGCCAACGTATCAATCATTGCTGGCATATACATATCAATAGTATCAATTAAAGTGCCGTCAATATCAAAAATAAAATTCTCAATCTTCTGTGCCATTTTATTCATCCTTTATAAAATATAAGTACGTTCTTAATTGTATAACAATTTCGGAAAAGATTGAGATTAGAATAGCTGATAATTTACCTTTTTATTTGAAAAAGACTACAATATAAATGGAATTATAAAATTTATGTGGGGTGGTCATTATCAGTAATCAAAAATCAGTACCTAAAAAGTTATCTTTCATTTCAATTTACTTTTTAGGGATTAATGGAGTAATTGGCTCGGGAACATTCTTACTGCCATCTGTTATCTATCGGTACATGAACTTATCGGCTGTAGCAGTTTTGTTATGTACAGCAATAACTGTTTCATTGATCGCCCTATGTTATGCCGATCTTTCTAGCCGTTTTACTGGCTCAGGGGCAGCATGGCTTTATTCTTATCATGCATTTGGACGATTTACCGGTTATGAGTTAGGGATTTTTACCTGGTTCTTAGGCTGCTGTACCCTTTCAGCGGAAATTGTTGCCTTATTAACTACCCTCAAGAGCTTTTTGCCAATCTTTAATCGGCCACTTATCTATGGGGTGGCTGCTTTTGGCTTAATTGTGCTCTTTGCGGTTATTAATTTCTTCGGCCGTGGCCTTGTTAAACTGGTTAATAATGTATCAGCGGCAGCGAAGATCCTTACGCTGATCATCTTTATTGTCGTTGGGGTCTTCTTTATCCATAAAGCTAACTTCTCACCAGTGATTCCTCAAGCAGCTTTAAAGGGACCAATGCCATTTATTCATCATTTTGGTGAAGCATTTACCCCGATCTTTTATCTTTTTACAGGTTTTTCATTCTTACCAATTGCTGCTAAGCAAATGAAGAATCCAGAAAAGAATATTCCCCGGGTGTTAATTGCCGTCATGGTTAGTGTAACTATTTTGGATGCGTTGATGATGACCGTTGCCGTTGGACTTTCCGGGACTAAATTAGGCGGGTACTCGACACCATTAGCTAATGCTTTGGGGAGCGCCCTTGCAAGGGGACTCGGAACCACTATTGGTAAGTGGGGATATGCCTTTATTATTTTCGGGATGCTTGTAAGTATCTTTGGGGTTGCCTTTTCAGCTTCGTTTAACACGCCATCGTTAATTGCTTCAATGGCCAATGAACACGGCATGTTACCAAAATTTATTGGGAAGAAGAATAAGCATGACGCACCATGGGTCGGAATCTTATTAACATCCATCCTTTCTGCTTTATTTGCTACCCAGAGTTACCTTTTCTTGGTTAGCTGTACAGTCTTAGCCTCATTCATTCAATATGTTCCTTCGATTCTTGCCGTCATTAAATTTGAACATAGTAATGAATATCCAACACATGGTTTCAAATTACCTGGGAAATATCTTATCCCCAGTTTTGCATTATTAGTTTCTTGTTACATGGTTACCAATTTTACAGCTAAAACCTTACTTGTGGGAACTGTCATCGCCATTCTTGCCGCGGCGGCATATTTCTTTATCAAGAAAGATCGTAGCTATGAAGAACAGCATGTAAAATGGCTTGAGGATTTAAGAAATAGGAATAAGAAAGAAGAGCAACTTAATAAGTAGTATGAAAAAATATGGGAGGCTGAGAGAAAATAAAAGTTTTCTCTTGGCCTCCTAGTATTAATTATCAATTTCTGGTGCTTGCCCTAATTCAGCTTGCAACATCCAGATTTTCTTTTCGATTGCCGTCTTGAAACCAATAAAGATATCCTGGGTAGAATAATCTTTTTCAATATCAGTCACTTCAATCCCATGCTGATAAAGGTCCTCAAGATAACGATAACCGGCGACTAAATGGGCAAGTCGTTCGGGAGTGGTTTTATCAAAGTTTCCTGGCCAGTCTTTAATTTTCGTATGGGTTGCGACTTCTTGAAGGGTAGAATAAGGTTCACCATCTAAAGTCAATAATCGTTCAGATATTATATCAAGTTGATCGTTGATTTCATCCATAAATTGGTCCATTAAGGGGTGAAGCTTTAGAAAGTTAGTGCCACGCATATACCAGTGAGTTTGATGAATTATCATTGCCATTTGACTCAGATCAGCAACTAATTGATTAAGCGTTTCTTTGGTTTCTTGATATTTCATAATGTGAGACTCCTTTTCTATATGTTAGGTGTATCATATCAAATTATAGAATACGCTTACATAGGTTTGATCAAAACATTATGAAAGCTTACGAAATAGAAAAACGACACTGAAGAAGAAATCTCTCATTCAGTGTCGTTAATTTTAGCGTCGATTTAGACGGAAACGAATCATTTTATCGGATTCGGTACATAAGAAGATTAAGCAAGAGAAGACAACTACTGCTAGCCATTCTAGCAAGCTTATTCCAGTCACATGGAAAGCGGCCTGCATAAATGGAACGTAGGTAAAGATCAATTGGAAGAGAATCATTAATCCAATAACGCCCCAGGCTTTCTTGCCAATATTTCTAACTTCTTTTAGTCCATATCGTTCAGTTCGAATGCTGAAGAAGTAGAAGGCCTTACTAATAACAATTGTATTGACCATCATTGTTGTAGCGTTGACAACGTCTGCCCCGGCACTGATGAACCATTCGTAACCAATTAAGGCGAACAGTGCCATTAAAGCTGAGACATAACCCATCTGGATTAAATCATGACGATTCATCAAACGTTGGGTCACTGGGCGTGGATTGCGATCCATGATGCCCTTTTCTGCTTTTTCAAAGACGAATGCGAATTGGATAGTGATTGCGGCGATTAAGTTAATCCACAATAACTGAGCAGGTTGGAGGGGAACTTGCTGACCAGTAAGAATAGAGAAGGCAACCACCAATCCTTCAGCAAAGGAGGTTGGTAATAAGAATAAGATACTCTTTTTGATATTGTCGTAAATTCGCCGACCTTCTTTGATAACAGCAGCCATTACCGCAAAGTTATCATTTCCTAATATCATGTCAGCAGCATCTTTGGCGACGTCCGTTCCCTTGATTCCCATTGAAATCCCAATATCGGCTTTCTTTAAGGCAGGCGCATCGTTAACGCCATCCCCAACCATCGCGGTGATCTTTTGCCGATTTTGGAGAGCTTCAATAATTTCAAGCTTGTTTTGTGGAGTCGTTCGTGCAAAGACTTGGTTATTTAAAGCGGCCTCTTCTTGTTCACTGGCAGAAAGTTTATCCCATTCTGCACCTGTGATTGCATTGATTGGGCCCGTTGATAACCCTAGTTGTTTACCGATTGCACGGGCGGTTTGCGGGTCATCCCCCGTAATCATCTTAACGGAAACACCAGCACGGTTCATTTGCTTTAATGCAACGATCACTTCTTCACGTGGGGCATCTTGAAGAGCAGCTAAACCGAGTAAGTGAATTCCTTTGTAGAGGTGGTCATGTTCGACTTCCATTAGGTTTTCGCCATTAACCAGTTGGTAACCGACGGCAATAACTCGTTTTCCGGCTTTGGACCAGTCATTTACCCGTTGTTGCCACTTAGTAGTATCAAATTGTGGATCTTCTTTTGCGGCCATTTCAAAGAGCTTATCTGGCGATCCCTTAACAAAGATTACTTGTTGCTTGTCTTCTGGATCACGAGTTAATTCAGCGATATAACGGTAATCAGAGTCAAATGGAAGAAGATCAACTGCTTTATATGGTGATTGATATTTAGCACCAAACGCTTTGTGGTAAAGAGTTAAGAAAGCTCCATCAGTTGGTTCACCATTAATATGCCAAGTGCCATCTTCATCAGTTAAAACCGTATCATTTGCTTGGTATCCAGCCTCTAAGAAAAGTTTGAGTTGATCTGTCAGTTGAGCTGGTTTGTCATTTAAGAGAATCTCACCATTAGGAGCATAACCGGTTCCAGTAACCGTGTAATGCTTATCCCCGACCCATAACTCAATGGCGGTCATTTCATTTTTAGTAAGAGTCCCTGTCTTATCAGTAGCAATAACATCGACCGAGCCTAATGTTTCAACGGCAGGCATTGATTTGATAATCGTCTGATGCTCTTTTGCCATTTTACTAATACCAAAGGCTAAGATAACAGAAGTAATTGCGGGCAACCCTTCTGGAATCGCACCAACCAACATTGCCACGACCGCTAGTGCAAGGGCAGGCAAGGAGTAGATTTCAAGGAAGAAGCCGACAACGAAAACAATCACTGAGGCAGTAATTGTGATGTAAGAAACGACCTTTCCAACATGGTCAATTTCTTTAGTTAATGGTGTCTTCTTTGGTTTAATTTGCGCAACTTCTTGTGAGATCTTACCAATTTCGGTGTGTTCACCAGTTGCAACTACAACTCCTAGTCCGCTTCCGCTTGTAACTGAAGTCGAAGCATATGCCATATCAACACGATCAGCGAGGGGAACGTCTTGGTCAGTAATTACTTCATCAGTTTTGATAACCGAATTGGTTTCACCGGTTAAAGCCGATTCTTCAATTCGTAAGTTATCAGCTGAGACGATCCGTAAGTCAGCTGGTACATTATCACCGGCCTCAAGGAAAACAACATCCCCACGGACAAGATCCGCGGCATCAATATCTTGTCGTTTACCATTCCGGTAGACGGTGGCATGTTGCGCCATCATCTCTTTGATTTTGGCGAGGGCATTCGCGGCGCTTGATTCTTGGAAATAACCAATAAGCGCGTTTAGAATGACAACCGCCCCGATAACAATCGCATCAGTATAGTGACCGATTAAAATGGTCAGTAAAGTAGCAGCTAATAAGATATAAATAACAATATTGTTAAACTGGCGCAGGAAGAGTTTCCACTTGGGCGTTGGTTTTACTTCAATGATATTACGCCCTTCGTCAGCAAGCCGTTTTTCGACAGCTTGGGTTGATAAACCTTGAGTAAAATCAGTTAATTGGTATTCTTTCTTTATTTCGTCAGTTGTTAGTTGATAATTTTCTTTCATTTTTCCCCTTGAATATATAACTTGAGTAAAGTAACTAATGCTTAAAGGTCCCACACCCTAAGCAAACAACATCAGTGAAGCCATATTAAGTTTTTTCTTTAATCATTCCTTCGTATTTATCGTATAAATATCGTACCATATCCATCTAATATTTTAGTTCTAGTTAAGATATTTTTAAAACATGATTCATGAATAATTAATAAACAGGGAGTGGGAAATAATCTTTTCGACAAGGCGGTGGGCTAAGGATAGGACGGTAATTAGCACGGCACGGGCTGATTAGCGTTCGGACTTAGCCTCGAGCCTTGTGATTATTTTCCACGTTATCGTACTATTATTCATAAAAGTAGAAGAGGCTGAGAGAAAACAAAGTTTTCTCTCAGCCTCTTCTAAATTAATTATTAAACGTGTTATTTTCAACATTCCGAATGAAGTCAGCAAGGTGTTTGTAATAAACATCGGGGTTATCTACCATGTGGTGGTGACCACCGTTTGGAGTAGTAACTAACTGTGAATTTGGAATGAGATTATTCATTGTCTTAGCAGTTTCGATTGGCATCGTTTCGTGTTCACCAAATGTAATTAAAGTTGGCACCTTAATGTTCTTCAATTGGTCACGGAAATGCCAGTCTTTAAGCTTACCGGTAATCACAAATTCGTTATCGCCTTGAAAGACATTGTAAACTGCTGTGCCGCCAAGGTCTTTAAGATGGTAAAGCTTGGATGGTTGCTTCCGGTCAACGTATTGTTCATTCATTACTTGAACGTATTCTTGATACTTAGGATTACTGTAATCATTCTTGGTTTCGCATTCTTTCATAAAGGCAACCGCTTCAGGAGAAAGAGTCTTTTCCCGTAATTCATTAACCCGGTCGACATATTCGTCAATCTCGTCAACCATTGAAGAAATAATTGCACCCTTAAGATGTTGACCATACTTAACAGCGTATTCTTGAACTAAAAGGCCACCCCAGCTTTGACCGATAAGATAGAAATTGTCTAAGCCAAGCTTTTCGCGTACTTCATCAACTTCATCAAGGAAATATTCGTAAGTAAGGTACTTCTTAGCAATCTCAGGGTCAGAAAAATCTGGTTGATCAGAATAGAGTGAACCTAATTGATCATACATTGTTACTTGAACGTTAAGACCTTGCTTCTTTAATTGTTCAGCAGCGTCTTCCCAGTATTCATGATTGCCACCAGGACCCCCATGCAAAGCCAATAAATGAATATCACCTTCACCTTGGGTATTCGTCCATAGATGATAGCCGTTATCAAGGGTAATAATTTTAGTGCCTTGTTTCATTCTCGAATCTCTCCTTTTTATTGGTAATACTAACTATTTTACCGCAATTAGCTGAATTCTGCTAAAACTAGTTTTAATCCGCTATCTTTTTAGTGAGCATTTAGTTCAAAATAGTAACACCTGGAATACTAAGATGACAGCCGCTCAGCGCTAATTGATACTCAATCCGTTCGTTGCCACGAAGTGTGTATTCGTAATCAGTACTATAAATGATGATCCCTAATTGATGACCAGCTACAATTCGGTGGAAAATTGGTTGAAGATCAAACTTAACAGTGACAAATTGATTAGCGGCTAATTCTTCAACTTGTGCTGGATTGTTTCGATTTTGCAAATTAATATGTCCACTTGCGATTACCTTATAATTAGTTGCTTCTTTTGCTAATTTAAATTCACGAAGATCATCGGTCTTCCAATGATAACCTAGCTCAAGGCCGTCGCGAGTAAAAAGAACCGGTGACATTGTCAAGCGTTTACTGCTGCCAAGGTCGACAAGCCGGGCGCTAATCATTCCGTAATTTTTAGAAGAAGCTACTTTTAATGTGACAGTCGGGGTTCCGCGGAGAAGCGTATCATCGTTAAACATGGCCGTTACAAAGCGGCGACTAAATTGACCGTTATCATT
Source organism: Limosilactobacillus balticus (assembly GCF_014145615.1). GTDB lineage: Bacteria > Bacillota > Bacilli > Lactobacillales > Lactobacillaceae > Limosilactobacillus > Limosilactobacillus balticus. The sequence goes on along the minus strand of NZ_JACIVH010000062.1, from coordinate 85,944 downwards.
AATGAGTGCCCTTACCCATTCATGTGGGTGCTTGCACCATTGTAAGTATTTTTCTTCTGGTTGCTGGTCATTAAAGCTTTGGGTTCCTAGTCCGGGCAAGTTTGTTAAGCGCCGGTCGTTAAATTGGTACTGTTTCTGTTCACCTGCAGTCCATTGATCATATGCGGTCCAAGTTTCAGGGGTGCTATTGTCTTGCACAAGGACACTTGGCAGGGTATCATCGGCATGATTTGCTTGCCCCCAGAGTTTATTGGCAAGCCAGAGATTAACCATGTCAGAGAAATCTAATGAACGAAAGGCATTGATATAAATATGTTGTCCCTGGTGAAGGATAAGTTTACTAGTAATAGGAAGATTTTGAATACCATCATAAAGTGCCTTAACGTTGCTAGGACGGACATTGGTATCATTAAGTCCATGCACCATCATCACGGCAGCTTTGATGTTTTCGAGATCATGCCGGTAATTGCGGTGGTCCCAGAATTGATTATAATTACCAGTCGTCCGATCCATTGCTCCTTGCATTTTAGCAATATATTGATCGTTAACTTTTTCAATTCGGCGATAGTCTGCGGGGCGTTTAGTTCGACTAAATGTTTCGTCAGCTAAAACATCGGCGTCTTCTCCTTGAAAGCCACCCGGTGCACGCACAAGGCCATTTTCCCGGTAATAGTCATACCAACTAGAAATGGCGGCTTCACTAATAATTGCTTCGAGGCCTGGTACACCAATGGTTGCGACAGCAGTGGCTAACGTGCCGAGATATGAACGCCCTGTCATTGCGACTTTACCATTACACCACCAGGCTTTTATTACCGTGCCGCTATGACGGTCAGTAAAGGCTTGCCGATCACCGTGCAGCCACTCGACAACCGCCTTCATGGCATCAGTCTGTTCTGGCGAGCCGCATGTTTGCAGGCCATCCGAATCTTTAGTGCCAATTCCAGCTGAATAAACAACTCCATAGCCACGAGCCGCAAGGTAATTATTTAATGTATATGCTGGCGTGGTGCTAAATGTTTCTGTTGCATGTTGGCTTTCACCAGTAACCTTTTGTCGGGAAAAATTAGTCGGGAATGTTTCTTCAGTTGGGGCCTGATGATCAGGATCCTTATGCTGCAAAGGAATGTTGACGTTATGCGTTGCTTTTTCGCCCCATTCATCGTTTGTTCCTTGATTATAAGGGCTGGCAGTAAAGACAACAGGAACTTTTAAGCCATGGTCCGACTCAATTGGCCGCATGATTTCTGTCTTAACTAAATCTGCTTTACCATCAAAATCCGTATCCATATCGGTCTCAATGTAAACAACCTCACGAATGAATTTAGCAGGATCAAAACTAGCCAGTGGTTTGCCGTTGAAAAAGAGGGGCTTTTGTTCGGCTGGAAGCTGGTAACTCCAAGCCATAAAGCCCTCTGCCGTTAAATGATCAATAAGCGATTGACCATTTTTGTTGTGAGTATTTAAAAGAAGGTAAAAAGCATCGATAACGTTTGCGGTTGTCCATTTTTGGTGTGATTTGACTGGCAAACCAATTTTCTTAACCGTAGTAAGAGGATCTGTAATATCAAAATCAACCGCGGCCTCAAAATTAAGTAATTGGAGGGCGACAAGGTAAAATACTTCATCGGTTAATGTTTGATTCTGGTCAAACCAATCATCAAGAGCAAGGTCAGGAGTAGCTAAGAGGTCATGAAACCACTGCTTAGTGACGATCGGCTGGGCACTTGCCATATGAATCCGTGCTAAGAAAGTTTCAAACATTGCGTTCGGTGGCAAAGTTTGTTCTTCATTTTTCCGAAGCAAGTGAATTTGCATTAATTCTTGGCGCCGTGCTTGTGGTGTAGTTGAAGTAATACTAAATTGATTGATTTTCATCTGGAACACCTCGTATAAAATTTGATATATTAATTATCGCACTTTTATAATAATTTGCTTAGGATAAACAGTGTTGCGATTTAAGGCGTATACTTTATACTAAGACTTAGTTTAAAAAATGATGATTGGGGAAACGCTGATGGTAAAAAACATAATGGAATTTCAGCATGTAAGTAAACAGTATGATGATAACGTTGTGTTGCGTGATATAAGCTTTGAAATTGAGGCCGGTAAATTCTATACCTTATTAGGACCATCGGGATCAGGAAAAACAACAATTTTACGCTTGATTGCTGGCTTTGATCATCCTAGTAGTGGAAAAATTTATTTTGATGGAAAGCAAATCAATGATATTCCAGCCAATCAACGGCAAGTCAATACCGTCTTTCAAGATTATGCCCTTTTCCCTCATATGAATGTGGCAGAAAACGTTGCCTTTGGATTACAAATTAAGGGTGTCAAAAAAGCAGAAATTAAACAACGCGTAAAAGAAGCTTTGCACCTGGTTCAATTAGATGGTTATGATGATCGTGAAATTACCGCAATGTCTGGTGGGCAAAGACAACGAGTTGCCATTGCCCGGGCAATAGTTAATAAGCCGAAAGTACTACTGTTGGATGAAGCATTGTCTGCGTTGGATCATAAGTTACGAGTTCAAATGCAGACCGAATTGCGGCAATTGCAACGGCGGCTGGGAATTACTTTTATCTTTGTTACCCATGACCAAGAAGAAGCACTAGCCATGAGTGACCAGATTATGATTATTAACGACGGTAAAATTCAGCAGAGTGGGACTCCCGTTGATATTTACGATGAACCGCTTAACCATTTTGTAGCTGATTTTATTGGCGAAAGCAATATTGTTCCGGGCATTATGAAAAAAGACTATGTAGTTTCAATTAATGGTCAAGATTTTGATTGTGTTGACGCAGGGATGAAACCAAACGAAAAGGTTGAAGTTGTCATTCGGCCAGAAGACCTTGACATTACAACGGTTGAAAAGGGAAAATTAGTCGGCACTGTTGAGACACAGCTTTTTCGTGGTGTTGATTATCAAATTACGGTGATTGATCAACGTAACCATAAGTGGAAGATCAATTCCATTCATAAAACAAAGGTCGGGGTTAAAGTAGGGATTACATTTGACCCTGAAGATATTCACGTTATGCGTTATAACGAAAGTGAAGAAGATTTTGATGCGCGCCTTGATAGCTATGAGGAGGGGGACTAATGCGGCAAAAAGCGATGTTTATCGTTCCATATGCATTGTGGATTATTCTATTTGTAATTGCCCCATTGGTATTGATCCTTTATCAATCATTTTTTAATATCAATGGTCAACTGACCCTTAATAACTATGCTGAATACCTGACATCGGGTGTTTATCTTAAGATGACGCTTAATTCTGTTTGGTATGCCTTTTTGATTACGCTTGTGACATTAGTAATTAGTTATCCGACAGCTTATGTTTTAAATCGATTGCCTAACAAGCAGTTTTGGTTGCTGTTGGTGATTTTACCAACATGGATCAACTTACTATTGAAAACTTATGCGTTTATTGGTTTGTTTAGTCGAACCGGGACAATTAATGGGTTCCTCCAGTTTATGGGTCTTGGAAGCCATCAGCTTTTGTTCACGGATGCCAGTTTTATGTTTGTGGCTGCTTATATTGAAATTCCGTTTATGGTTTTGCCCATTTTTAATAACCTGGCCGAAATTAACCCGTCCCTAATAAATGCCAGCTATGACTTAGGTGCTACTCATTGGCAAACCTTTTGCCGTGTGATTTGGCCTCTTTCTATGCCAGGAGTAAAAGCTGGAATTCAGGCAGTTTTCATTCCATCACTTTCACTCTTTATGATTACCCGCTTGATTGGTGGAAATCGCGTAATTACTTTAGGGACTGCAATTGAAGAACATTTCCTCACAACGCAAAATTGGGGGATGGGTTCAACGATTGGGGTCGTTCTGATTATCGCAATGTTTATTATTATGTTTATGACTGGTGATAAGAAACAGAAAGGAGGACGCCATTAATGAAAAAGCAGCGATGGTCATGGGGAAAAACATACCTCGCGTTAGTTTTTGTGATCTTATATGCGCCAATTTTGTATTTAGTTGTTTTTTCCTTTAGCAGTGGCCAAACAATGGAAAAATACCATGGCTTTTCTTGGCAACACTATGCGGATTTGCTTGCGGATACGCGAATGATTACCATTGTTATCAATACCTTGTTAGTAGCATTTTTGGCGTCACTATTAGCAACAATTATCGGTACATTAGGAGCCTTAGCAATTAAGGATGCACGGCGCCCGTGGAAGAATAGTTTGTTATCTTTGAATAATGTTTTAATGGTTTCGCCCGATGTAATTATTGGGGCAAGTTTTTTAATCTTTTTCACCATGTTGGGGGTAAGACTAGGTTTTGTATCAGTCCTCTTAAGCCATATTGCATTTTGTATCCCAATTGTCGTTTTAATGGTTTTACCAAAATTAAATGAAATGTCACCAACATTAGTAGATGCTGCCTATGATTTAGGAGCCAGTCGCTGGCAAGTCCTTTCCCGAGTAATACTTCCGTCAATTGCGCCGGGTATTTTTGCGGGCTATTTTATGGCGTTTACTTATTCACTTGATGACTTTGCAGTAACCTTCTTCGTTACTGGAAATGGCTTCTCAACATTATCAGTAGAAATATATTCTCGGGCACGGCAAGGAATCAACCTTGAAATCAACGCCTTGTCTACATTGATGTTTATTGTTTCGCTTCTGTTAGTTATTGGCTATTACCTTATTAGTAAACGTGGCGGTCGACGGACACGGATTGTGGCTGTTAAAGAGGGGGATGCTCAATGAAAAAGATATTTACTGCATTCCTTGCAATTGTCGTTATTTGTATCTTGTTAGCGCTTGGGGACGTTGCGTTTAACCAGCAAAAAACTGGTGGTGGTAAACAAACACTGACAATTTACAATTGGGGAGACTATATTGATCCAGCATTGATAACGAAATTTGAACATCAAACCGGCTACCATGTTGATTATGAAACTTTTGATAGCAATGAATCAATGCTAACTAAGATTCGGCAAGGTGGAACTAATTATGATGTCGTTGTGCCAAGTGAATACACTGTTCAACGGATGAAAAAGGAACATTTAATTGCACCTCTTAACCATCGAAAATTGCCTAACCTTAAGTATATTGATCCGCAATTTTTAAATCGTTCTTTTGATCCTGATAATCGTTATTCTGTTCCGTACTTTTGGGGAACGTTAGGTATTATCTACAATGATCAAAAAGTAAATGGCAAAGACGTTCAACATTGGGAACAACTTTGGAATCCGCGCTTAAAGAATAATGTCATGCTGATTGATAGTGCGCGGGATGTGTTTGCGGTTGCCCTTATTACCCAGCATCATTCTGTTAATACAACTAACTACCATCAATTAAAGCTTGCGCAGGCCCATTTAAAGCAGTTGACGCCCAATGTAAAAGCGATTATTGCTGATGAAATGAAGATGTATATGGAGCAAAATGAAGCAGCAGTGGGGGTAACCTATTCTGGTGATGCACGCGAAATGATGAATATTAATCCGCACCTTCACTATGTTGTGCCAAGCGAAGGAAGTAATATATGGTTTGATAACATGGTGATTCCTAAAGCAGCGCGTAATAAAAAGGCGGCTTATGAATTTATTAACTTTATGTTAGCCCCCCAGAACGCAGCTCAAAATGCTCAATATGTTGGATACGCGACACCAAATAAAGCGGCTAAAAAAGAATTACCCAAGAAAATTACCAATGATAAAGCTTTCTACCCTCCTGAAACAACGATGAAGCATTTGCAAGTATATCGTGATTTGCCATTACGCGTTTTAGGTGAATACAATGATTTATTTTTAGAATTTAAGATGTTTGCAAAATAGCTATAAAAAAGATAATAGGACTTCTAGCATTAAAAATAGTGTTAGGAGTCCTATTCTTTTTATTTTATGAGAGAGTGTGTTTTACTTAAAATAAAAGGTAAAGTGATTGGAGGCTGCTTATGAAGAAAATTTTAGCAATTAACCATGAATTTGTAGCTCGAAGCTATATTCTATTTCCAACGTTGCTATTTGCATTTTCTATCATTGCCCATGCCAATATAATCACATTTGTTTGGCCGTTCATTTTTGTTTACACTGTTGAAAAAGTAATGCCCTTTATTCTCGATGGACGCTTAAATTTAGCTTCTTGGTCAGGTATTACTAAGTTTTGTTCGATTGTTGCCTTTATTGGGGGAGTTCTTGCTTCTATTGGAATTTATATTCGCTTTGAGTGGCTTGCTAGCTTGGCAGCGATCTTGATCGGTTTTGGCGTTACGGGTTTGAAATTGCTAGGTGATCCTAATAAGAATATTTCCGGGATTGATTTGAAGCGAGTAAATGTTATCGCGGGTTTTAGTGTAATTATCGGACTGATTGCCCTTGGAATTTTGCTGATGAAGTTGCCGTTAGTTGTCGGTTTTGTTTTCTACACTTTTTTCCTAGGACTTGAAGTCATTTATGCTTACGTTGTTGTTAAGCGTGATAAGACACCGCTGGATTTAAAATTCTCTTTTAATTTGAGAACTGCTTTTCCTGCCATCGCTGTGCTTACAGTTGTTTTTATTATTAGTTTCTTTAAGAAGACGGGACGGATCTCTGATTTTAGTTGGGTCCTAATTGTGCTAGCGATTATTGGGATTATTCTTGAACTGCGAAATATTCTTGGACAACCCTTTAAGCTATTTCGTATTTGGCTCGGGGCAATTAAGAATTATGTCATTATCTATACTTTACTATTTGCTTTTCAACAGAATAAAGCTTATTGGATTTTTATTGTTTTTATTGAATTGATGCTTTCGGGAATGTTAGTTGGTGCGTTAAGTGCTAAATTGCAAAAGATCCCACTAACTACTCGCTATAAAGTTACCTTGATCTGTCTTACTCTTGGCTTATTCTTAACGTATACCGATTACCTATATTTGATTGGAACAGCGGTAACAGTCTTTGGTGCTATCTTATTAGGAAAGTGGGCACGAGAACAAGTTCCTGATAAATATAGCAGTATTGATCAAAAACTGTCTGTATTTGGTTCTCTTTGTAATCAAATTATTTTGTTTGGTGCTTTGGAATTAATTTCATATTTTAAGCTTGATAATAAGAGTGCGCTCCTTATTCCATATATCGATCACCAACAGGAGTTGCAGTATAGCCGTGAGATGTTTTACTTGCGGGTTAGTATGATTACTTTATTCGTTATTACTGGTGTTTTTGTGATCTATCATGATCGTAAGTATTTATTTGGTAAAAATGATTAGTCTATTATATCGATGTTTAAAACTAAAATGGTCGGTGAAAAAATTTGATTTTTCCCGGCCATTCTATTAATGTTAAATGTATTTTGGTGAAGTTTCAGGCGCCCATAAAAGGCAGATAGTACCACCTATGATTAAAACAAGGGTACAAACCAGCATTGCTAAAATTGGACCGCCAAGATGAGTTAAGATTGGTAATAAGAATGTTCCACTAGCAGCCCCAAAACGACTGATGGTGATACAAGTACCAACTCCACTAGCGCGAACCTTAATATCAAATAGTTCGGTCGGGTATGGATAATCGAGAACAAGTCCAGACGATAAGACTATCGCAAAAATAGCAAAAACACTAATTTGGAAGAAAGGCGAAAAGTTATTGCCAATCATTAATAGAATAAGTGCTGCAGCTGAAAGGAAAAATGTACCTACCAGAAACATCCGTCTACTAAGAACCTTGAAGATCGAGCTACCGATAAAGACGCCGATAAAGACGCAACTGTTGTAGATAATCCCAGAAAGGTTGTTATTACCAAGATTCATACTTTTTAAGAGAATTGGCAAGAAAATACTGATACCGAAAAATGAAAATGCCTGACAAGCATAGAATAAACCACCAACAATGGTTTTTCGGCGATAAGGGGGATTGAAGAGAGTTTTAAGCGAGACGTCTTTTGGCTTTTTGCTACGAATTTGTTTTAATGATAATCCCCATTTTTTTCCAAGATGTTTTTGAATTAGTTTTTGGGCTGTCTTATTTTTACCTTGACTGGCTAACCAGCTTGGGGATGCAGGAATACGGAAAAATGACCGATAAATTGCTGCAATCAGCCCTGGAACGACACTTGATGCAAGAATAACTTGCCAATTATGTGCGCCAAATCCTGTTATTAAAATTCCGGCAATATATGAAGTAATAAAGCCGATTGTCCAATAAACGATTAGTTGGCTTTGGAGGCGTCCGCTTTCTTTTGCTGGTAACCATTCTACCAATAGAGCATTCCCGACAGTATAGTCAATAGCAATCATTAAACCGATTAAAATCCGTAAGATAAACAGGATAACGAGATTCATTGTTGCTAATTGTAAAAGAGAAAATATAGAAAAAAGATACATATCGAGCATCAACATTTTTCGCCGGCCAAATTGGTCAGCGATTTTACCCATTAAAGCACTCCCAGCAAGTCCAATTAAACTCCCAGCACCGATTAGGCCAACCCAAAAATCGGGAATATTGATATAATCAGTGGCTTGGGAAAGTGCAGTTCCGCTAATTCCAAGAGCGAAACCACAAGCAATTTGTCCAAGAGCCAGGGCAAAATATATTCGAAAGTGAATTGATGATAAAGGTGCTTTTTTGTAATTCTTCTTTGTATATTCCATAAAAAATTAGGCGTATGTGAGCAAATTTTAGCCTAACTAATTGATTCCTCCTTGTGAATGAAAAAAGTAAGTAATACTACCTTATCAAAAAAATGGTATCTAATGCAAATCGCTGTTTCAAATAAAAAAGAGAGTAAGAAAAAATCAATCTCACTCTCTGCTTAACTTTTTGTTATTAATTCTTATCTGCTAACTTACTGTGCCAGTAGCCGTAAGTGAAGTAGATGATAATTCCGATTCCAAACCAAATCGTTGCTCCGATGTATGTTTCTTTTTGCAGTTGGGTCATCATGCCAAGGCAGGCAAGACCAGAAAGAATTGGAAGGACTGGATAAAGAGGGACCTTAAAGCCACCGCGATTACCAATATCCTTGCGCTTGCGAAGAGGAATAATCCCAAATGAAACAAGCATGAAGGCAAACAAGGTTCCAATGTTAACTAAACTTGTAAGTTGATCAAGGGAAACAAGTCCTCCCATGACGGCGATAATAATTGCCACAATCCATAATGCTACTTGTGGCGAGTGACTTTTTTCATCAAGCTTGCCTAAGAATGAAGGAAGCAGACCATCACGACCAATTGCATAGATCAAACGAGAACTAGAATAGATCATCGAAACCATCATTGTGAACATTCCGATCAAAGCCCCAATTGATAATAATTCTGCCAACCAGTCTTGATGAACCATCTGTAAGGCAAACGCCACTGGATTAGCAACATCAAGCTTGGTGTACTTAACCATTCCAGTTAGGACTACGGCAACACCAGTATATAAGATTGTTGCAACAGCAAGTGTTCCGATAATTCCCAGAGGCATATTTCGTTTAGGATTCTTAACTTCGGCAGCCGAACTGGAAACACAGTCGAAACCAAGGTAAGCAAAGAAACCGATTGTTGCCCCGTGAATAACACCCTTCATGTGGTATGGAAGGAAGGGATGGTAATTTTGGGGCTTAATGAAGAAGACACCGACAATAATAAAGATCAAGATAATTGCAATTTTAAGGAAAACAGCAATATTATTGATACGCAGTGAGGATTGCATCCCCCGTGCAAGCATTACTGTAATTAAAAGAACAATTACAACCGCCACGATATTTATGTAGGTACCATGAGCTGGATCAAATGGACCGGATAGTGCCTTGGGAAGGTGAATACCAACTCCTTCAAGCAATGTATTGAAGTAGGCTGCCCAACCTGTTGAAACAGACGCAACAGCTAACATGTATTCAAGAACCAATGCCCAGCCCAGCAACCAGCCAAGGAATTCACCAAACACTACATTTCCGTACGAGTATGCACTCCCAGCAACTGGTAATGCAGAAGCAAACTCGGCATAACACATTGCAGCTAGTGCACAGACAATCGCTGAAAACAGAAATGACAATGACACTCCTGGTCCAGCTGAATTTGCGGCAATTGTTCCAGGGAGAATGAAAATTCCGGTACCAATAACAGTACCGATCCCAATTGCCATGAGATCACGAGCATTCATTGATTTAACGAAAAGCTTGTCTTCACCAAGATATCGATCAAGACTTTCTTTTCGCATAATGTTTAAGCTCATCTTTAACCCACCTTTGCTATAATAAATTGTACGTGCCGAAATGGCTCGCCACGTTTATAATTAATAATGATACCGTAGTTAATATTAAAAGTAAATTAGAAAAATTTAATTACAAAAGAGGGATAAAAATGGCAATTGAAGTTACTAGTGGAGCAGTTGTATATCGTCAAGGTGAAAATGGAATTGAGTATTTACTATTAGAAAGTCAAAATAAGGGACATTTCTGGGGCTTTCCTAAAGGTCACGTTGAAGGCAATGAATCATTAGAGGAAACGGCGATTCGCGAAATAAAGGAAGAAACACAATTAGAATTACCGATTGATACAAGTTTTAAGGTGTATACCGAATACAACTTACCAAATGGCAATCATAAGCAAATGACCCTTTATACGGCCGAGTTAGATAATAAGGAAGACATTCACCTGCAAGCAGAAGAGATTAAGAATTATGGATGGTTCAATTACCAGGATGCCCGTGAACGATTAACTTACGAGAATTTAAAAGAATTATTAGATCAAGTTAACGATCATTTAAAATAAGCAATTATGAAAAATAATAAGTATGTGTTTATTGTGACAGGAGCAGCTGGATCAGGAAAAACCACGGTTGCTAACTACCTTCAAGATCATTATGGTATGCACCGGGTAATCACCCATACGACGCGGTTACCACGTCCTGGAGAACAAGATGGAGTAGACTATCATTTCGAAACACCAAATTCTATGAAAAAACTTCATTTACTTGAACAAGTAACTTATGATCAGTTTCAATATGGTTCTTCATTAGAAGGCTTAGAAGAAGGATGGAAACAAGGGAAAAATGACGTGATTGTTCTTGACACAGCAGGGGCAATTACTTACCATCAACAACTCGGTACTCAAGCCGTAATCATCTTCTTAACCGTTACTCACATGGCTTCTTTAGCTAAACGAATGACGCTACGGGGTGATAAATTGAGTGCAATTCGTTCCCGTTTACATAGCAAAGAGTACCACCGTGATCTTGCACTGCCATCTGCTTTAAAAGGAATCGCTCATGTTGTTGTTAATGATCAGTGGAAAAATACTAAACAACAAATAGATATAATTGTTAGGCAGATATTATCCAAAAAGAATTAAAATATGATACAATATCATCTTTAATCGGGAGGGAAAAAAGATTGGAGAATTTAATTGATCAAGCACAGACCATTATTAAAGATCATCATTTACGGTGGACTAAGCAACGTAAAATGATGATTGAATCAGTTGCACGACATCCTGATCGTTACTTTAATATTGTTGAAATTGACCAATATCTTCGAAAACAATTCCCTGGATTAAGTCACGATACTATTTATCGAAATTTTAAAGAATTTGAGAAATTAGGCATTGTTGAATTGCATCAACATCGTGATCAGATGCAGGTTAAATATTCATGTGATTTTACCCATCACCATCATTTTATTTGTGATATTTGTGGGCGGGTTCAAGAGATTCAGATGCCACCAATTGATAAGAAATTCTTTGAAGAACAGCTACCAGGAGTTAAAATCACTGGGCATCGCTTTGAATTACACGGAATATGTGCCCAATGTCAAAAAAAATCTTTACAATAAATTCATATTTATTGGGCAAGTTTTCGTGTATTATATACTCTGGAAAAGGAGAATGAGACATGGGAGCAAAGATACCGCCATTAGTAACCCCATTTGCACTTGTATCATTGGTACTGGCGTTGGGTGCCACCAATGTTGTGGTTAATAAAGCAACGCATACTTCTGAAGGTGCAAAAGTAACATCAGTATCAACAAGTCGCCAATTTCAGCAATCGGGTGATGACGAAAGCAGTCAATCAAGTCGGACTTCACAAAGCGATCGTGATGATGATAATGATGAGAGCGCAAGTAGCTCTTCAACTACCCGGACGAGTAATAACAACGATACAACAGATAATGATACTGGGGATACTAATCAAACTACACGGTCAGCAGGAAACACTGACACAGATACATCGACAAATCGATCAGCAAGTACAAATGAAAGTACGAGTGCTAATCGCAATAGTACTTCACAATCAACTGGTACAACAACTAACAATAATACAACGACACAAAATACGACTGGTGGTAATTCTACCGGTGCAACTACGACTGAATAATAAGGAGGCGGGTTATTAATGTTTAGTTTTCTTGATATGATTAACTCGTCATTGAGTTACTTTAACCTTGATGTAAAGTTAAAGAGTCGTATATATATTATTATTGCTTCATTAGGTGATATTTATTTAATTTATGTTACTTCCCGACTCTTTATGAATCATGTTTGGCTACGGGGATTGCTATATTGTTTAGCAGTCATTGGGTTAACATATTTTATCTATCTTAATTTTGTCTTTTACTTTCTCGAAAAGACTTCGCAATTTGATTTTATTTCACCTCGGGTTGCAAAGATTACTGGTCAAAAATTTGAAGATGGTAAGGTAAAGACGCCGCTTGATGCACAACAACGGCTAGCAGCAGAGTTGGCAAACCGGTCAAATGGCTTGTTTGCTAATGCCGATATGATTCCAGCAGCAGTAGCAATTGATGAACATGAACAACATAATTTACAACGTGTTGTTGACCAATTATTAATGGATGGTGTGTTTGTTAACGGCTATGATGGTTTGAGTGAAAAAGAAATTGTTGAACAATATCAGGCAACTGAAAAGCCAGTTACTGCTTTGAATTCACAATCTGTTCCGCCATACTTTGAATTGGTTCATGATGAGTTGCAACACCGTCTTGAGATCTACATCGGGATGAACCAAATGGAACGACGCCCTGTTGGTCATATTACCCAAATTGGCTTAACGGATGTTCATACTGCACATGATAAGTATCAATTATATCTTGCGACAGTAGTTGTTACTGGGGGTCCCAATAAGATTGCTGGGCGAAGTGGCTCAACAATTTTAACGGAAGAAGATTATGGACTACAGGTTCAAGTAGCTTATAAACAACGAAATAATGTTTAATGAAGAAGCTGAGATTGGAAATTTTCCAACCTCAGCTTTTTTTGTTGTAATCAATATTATTTTTCTCTAAATTCACCATCGACGATATTATCATCATTATTAGTCTTATTACCATTGTATTCAGGCATTACGAGGGCAGCTAAGAGGTAGAAGACTCCTAGCGGGAAAAAGCCGGTAAAGACGAAAATAAGAATACCGATTACTCGAACAAGGGTTTCATCAAGACCAAAGTAATCAGCAATACCCCCAAAGACACCAAGAAATACTTGATCTTTTGATTTAGTTAAATGCTTTTTATTTTTTGCCATTATGAAGCCTCCAATCGCATAGCTTTTATATCTTCATTATATCGTATTTTAGAAAATAGATTTAGAAAGTTAATAATTATTTAATACGTTTTACGTCCCCAAAAGCGAAAAACTTGTTACCGATGTTCTTGACCATTTAAATTTAGGAGCATATTATAGTTTTCGTTCGATTAAGATACAAACAAAAGTCTTTTTGCGAATAAATAATCATTTTTGTCGCATTTTAAGATGGTTATCTTTAATTACCCCTGTTGTACTGAATTGCAACAAGTTAGAATAATCATGTTAAATTTGTATTATTTGGGGAGGGAAGAGTTATGCGTGTTACGAGAACTATTCGTGACTTTGAAAATGCATTGATAACGTTGTTAGAGAAAAATTCTTTTGAAAGTTTGACTGTTGATCAAATTTGTAAAGAAGCGTTACTGCACCGGAGTAGTTTTTATCGCTATTTTAGTGATAAGTATGATCTCTTAGAGCAAACGTTAAATGCACAAATTAATAAATTGACGGAGAATACAGATTCTGAAGATGACATTATTAAGCAATTATTATCATATATTGATAAAAATAAGGATGTTATCCGTCATTTAGCACCTAATAGTGCACGAAGCTCTTTATACACTGAAATTCTAAATATTTTAAGTCAGGTCCTTTTAGAGCGGCGTAACCTTGAGACTAATGATCCAATTGTAACGGCGCTACAAAAGTCTGATAATCCTGAGATGCTTGCCTATGTTTTGAGTGGCGCAATTATTGGGACTTTTTACTGGTGGCAAGGCAATAATTATGATGTGCCAACTGAGGACGTTATTAAGTTTGCAAGAGCAGCTACCAAATCATTAACAAACTAAAATTATGAAAGGATAAATTTTGAGGTGAAGTATTAAATGTGGAGCATGATTAAAGGCGAATTTCGTCATATTATTCATAACCGTTTACTGCTTTTATCAGTAACGGTTATTTGCTTCATACCTTTCCTATATAGTATTTTCTTCTTAAAATCAGTATGGGACCCGTATGGAAGTACACGAAACTTACCGGTTGCGGTGGTAAATAAGGATATTCCGGTTGAATACCAAGGCCGGAAAATGGATGTCGGGAAACAGACCGTTAATGAATTGAAGAAAAATCATCAATTAAAATGGGAATTCGTATCAGCTAAAGAAGCAAAGTATGGGATGAGCCATCGTAAGTACTATGCGGTTGTCACGATTCCTAAGGATTTCTCTGAAAATGCAACGACTGTTTTACAAAAGCATCCTAAGACAATGAAGTTACATTACCAAACTAATGGTTCCTTAAACTACATTGGACAGGTAATTGCCCAAACTGGGATGACACGGCTAAATGAAAAAATTCGTGCCCAGGTTACTAATGCTTATGCAACGGTAATGTTTAAGCAATTACATGTTGTAGGCAAGGGGATGAACAAGGCCGCTGATGGTGCCCAACAAATTGGTACTGGGATGGTGACCTTAAGTGATGGTGTAAATCGTTATGTTGCAGGGGTTTCCCAAGTAAATAACGGGGTTC
Source organism: Limosilactobacillus balticus (assembly GCF_014145615.1). Lineage (GTDB taxonomy): Bacteria > Bacillota > Bacilli > Lactobacillales > Lactobacillaceae > Limosilactobacillus > Limosilactobacillus balticus. Next base: position 70,941 of record NZ_JACIVH010000062.1, on the reverse strand, counting down.
AAACCTTGCGTGTTAGCGTTGCACCATTAGCTTCAGGAGCACAACAACTTGCTACCGGGAGCCAAACCCTAGCAAATGGGATCATGCAATATACCGGTGGTGTTAGTCTCCTCGGCAATGGTGTTGGTCAATTAATGGCTAATTCCGGTGCACTTAATTCCGGAGCTAACCAGTTGAGCAGTGGATTAAGTACTTTGATGGCTAACTCTGGTGCGTTAAATTCAGGGGCTAGTCAGTTGAATGCTGGGTTAAATACTTTAATGGCTAACTCTGGTACCTTGAATTCCGGTGCTAACAAATTAAGTGATGGTTTGAATACGTTAAGTGGTAATTCAGCTCACTTAAGGGATGGTTCAGGTCAATTAGCATCGGGCGCTAATCAGTTGAATTCAACTGTTAACAGTCAGTTAGGAAACATTAACTTTAACGGTATTATGGGGGCCATGGATCAAGCACAAAATCTTCAGCAAGGATTAGGTCAACTCCAGACCGGTTTGGCAACTGCCAAGAATGCTCTTGCTGGTGTTCAAAGTAGTGCTGCTAGTCTTCAACAAGCTTCCGGAGCGTTATCTGGTGCTGCTGGTGCTGGTGATAAGCTTAAAGGCGTTGCCACTAATGATGGTCAAATTGCTGGATTGGCACAACAAATTCTTAGCGATGATAAAGCTAGTGAACAATCCAAGCAGGCTGCTCAACAAATTGTGCAAAAAGCCGGTGCTAATGTTGCTACTATTCAAGGGTTAAGTGGAACTCTTGGTCAATTAAGTAATCTTCAAGGAAGCTTGAGTGGCATGCAGCAACAATTAGGTCAGCTTTCACAAATGTCTGCTGTGTTAGATAATGCAGATGGAACTATTCGTCAAGCTAACTCATTATTAGCAACCTTAAATGGCTATAAAGGGACCTTAGCTGCAATGCCAGGTGCTGTCGATCAACTTAAACAAGCAACAAGCCAGATTTCTACTGGAGCAAGTACGCTTAATAGTGGTGTAAATCAATACACTAATGGTGTTGATAGTGCTGCTGCCGGTGCTGGTACGCTTAATTCAGGAATCGGTCAGTATACAGCTGGTGTCGCGCAAGCTGGAGCCGGTGCCAATCAATTAGCTAGCGGAATCGGTCAATACACAGCTGGGGTAGCCCAAGCTGGAGCCGGTGCCGGTCAATTGGCTAGTGGAATCGGTCAATATACAGCCGGTGTTGGTCAATTAGGTAACGGCATTGCCCAACTTAATGCTAATAGTGGGGCCTTAAACTCTGGTGCAGCTCAATTAGCTGGTGCACTTGGTCAACTAAACGGTCAAGTTCCTGCGCTTGTTGCTGGTGTAAACCAATTAGCTGCCGGAACTCAACAACTTCAAGATAATTCTCCTGCTCTTATTTCAGGAATTGCGCGGTTGAATGCTGGTGCTTCTCAACTGGCCACATCTCTTGAAGGTGGTGCAAAGCAAATCAATGGTATTAAGACTTCACCACGGACTGCCAAGATGTTTGCAGAACCAACTACTCTTAAGCACACTGATTACAGCTATGTACCAAACTATGGTCATGCCTTAGCCCCATATGTTCTATCATTAGCAATCTATGTTGGGGCACTTGTATTTAACTTTGTTTACCCAATTCGCCGGGTTGCTGAATTTGGTAAGGCACCAATCGCTTGGTGGGCAAGTAAGGTAACAGTTGGCTCACTTGTGGTAACCGCAATGGCGATCGCAGAAGACGCAATTATGATGGCGTGTGGACTTACAGTTATTCACCCAGTTTCATTCTTTGTGACGACGATATGCTTCGGGTTAGCCTCAATGGCAATTGTTATGTTTCTTTCAATGCTCTTTGATAACCCAGGTCGATTCTTTGCCATGGTTCTCTTGATGCTTCAATTAGGAGGATCTGGTGGTACCTTCCCAATGGAAATTACAATGAAGTTCTATAACGTAATTCACTGGTACTTACCAATGACTTACTCAATCTTAGGGCTCCGTGATTCAATTTCTGGTGGTTTGGGAGCACATTACACGATGTTCTGTAACACTGTTCTTATCGTAATCGCAATTGTCTTCTATGCATTGTTATTAGTCGGTATGATTTGGTTACAACATCATCACTATGCTGGTCGCTCAGAATTGGATAATAACCAAGAACTGCTTGGACCAGAAGGCGATTATGACGGTATGCACCTTCAACAACGTCGCCCAAACCAAGGAGATAACGGTGAACAATAATTAAAGACAATAGAAGCAGAGTGAAATTAATTCGCTTTGCTTTTTTTGACTGCTAAAATACTGATGATTAAGTGAAGGAGTGCTAAGCTATTAATGTAAGCAGTTTTTAGGAAAGGAATGGGAAAACTGATGAAATTAATTATGTATAGCGTTCGTGACGCTGAAAAACCTTATGTTGAGGCATGGACGAAGAAGACAGGTAATGACGTCAAGATGGTTACTGAACCATTAAATGCTGATACAGTTAAGCTTGCAGAAGGATATGATGGGGTATCTCTTCAACAGACAGCAAAATTGGGGGATAAAAAACTATATGAGCAATTAGCCGCCATGGGAATTAAGCAATTAGCTGCTCGAATGGTTGGCGTTGATATTTTTGATTTAGATGCATGTAAAGCAAATGGCATCATTGTAACGAATGTTCCTATCTATTCACCACGGGCAATTGCAGAAATGGGTGTCACACAGGCGATGTACTTGTTACGACGGATTGGTGAATTCGAACAACGTATGAGTCATGGTGACTTTCGGTGGAGCGATGATTTAATTAGTAATGAAATTTACAATTTAACCGTGGGAATTATCGGCCTTGGTAACATTGGTGGGGCCACTGCTCAGATTTATAAGGCACTGGGGGCAAAAGTTCTTTCATATGACCCGTCTTACAATGTCGAATATGAACCATACGTTGAATATACCGATTTCGATACTGTTGTTAAGAATGCGGATATTTTATCCTTACATACGCCGTTATTACCAAGTACCGAAAACATGATTGCAGCACCACAATTTAAGATGATGAAGGATAGTGCTTACTTGATTAATATGGCTCGTGGAAAATTGGTAAATACCGCGGACTTAATTTCTGCCTTGGAAAATAAAGAAATTGCAGGTGCTGGCCTAGATACATTAGCTGACGAAACTTCTTTCTTTGGGAAGCAAGTTTCGTCAGATCAAATCCCAGATGATTACAAGAAATTAGCTGCAATGCCAAATGTTCTTGTTACACCCCACGTTGCGTTCCTAACCGAAACATCTATTCGCAATATGGTCGAGATTAGTTTGAATGATGCTGTTACGATTTTAGAAGGCAAGCATTCACGAAATGAAATAAGAATGTAATTAAGTTCAAGAATAAAAAGAAACTCTACCAATTTATGAAGGTAGAGTTTCTTTTTAATTAAGACATAAATAAAATTATTAAAGAAAACGTAATTAATCTATTAAGATATCGCTTTCTTATTAGAGGACTGTTAAACTTAAAACTGTTGAAAGCACTAGTCATTATAGAAAGGAGCGAAATTAATAAAATGTTGTCAGCCACTAGTAGCCAAGAATAGATGAAAGGACTGATGATATTGGCTAGCGATAAACATGGAATTAAAGATAAAGTAGTGGGTAAATTAAAAGAGGTTGAAGGTAAAATAACCAACGACAAGACCCGCGAAACCGAGGGAAAGTTGCAGAAAGCTAAAGGAAAAGCTAAGGATAAAGCAACTGATCTTAAAGAGACGTTGGAAGATAAAAAGGAGGGATAATTATGCATTGGATTTGGGTTTTAATTGTTGGTGGATTAATCGGTCTTGCTGCTGGTGCATTAACCCGTCGCGGTGGATCGATGGGAGTTATCAGTAATATCGTAGCTGGACTGGTTGGCTCGTCAATCGGTGAAGCAGTGTTAGGTGCATGGGGACCACAAGTAGCAGGAATGGCAATTATTCCATCTATTATTGGAGCAGTAATCTTAGTGATGATTGTCTCCTTGATTTTCGGAGTAAAAGCGGAGAGATAGACTAACATAAAAAGCAGCGGCCAAAAATTGATCGCTGCTTTTTATGTTAGTTCTTTTCATACTTTCCAAACCGATGATAATCTTGAACTGACATTTCAACCGTTAATAATGTTCCATCACTTTCATAAGTAGTATCTAAAATGTTAGTGTGTTCATTGAGGTAAGAAACGACGTGCCCATCAGTAAATGGAATTAAAAGCGTTGTTTTAACATAGTCTTTAAAGAGATGTTTCTTAATAACGTCAACGAGAAGATCTAATGAAGCATCCTGCTTTGCTGAAATAACAACTTGATCGTCACCTTCGAGAATAGGAAATTCTATTTCAGTTTTATCTGCTTTATTAAACACATTGATCATTGGGATATCAGTAATTCCAATTTGTTTTAAAGTCTCGTTAGTTGTTTCCATCATTTCCTTGTAATGTGGATCGGAATAATCAATAACTTGGATTAACAAGTCGGCATTAGCGGCTTCTGCAAGCGTGGATTTAAATGATTCAACAAGATGAGTAGGCAACTTGCTAACGAATCCAACCGTATCACTTAATAAGAAGCGTTTTTGATCTGGAAGCGTTAGTTGTCGGACACTTGTATCAAGGGTCGCGAATAACATATTCTTTTCAAAAACGGTTTTTTCTTCAGCAGCGCCGTATCTTCTCACAAGACCATTCATGATAGTTGACTTACCAGCATTGGTATAGCCAACGAGGGCTGCTGTTGGAATGGCGCTTTTTGCTCGCTGCTTTCGCTTTGTCTGTTCAGATTTATCAATGGCTGCTAATTCGTGACGAAGGTGGGAAATTTGATGTTGGATAGTTCGACGATCCATTTCAAGTTTAGTTTCCCCGGCCCCCCGGTTAGTAAAGCCGCTTCCTCCACCAGTTTGCTGGTCTAGGCGCTCACTTGCACTAGTTTGCAACCGTGGTAAGCGATATTGAAGTTCAGCGATTTGCACCTGGAGTTTTGCTTCTTTAGATTGAGCACGAGTTGCAAAAATCTCTAAAATAAGAGCGGTTCGGTCTAGAATACGACATCCAGTTCCTTCTTCAAGATTACGTAATTGGCTTGGTGATAACTCATCATTAGTAATAATAGTAGGAACATGATTAGCATCAGCCACATCGCGAATTTCTTCTACTTTACCCTTTCCAAAGTAGGTAGCGGGATTAGGACGATCGATGACTTGATCAATCCGATCGATAACCTCCATGTGATTTGCTTGTGCTAGTTCAGCGAGTTCAACCATTGAGTAGTCAAAGTCTTCTTGACCAGTATTTAATCCAGTAATAATTACTGGTTCTAAAGTTTGTATGTTAGTCTCCATTGAAGAATAGTGTTCCCCCTTTATGGATATTATTCTGGTAATTCAAGTTTGTTGTAAAAATCAACAGTAGTATTATTTTTATCTAAAGTGAGTTTAGTGATGCTGCCGTTACGTGGTGAATCACCTGGATCGTAAGCGTCAGAATACCGTTGGACGATTGAGCGAATAGTGGCTCCATGTGAAACTACTAGTACTTCTGCTCCATCTGGCAATGCCCGCAAGCGATCAAAGCCTTTATCAACCCGTTTCCAGAAAGCAACGTGGTCTTCAGCAGTACCATAATTATCCGCTGCTGCAATCTTATCTTTTAATTTGTCTGGTCCCCAACCGGCAACCATTTCTGCAAAACTATGATAACCCTCTGGCCCACCAAGAAAGTCAGCGAAATGTTGGCCATCTTCTCCTTCAAAGTAGCCAAAGAATTCTTCACGAAATGCTGGCTCTGGGATTGGCTTGGGATTATTGCCAGGATGTTCAGCAAGCAAGAAACGGGTAGTTGAAACTGTTCGTGCGAGGTCGCTGCAAAATACATAATCAAATTGAATAGGAGCAAGCGCCCGTCCTACTCGTTTGGCGTCTTCTTCCCCCTTTGGCGTTAGCGGACCATCAGCCCAACCTTGCATCCGATTGTAGAGATTAAGATAGGTTTGTCCGTGGCGTACAAAATAAACGTTGATTGCCATAGTTACAGCACTCCTTTAAGCGAAATAAAATACTTATTATATTTTAACATGATTTTGCTGAAGAAAAAGCAATTATAGCATTCGGTTTCGCTTAATAATTCGTTGACGAATCGCTTTGATAAGTGCTAACAGGCCAACTCCTAACAGTGAGCCCGCAACAAATGCTAAGATAATAAGTGAGAAGTGCTGACGGACAAATGGAATTGTTCCAAAGTAATATCCACATCCAGCACCAATTGCTACCCATAATGTCACGCCAATAATATTACCAATTGTGAAGCGATGAAATGGAAACTGCATTGTTCCGGCAATTAGGGGGACGAATGTTCGGATGAGTGGTACAAATCGTCCTAGTGCAACAGCTTTGATCCCATGATGGGTTAAAAATTCTTGTGCTTTCTCAAAACGGGGACCGATCATTCGTTTTTTGAGCCATTGCCAATGAGAAAGGGAATGACCGATATAATAATTAACTGTATCACCGATTAGGGCCGCAAAGAAAAAGACAGGGATCACGATTCCTATTTTTAAGACCGGGTTAAAGGCAATAAAAGAGCAAGTTAAAAAGATGAGTGATTCACCGGGAAGCCAGGGAAAAATCACTAATCCAGTTTCCATAAAAATTAGGATAAAAAGGAGAACGTAACTCCAAGCACCCATCCACTCAAACATGGGAATGATTGTTTCCGCAATATGAGTTAGGAGATAAAAAAGATGGCTCATTGTAGTTTTCCTCCTCCTGTATCATGGTTTCAATATATTGTAGCGTTATTATTAGTGGTTTTGATGATCTTAGGATTAAAATTAAACGACATTTAAGAATTAAAAAATAGAAGGCGGAAAGTTAACAGACTAATTAGCGAAAATGATATAATAATTGGATAATTTTAAGATAATTTATTAAATACGTCGACCTGAAGATGAAAGGTAGGGAGTATGAAATGTCTACAAAAACTGAAAAAGAATTAGAACAAAAGTACCTTGATAATGTGATCGATAAAGTAAAACAGGCCGAACAAAAAGCAGAAAAAAAGATTAAAACGGCTCAACATGATATTAAGGGCATCAATAAGCAAATTGATGATATCCACTTAAACACTACTACTTATTCAGGCATGATGGATACGGCCATGTCTTTTCGTGCTCAACAACAGATGTTAGATGAACGTCAAAATAGTTGGCAACATGCGGCAGACCGGCTAGCGACTTTACAGCGACTTGAAAAGAAACCTTACTTTGCCCGCATTGATTTTCGTGAAAAAGGGGCTGACGAATCTGAAAGTGTATACATCGGACTAGCTTCCTTTACCGATAAGCCAGATCACTTTCTGGTTTATGACTGGCGAGCACCGATTTCGTCTGTTTACTATGAAGGAAAGCTTGGGAAAGTTAAATATCAGACTCCAGTAGGTGAGCAAGAGGTTGATCTTACTCTTAAGCGCCAATTCCAAATTAAAGATGGAGTAATTGTAACCATCTTTGATACCGACGAACAAGTAGGTGACCAGATGCTTCTTGATGCTCTTGGTAACCATTCCAGTACCAAGATGAAGAGCATTGTAACGACAATTCAACGGAAACAAAATGAAATTATTCGTGATACGAAAAATGAGTTGTTGTTTGTTCAGGGGGCTGCTGGATCAGGTAAGACAGCGGCAGTTCTTCAACGAGTGGCCTGGCTTCTTTACCGTTATCGCGGCAATTTGACATCTTCGCAAGTTGTGTTATTTTCACCTAACCAATTATTTAATGACTACATTGATCAAGTCTTGCCGGAATTGGGTGAGCATAACATGGTCCAGATGACTTATTTCCAGTTCGCTAATCGGCGAGTGCCAAGGCTTCATGTTCAGAACTTAGAACAACGATTTGAAAGTCACCAAGATAAAACAGCTAAGAATGCGCAACAACTATTAACTAGCTTGCAATATTTCAAGGCAACAGAGCGTTATGCCAATCATCTTGGTCATGCTAATATGCGTTTCCGCAACCTCATGTTTAATGGTAAAGTCTTTTTAAGCAAAGAGAAGATTAAGGAAATTTACTATTCATTTAATAACAACTATAACCTGGGAAATAGATTAGATGGAACCAAGGAAGAGTTAATTAAATACCTTAATCACCGTGTAAGTACTGAAATGCGCAATAAATGGGTTGAAGATGAAATCCAAAGCTTAAGTAAAGAAGAAATCGATAACCTATTTAATAACCAACCACGTGAATTTGAAGATGAAGATAAAGAATATAAGTTTCTTGCACGTCAAATTGTTATGCGGGCATTTATGCCAATAAAAAAGGCCATCGATCATAACCAATGGCTTAATATCAATGGACAATTTTTACACCTTCTCCGGGTAACTCCTAAACTGGTTAATATTGCTGAATATGGTATTTCTGCAGAACAGTGGAAAGATTATGTTGATGGAGTAAAAGAAGAACTAAAGAAGGGTAATATCAGTGCCAACGGAATCACTATTTATCTGTACCTATATGATTTAATTACTGGAAAGCATGGTCAACGTGATATCCGTTACGTTTTTGTTGATGAAGTCCAAGATTATGATGCTTACCAGCTAGCTTACCTTAAATATCGTTTTCCTCGTGCTAAATTCACATTGTTAGGGGACCTTAACCAGGCAATCTTCACTCATGAGAATAGCCGGTCATTATTAAAACAATTAGGCACGATGTTTGATCCTGAAAAGACGAAGGTTGTCCAATTAACTAAGTCTTACCGTTCCACAAAACAAATTACCGACTTTACTAAACACATTTTAATTGATGGTGAAGCGATTGAGGCCTTTGAGCGTGAAGGCAATAAGCCCCATGTTTATCAAGCTAAGAATGAGCAAAAAGGGGTAGCGACAGTTATTGATATTCTTGGTAAGTATCAAAATGATCATGATGCCGTCGCGATTATTGGTAAAGACCTCAAAGATAGTGAAGAATTGTATCAAAAGTTAAATGCGAACAACATTAAGACCACCCTTATTCGGACAGAAAATCAACGGTTAGTAAAAGGACCAATTGTTGTACCATCATATCTAGCAAAAGGATTGGAATTTGATGCTGTTATTGTCTGGAATGCGAATGATCAGCAATACCACGGTAATGATGAGCGACAATTGCTATATACAATTTGTTCCCGGGCAATGCATGAGTTAAGCTTAGTATCGATTGGGGAAACAACTAGTTTGCTAGACCAAGTCCCGACAGATGAATATGAAAAAGTTAATGTTGACAAATAAATGGCAAGAGTAATATTGCACTTTATCATATTAGATTTATAATTTAATTGTGTATAAAAAAGTGAAGAATAAGTTCGATGAGGAGTAGTTCATATGAGGGTTATTATTATCGGTTGTACCTTTGCGGGGATGACAGCCGCGTCGCAAATTTTAAGAAGTCATCCGGAGACAGAGGTTACGATTTATGACCGCAATGCTGTCGTTCCCTCAATAACGTATGATATCAATGACTATGATGACCAAGATGCGGAACAACCTCGTCTACGAACTGAATTAAGCTCGGATCAATTATCAATTAAGGGTGCTGATATCAAGATGGGTTTCCTTGTAATGGGTGTAGATCCGGTGCAAAAAACGATCAAAGTTATGGGAATGCTAGATGATACTACTTCCGAAGAGTATTACGATAAGCTGATTATTGCTACCGACTCAAGAAATGAAGCACCTGCTTTAAAGGGAATTGATAGCAGTAATGTAACATTAATCAAGGACCAACAAGATGCAAAAGCTGCTCTTTTGCTGTCTGCTATTGACCAACAAATTGCCGTGATTGGTAATGATCCGCTTAGTTTAGGCTTAGTCGATGCATATCGGCAAAAAGGGAAAGAAGTAACTCTTTTTACGAATGGTGAGCCAATTTTGCACCACAATTTTGAAGAAGAATATTCTAAACGAGCCCTTACAATTTTAACGGCTGCTAATATTAAAGTTGTTACGGATGAACATGTTACCGAATTAGATGATAATGGGATTGGGATCACGGTTGCTACTGATAGTGGTTCATACAGTGTTAGTCGGGCGATTGTTATGGCAGATCAAAAGCCAGATACATCTATTTTTGAGGGTGTAGTGAAACTGGATGAAAATGGGATAATTAATGTCAATGAGTTTCTTCAAACATCTGATCCTAATATATATGCAATTGGTGGGTCAACGACGATTCACTATAATCCAACTGGTAAGGACATTTATAAACCTCAGCCGACTGAAGCTGTTCGCCAAGCCGCAATTGTTGCCCATAATATCACTGGAGAACAGATGAAAGATTCGGGAACACAGCTTAGTATGAGTTTGAATCTTGACGGAACATATATGGCTTCTTTAGGATTGACCTTTGAAAGGGCTAAGGAAGCTGGCTTTAATGCTGATGTAGTGACAATTGAGGATAATTATCGTCCAGAATTTATGCCAACTACTACTCCGGTTCTGATGTCATTGATTTGGGATAAGGATACCCAACAGATTTTGGGAGCACAGATGATGAGTAAGCATGATATTTCAGAAACTTTAAGCTTGATTTCATTATGTATTCAGAATCAAAATACAATTGAGTTTCTTGGAATGTACGATACGATGTTCCAGCCTAACTTTGACCGCCCCTTTAATTATGTTAATATTTTGGGACAAGCGGCAATGGCTAAAGCAGGGACTGAATAATCTGTTAAAATAATAGGTAGATAATTAATAGATTGATTATGGGAGTAAAAAAGCTTACCCTTATAAATAGTAAGTAAATAAAATGAGGTGTAGATATGAAAGTAGTTATTGTTGGCTGTACGCACGCGGGCACGATAGCAGCAACCCAGATTTTAAATGCACATCCAGAGACTGAGGTAGTAATTTATGAACGGAATGATAATATTTCCTTCCTTTCTTGTGGAATTGCGGTTTACCTGAGTGGTGAAGTTGGCGATCCAGATGCAATGTTTTACTCAAGTCCTCAGCAATTAGCAGAGATGGGAGCCACTGTTAAAACAAAGCATAATGTCTTAAGCGTTGACCCTGACACAAAGACCCTTGAAGTCGAGAATCAGGAAACTGGTGAATTGACTGCAGATTATTATGATAAATTGATTGTTACCACTGGATCATGGCCAGTTATTCCACCAGTTTCCGGATTGGAAAATAAGAATTTATACTTATGTAAAACTTATTACCATGCAAAAAAACTTTTCAATGTTGCCAAGGACTCGAAAAAGATTGTTGTCGTTGGTGGAGGATATATCGGTGTTGAATTAGTAGAAGCATATCTTCGTCAGGGACGCGAAGTGACATTAATCGATAGCTCAGATCAAATGTTGCTTAAATATTTTGATAAACAGTATTCTGATCGAATTGGTCGCATTTTCAAAGACCATAATGCCCATCTGGAATTACAACAACGGGTTACTGGATTTGAAGATGATGGTAATGACGGTGTTAAAGTTCTTACCAACCAAGGTAAAGTTTACGATGCTGACATGGCTGTCCTTTGTGTTGGCTTCCGACCAAATAGTGACCTGGTTCGGGGAAAAATTGACCTTCACCCTGATGGGACAATTAAGACCAATGAATACATGCAAACATCTAATCCTGATATCTATGCCGGTGGGGATGTAACTTCCGTCCACTTTAATCCTACTAATACTGACCGTTATGTTCCATTAGCTACTAATGCTGTTCGCCAAGGAACGATTGCCGGTGTTAATGTTTTTGGTAATACCATGAAGTACATGGGAACACAGTCCACAACAGGTCTCCACTTGTTTGGCAATACAATGGTATGTACTGGTTTAACATTACGGCGAGCAAAAGAGATGGGTATTGATGCTGATTCAGTTACAATCGAGGATAATTACCGTCCAGAATTTATGCCAACTACTACGCCAGTCTTTATGACCCTGGTATGGGAAAAAGGAACGCGGCGGATTCTTGGGGCACAATTTATGAGTAAGCATGATGTTTCTCAGTCTGCTAATCTTGTATCTGTATGTATTCAAAATCGCAATTCAATTGATTTTCTTGCTTACGTTGATACACTGTTCCAACCAAACTTTGATCGACCATTTAACTATGTCAACTTGCTGGCTCAAGCAGCGGTTGCCAAGGAAGATAAGAAAGTAAATAAATAAAAATAGGAGGCTGGGAGAAAACTTTTGTTTTCTCTCAGCCTCAACTACTTTTATAAACAATAGAAAGATAACGTGGAACTAGCTTCGCGTCGTCACAAGGCGGTTATTTCCCACTCTCTCTATATTAATGCTGTTTTCTTAAAAATGGCACGTCTTGGAAATTAACTTGCATAATTGCATTGGCTAAAAGTAAGATCAAACCACCCCAAATTAGCTGTGGTGTAAGGGGGTCATAGCCCATGATAACTGACATGGTGCTGGCAAAAAATGATTCTAGCATCAATAATAATCCAGCGGATGTAGCATCGGTATATTGTTGAGCGGTAATTTGCATCCCTTGTGCTAAGAAAGTTACGACAATAGCTAAAATGGCAAGGGGAATCAAAGCTTGGACCCAATGAATTTGAGTAAGGTTGGCACGTTCAAATAGTCCCGTAGTAATCCAACCGAACGTACCTTGACATAAACCAATCATGAAAATTACCACCCAGGGACTGGAAACTTTCGGTGCGTACTTTCCAAAGAAGATTAGTTGTAAGGCCCAAAAAATAGCAGAAACAACAGTAAGAAAGTCGCCAAAATTTAATTGCAGACCGGTATTAGCAACATTAGTGATGACAGCCATTCCGATAATAGCGAGGGCAACCGCAAAATATGTCTTTCGTTGCGGACGCTCATGCCAAAATAGCCACAAGATCAAAGGGGCAATTGCGACATATAAGGTCGTCAAGAAGGCATTTTTAGCTGGTGTGGTATAACGGAGGGCATCAGTCTGTAAAAAATAACCCAGAAAATTAATTGTTCCCATAAGGACACCTAGCTTAAAATCTTGCCAGGTCATTTGGTTGATCTGTTTATGAAAAATAATATAACCAGCAATTACACACATTGTTCCCCGGCAAGCATTGATGACGCCAGAATGCATTCCGGCTTGAATCGTTAGTTTGGCAAATACGTAGCTGCTTCCCCATAGGATAGCAACCAGCAATAACATTAAATTCGCTTTTTTCTTTGAAATGGTGCTCAGTCCCTTCTGTTAATTAACGACACTCAATCATAACATTTAAGATTAATTTTCAAAAGACTAACTACGACAGAAAAGTGACGGAATTTTTAACTTTTTGGAAAAATAAAATTGTACGGTTGCGGTTAGCTAGTTAGTGTATTATTGTTAATAATGATATTTTTTTATGGAGGAACGACTATGAAAACAGCGTTGCAGAAGCTCCGCCGTGTCTTGAATACCAAGCTCGGTTTTTTTCTGCTTGTTGTACTTTTATTTTGTTTAAAGAGCTATTGGGCCTATCAAAATGAATTTAATTTAGGTGTAAAAGGAAGTATGCAACAGTTCCTTTTAGCATTTAATACGATTCCAAGTGCCCTTGTCTTTTTGGGAATTGCATTATACTTCCGTGGGCGATTGTCCTATTGGATGATGTTGATAATTAATGCGGCATTATCGACATGGCTTTTTGCAAATATTTTGTACTATCGAGAATTTTCAGATTTCATTACCTTTAACGTAATAAAGGGATCTGGAGCGGCTTCAAACAATCTTGGTAAAAGTTTAATGGGAATATTACGTCCCGAAGACTTTTTAGTTTACCTGGATGTTGTAATTTTAGCACTTATCTTACTTTTCCACTTTGTCCGTGTTGATATGCGGCGCTTTAAGATTAGATATGCGATGACAATTACTGCCCTTGGCTTTGTGCTATTTGGAGTTAACTTAGGAATGGCAGAAAGTGATCGTTCACAATTACTTACGCGAACTTTTGATAATAACTATATTGTTAAGTATCTAGGACTCGAAGCATATACAGTTTATGATGGGGTTAAGACGACTAATAACAGTGTAGTAAAAGCGCGTGCTAACCGTGACGAATTAAAGCCGGTTTTGCATTTCATCCATAGTAATTATGCTGCGCCAAATGTTGAATATTATGGTAAGGCTAAAGGAAAGAATATTTTTATCATTCACCTTGAAAGTCTCCAGCAGTTCATGATCGACTATAAGCAGGATGGTCAAGAAGTAATGCCAAACCTGAATAAGTTGTACCATGCAGATAATACGTTGGCATTTGATAACTTCTTCCACCAAGTTGGTCAGGGAAAGACGGCGGATGCTGAAACAATGCTCGAAAACTCGCTATTTGGTCTTCCGGAAGGATCAGCGATGGTTACTGATGGGACGACTAATACCTTCCAATCTGCACCAGCGCTTCTTCATCAAAAACTAGGATATACCACGGCATCATTCCACGGGGATGTTCCTAGTTTCTGGAACCGTGATAATGCTTATAAGTCGTTTGGTTACCAATACTTCTTTAGTAAAGAATATTATCCAAAGACTAAGGATTATGATGCTGGATATGGAATGAAGGACAAGATCTTCATGAAAGAATCAGCTCACTATATTGAGCAGCTTCCACAACCATTCTATGCAAAGATCATCACAGTTACTAACCACTATCCATATATCCTTGATAAAAAGAATAAGGATATCGAAGCGTGGAAGACTGGGGATGACACGGTCGACCCTTATATTCAGACTGCACGCTACTTAGATGAATCACTTGGCGAATTTCTTGATTATCTTGACAAGACTGGGTTACGGCAAAATAGTGTGTTAGTTCTTTATGGTGACCACTATGGGATCTCTAACAACCACCAACCAGCAATTGCGCAAATCTTAGGTAAGAAGAAAGTAACTAATTATGATCTAGCAATGTTCCAAAAAGTACCATTTATGATTAATATGCCTGGCCTAAAAGGTGGGATTAATCATACTTATGGTGGTGAAATTGATGTCTTACCTACTCTTGAGGACTTGTTAGGAATTAGCTCTAAGAATTACATTCAATTCGGACAAGACTTACTTTCCCCTGAAAATAAGCAAATCGTACCGTTTAGAAATGGTGATTGGGTAACACCGAAATACACTAAGTATAATGGTGATTACTATTACACTAAGAATGGTAAGCAAATTACTCACCAAACTGCGGCGCAACGTAAAGAAATTGGCAAGATTCAAAAATATGTTACAACTGATCTTGGATTATCAGATAAAGTCGTGAATGGTGACTTGCTTCGTTTCTACAAACTACCAGGATTTAAGAAAGTTGATAAAAAACAATATACTTATAACCTTAAGAAGAGTTTGAAGAATTTACAGAAGCAACAAAAGAAACAGAAGACAAGTTTGAAGTCGGAAAATAATAACCAGAGTACCTTCGATGATTACACAACCGATGCACCAGAGTTAAAGGATTATCCGAAATTAAACTTCCCTAAACCATAACAAGATAAAAAGGAGATTGCCATTGGAGCGATCTCCTTTTTATCTTCTAAACAGTTGCGTTGCACTAATTATCTGGTAAAATGTTTAGGTGTTCACAAGCTAGATTGAGCTTTAATTATGTTTATAATATGGTACTATTAAACGTGAGTAACCGTTTTCATTAACGGGTGAAATAAAGGATTTTGCATAATGGATGAATGGATGAACTACGAACAATTTGATCGGCAAACATGGCACGGCTTTTTTCCAACTGATTCAGTGCGGTTAACCCAAGGAAACTTAGATGAAATTAAATCGTTGAATGATCGAATTTCAATTGCGGATGTGCAGGATGTATATTTGCCACTAATAAAATTAATTCAACTGCGCTACCAGAACTTTTTGGAATGGCAGATGCAAAAGGCAAACTTTTTACAACGATCCACGATCCGCATTCCATATATTATTGGAATTGCGGGTTCGGTTGCGGTTGGGAAGAGCACCATCGCTCGGCTAATTAGTATTTTACTAAATAAAATGCTGCCAGATAAGCGGGTAGAATTAATGACGACGGATGGTTTCTTATATCCTAATGCGGAATTAAAGCGGCGGGGAATCATGGATCGGAAGGGCTTTCCCGAATCATATGACATGGAAAGGCTTCTTAAGTTTCTTAATGATGTTAAAGCAGGTGAACCAGTTGTTAAGGCGCCTACATATTCGCACCAAATTTATGATGTTCAACTGGATAAACCCTTAGTAATTGATCGTCCAGATATATTAATTGTCGAGGGAATTAACACGCTCCAATTGCCAAGTAACCAGCAATTGTATGTTAGTGATTACTTCGACTGGTCATTGTATGTGGATGCAGATCCAGACCTAATTGAGCATTGGTATCTTCAACGGTTTGGGATGTTGCTAGAGACAGCCTTTACTGACCCATCAAACTATTACTATCCTTATTCAAAGGGTGACCGTCAAGAAGCATTTAAAATGGCAAAAGAAGTTTGGCAACGCGTCGATCTTCCTAATTTACGGGAGTTTATCCTGCCAACTAAGAGTCGCGCTGACGTAATTTTACATAAAACTACGGGGCATATCGTGGATAAGCTTTACTTGCGACGGGGTTAATTGGTTAGCCAACTATATAAGTCAATAATTTCAATATCAGGATCTAAGCCAGCGTAATTGAGCGCTGGTTTTACTGTAATTAAAAGTTTTTTATATTTTGAGGAAAGTTGCCGTAATCCGCTGATTGCCCGACGATAGGCGCCAGCATCAGCAAGAGAATAAGCAATCTGAATACAGGTAAAGATATCATTTTTAATTGCGACAAAGGTAATCTCATTATCTTTGATGCGACCACTATATACTTGGTAGCCTTGACTCAGCAAATCAATAAAGACGATATTTTCAAGGATCCGTTGAGAAAGGACATTCTTTTTCAGCGTAAGAGCTTGCCGGATACTAGGGTCTACCGGATAATAACGAATATTGGTACTTTTGACATGGCGACGAGAAAAATCATATTCTTTGCACGGGTAAAAAATAAAGGACGTCTGTAAGAACTGCAAATAGAAATCGACCGTCTTATTAGAAGTAGTGATGTGGTGACGTTTAAGACTATCAACAATCTGAGAGATGTTTTGTGTGGTTCCAGCATGATGAGCTAGGTGGTGTGCGAGTTGTTTAGTCAGTCCTGGATTACAAAGGGTCGCTTGCTGGGTGAAATCGGTAATGATAATCGTGTTGATGATCCCATTCACATAATTACGGAGGTTGATTGGACCGTGAATTTCGTGAGTATAGGGGAAACCACCCTCATTTAAATATTGATATAACGTTTGGGAATCAGCTTCTTGTTGGTTCCTTTTTATGTATTCACGGAAGCTGCAAGGGAAAACAGGGATGATGATGTAGGGAGTCATTTGCTGAAGATGTTCTTTCTCCAGAATAGTTTTGTTGGAACTTGTAATATAGATATCAGTATTGGAGAGGGAATTTAGGGCATTTACAACGCGGGCAAACTGAGGAACCACTTCAACTTCATCGAGAAAAATATAATTCATCTGGTGTTTACTAAGCCGATCAAGGATAAATTGTAAAAGATATTCTGGATTGCATAATTCATTTTCTAGGAGATATTCAAAGTTGATCACCTGAATTTGACTTGGGGATATTTCTTGTCGCCGAAGAGTTGCTCGGAACTGTTCAAGAATAGTCGTTTTACCACACCGACGAACCCCAACGAGGATCTTAATTGTTGGCTGGTCCATGTTGTTTATTAGTTGGTTAAGATATTTTGTCCGAATAAACATATTGCACCTCAAGTAAAAAATAGCTAACTAAATTTTATCAAATGCAGAAAGCGCATTCAAACCAACTGGATTTGGAATGGATTACAAATCCTGCACTAGAAAATTTAGTTAAAGCTCTTAGTAAAAGTAAAAAAATGAACCTTTTTAATCCTAATTTATCAATGTTCGAAACGGTTGCACATAATATTTATGACTCATTTTTATTGACAATTGCTGACAGACCACTTAAGAAGGATACAGATTAAATGAGATGAGGAGGCTGGCGAAATGATAAAAACTGATAAAGATACTAAAACACTTGAAGCACAAGCGGTTGATGAAGAATTACGTTTATTAAATATTGACTTAGAACACTAATTAAATATCCTCAATAAAATTCCATCTAACGAAAAAGGCGTGAGAAAATATGCTCCCGTCTTTTTTGTTATGGAATATTAAATAATCATTGACCATGCAATGCTCAGCCTGTAAACTAGCCTTTAAGAATAAAAATTTGAACAAAGGAAGTGTCATTGTGGCAAACATCAATTTAGATGCGTTTGATAAGATCATTGTCTTGGATTTTGGCAGCCAATACAATCAATTGATTACTCGTCGGCTTCGTGATTTCGGTATTTATTCCGAATTGCTTTCTCATAAGTTGACTGCGGACGAGATCAAAGAGATTAATCCTAAGGGGATCATCTTCTCAGGTGGGCCTAACAGTGTTTACGATCCAAACGCATTCAAGGTCGATCCAGAAATCTTTAAGCTTGGTATCCCAATCTTAGGTATTTGTTATGGAATGCAATTAATGTCATACGACCTTGGCGGAAAAGTTGAAAAAGCTGATAACTCTGAATACGGACGAGCAGATATTGAAGTACTTGATGACGAGGCTGTATTATTCAAAGGTTTGCCAAAGAAGCAATATGTATGGATGAGTCATGGTGATTTAGTAACTCAAGCCCCAGCTGGTTTTGAAGTTACTGCTACTAGTAAGAACTGTCCAATTGCGTCGATTGCTGATAATGACCGTAAATTCTATGGTGTTCAATTCCACCCTGAAGTTCGTAATTCCGAATACGGATTAGACATTTTACGTCGCTTTGCTTTTGATGTTTGTGGCGCTAAAGCAAACTGGACGATGGATGATTTCATTGATATGCAGATTGATGAAATCCGCAAAGAAGTCGGTGACAAGAAGGTTATCTTAGGTCTTTCTGGTGGGGTTGATTCCAGTGTTACCGCTGTTTTGATCCATAAGGCAATTGGTGACCAACTTACTTGTATCTTTGTTGACCACGGACTGTTACGGAAGAACGAAGCTGACCAAGTGATGGATGCGTTGAGTCGCGACCTTGGTGTTAACATCATTAAGGTTGATGCCGCAGATCGATTCTTAGGTAAGCTTGAAGGTGTTACTGATCCAGAACAAAAGCGGAAGATTATCGGTAAGGAATTTATCGAAGTCTTTAATGAAGAGGCCAAGAAGATTAAAGATGCTGATTTCTTAGCTCAAGGTACACTTTATACTGACGTAATTGAATCTGGAACAGACACCGCACAGACGATTAAGTCTCACCATAATGTTGGTGGTTTGCCAAAGAAGCTTGGTTTCAAGTTAATTGAACCATTACGGAAACTCTTTAAGGACGAAACTCGTGAACTGGGTGAAAAGCTTGGGATTCCACATGAATTGGTATGGCGTCAACCATTCCCAGGTCCAGGCCTTGGAATTCGGGTTATTGGCGAAATTACTCCTGAAAAGCTTGAGATTGTTCGTGAAAGTGATGCAATCCTTCGTGAAGAAATCAAGAAAGCTGGTCTTGATGAAGAAATTTGGCAATACTTTACTGTCTTACCAGGTATTCGTTCAGTTGGTGTTATGGGTGATGGCCGGACATATGACTATGCAGTTGCTATTCGGGCCGTTACTTCAATTGATGGGATGACAGCTGATTTTGCTAAGATTCCATGGGATGTTCTGCAAAAGATCTCAGTTCGGATCGTAAATGAAGTCGATCACGTTAACCGCATTCTTTATGATGTCACGAGTAAGCCACCTTCGACGATTGAATACGAATAAGGTTGCTTTTTAACTTGATAGCGAAATATCGATATAACGGTACTAAATCAATTCGAATCTATTAAAAACAACATTATTCCCTACTAAAATCCTACCAAAAATTATTAAGGGTATTGTCTCAGTGTTATGGAAAAGGTACTACGTATTTTGATTTTACGTAGTACCTTTTCTTTTAATCTTTTTCCATGCTATAAGTAATTATATCGGCAGTCTATCGTATTACCCGCAGTGTAGACTTTTTTATAGTACCCCAAATCTAAAATGGAGAAATAAAAACACAGCTCATATCAAAGTCAAGATATAAGCTGCTTAGGAGAATTATTCTCTAATAAAATCTGAAAAAGTTTTCACTGCTTTGGAAGCTATTTTACGAAACTCACTTTCAGAGTATGTTTGATCTATGACTCCCCGATATGCAAATAAAAGTCCGCCTAAAAGAAATGTAATTGAAATTTTAGCCTTTTCTTCCATTTCTTTGTTTAGGTATAATTGTTCAACTTTTTTTTGTGCTAGTGCAATAAAACGTTCCTCTTGCCCGTTGAATAAAATTTTAATGTTAGGATTTTTTAGCTTTAACTGCGATAGTTCCTCTATGAAATCATCAATATTAGTAAATGATTTTTTTGTTTTGGAAAAATTCTTCCCGATATCGTCTATAATTTCTTGTTGCATTTGATTAGATAGATCATAAATATCTGTATAGTATCTATAAAATGTTGACTTATTAATTAAGGCTTGTTGACATAAAGTTATAACTTTTATTTTTTCTAACGGATATTTCTGCCTTAGTTTTAAAAAGGTAGTTTTAATATTTTTTTTTGTTTTTAATATTCTTAAATCCATTAACTTAACCTCCTCTAAAAAAATATACAACCATTTAAAATTAATGGCGCATAATCAACTATTTCACTTTAAGTGCTGATTGTAGATATGCAACTGTAGTTGTACATTATTATTATAACTAATTACATAAAAGGATGGAAAATACTTTATGGATATAAAAAAGTTTATATTTAATAAAATGACACTTTTTGCTATACTTTTTGCCATGCTTTATCAAATCTTTATGATTGGTATATATATTGGTGGGTATCGTTACACTTCTGAACATACAAAAAATGCAACCATTATCTATGTTAATAATGATGGTCAAAATGGTGCAAAACTAATTAATGAAATTGCTAAGAATATGGAATTTAAATCAAAAAATGTAGACGATATATCTAAGGCAAAGGACGATTTAAGAGATCATAAGGCTGTTTTAGTAATGGAAGTGCCTAAAAACTATACTGAAAATCTTGCAGATGGAAAAAAGGTGCAATTGAATTATTATATCAATAGTGCTGGTGACCAAATGTCAAAAACCTTTGGAACAACAATTTCGACCAAAGTTACAGATAAGCTCAATACAACTATTACAAGCAAAAAAATTCAAGGCACTATGGTCAAACTTTTGCTAACTGCTAATCAAGACAAAATAAAAGATGCAATTGGTCAAGCGATCACCGCAAATCCGGAAATGGCATCTGATCCAGTGAAGATGGCTTCAATGCGAAAAGAAATTATGGATCAGTATACAAAACAGTTTTCAAAACAAGCCAAAGAATTAGGAACATTGACTAACGTAAAAAATAATACTGTTGATCTTAATTCAAAGAGTACTAATATGAATTATTTAATGGCTCCAATGATGTCAGCGTTAGCTGGTT
Source organism: Limosilactobacillus balticus (assembly GCF_014145615.1). Taxonomy (GTDB): domain Bacteria; phylum Bacillota; class Bacilli; order Lactobacillales; family Lactobacillaceae; genus Limosilactobacillus; species Limosilactobacillus balticus. Next base: position 49,403 of record NZ_JACIVH010000062.1, on the reverse strand, counting down.
TTGTTGCAGCCATGACTTCATCGACAATCCTTTTTTCTTCATTTGATTTAGAGGCTAAAAAGAAAGCTAAAGATAAATGGAAGGCCTTCTTCTCCCTCCAGATAATCTATATGTTAGTTTCTATTGCAGCATCTTTAACTGCAGCAACATTATTAATATGTATCAACCATATTTCATGGAGTACAGCTTTTCAGATTTTTGGTGCATCTTTCTTAAATCTCATCATAAGTTTTCAAGTACTGAATGTGACAACGCTTCTACTAGGACCATTATCAATTGTTATTAACATTCCGCTAGTATTAGTTCAAGCAATCACATCTGGAGGTATTATGTCAGCTCCATTGATGCCCCCATTCTATCGTTTTATACGAGAATTTTTACCAGTACCAAGCACATACCAATTAAATTTAAATATACTTTATAATACAAGTTCAAGCTTGAATCCAGTGTCTCATTTACTTTTAATTGGAGTTTGTGCTTTAATAATAGAATGTTTCTTAATCTTTATTAAATATCGTAAAGATCAAGAAATTCCTAAAGTCACTGGTCCAATGGATGTAACAGGATTTTAATATTAAGTTATATACGTCCCCTCAGAGTTGGTAATCAACTCTGGGGGATTTTTGTACACAAGATTCTAATTAAAGAAATATGAGTAAGTAGCCTTAAAAAGGAAAGACATTATCCTTATTGATTAAGTTAACGTTTGAAGTAGTATGAGAGGTCGGTCCTTTGACCAATTATCTTCTACTCAATATGAATATAGTTAGTTGGTAATCACTGGTTTGCTTATGAGATGTCATGGCGAAATTAAATGTAATCCTGTATGATTAGAGTATCAAGCTCCTTAATCCTTGAATACGAACGAACTAGATAAGGTAAATTCAATATGCATAATTTAATTTTTCTTACAGACCTCGCAGGATCAGATTTAGATCCATACATGCGACTAAATGAAGCACAACTCTTTCATGCCCTCGAACCTAATCCGGGTTTATTTATTGCGGAAAGTCCTAAAGTAATTGAACGAGCTTTACGAGCAGGTTATCGGCCAGCGTCTCTTTTAATGGAAGAAAGGGAACTAGAGCGCGATTTGGCTGATTTGGATCATGAGATGGCGATTAACCAAACTAGGGGATTAGAACAAACGCCAATTTATGTAGTTAATAGTAAATTACTTCGGCAGTTGGCCGGTGGTGGTTATAATCTTTTACGCGGAGCATTAGCGGCTATGCACCGAGTCGAACGGCCAAGTTTAGATAACTTTTTGGCTACTATGCCCAGTGACCATCCGCGTATCGCAATCCTGGAAAGCGTTGTTAACCCTACCAACATTGGAGCTATTTTTCGCTCGGCCGCGGCTCTTGGAATTGATGGGGTAATTGTAACGAGTGACTCAGCTGATCCCCTTTATCGCCGAGCCTCACGGGTAGCTATGGGAACGGTTTTCCAAGTACCGTGGACCTATGTTGATGCTAAGGTTTGGCAATCAGAAGGGATTGACCTTCTTCATCGGGCTGGCTATAAAACGGCCGCGATGGCTCTTTGTCATAATACAGTTGATATTGATGATCCTCAATTGGCTGAGGTAGATAGATTAGCAATTATCCTTGGTTCAGAAGGTCCGGGCTTAAGAGAAAAGACAATTACGCAGAGTGATTTTACAATTAAGATCCCGATGGCTACGGGCGTTGATTCCTTAAATGTGGCGGCTGCCTCGGCCCTTGCTTTTTGGGAATTGGGTAATCAAAAAGTTAAATAATTGTACCAACTTGAGCAGCAATTTGGTATCCGACCATGTAAAGGGTTACTGGTACTTTTAAAGTAACGGAAAAGCCCAAGAACAAAGTAGTTTCTGGATATGGAGTGATTTAATGAAGGGAATGCTAAGTGAGTTTGTACCTAAATCTATATCCCCAAATCCGGATAAACATAATTGTAATTTCAACTAGTAATGTTTTGTGAACACCAATCTTTCTTCGTTTATCAAAAATATTTGATAGCAGTTCTTGGAAATAAGAGATTAAAAGAAGTAGCTCAACAACTGGATGTTACTCCTTCATATGCATCCCAATATCGTAGAAGAGCAATTGCACGCCATCTTGTACGACCAGGATCATACGGACATGTTCAGTATATTTTGCCATTCTTTAATGAATTTATTTGGGCAACGCAAGATCCCGACTCAATTTATTTTTATGGCCTTGAGTAAAGTTTAAATAAAGTAATAATTTAAATCCCAAACCATAGATTAAGTGGCCAAATGGTGCCCTTCTAAAGTATGGTTTATTTTTTGTTCTCAAGACAAATGTCCTCAAAACTATACTTTGAGATAGAAAAATATCAATTTTCATGTATATTAAGAGACGAGTGGCATAGAAAAATGTAAGCGCTAACTAATATAATAGTGATAAAGAGTGAGGGTGATACTCTTGAGTATTAATGAAGTATACAAAGCAATTAATTCAAACGAGCGGGTTCGTCAGCTAATAAAAACAGCACCACTAAACATTATTGAACAAATGGAAGTGAAAAACTTTGATACAAAACAATTTGTTCTGTATCAAGGAGAGAGTTATCAAAATACCTATCTGCTTGTTAATGGGCGGGTGAAAGTTTTTTTAAATTCGCCTAGTGGGAAACAGGTGGTTTTGGACGTTTATGATTCTGGGATGTTTCTCGGCGAACAAGAAGCAATTATCAATCGTCCTTACAGTGCATCAATTATTAATATTTCACCAATTACGGTCCTAAGTATTCGGAATAGTGATTTCGTTGAGTGGACGCAGAAAGATCATAGGTTTGCTGATAGGCTGATTCATAATCTTTCCGAGCAGATTTATCATCTTACAAAACGGATGGAGCGTTATAGTATGCACTCTGCATTACAGCAAATTGGATTATTTCTACTTTACTGTGCTCATGAACATATTCCAATTACCCGAGAAAAAATCACTTATGAAGTTGATACCTCATATCGGAATATAAATCGTGTCTTGAAGAAGTTAGCTGATATTAATGTAATTCAAATCGATCGCTCAATTATTAAAATCACCGACTTACAAACCTTGCAACAGATTGTGGAAACGGAGGATTAATTATGATGGAAGAACAACAACCACATACACAATTAACCACAGAAATTAACACTGATAGTGCAGTAATTGTTGGTGACCCTGCACGAGTAGATAAAGCAACCGAATTTTTGAAAAATGTTCAGGAATGGGCATTTAACCGGGAATATAAGTCAATAATTGGTACTTACCGAAATAAACGAATTTTAGTAATGTCAACTGGGATTGGCGCACCGTCTGCGGGTATCGGAGTTGAAGAACTGCATAACGTTAATGTTAAGAACGTGATCCGTGTAGGGTCTGCTGGTGCAATGCAAAAAGGGATTGGCTTAGGCAAATTAATCATTGGCGAAGGAGCAGTCCGTGATGATGGATTAACTAAAAAGTATGTCCCAGAAATTTATCCTGCTGTCCCTTCATTTAAATTAATGGCCTTAGCACATAAATATGCGCCTAAAGCAGTTTATGGGATCATTCGTTCACATGATGGTTTTTATATGGATGACAATGCAGAACAAGAAGCTTTTTGGTCTGAGAAGGGGATTGTTGGCGCCGATATGGAATCAAGTACCCTGTTAACGATTGGTCGTCAACGTGGAATGGAAACTTTGTCGATCCTAAATAATGTTGTCCTATACGAAGGAGACCTTGCAACGGGGGTTAATGATCTGGTTAATGGGGCTGATCTCATGACTCGGGGTGAAATGGCTTCACTTAAACTTGCATTCGATATCTTAAGTGATCAAAGTCTGGAGGAAAATTAATATGACAAATACAACTAATGATCATGGCTGGCTTTTTACACAACTTTTTAGTAATTGGAAGAAGTTTGAAATAATTTACGTGACAACTTTGCTCTTGCTCCAAGTAGGTGTTTATTTAATCGCACCGGATAGTTGGATCGGCATGCTTTCTGGAGTTTTTGGCACAATTGCCCTTGTTTATGGAATGAAAGGGCGGAAAGTGACTTTTATTTTTGGCTTCATTCAGTGTGCTGCGATGACTTATATTGCTTGGCAAAGTCACACCTGGGGAACTTTTGTCATGGACATTTTCTACGTGATTTCTCAACCAATTGGCTGGTTTATGTGGGGGCATGATGATGCAACTAAACGTTTTAGCCCGCAAGCACGACGTTGGGTTTTTGCAGGGGTGGTAGTTGCTTATTTCATCGGCTGGTATGTTATTGGCCTCTTCCGCGGACAGCTTCCATATTTTGATTCGTTTAATTTAGTGGTTAGCTTTATTGCTCAATTGCTTTATATCCTTAAATACCAAGAAAACTGGTCACTCTGGATTTGGGTTAATACAGCAAACATTATTTACTGGATTATTCTGGCAATTCGTTTCCAAATGGGTGTTCACATTGGAACTTTTGGTGGTGACTTATCGCAAATTGCTTTGCAAGCGGCCTTATTATTTAATTCGATTTATGCAACCAAAGTATGGGCTAGTGGTGAAGCTGATAATGAAGGAGGCACAACAGATTAATGAGGAATTACAAAAAATATCAACGCATCTTTGGAATTGTTTTAGACTCAGTCGGAACTGGTGCGGCGATTGATGCGGATAAGTTTAATGACACAGGGGCAGATACGTTAGGTCACGTTGGCGCGGCTTACAAAGGAAACTTGTCATTACCTAACCTTGGACGACTAGGACTTAGCAATTTACGTAAAGAAGCAATTCAAGGGATCGCTAACGCCCCTTATCCTTTAGCTTATTATGGCAAAATGATCGAAATTTCAGCTGGTAAAGATAGTATGGATGGTCACTGGGAGATGATGGGACTGCCTGTTTTTAAACCGTTGTCGACATTCCCGCAAGGCTTTCCTCAAGCAATTATCGATCAGATTGCAGAATTTTCTGGACGGAAAGTGATTGTCAATCAACCATATTCCGGTACCAACGTAATTCATGACTATGGTGAACAACAAATGGACACTGGGGAACTGATTGTCTATACTTCTGGCGATTCAGTAATGCAAATTGCGGCTCATGAAGATGTAATTCCTGTCGAAGAACTTTGTAAGATTTGTCGCTTTGCTCGAACACTGTTAAATGGTCCGGATTATCAGGTTGGTCGGGTGATTGCACGTCCTTATATTGGCCCAGATAAAGATCATTTTATTCGAACTGCTAATCGCCGTGATTTCACGTTAGAACCACCATCCCCAACAGTCATCGACCAGCTTCATCAAGCCGGTTATACGACGATTGCGATTGGTAAAACTAATGACATTTTTTCAGGACATGGATTTATCCAAACTTACCATAATGAAAGTAATATGGATGGAATGAATCACGTTGATGAAGTGATGAAACAAAACTTCACTGGTTTTTGTTTTACTAATCTAGTTGACTTTGATACGCTGTATGGTCATCGTCGTGATCCGCAAGGTTTTGGACAGGCGTTAATGGATTTTGATCGGCGACTGGGAAAAGTCTTGCATAATCTTAAAAGTAATGATCTATTAATTATTACTGCCGACCATGGAAATGATCCTGGTTTTCGGGGCACAGACCATACTCGTGAAAACGTCCCATTACTGGTTTATTCTCCATCAATGCAAAAAAGCGGGCCATTGGGTACTCGTCCAACATTTGCTGATTTTGGCGCAACTGTGCTGGATAATTTTAATTTGGCTCGCGGTGAGTATGGGACTAGCTTTTTGGAGCAGTTGGTATAAATAAAAAGCCATCCTTATTGCAGAATGGCTAATTAAAATTATTTATTGTCAAACGGATCCCACTCGTATTTTGCACGCGCACCACCAATCAATTTTGGTCGATTACGGAGATAGGTCGTATGGGCTAAACCGACTTGTTTTATAGACGTGCGAATTGGAACTTGGACAAACTTAACGTGCATGCCAATTGAGGTGTCACCAATGTCCATGCCAGCTTCAGCAGTAATGTGTTCAACTTCAATCGGATCGCTGAAGCTTTCAAAAGCAGCAATTTGTCCTGCTCCTCCTGCATGGAGCGAAGGGAAGACAGTAACTTGTTCAAAACCGCGCTCTTTAGCTACACTCCGTTCGACAACAAGTGCCCGGTTCAGGTGTTCGCAACCTTGAACTGCTAAGTGAAGGTGGTGTTTTCGTAAGATATTAACAACTGTCGAAACAATCGCCCGAGCAATCTCAATGTTAGAGTCCTTTCCGATTATTCCGCCATGGACTTCACTAGTTGAAAGCCCTAACACGACGAGGTCATCTTTTTCTAACTGAGCTTGATCTAATAATTCTGTTAAACCTGTTGCTGTTTGTTCTTTAATTTTATCAAGATTAATTCCTTCTACTATCATTAATTATCATTCCTTTATTATGAATAATATATCTAATTATTCCCATTATACTAGGAAAAGCCTTTATGTAGCTAATAGTAGGCTGTTCTATTTATGAGTCTAAAAGAGGTTAACGCATAATCTTTTGACGATTATTATCAGCTGGCTCAGAAAGCGTATAAGGAGCATAGTAATCTACATGACAGAAAAAAGCTCTCTTGCTACTGCCATAGCATGAGAGCTTTTGTGGTTGATGAATTATATGAACACCTTGCAAATATCTTACAAAGATAATATATCCATAATAACACTGTACAATATTTTAAGTAATGTTTACAGTACAGAAGGGTATACTTCTACATACTAGAAGGCTGTATGTTTTAGGCGCTCTATGAAAATTTGACAGATACTATCCTTCAATAGGAATTGAAACTCAAATAATCCTTTGCTATACTACAATTTGTAGATATGCCTTTTGTTTATCAGAAGGCACGTTCGAAGGTAGGTTGCTGGAAAAATACTGATTTTGTCGGTATTTTTCCAGCATTTTTTTATTTGTACGAAAGGAGCTAAGGATATGTCTAAATTTCGCTTGCAGTCCGTTGTCTTTGTCTTAACCGCATTTTTATTAGGCTGCAATGAATTTATGGTTGTGGGGGTTATTTCTGATATTGCCAAGAGTTATCAGGCTTCATTATCAACAGTTGGTTTTTTAGTTACTAGTTTTGCAATTATCTATGCTATCTGCACGCCTTTAATTACCACTTTGACAGGTAAGTTTGATCGCTTCAAGGTTTTGATGGTGCTAATGTTAATCTTTTTAATCGGTAATACTTTAACCGCTGTTGCACCGAACCTATTTTGGCTATTTGTTTCGCGGATTGTAACAGCTGCGGTCGCGGGGACGATCATTTCATTGATTCTTGTCTTTGTAAGTATGATTGCCCCAATTGAAAAGCGAGCAATGCTGGTTGCTTCAACATTTGCAGGTTTTAGTATTGCTACGATTGTGGGGGTCCCAGTTGGCACGGCAATTAGTAATGCTTTTTCATGGCGGGATAGTTTTGCCTTAATCTCAGTTTTAACCGTAATTATTTGTGGCTTTTTATACTGGCTAGTACCACGGAATAGTCGTCAAGAAAATGCTTCGTTAGGTAACCAAGTTCAACTGTTTAGGGATCGGCGGATAGTTCTTGGGGTTATCGTAATGGTAACTTTGATGTCCGCCGAATATACATTCTATACTTATATTCGCCCAATCATTACTACTGTTCTTGGCTTTAGTACGACTAACTTAACATGGTTGTTAGGACTTGTTGGAGTTACGTTTATTCTTGGTAATATGTGTGCCGGCGTAATTGCAAACCGTTTTGGGATCACTAAACTTACTATTATTAGTAGTACCGTCCTTATTTGTTTATTGTTGATGAATGCAATGTTCCATGTTGCATGGTTAGGGATCCTTTTATTATGTGTTATTTGTTTTGTTCTGGGGATGCCCGGTTCAATTCTGCAAGTAATGTTTCTTAACATTGCTGATCGGGAATACCCAGAAGCAATGAATCTCGCTTCTTCATTAAACCCTATCTGTACGAATATTGGAGTATCGATCGGTTCTTTAACGGCATCGATCAGTATCAATTTTGTTCAAATTAACCAGATTGGGTATGTTGGGGCAATCTATGCATTAGTTGCCGTTTTTGGTTCGTTTTATCTTATTAAAGCAAGCGCCAAATAGAGAAGAGCATACCTGCATTTGAAGAATTATGCCAATAGCAGTAAAATTATTTCTATATTAATAGGAATAGGTACTATTAGGGAGGATAATTTTATGAAGTTAAGCAAGAAGCAACTAGCAGCTACTTTTATGACTGCTGTTTTGGCAGGGTCAGTAATGATTAGCTCTGTAGCAACTGTTGAGGCTGATAATGCCAGTGGATCACCAGAAGAGCAAGCAGATATTACTAATTGGATTGCTAATACCCCTGAACAAATTTCTAATAACATGGCGATGCAACACATTAATACCAATAACCTTAATGGCACTCGTTATATTATTCAGTGGGGTGATACTTTATCGGGAATCTCAGCAGCAACGGGAATTTCAGTTGCTAAGCTTTGCTACGATAACAATATTCAAAATGCTAATTTGATTTTTGCTGGGGATGTTCTTATCTTAAGTCGTGAAGGAAGCGTTCCTGCTGGTTATGATCCCAATGTAAATCCAAATGTTGTTGCCCAGACCAAAATTACAATTAATAATGGGCCAACCACAGTAAATATTGCTGTTCAACCACAATCTGTTGTCAAGAATTACGATAATGCTGATCATTCGACAACAATTTACAAGGCAGGCGCAGTAAATTCATTTAATAACGATGACAATGATAATGATAATGAACAAAGTGCTAGTCAATCTAGCTCAACTAAGTCCCTTAAGCATAAAAAACATCAATCTTCATCAATCGATGCTTCTGACATTGTAAGTGGCTTGAACGATGCTAATGATAATGACAAGTTATCCTTTGATGAAGGGGATGGCGGTAGTGATGCTGATGAACTTAATGTTGATTCAGCAGCGATCTTAAAAGATGCTAAGAAGAATGACTATGATGCGATCCTTAGTGAAATTGAAAGTGCCCTAGGTTCAAAAGCTAAGAAGGATACGACAGTTTACATTGAAAAAGATGGCAACGAGATCCATGTCTACGCTAGTGTCAATGATGACGATGATAGTAGCAATAGTAGCAGCACTAAGGATGACGAAGATAGTGATAGTAGCAGTAGCAGCGAAAGTGAAAGCAGCGATGACAGCAGTCAAAGCAGCAGTGACGATGAAGATAGCCACAGTCAAGCTACTACTAGCGATCAAGACACCGACACTTCTGACGATGAGTAATAGGGGATAAGAAATGCAAAAAAAGACAAAAATTATTATTTCTGTTTTAGTAGCAGTAATGGTTGTCATTGGTGGCTTTTACCTCTATGCCAGTCGGACAGTGGCTAAACGCCTTCCTGGTCACGTTTATGAGTATACATCAGTGTCGGGTAATCAGAATGCCTATATGACCTTTGCCACAAGCGGAGATCAGGTTGTTGTTACTCCGGATAAAGATACAGCAATTAAAGCAAGTAATAGTGCTAGTGATTTTCAACAAGCCTACCAAGATAACGCTAAGGATGGTAAGTGGAATTATAAGGCACAAGGAAATCGCTTGACTCTTTCGAAACTCCAGAATGGGAAGGTTTCGATGTGGCAATATAATCACATGTTAGCATTAGGCAAAAAGATGCGGTCTGGTAACTTTACTTATCAGATTGCCAATGCTGGTCAAGGAATTGATCATAAAGCGACTAAGTTTGAACAAATTCGATAATAAAGTTAAATAAAAAGGTCTCCCAATCCCCAAGGAGGCCTTTTTATTATGGATAAATATGAGAGTTTCTTCTTAAAATGAAAGCGTTGTGACGAAACGCTTAAACTTATCTAAAGCCACACCAGTTCAATAATTAATCATGATAAAATGACCATACATTAATGTATTAAGATTTTGTTGTTTAGGAATGAGAGATGATTAAGGAGAAGGTATAATGGCAATTTACTTACGACGGGCAAACCAGGATGATCTTCAAAGGGTAATGGAAATTATTGAGCAAGCTCGAGCGCAATTAAAAGAGAAGGGGAATCCTCAATGGCAAGATGGTCATCCTTTCCAGAAAACGATGGAAAATGATATTAAAGCTGGCTATAATTGGGTGTTAATTGATAACCAAAAAATTGTTGGGACGGCTACTTTACAACTAACTCCGGAACAAACATATGAAGAGATTAAAGATGGATCATGGTTAAAGCCGAATGAGCCATATGCGATCATTCATCGACTAGCAGTTCTTCCTTCTAAAAATGGTCAAGGTTTTGGAAAATACATCTTTTCTAATTTACTTACGGTTGGTTATTTGCAGGGAGTAAGGAATTTCCGTTATGATACGCATTATAAAAATATTCCTGTCCAAAAAATAGGTCAGGATATTGGCTTTATAAAACGCGGAACGATTTATATTGATGACAAAATTGACAATAAACATATGGGTTTTGAGCTCAACTTGGATTAACCTTTGACGAATTAAGACAGACACTGCTCCTGTGATGTGATATAGTAAGGGTGTAATTTTTTTAAGTAAAGCGAGGGAAAATCATGGCTAAATACACTGTTGAATTAAGTGAAGAAGATATCCAAATGATCAAGGATTGTCATTCTAAGAATCCTTCTATCATGAAGGCTATGAATGATGCAAAAAAGGTTGAAGATTAATAGCTAGACTGGAAAGGATAGGGAAGCATTCTTTCTGGTCTTTATTTATGTTTCGGGAGGATCAAATTGAAAAAGTTAATAGGGATTTTTGCGATTGCTGGCTTGGGTGTTGCACTGGCTGGTTGTGGAAACCAAAACACTCAAAGCGATAGCAATACTGCAAAGAATAATTCAGAAGCTAGTAGCAGTCAAAGTATTACCGCTACTAATAACACAAGTAGTAGCAGTGAGTCACACCACGATAGTTCATTATGGAATAATCAAAAGAATGAACAGTTGGCATCATTTATGCAAAAATGGGGACCGACAATGCACCAATCCTACGAGCAATATGATGGTCAAAACGAGCTGAAGGTTTCAACAGGAATGACATACCCAGATGGCTTGAGCAAAGAGTTAGTAGAAGGTCAATCTGGTTTGATTGGCTGGGCACCATCGGGTAAGGGTGATTATGAATATAATGTTGTAGCGATCTATAATCATGACGGGACAGAACCGCCATTGCCAAATCGAATTACATACTTCTTTGCCTTCCACAATGGTAAACCAGTTGTATTAGTTGACCAATCAAATAACGGTGATCCAGATTGTCATCCAACGACTAATACGGATCTTGAGAGCAATTTTGAACGAATCGCAACAGAATCTACTAAATAAGCTTGGAAATAGATCCTTTAGTTTGTTATAATAAAACTAGTTTCGCGTATAATGGTCCAGCAAACTCAATTTGAGTGGCTGGACTTTTTTTGTGTTATTAATAAAGGAGAAAATATAAATGAAAGACTTTTATTTAAAATTACCGCAAAATAGAAATGAATTTGTCCTGTTTTTACTGATTGTTTCAATTGTTTCTGTTAATATCATTGCGCCAATAATTGGAATGTTGGAAACAGGATTTACGATCCAGCATTATAAACAAGTTTTAGCAGTAATCCCAGAAATGTGGCTAAGTATTATTATCGTTGTGCTATTGGCTAGCAAACCGGCTAGTTTCTTAAAAAAATCGATTGTTAGTGAAAAAGACAGTTTTAATACTCAAATTACAATTAATATCCTGTGCAATGTATTGATTGTTTCAGCTGTTATGACCATGATTGGGACATGGATTGGGCAACAGCAAGTTTTTACATTACCACTACATACTTATTTTAATAATTGGCCACGTAACTTTGCGATTGCCTTTGTAGTTGAAGCAGTGATTGCTCAGCCAATTGCACGGCAAGTACTTTTATATCACCATTTAAAAGCAATTAAAAATTAAGATATTTAAAATAAAAACAACCTCAATGCGAGGTTGTTTTTATTTTAGAAAGTTTAATTAGAGATTGTCTTGTAACGGTATTTGTATTAATGAATATTCTATCTCTCAAATCAACCAGTAAATTCTTAAAGTAGAAAATTATATGTTCAGTAATTATACGTCCTTTTAAATAGGTGATGGGGATATATAAGTGAACAAAAAGTGACAAAAATTTACTAAACACACATTAAAGCTATTGATTAACCACTCCCTTCAAAAGAAGTATGCTAACGAAAATTACAAAAATGATTAACTTAATTTATTTATTGTGATCATGATACAATGATGACTAAAATAATTCAATAAAATTTGTTATATTTATTTGAACAGTGTAATTTGAACGCACATAAATTATGCAGATAATGAATGGAAGAATATCGATAAAAAGTATTTTTCTAATTGAAATTTGTGGTTTAAAATAATAAAAAAAGGAGGTTGTTTCAATGAAAAAAGCTATTTTTGAAAAGGCGGGTCAAATGAAGGTTGTTGATGTTGACCGCCCAACAATTGAAAAGCCTGATGACGTGATTATTAAGGTCGTACGGACTTGTGTTTGTGGTTCTGACCTATGGAACTTCCGTGGAATCAATCCTGTCGAAAAAGATTCTGAAAATTCTGGTCATGAAGCAATTGGAATTGTTGAAGAAGTCGGTGAAGATATCACTACTGTCAAACCGGGTGACTTTGTAATTGCACCATTTACTCACGGATGTGGTCATTGTGCTGCCTGTCGCGCAGGCTTCGACGGTTCTTGCCAAAGCCATGGTGAAAACTTTAGCTCTGGTGTGCAAGCTCAATACGTTCGGTTCCAACACGGTCAATGGGCACTTGTTAAAGTTCCGGGCAAGCCAAGTGACTACAGTGAAGGAATGCTTAAGTCCCTCTTAACCCTTGCTGATGTTATGGCTACAGGTTACCACGCTGCACGAGTTGCAAACGTTAGTGATGGTGATACGGTTGTTGTAATGGGTGACGGTGCTGTTGGTCTTTGTGCGATTATTGCTGCTAAGATGCGGGGCGCTAAGAAGATCATTTCTACTAGTCGCCATGCTGACCGTCAAGCTCTTGCTAAGGAATTTGGTGCTACTGACAATATTGCTGAACGTGGTGACGAAGCGGTTCAAAAGATCATGGAACTTACAAATGGTGCCGGTGCTGATGCTGTCCTTGAATGTGTTGGTACTGAACAATCAACTGATACTGCCATGAAAGTTGGTCGTCCAGGTGCCATCGTTGGTCGGGTTGGTTTACCTCATACCCCAAAGATGGACATGACGATGCCATTCTACAACAACACTATTGTCGGCGGTGGTCCAGCATCAGTAACCACTTACGACAAGGACGTATTGTTAAAGGCTGTTCTTGATGGTGACATTAACCCTGGTAAGGTCTTTACTAAGAGTTTCGACCTTGACCAAATTCAAGAAGCTTATGAAGCAATGGATAAGCGTGAAGCAATCAAGTCTTACATTATTATGGATGGCTTTGAACGCGATTAATATTTAAAACTGATTGAAACAATAGGGGAGTGGGAAATAATCTCCTCGACAAGGTGGTGGGCTAAGCTAGAGCGATAATTAGCACGGCACGGGCTGATTATCGTTCGTATCGAGCCTTGTGATTATTTTCCACATTATCTTGCTATTGTTTGCGAAAACAGTTGAGGCTGAGAGAAAACAAAGTTTTCTTCCAGCCTTTTTGCATACTTACAAAAATTAAGGACAAGATAAACGCATAAAATCAATAAGCGTGCTAAAATACTGTGATAGAGAATAAGCGTAAACGGGATGATAAAAATGCGTCGGTATGTATTTTTAGCACTGGCGATTGTCTTAAACTCAATTGGTCATTCAATGACGATTGTAACAAACTTAGGGAGTATGCCCTGGCCAGCCTCCATCGTCAATATTATGCATATGATGGGCTGGAATATGACAGAGACAATTTTTACAGAGGGGCTATTTGTCATTGCCCTTAATATTCTTTTGGTTGGCGAATTTGTTCCTAAAGAATTTGGCTGGGAGTTAACATTTTTAGTTCCCTACAGTATTTTCATGCAACTCTTTGCGAACTTATGGCGATTTTGGGGAATAGCTACAATGAACATTTTTCTGCGTTTCGGTTTTGACCTGCTTGGCTTAGTGATTGCCTTTGCCGGGTATGCACTTTATCAACAGTGTGATTGTTGTTTTCACCCGCATGATAAGTTGACAGTCTATTTAAAGCGCCGCGCCAGTCTTAAATTCACGAAGTACTTTAATATTATTTTGCCCGTTATTATTATCTTGTTATGTTCTCTTAAAAATCATGCAATCTTTGCTTTTAATATTGGAACGGTGATCGGCTTTTTCTCCCAGAACTGGATTGTCAGTTTCTGGCAAGAACGCCTCGAACCGTGTTGTCATTTCTAACTTTATGGAATGGGGATGATTAAATGCGTCGATTTTTAGTAGCACTCTTAGTCGCGGGGATGGTTGGAATTAGCGATTATCATGTCCTTGCTGATGCAGATGCGCCTTCCCAACCTTTCCAATCATCATTTTTTAGTCAGGATTCTTCTGATAGTAATGATTTTCAGTTTTCTAATGGCGGCCAACGACCAAATGCAGAACGGCTAAGAATCCCAGAAAATACACCGACACCGCTTGAAGGATTTAGGTGGAAGAAAAGGAATATTACTATTTACATGGAAACTGCTGATCCAAAATTAAAGTGGGCTTTTCGTGATGCGGTCAAAAAGTGGAATAAGACGAAAGCAGTTCATATCCGCTGGACTAAGAATGAAGATGAGGCCAATATTATTGCGGCCGATGGTGATTTAGCACGAAATAATACAGGAAACAATGGTGTTGGCTATACAACATCTGAACTCGGCTCAACCCGGACTGAATATGATCCGACTACGAATACCCTGCATAAGGCAACCTCAACTTTGGACCCTAATCAGTTAGACTATACTAATAAAGAATTTCGAAGTGAGGTTGCGCAACACGAGCTGGGACATGCCCTTGGTTTAGCCCATGCTCCAGAATATGAACATAGTGTGATGATCCCACGAAACATCAAAAACGGAATAACTAAAAATGATGCTAAAACGTTAAGAATGCTATATCGGGAATAATTTTGAAATAGGTGTTGACAATTAGTAAGGATAAGGATATTATAATGATAATTAAATTAGAAAATGCTTAGAAAAGATGAGTAATTATTTAATACCATTACAGAGAGCTAGGGAAGATGAGAACTAGTATGGTAGCAAATAATGAAGATGGTCTTGGAGCAGACTGATGCTGTGAGCATATATGTTAGCAGCAAGCGATTAGCACCCGTTACCGTGCTGGAGTATTTTTATGTACTTCTTGCGGGCCTTATTGTGAGATAGGGCTAAATTAGGGTGGTATCACGTTAATGAAGATTAAACGTCCCTAGGAATTGGTTGTATTGTGCCGTTCCTAGGGATTTTTTAGTTCCAAGATTCATCCTCGTCAGGCAGAAAAGGAGAGATTTATTATGGCTAAAGTTGAAAGTTTTACACTAGATCACACAAAGGTTAAGGCACCTTACGTTCGTTTAATTACCGTTGAAGAAGGGGCAAAGGGAGATAAGATTAGCAACTATGATTTACGGTTAGTCCAACCAAATGAAAATGCAATTCCAACTGCTGGTTTACATACGATTGAACACTTACTTGCTGGCTTGCTTCGTGACCGTTTGGATGGTGTAATTGATTGTTCCCCATTCGGCTGCCGGACTGGTTTCCACTTAATTACGTGGGGCGAACACTCAACTACTGAAGTTGCCAAGGCCTTGAAGTCTTCACTTGAAGAAATTGCCTACAAGACTAAGTGGGAAGATGTTCAGGGAACAACGATTGAATCTTGTGGTAACTACCGTGATCATTCATTGTTCTCTGCTAAGGAATGGTCAAAGAAGATTCTTGATGAAGGGATTTCAGATCAGCCATTTGAACGGCACGTGGTTGAATAATAATAATTTTGGTAAAAGCTGACTAAGGATTTCTCGAGAATAACGACATGTCGAATCCCGTTGGCTATTGCGACTAGTTATGACGAATAGCGAAAACAAAAGTAAAGGGGTAGTTATGATGAGAAAGAAAAAGCATACCGGTTGGTGGATTGTTGGTATTGTAGTAGTGATTTTAGTTGCGGCTGGACTTAGTGTGGGCGCTAATGGTGGGTTTGCCCGCAACGATGAGATTACTGTTGGAACGATTGGCCCAGATGTCCAAGTTTGGCAACACATTGCAAATAGTAAACAGGCCAAAAGTGAAGGCTTGAAGATTAAGGTCAAGAGCTTTACTGATCCCGTAGCCTTAAACCGGGCGACTGCTAGTGGTGAAATTGACGTAAATGCTTTCCAATCATGGTCATATCTGCAAGCTTATAATAAGGAAAATAAGAAAGCACAATTAGCGGCGATTGGAACTACCTATTTAGAACCAATGGGCTTATATTCAGATAAGTATAAGAGTGTTAAAGATATTCCAGATGGTGCCACAGTTGCGATCGCTAATAACCCAGCAAACACGGCGCGTGGCCTCTTGCTCTTACAAAGTGCAGGCTTGATAAAATTGAAGCCGGGCTTTGGGGCAACCAGTGGAACTAATGAGATTGCGGCTAATCCAAAGAACCTTCAATTTAAAGAAATTGATGATACCACCGGACCACGGATATTAAAGTCAACTGATTTAGTATTAATCGGTAATACGATTGCTTTAACTGGTCATTTAAATGTGTTGAAAGATTCTATTTATCACGAAAAAGTTGATCAAAGCACGAAGGATAACATTAATGTTTTAGCAACTGCTAAGAAGAATCGTGATAATAAAGAATATAAGAAGTTAGTCAAGCTTTACCATAATAAGCAAATACAACAATGGATTGCTAAAAAGTATCAAGGAACAAAGGTTAATGTTGATAAGCCATTAAATTATCTGGAAAATTAATAATAAAATTATAATTAGTCAAAAGACAACATTGTGGTAATTTTAAGCCCTTTTTATTCGTAATTTTCGAATAAAAGGGGCTTTTTTTGTGCTTATATTGGCAAATTAAAGACTATTATGATAATTAATAATTTTATTCAATGTTTAGATAGGAGACTCTATTAAACAAAGTAATAAAAAGCGAGTATAATTAAAGTGATAGAAGTTTAGTTTTAACTACAAGGCATGATTTGAATAAGGGAGCTAAAATTATGAAATGGGAAAGAAAACTTGCACAAAGCGTAGTCACGATTGTTTTACAAGCACTGGTTGCCCGACTTGTGTATCACCTATTTGCAAAGAAGCAACCGAAAGAAACAACGAAAAGCAATGACTAATGTATTGCGGTAGCGGATGGTATTAAGCGTAAAGCGACCATTCGTTTTTTATTAATTTTGCTCTTAAGAATGTCAAGTATAAATTCTGTTTGCCTATTAAATTAATAGGATGATAAAAAACTAATTTAAAAGGATTGGGATTAGGCTATAATTATAAGAAGATAAATGACTAAGAAACGGGGGAGATCTTATGAGTAAAAATAATCCTTTACGGAGCATGACTCCAAAAAATAAGAATTATAAATTATATAAGGCTAAGAAACAGTGGATTACCGCTTGTGCCACATTTATGTTGGCTTTTGGGGCAACTGCAGTAGTAAATGCTAGTGTCCAAGCAGATACGACTACCCCAACAACAACTCAAGCAGATAGCGATTCTGTCACTTCAATTTCAGAACCGGCGCAAACGCAAAGTTCAGTGGTTGAGACTGCCCAAAATACTGATGAAACGAAGAAAACTGTTGTAGATGATACTACTAAAACCAGTGAACAAAAGATTACAACTGCTCAGAATACTGAAAGCTCAAATTCCAATTCTTCTACAAGTAAAACTAATAATGAAGAAAATAAAAATGCTTTGCTTACTCTCGATGTAGAAACTACGGCAGATACTAATCAGGTTGCAACAACACAAGCTGCTGCCACTACTACTAACGGTGGATATGATTCTGCTACTTGGGGGACATTAGATACTTCTAAGTGGACAGGACAGAATACAACGTTTAATGGAAGTAATTATTACCAATTAACTGGCTATACTGGGGATCAAACTCATATTATTGTGCCTAATGAAGCTGACTTTGAGCAAGCTGGAAAATCAACTAATAATCTTCAAGTGTCGATCTCTAACGATTTAATTAAAAGCTGGCAAAATGCTACTACGATTGCTTTTAGTAAGACTGATGACAAGAAGATTAAGCTCGCAAGTACTAATTTAAATGGTACTTTCCAAAAGAACACTATTTTGACTAATTTAGATACCAATAGTTTAGATACTAGTAGTGCTACTTCAATGCAGAACACTTTTAGTGGTGCTACTAAGCTAGCATCTTTGACTGGAGTCAGCGATTGGGATGTTTCCAATGTGACTAATATGTCCCTTCTATTCCAAAATGCGACGGGCTTGACTAGCTTAACTGGTTTGGAAAATTGGGATGTTCAAAAAGTTACGAATATGACTCGGATTTTCAACAATGTTAACAAAGTTACAGATCTTTCTCCTTTAAGCAATTGGAAGACTGATAGTTTACAAAAACTCAACACTGCATTTGCTAATAATAGTTTTACGAACTTACAAGGTCTAGAAAATTGGAATGTAAGCCATGTAACTGACATGGGCGTCATTTTTATGAATGATTATTATCTGACTGACATTAGTGCATTAGCTAATTGGGATACTAGCAATGTAACTGATTTGAATCAGGCATTTAATGTTAACCAGGCTCTAACTAGCCTGCATGGTTTGGAAAACTGGAATACCAGTAAGGTAACTAATCTTTACGCAACTTTTGCTAATGAAGGATCATTGGTTGATGCAAGTGCGATTGCTAACTGGAACACGAGCAATGTTACCAATATGTCAGTTTTGTTTGCTGGTTCATCGGCTCAATATGTTGATCTTTCTAACTGGGACTTTAGTAAGGTAACCAGTGCATCGAATGTCATAAATAATACTCAGTCAGTCGTTTATCTCGGCAATAACTCTACACTTACTGCTAATAAGTTAAACACTTTGGGTATTGCTAATGGTGGCTTTACTCAGCCAATCATTTTAGCTAGTGGTAATCTCTACACTCTTTTATCCAATAAAAACAATAATACACATAATATTACTATTAATAATGCAGATAGTGGGCAAAGTACAACCATTTCGTTCCCTGTTGTTTATGATGCAGCTGGCGCAAGTAACATGACGGATGCCATTAATAGTTACAAAGACATGATTGATCAAAAACTTGAGGATTATGTTACTGAACATAACTATGTATTAAAGAGAGTTTCAACTGACCCTGTTGATGATGTAACTGGTCACAACAATCACTTAGTTAACTATGCAACTGCTACATACCAAGTTGTTACTATCCCGGTAGATCAAAAGAAAAATCTTCAAATTCAAGATAAGACTACCTATAAGGGGAAGACTTTAACAGCTAAAGATTTGGTTACTAATGTGGCTGATTTTCCGGCAGGTACTACATTTAAATTTGCTGATAATAGTGAACCAAACTGGAATCAAGTAGGAACATATAATGTTAAAGTTATTGCAACTTATCCAGTTTCTGTGAATGGCCAGCAATACACTGCCGTAACTGCTCCCGCTACTGCTAATGTTACTGTTACTCAACAAATGCAGTTTACAATTACTTACTGGGACGATACGGAAAATAAACAGATTGTTCAATTTGATATAAAAAATCCTGGTAACGGTGGATATAGTAACGATCTTAAGTTTCCAGAGGGCGTAAATCCAGGAACATATCAATCTGTTGGAGTCAGTGAAGTACCAGCTGGGGTAACCTTTAATGGTAGTTATAATATACCGTTCACAAAGCCAGATTGTAATTGGACAATCCCGAATTATAAATGGACATCTGAGGCAGCTCCTTCATTATTTGATGCAAATATTGTTATTCACTTAATTCATAGAACTCAAAATGTAACCGATACTGATCCAAAAGCACAAGAAACTAGGACTGTAACAGTAAATTATGTTAAGACTAAAGTTAATGAGGACGGTACTTATACCGAAGATGGGAACGCCTTTACTTCTGCAGTCTTAGATGTTTATTATACTCGCCAAGCTACAAAAGATTTGGCAACTGGAGATATTACCTATGGTCCATGGCAATGGAATACTAAAAAAGGCGATAGCAATACTCCTGGTTACCGTGTGGTTTCTGGTACTTGGACTAACTTACCACAGGAATGGGCTAGTGTAACTGCAGATGTACCGATCTTGACTGGGTATACAGCTTATACTGGTGGTCCTGCTTCAAACACTGATAAAATTCCAGCTAATCAATTTGTCTTTCCTAGCTGGAATGGCAGTACTACTGATGTTTCTAAAGATTCGACTGCATATACTACAGCTGCATCTTTTTATGAAGCTCAACCTGTTCACACTATTTTCTATGTTCCAAATAAAACCGAAACTAGAACAGTAACTGCTAAATTTATGATTGCTGGTGGTGATAAGGATGGTCAATCCTTTGCGCCAGATGCACAAATTCAAGTCTTTTATGATCAAACTGGTACAATTGATCCCACAACCAATAAAGTTGTCTATAGCGGCAAGTGGCAATGGGACAAAAGTAAGGGAGATACGGCAAATTTAGGTTTCCATGTGATTTCTGGAAATTGGAATTTTGAAAACGGTGGACAATTTACTGTTACTCCTCCTAATGGTGGTAGTGACTATGTCATAGCAAATATTAATTCTACTGGTACATATACTACTATAAACTTCGCTAATCCAAATTATAATTCAAATACCGTCTTTACTACTAACAATGCTTCTCAATGGTATGCTCGTAATGAATTGACAACTTACTATGTACCTAAATCATTAGTAGAAAAAACCATCAACCGTGTGATTAACATCACGATGCCTAATAATCCAGGGACCCCATCAATTACTCAAACCACAACACAATCAGCTACGATTACTAGACCTGTGAAAGTAAATGCTGATGACAGTGGTGTAGTGTTTGATGGCTTTTCTGGAAGCGGCTGGACGACAGGTGAATGGCCACGATATAACACTATACCCTCAATTACCCCTTATACGAGAATTATTAAACAAATAGTTACTAATCCTGATGGTACAACAACTGAAACTACATTAAATATTATTTATCCTAGACCTATTCCAAGCCAGAAAGTTACTGTCGATACTCTTCCGACCGTAATAAACGTAACCTTTACGGCTACGGCTACGGCAACTTTGTCCGGTGAAAACCAATCAACATATACTGGTAATCAAATTACTGTTAATGACCTTAATAATGGAGATGGTGATGCTCCAATTATGGCCGTAATTATAGGGCCAATTAATGTGACACCTTCCTTAGAGGCAGGGTGGGTTGAATTTTCATCTGATAATGGTAAAACTTGGTCTCTTGACATGCCAACTAATGTTGGTACTTACAAATTGCGTTGGAGTGATCAGGGAAAAGAAGCAATTATACAGCAATGTGGTAATAATAGTACTAAATGGACCGATGCCGATGGCAATTCAACTTTTACTGGTACTGCTACTTATATTATTACTCCAGCATCAGCAACTTGTACTTTAAGCAATCAGACATCAGGAAACTATACCAAGGTTTACGACGCTCAACCTACTACTAGTATTGATCCTTCAAAATTCAAATTTACTACTTACTTTGACAATCGCGAAGTTGTTTTAAATACGACTGGACTTACTAGTGATAGCTATGAGTGGGTAGATGCAAGCGGAAATCCGATCAGTAATCCTGAAAATGTCGGCACTTACTATGTAAAACTTAAAGATTCTGCACTAGCTACTTTACAAAAGGATAATCCTAATTTCACTTTAACTAATACGGGATTAGCTGTTTATACCATTACTCAAGCTCAAGCAGACGGTGTATTGGGTGGCGCTAATTCACGTCTATACAACGGTCAAACTATTACAACTGCTGAAGTAAATAGTAATGGTCAAATTAGAGTAACAGTAAACTTCCCAGGTGTTACTGACGCTAACAAGACTTATATTCTTAAAGATGGTGACTACACTTGGAATAGTGGTTCGGCACCAAGTAACGTTGGCTCCTACACAATTACTTTGACACCTACTGGTATTTCTAATATTGAAAAGTACATTCTTAGTTTAGCAGGCTATGGTCAAAATAATACTTCAAATGTAGTATTTGCGGATAATGCCTTTACTGGAAGTGCTAATTACGATATTGACAAGGCTCAAGCCACTGCGACAATTGGTGGCAATTACGAGCGTCCATATAATGGTCAAGTTATTCAGGGTACAACAGTCTATGGAAAAATCACCTGGACTGCTCATGATACAACCAATGATGTTGATTTCACTTTAAATCATGATCTGTCTGCTAATGATTACGCTTGGTATACCAAGAGTGGGGATCAATATGTCAAATTTGAAGGTCGACCAGTTAATGTTGGTACTTACTACTTAATTTTGAACAAAGATTATGTTGATAAACTAAATAAAGAAAATCCAAATTATAACTTTACTGATATTAATGGTGCCTTCACTTATGTAATTAATAAGGCAACGGCAACTCTTAATATTTCTGGTAACCAAAGTAATGAATATAATGGTCAACCTGTCACGATTGACTACAAGAATTTCCCATTATCTATTACAACTAATAATGGAGTAACTATTGATCTTCCAGAAAATGTAAACTTAAGTGCTGATGATATTGTAATTACTAATACAGCAGGAGAAGTAGTCTCACAACCAACTACTATTGGCACTTATACGATTTCCTTAACTGATAACGGTTTGAAGAAATTTGAATCACAAACTGACAATTATAATTGGAATAAGGCTGGTTTTGGTACTTTATCAATTACGAGAAATGCCAATGTTTCAGTAGCTCTTTCTGGTAATGAAAATATTGTTTACACTGGCTCTACAGCTGTGATTGATCCAGCCAACTTTAAGATTGAATTGGGTAACGGTCTAACTTATCAGTTACAAGCTGGTGATTTACAGTTTGTTAATACAGCAGTAGGTGCTAATACCAACGTGGGCACTTATAAAGTTGAATTATCTGACCAGGGTCGTGCAAATATTGCTCAAGTTCAGGCTGATAACTATGGCTATGACTTTAGTAAGGCTGGCTTTGGAACAGTAACTATTACTAAAGCTATTCCAAGTGCATCCTTCAGAGGAACGGCTGAAAAGATTTATGATGGAACGCCAATAAATGGTTATACTCCAATAGTTACAATTACAGCTCCTGGAAACAATTCACTAACTTTGACCACTGGTGATTTTGAATGGGTTAAGGATGGAAAAACTTATACCACTGCGCCAAGTGACGTAGGTACTTATACAGTTCAATTAACACAAACTGGAATTAATAAAGTTAAAGCAGTAAATGCTAATAATTTAGACTGGTCAAATGTTCAAGTTACTGGTAGTGGTACATATACCATTAAACCAGCGAATGCTTTAATTACTTTACCAAATACTAGTACTCAAACCATTACTTGGACAGGTAAACCAGCAACCATTAATCCAGCTGACTTTATTCCAGAAATCACCACTAATAATCCAAATGAAGGGACAATTACTTTACCAAGCACTTTGCAATTAACTGCAAGTGATTACGAATTCTTACAAGATGGGAAGGTAATTTCTGCACCAAGTGAGATTGGAACTTACCAAGTTCGTTTAACACAAGCAGGCTGGCAAAAAGTTCAAGATTCGATTACTGGAAATACCAACTACGCTTGGAACTATCAAGGTGAAGGTAATTATCATATCGAAAAGGCAACGGCAACTATTACTCTTGAAGGGTCAGGCTCAACAATTTATACCGGCAATCCAGTAGTAATTCCAAATACCAATGGAGTTGTTAACGGTATTAGTGTGGAATTATCAAATGGTCAAACCTACTCATTACAGCCTGAAGATCTTGAATTTGTAGATAGCCAAGGTAATCAAGTTGCTGTGCCAACTAATGCTGGCAGTTACAAGGTAAAATTAACTAATACGGCTTTAGGTCAAATTCGGAATCTTGAAAGTAATCATTATAACTATACTTACAATAATGATGCCGTAGCCTTTACAGTTGAAAAAGCTACGGCAGAAGTTGGGGTGATTGGTACTCAAAATAGTACTTATACAGGTAAGGTAGTGGACTTAAGCACTGGTAATTTCCAAGTTGTAATTATTACTAACAATGGGCAACCATTGAATTATAACCTACAAGCTGGTGACTTAATGACGACTGTTCCAGCGCCAACTGATGCTGCTAATTATGATGTATACTTGTCTGATCAAGGTAAAAAGCATTTAGAAGCTATTAATAGTAACTATGATTGGACATTTACTAATACACCAGCATTATTAAGCATTACTCCTGCAGAATTAACGGTAGGAATTGTGGGAACTGCTTCAAGTGTATACGATGGCAATCCAGTTAAAATTACTAATCAAGATCAAATGAAGGATCTAAAACTTCGTTGGGGTGGCTATGATAGTGCGCCGGACGGAGTGAAGTTTACTCTTCAACCGTCAGATGTAGTAATTAATGGTGGAGCTGACGCAATTGAAACTGGTAAATATTCAATCACGTTGAGTGCAGCAGCCATTAAACGTTTGAACCAAGAGAATCCAAATTATGACATTACTCAGTCAACTAAAGATTTGGCTCAATACATTATTTATGCTCGTAAAGGACGCATTACCTTAAGTGGAACTCAAACTACGCCATATGGTCGTCAAGTGGTAATTGATCCAACTAAATTTACAATTGCTTTAACTGATACTATGAATGGGAAAGATATTCTTTATCCAACACCATTATCAGTAGGTGATTTACAATTTAAGGATACCCAATATTCTGATAATAATTTACCAACGCAGGTAGGTAATTATGAGTTAGTGCCAACTCAAAAACTTTATAATGCTTTAAAAGAATACTATCCAGATTATGACTTTGGTGATAGTAAATCAGAAGAATTTGCTGCAACTGACGGCACTATAGGTAACGAAAATTCAGATATTACTTCTGATTCCGACAATACAGATGTTGATAAGCAACATACAAAAGGCGCTAACTACATAATTACGCCAGTTGATGCTTATATTTCTTTAAATGGTAGTGAAAGTGTTCGTTATACTGGTGAGGATCAGCCAATTGATTACAGTAAGTACTCTGTTTCAATTTCAGGATTAGTAAATAGAGATAACTATAATTACACTTTACAAGATGGAGATCTTGAATTTGTAGGAACTACGCCAAATGAAGTTGGTAATTATCAAGTTAAGTTAACTAAACAAGCACTTGAAAACATTAGAAAATTAAATAGTTTGGATTACAACTGGTTACTTTCAGATGATGCCAATACAGCACCGTTTGATGTAATTCAAATGCCTGTAACCATTACTGTAAGTGATAAAGCTACCGTGCCAACTATTATTTATGGTGAAGCTACTACTTTAAATCAAAATGATTACACGATTAGTGTTAAAACAGCTGATGGTGAAATTTTAGACTATACTCCTGCTGCCGGTGACTTACAATTTGAAAATGGAACCCCAACTAGCGTTGGCACATTTGAGGTTATCCTTTCTAACCAAGGATTGCAGAATATTGAAAAGCACTTTGGAACAAAGAATTACACTTATACTTCAACAGGTAATGGGAGCTTTATTATTAAAAAAGCTTCTGCTGGAATTCGGATTGTTTCAAATGGTTCAGATAGTATGGTTTATAACGGTGAATCACCTAACTTGAATGTAGATAATTACAAGTTAGAAATCACCACTAATAATGGTCAAGTTATTAATATTCCATTAGCTGCCGGTGATTTAGTCTTTAGTGCTGGCTCAAATCCAGTAGATGCAGGCAGTTATAACGTTACTTTAAGCCAAAATGCTCTTAATAAGGTTAAACAAGATCATCCAAATTATGATTGGAGTAATCCTGTTGCGGGTACTTACACCATTACTAAAGCTAGTGCTGATGTAACCACTTCAGGTTCATATGAAGTGCTTTACAATGGTCAAACTCCTGTAATTAATGTTGATAAGATTACTAATAACATCGCAACTAACAATGGCGTAAATCTTATGGCACCTACTTTATCTGCCAATGACTATGAGTGGGTTGATGAAACTGGTAAAGTGATTGGTAAACCAATAAATGTAGGTACGTATTACTTAAAGCTTAAGGACTCTAGTCAAAGTAAAATTGCTACTAACAATAACTACATTTGGAACTTCAGTGGTTTAGCTAGTGTCACAATTAGTAAAGCGAATGCAACAATTGGCTTTAATGGCAATCAAGAAACTCCTTATACAGGAAGTGCAGTGACATTAGATCCTGATAAATTTGAAGTTAAACTTTCTAATGGTCAAACATATAACTTAACTGATAAAGATATTCAAGTTGTTGGAAATCCAGTAAATGTAGGTACTTACCAAGTTGAGTTAAGTCAAACTGGGATTGATGCAATCAAAGCAGCTGATAGTAACTATAACTACAGCTATGACGGCAGTCAGGGATTATTAGTAATTATTCCTGCTAAGACGAATGCAACAATAAGTGGCTCTCAAACTACTCAAGACTTAGAACTTGATCCGCATAATTACTCAGTTGTTGTAGTGTTAAATGGACAACAACAAACTATTACTGGATTAACAGCAAGTGATTTTGTATTCAGTAAAGATGGTCATCCAGCTCAATTAACTGAAGCTGGGACTTATGATGTTGAGCTTAGTGGAGATGTAATCAATAAGATTCGTCATGAAAATCCAAATTACAATATTGACTTCAGTTCAACAGCAATATTTACTTTGGGAAATAGTAGCCAAACTATTAACTACGTAGATGCTGATAATAATGTAATTAGTTCAGTTAATATTGATGGTCATATAAAAGGAACAAAACTTCCATTTACTCCTGAAATTCCAGTAGGTTGGGTAGCAAGTGATCCAAGTGATGTACCTACTGAAATCATTGTTGATAATGGGACTACTTTAATTATGATTAAGCATGGAACAACCAATGTTGACCATAATAATCCAGTTCCAGAAGGGGAAAAGACGCCAACGGGTAAAGAAATTGATGGAGCTCATGAAAATGAGTTGAACCAAGCAATTACTCGGACGATCAATGTAATTAATCCAGATGGAACTAAGAGTACAGAAGTTCAAACAGCGAAGATCTACCGTGACGCAAGTTACGATGATGTAACAGGCCAAGTAACTTATGGAGAATGGTTAACTGCAAACTGGAAAGAATTTATTCCAGCAGAAGTCAAGGGCTACACCGCAAGTGAAGAAGTAATTCCAGCAGTTGAAGTTAAGAATGGTCAAAAAGATGAGACTATTGAAGTTACTTACACAGCGAATGAACAAAGCGGTATTATTTCTTACCAAGACAAAGAAGGTAATGAAATTAGTACAAGTCCACTTAGCGGAAAGACTGGAGAGGCAGTAGCAGTTAAACCGGAAATTCCAGCAGGCTGGCAGCTAGTACCAAGTCAAGAAGTTCCAAAGACTGTCACAGCAACAGCCGAAGGTATTCCAACTGTAGTAATTCAGGTTGAACATGGAACAACTATTGTTACTCCGGAAACTCCTACGACTGATATTCCAACAGGCAAAGTTCCAGGTAATCCATCCAAGAATTATCCAACAATGGAACAACTAACGGTTACACCAACACGGACAATCAATATTAAATATCCAAGCGGCGAAGAACAGTCGATTCCACAAAAAGTTACATTTACTCGGACAGCGATTTTTGATGAAGTAACAGGTGAAATTAAGTACACTGCATGGCGTTCTCAAGGTTCTTTACAATGGGCTAATTACCAACCTGTTACTGTTACGGGCTATGTACCTAGTCAAAAGATCGTTTCAGCAATGACGGTAAATGCTGATACGCCAAATGAAACGGTTAACATCACGTATGATAAGGTACCGGTCCCACAGGAAGGACAAGAGATTATTAGTTATCAAGATGCCAATGATCAAATAATTAATACACAGATTATTACTGGAGAAGAGAACAGTGATGTTTCCTTCAAGCCAGAAGTTCCGACTAATTGGCAGGTAGTTGGAAAACTTCCTCAGTCAGTGAAGATTACTGGCGGGACAACTGTTATTGTTATTGAGCCAGCTACTACTCCGATTCAAGAGCGTAAGGTGGTAAAGCGGATAATTATTGAGCATTTGCCGAGTGGTGATAAACAAACCGTTCAGAAAGTTGTTTTAACAGGAATTGGCACAAAGAATCTCGTTACTGGAGAAGTTATTGACATTAAATGGGAAAATAGTAAATTTGTGGCCTTTACACCAGAAACGGTTGCTGGCTATACCCCTAGTCAAGGTATTATTGCTGCTCAAACTGTCACGGGTACAACTACAGATGAAACAATTGATATTACCTATACGCCTGATGAACAGACTGGATTTATTATTTATCGGGATGAAAATGGTAGTGATATTAGTCAAACTGCTCTCCAGGGTAAAACTGATGAGACGGTTGTGGTGAATTTGGCTGTGCCAGCAGGATGGCAACTTGTACCGGGACAATCAATCCCAACAACAGTTATTGCAAATGATGAGGATATCCCCGATGTTGTCGTTTTGATTGAGCATCAGGTGACCATTGTTAAGCCAGGAGAAGAAGCGCCAACAGGAAAAGTTCCGGGTAATCCATCAACTACTTATGAAAAGATGGAATCCCTAACAAAAGAGGTAATACGGCTCATTACTATTAAGTTACCTGATGGACAACGACGGGTAATTACTCAAACGGTTAAATTTATACGGACTGCAACATTTGATGCGGTTACTGGTAAGGTAACTTATAGTAGTTGGCAAGCTAATGGTAGTACTGAATGGCCAACATATTCTGTGCCAGAAATTGATGGTTATATAGCTAGTCAGACTATTGTGCCAACTGAAATGGTTGTTCCTAGTGATCAAAATAAAAATATTGAAATTGAATACGCCAAGGATAATCGACCATCAGAACCTATTAAACCAGTAATGCCAATTACTCCTGAACAACCGACTAATCCTAGTCAACCGGTAACTCCAATTCAACCGACTGAACCATCAGTACCTACTAAATCAATAGTACCAACAAGTAATGGTGACAAACAGGTAACTGATGATCAGCCGAAAAATAAACCAGTTGAACGGGTAATCCAACATGTTACAAATCAACACTTTGCCTCACGTCGATTAGTTCAGATTCCAATAAAAGGAAAATCGAAAGCTAATGTTCTTCCCCAAACTGGTAATGATCAAAATAATAATTCTTTATTTGGTTTTGCCTTTGCAACCCTTGCAGGTATCTTTGGTTTAGCTGGGATGCAGAAGAAAAAGCGTGAGAAATAGTATTTTAATTTTAACTAAGAGCGATAACAAGCTAAACAAGTGAGTGGGAATTAACCTTCTCGACAGGGCTTATGGCTAACTTAGAACGATAGCGGACACAGCTAGCGTTCGTAGTTAGACACTAGCTCTGTAGTTATTTCGCATGTTATCTTTATAATAATAGTTAAGAATTAACAAAAGGCTGGTGAGAAAAATAACTTTTTCTCCCAGCCTTTTGTTTTTATTTTGGTGAAATTAAGAAGGAAAATAAATAAATTATTAATGTAAAAAGTATGAATTTAGCTCAGAGTTAGATTTTTAGTTCCTTATCAAATGATATAATGAAAGTAAAATGCTTAACGATTAACAAATGACAAAAAAATCATTTGTTTAAAAAAACTTAAACCTTTTTTAGCTTTTTAAAGGAGGCAAAAGTGCGAATATATCAAGCTTTTATCGAACGATAACCTCGATTGCAACTTTCTGCATTAAAAATCGACAAAAGAATGGTTGTGTTTTAAATTAAAACAAGTATTATAGAAAAGGTAAATAAACAAGTATTATAGTTATTTATTATATTTATTGCTGGCGATATAAAAAATACTAAGGGGGAATTTTGATGTTATCACGGAATAATCATCAGGAACAATTTAAGAAGTATGAACCTAAAAAACAACGGTTCACCATTAAGAAATTATCTGTTGGTGTAGCCTCAGTTCTTTTAGGTATTTCTTTTGCCAATGGTGTATCAGCTGATACAACCGATGCTGGCACGGATGCAAATACTAATAATAGTGATGGTTCAGAACAAACTGATCACAATTTAGTTTTAAATTCTGCTAATAACCAAACGTTAAAAGAAGCGACTACTGCTAATCAAGCAAGTGGTGCGACCGCAACTTCACAAAATCCAGCAGGCGATGTACAAACGCCAGCTGCAAATGAATACGAAGCTGCAGTTAGTGCTGCAATGGCTAGTCAAACAACGCAGAATAACATTGCTGAAAGTTCAACTAGTACCGCTGTTGCAAATTCAGCAAATAGCGTTGCAACCTCAGCAGCCTCTGTAGCTCAACAAACTAGTACAAGTAATGTTAGCCAACAATCAGCTGCATCGCAAACTGCTATTGAAACAAGTGCAGCTCCTGAAAGTACTGTTACTGATACGCAAGGCATATCAATTGCTACACAAACATTTAGTCCGCGAAGCTTTGCGCTAAGTAATGCTGATATGGCTCGCTTATTAGGTACGTCATTAGTAGCAACAAATGACGATGCTCCTGTAGAAATTTCTACATACCAACCTAACTTTAATTTAAAAAATACCAATCAAGTTTATAACGGTCATGTTGTTTATGCCGGGTATACTGATAAAAATAATGGTACGCACTGGGAATTTGCGACGGATCCTGATAATCCAGGTAAAACTATTTATTTATATAAAAATGGTCAGTTAGCGGATTCCCTTTCAGAAAATAGTGGTAATACGAAATCAGTATATATTGGTTCAAATCAAGTTGTGAGTGGTAGTAGTTACAAGGGTGGCCAATATACTTTTAATACTTCTAAATCAGACAAGGGTGGTATCTCATTTAGCCGTTTAGATATCGTGGGTCAAAACGGTAGTATTGTCAGTTCAGGTATGACTGCGGATATTACTCAAAATAGTAAAAGCTTAGTTATGGACCTAGATAAGGACCAACCTAACCCATCTACTTGGCAAAGTGCAGGTGCATCTGTTCCTAATAAAGTTAAGCAAACTATTTGGTATGTTGATGCCACTACTGGTAAAGTATTAGCTCAAAAAGAATCAGATGAGACTCTTTCTGGCTCTACATACGATGATACAGATGCTCAACTTCCAGTGATTAAAGTTGATGGAAAGTATTATAAGTTAGTTGAGCGTAGTGCTACCCCTGTTCAAAAGACTATTAGAGTGGATGCTTCTGTAAAAAATGGCATGACACCTGTAACTGAGTCGGTAACGGAATCTGTATACAAATCAGATGATTTGAAACAAGATGTTACTCTTACAACTAATAATGGTGTTCAAATCAAAGCATCTGATTTATTGAATGTGCCACTTACAGGGACTCTATCTTCCTCACGGATTGGTGATGTTGAGTTTACTAATACTGGATATGATATTAAGACTGGGTCTCTTGCTCCTAACAGATTTTATGTTACACAACAAAAAGATGCTCAAGGTACTGTTGATTTAAATAGTTATAATGATAATAATGGCTCAGCTAGTTTAATTACTGCTGGAAATATCAGTACTACAAATTTGGGTACTTATGTACCAATGTATTTCTACAGTAGGGCTTATCCTAATGGTCAACTGATTTTTGTAAATGATGTGAACATGCAACCAGGTCCAGGGGTAGCAGCTGGTGATGGTTCAATGTTTATTAACCAAGGAAAAGGTAATAACCAAGATGTTATTATCTTGTATACTCCAGATAACACTATTGTTAATAAGCAAAATGCTAACATCACTTTCGTAAATGATGATACTGGTGCAAGTTTGAGTACACAACAAGATGCTAGTGGGGATGCAGGGAGCCAAATTAGTTTCACTAATGCTGCATCTACTGTTACTAACTTGATTGGTCAAGGTTATGTTTACAACGGTACTACTGGTAATGGTGTAACTAATGGTTCAGCAAGTGGTAGTTTTACTAGTGTTGATTTCCCAGTTTATGATAACGATGACAACACTACTCAAGCATTCGTTGTTCACTTTAAGAACCCAGTTCAAACTACTACTTACCACCAAGGTGTTGAAGAATCTAAGACAATTCATCGTACAATTAATTACTACGACAAAGTGACTGGAGAAAAGATTCCTTCTGATTTAATTAGCCAAAATCCAGTTACTGATGAAGTGACTTTCACTCGTACTCAGGTCTTGGATCAAGATGGTAAAGTTGTAGGTTACGGTACTGTTGGCAGTGATGGTAAATCATTTAGAACTCAAGATTGGCATACTGCTGAAGGCTTGACTGCTGATGAATTTGCTGCTAAGAAGTCTGCTGACCTTTCAGCATTCAACTACACTGCTCCTGAATTCCAAGATGGAACTAGTGCAAATGTTGTAGCAGCTCATGAAGTAACACCAACTACTCAAGACCTTGTTTACAATGTTTACTATGGTCACCAAACGCAACAAGTTACAACTAACCAAGATGTAACGCGTCGTTTCCACTACATCTTTACTGATGGCACTACGCCAGAAAGTCACTTGACTCCACAAGCAGACCAAAAAGTTACCTTTACCGGAACTGCTACCAAGGACTTGGTAACTGGCAAGACTGGTGATACTGTTTGGACTCCTGCTAACGGTACTTTGACTCAAGTTGCTGGTCAACCAGTAGCTGGATACCACATTACTGGTAACGTAAATGCTAACGCTGATGGTAGTGCAAATGCAGTTAACGTAACTCCAACATCTGGTGATATTGATGTAACTATTGTTTACACTCCAGATGCTAAGACTCCAGATACCCCACAAAAAGCTAAGGTAACTATTTACGATAAAACTGAAAATAATAAGCAATTAACCAGTTTTGAAAATAATAATGGTACAAAGGATAGTGCAATTAGCTTTGATGGTGAACCACAAACCCTTCAAGCTTACTTGAATTCAGGTTACGTATTTGATAGTGCAGCTGATGCTAATGGAAACTCAATTGGTACTGCCTCAAATATCAATTTCGGTAACTTTGATGATATTGACGGTAATGTTCAAAACTTCAACATTTAC
The DNA here is from genome assembly GCF_014145615.1 of Limosilactobacillus balticus. Lineage (GTDB taxonomy): Bacteria > Bacillota > Bacilli > Lactobacillales > Lactobacillaceae > Limosilactobacillus > Limosilactobacillus balticus. The sequence goes on along the minus strand of NZ_JACIVH010000062.1, from coordinate 16,248 downwards.
TTAGTTCACGGAACTGATACTAAGACTGAAAATGCAACAACTAATGCTCACGTTCACTATGTTGTTGCCGGTAATGAAGCTAACAAGCCAGCTGCCCCAGCTGATAGTCCGGTTCAAACAATCAATTGGACTCGTACTAACACTACTGACAAGGTTACTGGTGCAACTACTGAAGGAACTTGGACTCCAGACAAGAGCAGCTTTACTAGTGTAACTTCACCAACTGTAACTGGTTACACTCCAGATCAAGCTGCCGCTAACTTTACTACTCCACAACCAAATCGTGATCAAGTAGTAACTGTTGTTTATAATCCAAATCCAGAAGTTGAACAAAAAGCTGACTTAGTTATTTACGATAAGACCGATAACAACAAGGAACTTAATAGTTTCAATAATAGTGGTAAGACTGGTACCCAAATTTCATTTAGTGGTTCCACAAATTACGTTGCTGATTTAATCGCTAACGGATACAAGATCGATAGTTTTGTAAATGATCAAAACCAAACCTCTAACCCAACTTCATACAGTGAAATCAATTTCAGCAACTTTGATAACAACAGTGCTAGTGACCAACACTTTAAGTTGTACTTAGTTCACGATACTGAAAACGTAACGGACAAGAAGACTACTACTTCAACTGTTCACTATGTTGTTTCAGATGGCAAGACTAACCCACCATCCGATAGCACGCAAACAATTACTTGGACTCGGCCAGGAACTAAGGATAAGGTCACAGGGGTAACGACCCCAACTGGTAACTGGACTACTCCAGATAACTACACTGATGTACCAACACCAAGCCTTGATGGATACACTCCAGACAAGACGAATGTTCCAGCACCAACTCCAGATCCAAACCAAAACCCAACAACTGTCGTTACTTACAATCCTAAGACTCCAGAAGTACCAACATACACTGGTACTACTGAGACTAAGACTGTAACGCGGACGATTAACTACTATGACCGGGTAACTGGTGAAAAGATTCCAACTAACTTGATTGCTGGTAATCCAACAACCCAAAACGTGACATTATCACGGACACACGTTGTATCATCAACTGGTCAAGATATGGGTTACGGTACTGTTAGTGAGGATGGTAAGACATTTACTAAGGCTGCTACTGATGATGGTTGGAACACTGGTGAGTGGGATCAAGTAATTTCACCAGATCTTTCAAACGCAGGTTACACTACTCCAGATGTAGCCCAAGCTGATCGTGTAACTGTCAATAGCAACACCAAGGATGCAGTGGTTAACGTTTACTACGGTCACCAAACTGAAGTAATTACACCAAAGAATCCCCATAATCCTGGTGGCAACATTAACCCTAATGATCCACGTAATAAGCCATCAGTTTACCCAGATGGTTTAACTAAGGACACTTTAACTACTGAAGTAACTCGTCATATTAACTATGTTGGTGTAAATGAAGATGGTACCACAACTCCAGTAAATGGGGCTCCAGATGGTAAGAGTACTTACACTCAAACGGTTTCCTTTGAACGTAATGCCGTGATTGATAAGGTAACTGGTCAAATCTTAGGCTACAGTACTGATGGCACTACTAATGTAACGACTACGGATAAGGATCGTGCTTGGACGCCAACAACCCAAAACATGGATTCTGTAGCTTCTAAGACTCCTAGTGAAGTAGGTTATGACAAGGTTGACATTTCAACTGTTGGGGGCGTAACTGTTTACCCAGGTCAAAAGGTTAACGATGTAACTGTAACTTACACTAAGAACAAGACACCTGAAGTTACGCAAAAGGCAACCCTTGAAATTATTGATAACAACGATGTTAACTCACCTAAGCAATTGGCTTCATTTAGTAACGAAGGTAAGAGTGAAGATCAAATTAACTTTGCTAACTCAAATGAGATCCTTCAAAGTTACTTGAGTCAAGGCTACAAGGTTCAAAAGACTGCAGGTAACCTTAGTGGTGACGCTCAAAGTGGTTACACTTACCCAACTTACGGTAACGATGCTCAAGACTTCAAGATCTACTTAGTTCACGATACTGAAGACAAGACTGAAACTGCTACAGCAACTGCTCAAGTTCACTATGTTGTTGCGGATAATGGTGTAGAAGCTCCAAAAGATAGTGATCTTCAAACTGTTACTTACACCCGCACCAATACCATTGATAAAGTAACTGGTGCTACTGTGAAGGAAGGTACTTGGCAAGCTGACAAGAACGCATTTACTGATGTAACATCCCCAGACCTTTCAAAGGATGGTTACACTCCAAGTCTTGAAAATGTTCAGTTTAACGCTCCAGAACGTAATGTAAATCAACGCGTAACTGTTGTTTACAACCGTTCTGCTCAAGCTGCAGACTTACAAATTATTGATGATAATGATCCACAAAACCAACGAGTATTGGCAACTTACTCCGCTGGTGGCGAATCAGGTAAGCAAATTAGTTTTGACGGTTCAAACGCGCAACTACAAAACTACTTGAATAATGGTTACACATTTGAAAAATCTGAAGGTCAAGGTATGAGTGGGGATGCCCAAAATGGTTTCACTTATCCAAGTTTTGACAATGATTCTCAATCTAACCAAAGCTTCAAGATTTACTTGAAACACGCAACTGGGGACAAGACTGAAACTGCAACAACTACTGCTCATGTTCACTACATCATGGCAGATGGTACAAAGGCTCCAGATGATAGTGCAACACAAACTATTAACTGGACGCGGACTAACACTGTTGACCAAGTAACTGGTGCAGTTGTAAATAAAGGTACTTGGTCTTCTGATAAGGGTGTCTTTACTGATGTTGATTCACCAGCAGTAACAGGTTACACTCCAGGTACTAAGACCGTAAAATTTGCTACTCCTGAACGTGGCGTTAACCAAGTTGTAAATGTTGTTTACACTAAGGATGCTCCAACTCCTGAACAACAAAATGCGTTAGTTGTTTACCAAGACGTAAATGACCCAGCTCATCCTGTTGATTTAGGACAAAGTGATCAATTAACTGGTCTAGCAGGGGATGCAATTAACTACAGTACTGCCGACAAGATTGCTGAATACGAAAAGCAAGGTTATGTATTGGTATCAAATGGCTTTGATGCAAATGGTACTAAACCAAGCTTTGACAATGTTAACGGCAATACTCAAACATTCTACGTAACGTTTAAGCATGGTATTCAACCTGTAACTCCAGATAAGCCGGGTACGCCAGATAAGCCAATCAACCCTGATAATCCAGATGGTCCTAAGTACCCATCTGGCACTGATCAAACCAGCTTAACTAAAGATGTAACACGGACTGTTACTTACGAAGGCGCTGGTGACCAAACACCAAGTCCAGTAACTGATACGCTTCACTTCCAAGGTACAGGTTACTTAGACAAGGTAACTGGTAAGTGGACTGATGCTAATGGTAATGAATTAGCAGACCAAACTAAGGGTATTACTTGGACGATTGCTGATGGTACTAAGGATGAAGGTAACTTTAATTTGGTTCCAACTAAGCATATCGATGGTTATACTTCCCAAGTTGTAACTGACGGTGCTGATGATGGCAATGGTAATGTTAAGAGCTACACTGGTATTACTCATACAAGTGACAATATTAATGTTGTCGTTCAATACAACCCAATTGTTGCTGAACAAGGTAACTTAATTGTTAAGTTCCATGATGATACTGATAACAAGGACTTGACTGGTGTAGGTACTGACACAGGTACTCAAGATGTTGGTACTCAAGTAACTTACAACCCAAGTACTGATTTAACTAACCTTGAAAATAAGGGTTACGTTTATGTATCAACTGACGGTAATATTCCTTCATCAATTGTTAAGGGAACAACTACTGTAACGATTCACGTAAAACATGGTACTGTTCCAGTAACTCCAGATAACCCAGGTACTCCAGGGGACAAGATTAACCCTAAAGATCCAGATCCAAATAGTCCTAAGTACCCATCAGGAACGGACAAAGCTTCAATTGATAAGACCATTACGCGGACTGTTCATTATGAAGGTGCCGGTGAATACACACCAAATGATGTTCAACAACCAGTACACTTCACGGCAAAGGGTGTCCTTGATAAGGTAACTGGTGAATGGATTACTCCATTAACTTGGTCAGCAGATCAAACATTTAATGGGGTAACCACTCCTAAGATTCCGGGTTACCACGTTGTAAGTGTTGATCGGGATGCAAATGGCAATGATGTAGCTTCAACTCCTATTAATCACACTGGTTCAGATTACACAGTAACGGTAACTTATGCTCCAGATGAAAAGCCACAAGCCGAAAATGCCGACTTACACATCATTGATCTTAGTGATAACCAAAAGGAACTTGCTAACTTCAAGACGTCCGGTGACGATAACACTGCAATTAACTTCAACGGTGCTCAAGTTACTATCGATAGCTTAATTAAAGCTGGCTACAAGGTTAATAGCATTGTTCAAGCAACTAGTGATCCAAACAACCCAACTAAATACGGTACTGATTATGCGAATGCCGCAGGTCAATGGACATTTGATGACAAGCCTGGTGTAGATCAATCATTCTACGTATATCTTGTACATGATTACGCTCCAATTAATCCAGAAAATGCTTATGGTCGAACTGATTTGACACAAACTGTTACTGAAACAGTCCATTATATTGATGAAGATACTAATAAGCCTGTTGCCACAGACTACACCAATACTCTTACCTTCAAAGGCCAAGGTCGTGTTGACAAGGTAACTGGTAAGATGCTTAAGATTAAGAGCATTGAAAATGGTGTAATCACTTATGATTATGACATTGCTAACCAAATTGACATTAGTAGTGCTAAGTTAAGTGACTTTGCTTGGTCAAATCCAACAACCTTAGCTAAGGTTGTATCACCGACCATTGCAGGATACACAATTGATGCTGCTAAGACTACCCCAAGTGAATTGGCTGACGGTAATGATATTCAGGAAATCCAAAATGTTGCTTACGACCATGGTAATGTAGAAGCTACTGTTTACTACAAGGCAAACCCAGTTGAAAACCACAAAGCTGGATTGACAATTTACGCAAACGGCAAGCAAGTTGGTACAGCAAGCGTTACTGGTGCTAAAGACACTGCAATTAACTTCGGAAGTGCTTCCGATATTGTTTCTGCTTACATTAACAATGGTTATGTATTTGACCATGCACAAGATGTAACTAACAATGTTGAAATGAGTGGCAAGTCATACAGCGAATTGAACTTTGGTAACTTTGCAACTGCAAATAACAGTGATCAACAATTTGCTATCTACTTAACTAAGGATGAAACTCCAGCTAAGACGCAACAAAATGCTCAATTGACTATTCGCGATGCAACTCCTGGTCAAGAACAAGACTTAGGTAGTTACACTCAACCTGGTCTTGAAGGCGATGCAATCAGCTTTGGCAATGCTCAAGAATTTGTTCAAAACTTATTGAACAAGGGTTACGTTTGGGATGGTGCTTCATACAACGGTACTAACCTAGATGCTACTAACTATGCTGGAATTAATTTTGGTAACTACGACAACACTGATGATAAGAATGGCATCAGTCAAAAGTGGGTAATCAACTTAGTCCATGGTGCAACTCCGGTAAACCCAGATCATCCAGATGACAAGGATGGTTACACTAAGGAATACCTTGATCGTACAATTACACGTGATGTAACTTATGTTGACGAACAAGGTAATGTAATGCCAGGCTTGACTCCTGAACACCAAGAAGCTAAGTTCCAAGGTTCTGGTTACTTAGATAATGTAACTGGTAAGTGGGTAACTGTTGAAAATGGTAAGATTACTGGTCTTGCTGATGGATTGACTTGGACTCCAGATACAGATGCCAACTTTGATGCAATTGCTGCGAAGACCGCTGATGGCTACCACGTAATTTCTGTGAGCGGCAACGGTATTTCAGGATTTACTGTCGATGCCAATGGTGCGGTTACTGCACAAACTGTAAATCGCAATACTGCAAGCTCAACGATTAAAGTTGTTTATGCTAAGACCCCAGAAGTTCCAGTAGTTGCTAATGGTTCAATTGTTTACATCGATGATACGACTGGTAACACGCTCGAAAGTGCAAGTTTCGGTGGTAGCGTTGGTCAAAAGATTGATTACACTACGGCTGGTCGAATTACTAGTTACGAAGGTCGAGGCTACAAGCTAGTATCCAATAACTTCAAGGATGGTAATGAATCATTTACGAATGGTGAAAATAAGTTTGAAGTTCACTTAACTCACGACACGACTACTAAGGATGTTACTAAGACCGTAACGCGTGATGTAACATACGTTTACGAAGATGGTAGTCAAGCAGATACGCCAGTTAACCAAAGCTTTACTTTCAACGGTAAGACAGTAACTGACCGTGTAACTGGTGCTGAAAAGACAAGTTGGGATACTAACGATCATAACTTCGATGCCACTAAGTCAATTGATACTACTAATTACCAAGTTGTTGGTATCAGTAAGACAAATACTACTGCGAACGTTGATCGTACTAATGGTGTAGTAGCAAGTGAAACAATTACACCAACTAGTCAAAACAGCTCAGTAGTAATTACATTGGCTAAAAAGGTAACGCCACCAACACCTGTAAAGCAGGGTACAATTGAAGTTATCTACCATGACACAACAGATAATGTTGATATTCCAGGTTATGGTCAACCTCAAACGAAGGAAGATCAAGGAACAGCCTTTAGCTACAATCCAAATGCTAAGGACTTGCCAGCTCTTGAAGACAAGGGTTATGTCCTTGACGGTGACTTGCCAACTGTTCCAACTGAATACACTGATGGCAATCAACGGGTAGTGATTAATGTTAAGCATGGTACGCGTCCAGTAACGCCAGAAAATCCTGCTAACCCAACTGATCCTGTTGATCCACAACATCCACAAACGCCAACACCAAGTAATCCAAACTTATCTAAGACTGATCTTGAAAAGACGATTACACGGACTGTTCAGTACCAATACGCTGACGGAACAAAGGCACATGCTGATGTTGTTCAAACCGTAAACTTTACTGGTGAAGGAACAATTGACTTGGTAACTGGTAACCTTGTCACAGTTGATAAGGATGGTAACATTCTTAACCAACGTGGTAAGATCACTTGGAATCATGACTCACAAGACTTTGCTAATGTAGCTGCAATTGATCATGATGGTTACTATGTATCAAACGTTAGCGAAAATGGAACTACTGCTAAGGTGGATGGTACGGCAGTTGCTGGTGAAACAGTAACTCCAACTAGTCAGAATAGTACGATTGTTATTACTTTGACTAAGACCCCAGAAGTTCCAGTACCCGCTAATGGTTCAATTACTTACATCGATGACACAACTGGTAACGTTCTAGCCTCAGCAACATTTAATGGTAATGTTGGTCAAAAGATTAACTATACTACAGCTGATAAGATTGCTAATTACGTAAGTCAAGGTTACAACTTAGTATCAAACAACTTTAATGATGGTAACGAAACCTTCGCAAAGGATGGCAACGTCTTTGAAGTTCACCTTGTTCACGCAACTACGCCAATTACTCCTGAAAACCCAGGACAGCCTGGCCAAGAAGTTCCAAATCCAAATGATCCAGAACATCCACATAAGATTCCGGCTAACTTTGTTCCACAAACATTGACTAACACCGTAACACGTGACGTAACTTACGTTTACGAAGATGGTAGTCAAGCAAATACACCGGTACATCAAACATTTACCTTTAACGGTAATGGCGTTGTTGATCTTGTAACTGGTCAATTGGTAACAGTAGATAAAGACGGTAAGATCACTGGTGCGGGTCATATTACTTGGAACGCTGAAAACCATGACTTTGACGCAACTAAAGCTATCGATACAACCCAATACAACATTGTTAAAGTGAGTGAAAACAACACCGCTGCTAATGTTGATATGAATAATGGGGTTGTAGCTGGTGAAACAATTACGCCAACTAGTCAAAACAGTTCAGTAGTAATTACGTTAGCCAAGAAACCAGTAGCGCCTACTCCAGTTCAAAAGGGTACCGTAATTGTTAACTATGTTGATAAGACAACGGGCAAGACCCTTGAAACGGCCACTTCAACTGGTAATGAAGGTTCAAATGTAGATTACAGCACTAAGGACACCATCACCAAGTACACTAACCAAGGTTACAAACTTGACCATGATGGTTATCCAACAGGTACGGTAACTTACACGAATGGTACAGTTACTTACGAAGTTGACCTTGTTCACGATACTGTTCCAGTAAATCCAGATCAACCAGGTCCAAAGACACCTAATACACCAATTAATCCAGAAAACCCAGATGGTCCTAAGTATCCAGATGGTACACAACCAGAACAATTAACTAAGACCATTACACGGACGATTAATTACATTGGTGACGGCCTCAATATTCCATCAGTTGAAAAGAGTCTTACTTTTGTAGCTAATGGAGTACTTGATAAGGTTACTGGTCAATGGGTAACTGTTGATAAGGACGGCAAGATCACTGGCAATGCTAATGGTATGACTTGGACAGTTAAGGATGGGAATGCTGATGAAGCTTCCTTTGATGAAGTAGCAGGGCCTCAGACTGATGGTTACCACATTACTAACATTGCTGCTTCAAACGAAGACTTAAGTGACATTAACAGTAACACTGGTAGGGTTGCTGGTAAGACAATCAGTCATACTAATGGCAACATTGTAATTACCATTAACTACGCTAAGAACCCAGTAACGCCAACACCAACTCCAGCTGATCAAACAGTTGTTGGTAAGCAAATTGTGCACTATGTTGATGGTGATAACAATAATGCTAAGTTATTAGATGACAATACTAATGACACGTTTGTATTTACTAAGTCTGGTGAAACTGGTACTTGGAATACTAATAGTCATAAGTACGCAAATGCTAATGCCCCAGTAATTGATGGCTACGTTGCTGAACAAAAGACTTATGAAGGTCAAACGGCAACTCCAGAGGATGCTAATAAGGAAATCACCATTGTTTACCACAAGATTGGTAAGATCATTCCAGTTGACCCATCAGGAACCCCAATTCCAGATGCTCCAACACCTAGTTATCACAATGACCCAACTGATCCTACGAAGGTAATGCCAAATGAACCTACGCCAACTGTTCCTGGCTGGACAACTAATGTACCAAATGTAACGCCTGATACACCAACTGGCGACACAAAGGTACCTTACACCAAGCCAACACCAACGCAAGACAAGGGTTCAATCACAATTACTGTTCATGATGTAACTGATAATACTGATTTACCAGAATACGGTAAGACAAGTGATAGTCAAAACGTTGGCACTGAATTTAGCTATGACAAGACTGGTACGTTTACTTCGCTTACTAATAAGGGATACAAGGTTGTTAACCCAGATGTAACAATTCCAACTGGTATTACGAAGGGTGATCAAAACATTGTAATTTACGTTGAACACACAACGACACCAATTACACCTGAAAACCCAGGTAAGCCAGGTCAACCAATTAACCCTAATGATCCAACTGGTCCACAATACCCAGATGGTTCTGACCAAGTAACGAAGGATGTAACACGGACAATCACTTACGTTGACAATAACGGTAATAAACTTCATGACTCAGTTGAACAAACTGCACACTTTACTGGTATCGGAGTGATTGATAACGTTACTGGTAAATGGGTAACACCAATTACTTGGACTGGAAACGGTGACTTGAATGGTCAAAACACGCCAGTAATTGATGGCTACCATGTAACAAACGTTAGCCGTGACGGCAATGGTAATAATGTTTCTAAGGTTACAGTAAACCATGGTGACAGTGATTACACAGTTGTTGTTACCTACACGCCAAACGGTAAGATTGTGCCAGTTGATCCATCAGGAACCCCAATTCCAGATGTTCCAACTCCACAATACCCAACTGATCCAAGCGATCCAGCCAAGGTTACACCAGATGAACCAGTTCCAAGTATTCCTGGATATACTCCAGAAGTACCAACTGTAACACCAACTAATCCTGGGGAAGATACACCGGTAGTTTACACGCCTGATACACCGGTTACTCCAGTTACAGTTCAAGGTAAAGTAACTTACATTGATGACACTACTGGTAAGACGATTACGACTGATAACTTCAGTGGTAAAGTTGGTGATAAGATCAGCTACACGACTGCTGGTAAGATCAGTGAACTTGAGGGTCAAGGTTACGAATTAGTATCTAACAACTTTAAGGATGGTAGTGAAACATTTACTGACGGTGAAAATAGTTTCGTTGTTCATTTGAAACATGCAGAAACAATCTTTACTCCTCAAAACCCTCATGGTGGCGACGATGAAAGTGGTAAGTATGCTACGCAGAAGAAGACAACCTTTACTGTTCGTTATGTTGGAGCGGGCGAAAATAACCCAGCTGATCACGTTGAAACTGTTCAATGGCACCGTCACGTATCAGTTGATGGTGTAACTGGTGAAGTGATTAGCACAACGCCATGGACGACGAATGGTAGTTACAGCAGTGTTTATACACCAGTTGTTGACGGTTACCATGCAGATAAGGCAGTCGTTAATGCTCCGCAAGCTGATCCTGATAAGGACGTTATCGAAACTGTTACTTACTCACCAAATGGTCATATAATTCCAGTTGACAAGACTGGTACGCCAATTCCAGGCGCGGATCATCCAGTTTATCCAACTGATCCTAATGATCCAACTAAGGTCGTACCAAACGAACCAGTACCAACTGTTCAGGGATATACTCCAGAACGTGAGACTGTAACGCCAGCTGATCCTGGTACTGATACACCGGTTGTATACGATCGTGGAAATACGCCTGTTACTCCAGAAACACCAACTACTACCCCAACAACTCCTGGAGATGATACGCCAAGCAATGATACCCCAGTAACTCCAGAAACTCCGGTTGATAACGGCGGTCAAGAAGGTAACAATGAAGTAACACCAACACCAGAAAGGCCAGCTGATAATGGTTCTGTAAATCCTGCAGCTCCACAACCAACTGTTGCTAAGCAAAATAATGCTCAGCAACCAGCTGCAGCTACGAAGGCTGAAGCTAAGAAGCTACCACAAACTGGTAATGCTGATGCTAATAGTGCTGAAATTCTAGGACTTGCTGCGCTTGGTCTAACTGGTCTTGTTGGATTTGGAAAGAAACGTCGCAAAGAAGATTAAAAAATATGTTCAGACAGTAATAATGCAACAAGTTGAGTTAATTACTATGACTTAACAACTATGTGAGGCACAAGCAACTTGCTGCATTAATAAAAGAAGCTCTACAGTTTTTAACTGTAGGGCTTTTTTGTGTATGATTGTAAAAAAAGTTTATCGCTAGCTAAGAGAATTATCTTACTATGGAACTGTTAGGAGATTAAAAAATTTATTGATCAATATTAGTAAAATTAGTTAAAGTCCGCGATTGAAGTACATTAGATTGTGCTAGATATGAAATAATTTTCATGTTTACTGCATTTATTTTTATTAATTTAGCATAAAATAATTTGCGGTTAATTATTGAGTTATCAGTATTTAAACGCTAGAATTATTAACAGATGATAACTTGGTTTTTGCTAATTGAGTTGTAATTTGAAGAATAAGTTTTATATTTAAATAGTGGAAATAAGTTACAACAGCTACTGCCTAGGTTAAAATGATTGGCTTATCTATTGATTAAGGGGGATAAATAAAAATGCTATCTCATAAAAATTTACAAGAGCAAATTAAGAAAAATGAACCTACTAAGCAACGGTTCGCGATTAAAAAACTAAGTGTTGGTGTTGCTTCCGTGTTGTTAGGGGTTACCTTTGCCGGCACAGCATCTGCTGATACGACTGATGCAAATTCGACATCTAATTCTGGAAGTGCGAGTGCGGAACAAACTGATCATAACCTTGTTGTTTCTTCTGCAAGCACTGCAACGATGAAACAAGCAACTGCCGCTAATGCTGCGCAAAATGCTTCGGCGGCTGTTGTTAACCCTGCTGGTAATATTGATACGTCAGTCGCTAATGATTATGAAGCAGCTGTTAATAGCGCTACCTCTGCGACAATAAATAGTGCATCTTCTGCTATTGCTCCCGCTAGTGCTAATAGCTCACAAAATAGCGCTTCCGCCAATGTAGCCCAAGTCCCAAAGACTGAAACATTTATTCCTACAACGACGCCTTCAACTGAAAATGCCATTGGTGTTCAAGGGTTAACAACACAAAAGACTGCTGCAACTCCAACTACTAATGAAAATGTTAACCAAACTTATAAGATAAATGTTAAAGCTGTTGATGTTACAACTGGTGCTGCGCCAATTACCTCTTCCTACATTTTTAACTACAATTTTAAAAATGGGGTTTTCAATGAGGAAGGGAAGAAGGGCACAAGTCTATATTCTTTCGGAATAGCACCAACAGGATATAAACTATTAAATCCTGAAGTCCTTGATGAGAACTTTACGATGGATGGTAATATGGCACGAATTAAGGATAAAGATGTTGATATTACGCTTCAATACGCCCCACTTTCGCCAATTTTAGTTCGGTACGTTGATGAAGATACTGGTGAGGTTCTTTCCACATCATCAGTTGGTGCTAATACTTCTTCAACTGCAAGTTACGCTTATAATCACGGTGATAAAGAAGATATTGCCACATCTAAGTTCTTCCTTCATGCTATTGATATTCCTGGGTATAAACTTGACGATCAACCAAGCTTTATAGATACGTATAATAATATTCAATCAAAGGGGAATCTTAACTACCAAGTTCACACTTTTAAGTATAAAAAGGTTATGGACAATCCAAACCCAAAAGATAGTCAAAAGGGTTCTGGTGCTCAATATGGAGAATACTTTGGGCCAGCATGGAGTACGATTGATCCCAATGATATGTTTAATGTTTCTGGTGTTAAAGGTAATACTTATGAAACAGATAATGGTGATGTTGAAGCTAAAACAAATAACGTTATCAAAAAGTACCAAAATCAAGGTTATACCTATATGGGAACCTTTAATTACCATAAAAATACTGATTACTACAATTGGAATGAAGCAGCAACTTCAATTAACTTAATTCCGAATAAGCCCGTAACTGTTAAATTTATTGACGAACAAGGGAATAAACTGGCGGATGACCAAACAATTGCCTTTAACGTTAATAATCCCGACCAAACTAATAATGGAATTAATGAGGCCAAGAACTGGTATTCTGCTGGTGAATGGCATACAGCGCCTAAGACCTTTGATGGTTATACATTGCGGACAACATATGGCGCCGATCATGGTCAATTTACCCCTTATACCTATGTTGTTACTTATGAGTACGCTAAAGATGCAACTGCTCAAGTTAAGTACATTGATGATACTACTAATACTCAACTTAAAGTAGACGATTTAAAAGGTTATGTCGGTGATCCAATTGAATACTCAACTGAGGATTCAATTTCAACCTTTGAAGGTCAAGGCTATAAGTTAGTATCAGATGGCTTTACGGCAGGAAGCAAATATGCAGATGAGGCAAATGTCTTTGAAGTTCACTTTACCCATAACCAATTACCGGTAAACCCTGACCATCCAAATGACAATGTTGATCCATCCAGCTATCTTAAGGACGTTAAAGAAACAGTTAAGTATACTGGTGCAGGTGAAAAGACGCCAGCTGATAATGTTCAAACTTCAAAATGGAGTCGGACGGTTACAATTGATGCTGTCACTCATGAACCTGTTACCGGTGGAGAATACGATACAGATTGGTCAATTGTTCCTGGTCAAAAGACGGAATATGACCAAGTAGCTACTCCTGTAATCGATGGTTTCCATGCCGATCGAGCAACTGTTCCTGCAACAGCTGTTACGCAAGATGATATTGAAATAACTATTACTTATATGCCAAATGGGGAAATTATCCCTGTTGACCCAAGTGACAAGCCAATTCCAAATGTTCCAACGCCACAATATCCAACTGATCCAAGCGACCCAACCAAGGTAACGCCAAATGAACCAGTTCCTGATGTTCCGGGCTGGGTTCCAAGTCAACCAACAGTAACACCAACTGATCCTGGGAAGGATACTCCGGTCGTTTATAACCAAATCCAAAAAGCTGACTTAACGATTGTTGATCAAAGCAATGATAACCAACAAATTGTTATTAATGGGATAACGACTAAGTTTAATGCTGATGGAATTGAAGATACCAAGATTGGTTTCACTGGCTATGCTGATTCAATCAATGCGTTGGAAGACCTCGGCTACGAATATGTTAGTTCAGATTTTGATGTAAATCAGACCTTTGATAATGATGGTGATAGTGATCAACACTTTACAATTGTGATGAAGCATGGAACTGCTCCGGTAAATCCTGAGCATCCTGGGGCTGGTTATGATAAGACGGATCTTCAAAAGGATGTTACTCGGACAATTAGTTATGTAAATGCTAAGACAGGAGAGCAAGTTGCCCAACCAGTTAACCAAACAGTTAGTTTTACTGCCAATGGTACGGTTGATAAGGTAACTGGTAAGTTAGTAACGGTTGAAAATGGTAAGATCACTGGTCCAGGAGAATTAACATGGACACCAGCACAAGATGTTAAGGCTGTTGAGTCACCAGCTATTGAAAGAATGCATGTTGTTTCCGTTAGTCGCGATGCCGATGGTGACAATGTTAAGAGTGTGGCATTGAACCATGGGGATGAAAACTACACTGTCACTGTTAGTTATGAAGAAAATGGTACAGTTGAACAAAATAGCCAAAACATTCCAGCCTCACAAACAATTAAGTTTGTTGATGAAAATGGTAATACGCTTCGTGAAAACAATGTTCAAACCAGTGAATTCACTCGAACACCAGATGTAATTGATTCTGTAACTGGTAAGACAATCACTGAAGGTTCATGGAACGAAACTAGCCACAAGTTCGGAACGATTAATGTTCCAGTAATCGATGGCTACGTTGCTGAAGTTACAACTGCTGGTGGATTGACAGCAACTACTGATAATCCAAATGTTGTAACAGAAGTTGTTTACAAGAAGGTTGGTAAGATTGTGCCAGTTGACCCAACTGGTAAGCCAATTCCAGACGTACCAACGCCAAGTTACCCTAACGATCCAACAGATCCAACTAAGGTAACACCGGACGAACCAGTACCAACAATTCCTGGTTACATTCCAGAAACGCCAACAGTAACTCCAGAAGTACCAACTAAGGATACGCCAGTTGTTTACAACCCAGTTGACAATACTCAAAACGCTCAAGTTCGTTACATTGACTTGACTAACAATGAAGAACTGGCTAACTCTGGTAACTTAAGTGGTCAACCTGGTGACAAGATTAACTACAGTACTGCTGACACAATTAAGAGCCTTACTGACAAGGGTTATGTTCTTGTCAATGATGGCTTCCCAGCAGATGCAGCCTTTGATAATGACAAGGGTCACGATCAAGTCTTCACTGTTACATTCCGCCATGGTACACAACCAGTTAACCCTAATGAACCAGGAAAGCCAGGTGAACCAATCAACCCTAACGATCCAGACGGTCCTAAGTACCCACAAGGTTCTGACCAAGTAACAAAGAATGTTACGCGGACTGTTCAATATGTTGATGCAGATGGCAACAAGATCAGTGAACCAGTTGAACAAACTGTTAACTTTACTGCTCAAGGGGTTCTTGATAAGGTAACCGGTCAATGGACAACTCCATTGACTTGGAGTAGTAGTCAATCTGTTACAGGTGTGAAGACACCGGTTGTCGAAGGTTACCACGTGGTTAATGTTGATCGTGATGGTGATGGTGTCAACGTTAAGGGTGTAACACTTACTCACGAAAACGACAATTACACGGTTACTGTAAGTTATGCTAAGAATGGTAAGATTGTGCCAGTTGACCCAACTGGTAAGCCAATTCCAGACGTACCACAACCACAATACCCAACTGATCCAACCGATCCATCAACGGTAACACCAAATGAACCGGTACCAACAATTCCTGGCTTTGTCCCTGAAGTACCAACGGTAACACCAACTGACCCTGGTAAGGACACACCAGTCCACTATACTCCAGTTATTAATGATCAAACTGCAGTTGTTAACTATGTTGACCAAGATAACAATAATGCACAGATCGCAACTTCAGGTAACTTAACTGGTAAGCCAGGTAGCGCCATTGATTACAGTACAGCTGATCAAATCAAGGAACTTGAGAACCAAGGCTATGTTCTTGTCAGTGATGGTTTCCCAGCTGGGGCGGTATTTGATAATGATGA
>NZ_JACIVH010000061.1 GCF_014145615.1 Limosilactobacillus balticus | reverse complement strand
AAAACATTATAAGATGTATAAAAAGGGGAAGAATTGGTGCTATATGGCAATTGCCACATTGGCAATAGCAGTTGGCGCTTTATCAGTTTCACAGGGGGTAAGTGCTGATACTATTAATAGTACAGTCAATACCACCAGTGTTACAGTAGCTTCACCAAAGGCACAGGATCAAACGACTGATGTTGCTGTGGAAGTAACACCTGCAACGCAAAGTACAAGTGAAACGGCTAAGCAAGATGATCAGGCTAATTCAATTGCTCAAACTGATCAACAAGCCCTAGTTGCAAGTAAGATTGCTGTAGCTCCGCAAGCAGCTGCTTCACAGAGTGGTTGGCAAACAGATAAGGGGAGTAGCTATTACTATAAAGATGGTCAAAAGGTAACTGGTCAACAAACCATTAATGGTAAGAATTATTATTTTAATACCCAAGGTCAGCTACAAAAGAACTACTTTTTAAATCAAGCTAACCATACCTATTATTTCCAAGCAGATGGTACCCGGTTGGATGATGGCTTCTATAATAATTGGGGCCACACTTACTATTTCCAAAAGGATGGTTCCCGCTTAGACAACGGATTTTACAATAACTGGGGTCATACCTATTACTTTGGTCAAGGTGGAGCTCGCCTAGATGATGGTTTCTATAACAATTGGGGTCACACCTACTACTTCCAAAAAGATGGTTCTCGTTTAGATAACGGTTTCTATAATAACTGGGGTCATACCTACTACTTTGGTCAAGGCGGTGTTCGTCTAGATGATGGCTTCTACAACAATTGGGGCCATACTTATTACTTCCAAAAGGATGGTTCTCGTTTAGATAACGGTTTCTATAATAACTGGGGTCATACCTACTACTTTGGTAATGATGGCGCTCGCTGGGATAATCGTTGGTATAGTAACTGGGGTCACAAGTATTACTTCGGCCAAGGGGGAGCCCTTGCTACTAATACCTTCTTCAATACCCTTGGTGTTGATGGTGATTATGATGCTCATTGGGCTAATGGCTCCGGAATCGTTAGTGATGTTCATTACTTTAGCCAATATACCCCAGTCTTTGCACCATGGGGATGTGCAGGTGCATCTTTAGCAATGCTTTTAAGCATTAAGAATGTATATCCTAATCTTTACGACTTGATTCATAATGAACCAAATGTTTATGGTAGTCGTAACCAAGGTTGGAATGGTGGCCAGTCTGGTAACGTTACTACGGGTGCTGGATTTGATCATGTTATTCAGCCTAATGCCTTAAGCAGTTATGGGCAGAAATTCTATGGCGGAATTCGTGATATCTCTTACACAAATCTTTCAAAGATTGCGCAAGTTGTTCAAAGCGGGCATCCGGTACTCTATTATGGTTGGTCTGCTTATGATGCAGGTGGAAACCGTAATCACTGTAAAGTTATTTTAGGTTATAACGCTCATAACAATACATTCCATGTCTATGATCCGCTTTATGGATATAAGGGTCGGTGGACTGCTCACTCGACTGGTGGCAATGCATACGATCTTGGTAATAACGCTTGGGTTCCAGCATGGCACATTCAGGGTGAAATGAGCGGTCAAGCATTATCCATTTATTAATTCTAAAATTCTTAAATAACTTATGTCTATTTTTGGGCATAGGTTATTTTTATTACTGTCGTCAATGAATAAGTGTGTTATGATTTATTTGTGATTAGTATATTGAGATATAATATGCGGAGGAGAACATAATGAAAAAACATTTTAAAATGTATAAAGACGGCAAAAAATGGTGTGTCGCAGCGATTGCTACAATTTTACTTGCGGCAGGAGTGACATTAGTTAATCCAGCAGTTCACGCTGATGAAACAACTAATGATACTACGACTACTGTTCTTGATACTACCAATAGCAATAATCAAGGTACCAATACTGATCAAAGTACTAGTACAACGGTAAATGCTAATCAACCAACAGCAAATAATGATCAATCATCGTCAGCAACTTCTGAAAGTAATCAAGACTCTCATCAGCAGGGAGTGGTTAATGATTTCGAAGCAGTAAAAGTTGCAGCAACCGATAATGACCAAAGAGTTGGTGAACAAAAGACGGTACCTGCAACCGGTACTCCTAATAGTTTTTCGACAATCAATGATAATACCTATTATTATAACCAGAAGGGTGAGTTAGCTAAGAACTTCTTCTATAATAATTGGGGTCATACTTATTACTTCGGTAATGACGGTGCTCGCTGGAATGATCGTTTTATGAATGCTTGGAATAATACTTATTATTTCGGTAATGATGGTGCTCGTTGGGATAATCGTTACATGGTAAGATGGGGGAATGCTTATTATTTCGGCAATGATGGGGCACTAGCTAAGAATAAGACGTTAAATGTTAACGGTACTAATCAATGGGTAAACGCTCAAGGAATTATTCCTTTACGCAATCAATTTTTGACCGCTAATAATAACCAACTTTATTACTTTGATGGTAATGGCTCATTAGTTACTAATAAGTTTTACCATAATTGGGGTAACACTTATTACTTTGGTGCTGATGGAGCACGGTATACCAACCAATTCTTAACTATGAACGGTAAGGTTTATTACTTCGACAACACTGGAGTGATGTATCAAAACCGTTATTATAAGAACTGGGGCAATACCTATTACTTTGGCGCTGATGGTGCCCGTTACACTGACCAATTTATGAACAAGGATGGCAAGGTTTACTACTTTGGCAATGATGGGTCAATGTACCAAAACCGTTACTACAAGAACTGGGGTAATACCTATTACTTTGGCGCTGATGGTGCCCGTTACACTGACCAATTTATGAACAAGGATGGCAAGGTTTACTACTTTGGCAATGATGGGTCAATGTACCAAAACCTTTACTACAGGAACTGGGGCAATACCTACTACTTTGGTGCTGATGGTGCCCGTTACACTGATCAATTTATGAACAAAGATGGCAAGGTTTATTACTTTGGTAACGATGGATCGATGTACCAAAACCGTTACTACCATAATTGGGGTAACACTTATTACTTTGGCGCTGATGGTGCGCGTTACACCGATCAATTTATGAACAAGGATGGCAAGGTTTACTACTTTGGCAATGATGGGTCAATGTACCAAAACCGTTACTATAAGAACTGGGGCAATACCTACTACTTTGGTGCTGACTGTGCTCGTTATACTGATCAATTTATGAACAAAGATGGCAAGGTTTATTACTTTGGTAACGATGGATCGATGTACCAAAACCGTTACTACAAGAACTGGGGTAACACTTACTACTTTGGTGCTGATGGTGCCCGTTACACTAACCAATTGCTTCGCTTAAAGGGCAATGACGATAATTCACAAATCCACTACTTTGATGCTCAAGGTCGAATGGTAACTAATAACTGGGCTCAATTGCAAGGAGCAATGCTTTACTTTGACAATAGTGGTTTCCCAGTAAATGGTAAGCAAACTATTAATGGTCAGACTTATTTATTTAAGGATTATAGTTTGGTTCCTAGTGGTAATTACAAGATTACCTACAACCAATACCTTAGTACTTTAGTTGGGTTATACCAAAATGCCGATTGGTTTAAGGAAAATGCTAATAGTGGTCATATGTTATATGGTGTCGCTAATGAGGGTGTTAATAAAGGCTACCACTTTATTACTGCTAATGGTGACCCAACCAGCTGGATTTATTTCAAGGAAGATACAAATAATAACAAGATGATTATTAAGTATCTTGATAGTACGACTGATGTCGCAGTTGCTAACAAGCAATATGTCGAAAAGATTGTTCCAATGGATGAGTTAACATCTATTTATGATCATGAAGATAATGTCACAATGGTTAGTGATTATGCTAATAAGTTAAGTTATTTCAAAAATAATAAATAATTAGTGATGGGCTTTGTAATGTTAAATTTAGCGTTACAGGGTCTATTTTTTTATTCACTAATTGGTGTTAAATGAAAAAAATGCATGATTGCTGAAAAAGTATCCGCATTTTAATAGTAAGGGTGTATTATGTTAAAGTGTTAATAATTGCTAGGGAGGATAATTATGAAGCGTTATAAGTTAATCAAGAAGGGCAAGAGATTATGTACAGTTGCCTCTGCTGTGCTGTTTGCTGCAATGGGGCTGGCAATTTTGCCTAATAATGTAAAAGCAGATGTAGATACAACTAATCAAGTTCAAGTGAGCGCTCAGCAGGAGAGTAATATTAAAGCTACTTCCTTAAATACTGATAGCCAATCAAATAATAATTCACCAGTAGTTCAACAAAACAATAAAGAGTTAACAGCTATTAACCCTCAAAGTTCAACAATTCAAAATGGCTGGCAACAAAGTGATAATAATACTTATTATTATCAAAATGGGCAAAAGCTAACTGGTCAACAGACTCTAAACGGTAAAGACTACTACTTTAACAGTCAAGGTCAGCAGCAAAAAAATTATTTTTTAACGCAAAATAATCATACTTACTACTATCAAGCAGACGGTACCCGTTTAAATGATGGCTTCTACAATAATTGGGGTCACACTTATTACTTCCAAAAAGATGGCGCTCGATTGGATAACGGATTTTATAACAACTGGGGTCACACTTATTACTTTGGTCAAGGTGGCGTCCGCTTAGATGATGGCTTCTACAATAATTGGGGTCACACTTATTACTTCCAAAAAGACGGTGCTCGTTTAGATAACGGATTTTATAACAACTGGAGTCACACTTATTACTTTGGTCAAGGTGGCGTTCGCCTAGACAATGGCTTCTATAATAATTGGGGCCATACCTATTATTTCCAGCAAGATGGCTCCCGGTTAGATAACGGTTTCTACAACAATTGGGGTCGAACCTATTACTTCGGCAGTGACGGTGCCCGCTGGGACAACCGCTTTTATAATAATTGGGGCCACACTTACTACTTCGGTGGTGATGGTGCCCTCCAAAAACAAGACTTTGCTATCGGCCATCAAAATTATTATGTTGATGCCAATAGTGGAATAATTAATGGGACACTATTAAATGCTCCCTACATTAGTCAATATCAAGTAGGTGACATGGCTTGTGAAGCAACGGCTTTACTAGAAGCTTTGCATAATAAAGGCTATGCTAAAAACTATGATATCCAATCATTTATTAAGACGATGCCGATTGCTGCTAACGGTAATCCTAATGATGGATTTGGTGGTGGCTACCAACGGGTTACCTATGGTATTTTCCAGTCAATTTATCCTGCGCCATTATCAAAATGGGGTTCGCAGTTTGGCAATGTTCAAAATATTTCAGGGGCAACACCAGCTGACCTGCAAAATCAACTACTAAGTGGTAATCCGGTTGTTGTCTATGTGACAATGCACTGGGCTGCACCGCAGTATGGTCATTACTGGTGGGGCACCGGTGTCAATAATAGTCATGTGATGACGGTTGATGGTTATCGACCAGGGCAGTACCATGTTGAAGACCCAGCTGGGGGCTCATACTGGGTATCTGCAAGCAATTTTGAAAATTCGTATAATATTAAGCGGTTTGCTGTTGTAGTTAAGTAGGCGTTTTATTAGGGAGAGAATAGTTTTGATGATCAAAAAACACTTTAAATTGTATAAGAACGGTAAATTATGGTGTGTTGCTGCTATTACAGCCTGTGCTTTTGCATTGGGAACAGTAACTGCTTATGCTGATGTTACACCAAGTGCGCTGGTAACAACGGAAACTACTAGTACTATTGCGGCTAATTCGCAAAATAATACTCCACAGCCCCAAAGTACCGCCGAAGAAGTGAAGCAACCAGTAACGCCTGCTGCGCAGAATCAGACTACTGCGAACAGTACTGTTGCTAAAGTAGGTCAACCGAACACCTTTAGTACTGTTAATAATAATGTTTATTATTATGGTAATGATGGGAAACTATACCAAAATCAGTTCTACAATAATTGGGGTCATACTTATTATTTCGGTGATAATGGTGCGCGTTACACCAATCAATTTTATACTAATTGGGGTCATACCTACTATTTTGGTAACGATGGCGCCCGCTGGGATGATCGGTTTATGAATGCTTGGGGGAATGTTTATTACTTTGGAAATGACGGTGCCCGTTGGGACAATCGGTGGATGAACCGTTGGGGTAATGATTATTACTTCAAGCAAGATGGCTCACGAGCAACCTCCCAAACTTTAACGATTGGGAACTCTACTTATTTATTTGACAATCAAGGGAGGATGCAACGTAATCAATTTGTGAACCAAAATGGTAAATTACATTATTACGGTAACGATGGTCACGAATATCAAAACCAGTTTTATAACAATTGGGGTCATACTTATTACTTTGGGGTCGATGGTGCGCGGTACACGAACCAGTTTTATACTAATTGGGGTCGGACCTACTACTTTGGCGGTGATGGCGCCCGCTGGGACGATCGCTTCATGAATGCTTGGGGAAATGTTTACTACTTTGGTAACGACGGTGCCCGTTGGGATAATCGGTGGATGAATCGCTGGGGTAACGACTATTACTTCAAGCAAGATGGTTCACGAGCAACCTCCCAAATCTTAAATATTGGTAATGGTACTTACTTATTTGATGGTCAAGGACGGATGCAACGTGACTACTTCCTAAACCAAAATGGTAAATTGTATTATTTCGGTAAAGATGGTCGCCAGTATAAGAACCAGTTCTATAACAATTGGGGTCATACCTACTACTTCGGTGCCGATGGTGCCCGCTATACCAACCAAGTTTATACTAATTGGGGTCGGACCTATTACTTCGGCGCTGATGGTGCCCGCTGTGATAATCAATGGGTTACTTTAAATGGTAAGCGATACTACTTTAAATCAGATGGTTCTCGGGCGACATCCGAATTTTTAGGGATTAACGGGAATACTTATCATTTTGATGATCAAGGAATAGCTACTAGCTGGGGAAAAGTATACTATGATGATCCAGCTACTAAGAAGATTGCTACTGGGTGGCGAACTATTAATGGTAACCGTTATTACTTTGCCGATGGTTATGATGTCCAGCCCGATCCTGATGATCGTTGGGTTTATAATGACCAACTACACGGCCAAATGTATACTGGTATTCAATGGGTTGACGGCCATTGCTACAATTTTGGCACTGATGGAATTGCTCGTCCGCTACCACAAAATGATGGTTGGAGTTGGCCGTTCCCTAGTACTGGTGAAGGATGGTTTTACCCTGGTCAACGCTTTGGTTATACGCCATACCCACGTAAAAACGGGTACCATGATGGCTTAGATTTTGGTAAAACTGATCATCCAGGATCTGCTGTTCACGCTGTTCATGGTGGGCGAGTTCTTGATGTCAATACTGTTAATGATGATAACGACAAGCCATTATGGTGGTTTACAACGATTTGGGACGGTCGTTATCTATATGTTTATCAAGAAGCATTTAGTAATCGAGATAAGATAACCGTAAAACGTAATGATATAGTATATCCAGGTCAAGTTATTGGGTATCGTGACTTAGATCACTTGCACCTAGGAATAAATACCAGTCCAAATTACGGAGTTGATCTTAAAAATTCATTTGTTCCAAGTTGGAATGATCCTAACGAAGCAACTGGACATGGTGAATGGTTGAATCCGCAAACGGTTATTCGAAATCATGGTTAAAATAGTAACAGCGTTAAATTATTGAAAGAATGAGGTTATATTTACACGTAAATTTGTGTAGATATAACCTTATTTTGTTTTAATTGATATTTTAAGGTAATGAATGTCCTGATTAATTTGAGTACAATTATTTTTTAACTGTTAATATTATTACCGCACTTAGTAACTGTTTAATCTATTTGCAACACTTTGTGAAAAGAATTACAATATAGCTAGAGTTGTAGAAGTAGTAGAATTTACTATGAGGAGTGAGACTATGACAAAGGCGAGGTATCAATTAAGTAATGCTTGTAAAAAGTGGGTAAGAAATGTTACTGGCATAAGTTTGGCATTATTGGGAATGTCTATTTGTTTAACCGGCAATGTATCAGCAAGTGATATAAATAATAACACAGCAAATCAAGATGATAATGTAACCTTACAAACACAAAAATTTACTCCAGATGATAGTGCAATTTTAGAAGATAGCACAAATACAATTTCAGCTAATTCTTCCAACTTTGAATCAAATGATTTAACTGAATATTCCGTCCAATTAAACCAACAAAATTCGGTTGAAAATGGTTGGCAAAAAAATACGCAGGGCAAAATGACATACTATCAGGATAGTAAGCCTTTGAGTGGTCGACAGTATTCATATTTACCAACTATTCCAAATACCTCGGCACAAGGAGATCATAATTGGTATCTAGTTGATAATGGAGTGGTACAGTCTGGTTTTCAAGCTTGGGCTGGCTCGCATTATTATTTTGATCCATCAACGTATTTAAGAGTTGATAATGATTACCGTACTATTGGTGATGGAACAACTGGCTATCTTTTAGGAAAAGATGGTTGTGCATTAAGTGGCGTGCAGAAGTGGGCTGGAACCTACTATTATTTTGACCCAACTACTTATTTAAAACAGAATGATGTATATGCTACATCCCAGTGGGGTATGAAGTATATGTTTGGCAAAGATGGTCGAATTGTAACGGGATTATATAAATGGGATAAGAACGGTCAATTATATTACTTTGATCCAACTACCTATCTAGCAGTTACTAATAATTACATTCAAGCTAACGATGGAAATTGGTATCTATTTACCGCTGACGGGACAGCTGCAAGTGGTGTGCAAAAATGGGCAGGAACTTATTACTACTTTGATCCTGTAACTCATCTTCGGGTTGATGATGATTATGTAACCTCGCAGTGGGGATTAAAATACATGTTCGGTAAGGATGGCCGAATCGTGACGGGATTATATAAATGGGATAAAAACAGTCAATTATATTATTTTGATCCAACTACCTATTTAGCAGTAACAAATAAATATATGCAGGCTAATGATGGACACTGGTATCTGTTTACTGCAGATGGGACTGCAGCTAGTGGTGTTCAAAAATGTGATAATACCTATTACTACTTTGATCCAACAACGCACCAACGTGTAGATAATAATTATGTTCAATCACAATGGGGCGATTGGTATATGTTTGGTCCTGATGGTCGGATTGTAACTGGTGAAACGAAATGGTATGGGAATTATTATTATTTCGATCCTGTTACTTATTTAAAGGTTACAAATAAATGGGTTAATGGTAAATACTATAAAGCAGACGGTGCCCGTGCTCAAAATGAATCTTTGAATATTAATGGGCAAACTTACAATTTTGATAATAACGGTAATGTAATTTTTAGTAGAGCAGCGCAAATAGTTAACATTGCAAAACAACAGTTGGGCAAGCCTTATGTTTGGGGAGCAACTGGGCCTAATTCATTTGATTGTTCAGGATTAGTACAGTATGTATATCGGCAGATAGGTATAAACCTACCGCGAACTACTTATGATCAAGAATATCAAGGTACAGCGGTTAATTTGAACGCGCTTCAACCTGGTGATTTACTGTTTTGGGGTAGTTATGGTAGTGCCCATCATGTTGCAATTTACATTGGTAATGGGAATTTTATTCAGGCTCCGACACCTGGTCAAAGCGTTAAAATAACCAATATAAATTATTATCGTCCTGATTTTGCAAGGAGAATCTTATAATAGATTGGCAGAAAAATATTAAAGAAAAAGTCAGTTAGCGAAGAAGATTATAGGACATCCGATGGTAACCATTATTACTATTTCTGGATCGATTCAGTTGATACCTCAAATGTAAATTATAATGAATTTAATGAGGCATCATAATTTTGGATTAGCAGGTTTGTTTTATGTTCTTAGTCGATTAATATGAATTAAAGTAAATTTAAGAGATATAGGCTATGCCAACATTGATGTTAGTCTAGTTTTTTATCAACTCAAGCGACTATTGAATAGTAAATAAAATCAATTTGAAAAAACATACGATATGGAAAAATAAAAGATAAGTGAGATTATTGAAATTAATTTTGTAGTAATTTTAAGAAAGGGATTACAATATTAATGCAATAGATTTTATTATAATGAGGAGATGCTCTTATGTACGGCATTATTATTAAGAAAGTGGAAACTAATTGATTACACAGGAATGAAGGGATTTTTACCAAGACTTTGATTTATGTGAAACTAGTTTGATAGGGAGTTAGGTAGTTATTATGTATAAGAGAAGATTAAAATTTTATAAAATGAGTAAAGAACATAGTATAAAAATTACTGAATTTATAATAATGTTAACTGGGCTAACTATTATTGGGTCCACAAGTTATGCTGATACTAATACTAATATAGAACCTCAAATATTATCTAATGTGGAGACCGCTACTGGATCTACTGAATTAAATACTACAGGAGGGAATCAACAGTCTGTAAAAAATATTGACTATAATACTCAAGTAAATGATGGATATATTGATTCTGTTACGGCAAATAAAGAAGATAGGCAAAATATATATGTTAGTGGTTGGCATGCCACTAATCAATATCGACAAGGAATGAATCACTATCTTATTACATTAAATGGAAATAATAATCAAGAATTATATAGGCAAAAATTAGGGTCAATATATAGACCAGATGTGCAAAATGTTTATCCTCAGGCACCAATCTCCGGAAATGGTGGGTTCAGTGCTCAAATCCCAGTTAGTTGCTTAAACAATGTTTCTTCGATTCGTTTTGTTTCTCGTTATACTTACAATGAAAATGGAGAGCCTAATGGAGGTGCTGATTTGTGGTACCCAAAAATTCAAACAAAAGAAGCGTGGTTAGATAACTTTAAGGTTAATGGTGGAAGTATTGAGGTAGCTGGTTGGCATGCAGACGATCAATCGGTTGCTAAGCAAAATCATTTCCTAATCTTGTATGATAAGACTAAAAACAGAGAAGTTACACGGCAAAAAGTGGATACTTTAGCAAGTGAAGACGTAGCGAAAGTTTGTAGCATTGCTAATGCAGAGAAAGCAAGGTTTGCTAGTAAATTTAAGATTACTCCTAATATGTTAGGGGATGAGTTCGTAATTATTAGTCGTTATAGTGATAACGACTTTGGTGAAGGAAATTATTCAGATTATTGGTTTAACAATACAATTAAAGTAGGTGAAAATGCAAATTCTGGCTATCTTGATGAATTTAAACTTAATAGTGCCAATAATCAAGTGATAGCAAAAGGTTGGCATGCAGCTGACAAATCTGCTTTGTTAAAGTACCATTTTCTTATTTTATTCGATAAAACTACAAATCGTGAAGTTGAACGACAAAATATACAAGTAATTTCAAGTCCAGATGTTGCTCAGAATGGCTATGGTAATATTAATAATGCTGATCGATGCCGCTTTAGGACCGTATTTAATATTAGCCCAGCAATAGCAAGTCATCAACTTGTGCTTGTTAGTCGTTATAGCGATGCATCTGATGGAGAAGGAAACAGAATCGATTATTGGTATAATGCTAATGTAATTTCTAATAAAGCTTCGCAGGTAATTAATATTGCACGTCAACAATTAGGTAAACCTTATGTTTGGGGAGCTGATGGTCCAAACTCATTTGATTGTTCAGGGTTAGTGCAATATGTATATCGGCAAGTAGGGATAAATTTACCGCGAACTACCTATACTCAAGAATATCAAGGGAAAGCGGTTAGCCTTAATGCCCTTCAACCTGGTGATTTATTGTTTTGGGGTAGTTATGGAAACGCCTATCATGTTGCAATTTATATTGGTAATGGGAATTTTATTCAGGCTCCGACACCTGGTCAAAATGTTAAAATAACCAATATAAGTTATTATCGTCCTGATTTTGCAAGGAGAATCTTATAATAGATTGGCAGAAAAGATACAATTTAATATTAAGGAAAAAGGTTCAGCTAGTATAGTTGAATCTTTTTTACTAAATTTTTAACTAATTGAAAACCTTTTTAGGATGATTTATATTAGATAAGTGAAATTTTTGTATTGAAAGGGCATTAAAATGGAAGCAAAAAAACATTTTAAACTATATAAAGATGGCAAAAGATGGTGTTGTGCAGCGATTACAACATTTGCTTTAGGATTTGGATTAACATTCATGAATTCAACAACTGTATTAGCAGATACTACTTTGAATTCAGAAGCAAATAGTGTAATTGAGAAATCAACATCTAATAATTCACTTACTCAATCTACTGATAAAAATAGTGAGATTCAGACTGGTAATTCTCAAGGAAGCTTAGTAAATAGCGTTTCTCAGCAAAATGGGGGGGTAGATAAGGCTGATGATTCAACGGTAACGGTTGCATCAAAAGATTCTGCTGTTAGTGTAAAAGCTACTTCAAATGATGAAGCAACAAGTGAAATACCACAAAAGTCAACGCCTGATACTTTTGCTACAATTAATGGTAATACTTATTATTATGGTGAAAATGGTAACCTTTATCGTAATCAATTTTACAATAATTGGGGTCACACCTATTACTTTGGTAGTGATGGTGCCCGTTGGGATAATCGATTTTATAACAACTGGGGTCGAACTTATTACTTTGGTGATGACGGTGCTCGTTGGGACAATTGTTTTTACAACAATTGGGGTCACACTTATTACTTCGGTAGTGACGGTGCTCGCTGGGATAACCAGTTCTATAACAATTGGGGTAATACATATTACTTTGGCAATGATGGCGCTCGTTGGGATAATCGCTACATGGTCAATTGGGGTAATGCCTACTACTTTGGTAATGACGGTGCCTTGGCTAAAAACCAGAATATTAGTGTGAATGGTACTCGTTACTGGGCTAATAATCAAGGAATTATTCCGCTTAAAAATCAGTTCTTAACTGCTAATAACAATCAGCTTTATTACTTTGATTCTAATGGTTCGTTAATAACTGATAAATTTTATCATAATTGGGGTCATACCTATTATTTTGGTAGTGATGGTGCCCGTTATACTGATCAATTCTTGAATAAGAATGGTAAGGTATACTACTTTGATAGTCAGGGAATTATGTATCAAGATCAATATTATAAGAATTGGGGTAATACATATTACTTTGGCAATGACGGTGCTCGCTATACTAATCAATTTATGAATAAGAATGGCAAGGTATACTACTTTGATGATCAAGGAATTATGTACCAAGACCAATACTACAAGAACTGGGGTCATACTTATTACTTTGGTGCAGATGGCGCCCGTTACACTGACCAATTCTTGAATAAGAATGGTAAAGTATACTACTTTGGTGATGGTGGTGTGATGTACCAAGATCAATATTACAAGAACTGGGGCAACGTTTATTACTTTGGCAATGATGGTGCTCGCTATACTAATCAATTTATGAATAAAGGTGGCAAGCAATACTATTTTGATGATCAAGGTATCATGCTGACCAATCAAGATAGAATCATTGACGGTAAATTCTATCATTTCAACGTTAACGGTGAAGCAACCCAAGTAAATGATCCTTCTGAAATTCGAAATACTGTTGCTAAGCAGGTAGCCGCAGCATTAAATAATGAAAATGTTCAAAATGTTGAATATGATTGGCAAAGTAAAGATCATAATTACCGTGAATTAGCCTTACATGATTTAGCCCAAGAGGTAGCACAGAGCGATACTAAAGCAGATAAGGCAATTATTGCTGACAAGTTAAAGAAAAATTCGTTATTAGCGGGTAATGTATTATCTGTATTTACCACTAATTTTAATAATGTTGACCTATCAACACTTGTTCAACGGTTTATCAATTCATTTAATCCAGCTGATGCTAATAATTCGGTATTGGGCGTAGGGGCAGATGCAAATAAAGATCAGGTAGCTATTGTTTTATTTAAACCAGGGCAAGAAAATGTTTCTCAAAAAGCAAGTTCGCCAGTAAATGTTAATATCAGTACCGTTTACCCTGCTGCCGGTTCCAATGTAACGGTAAAAGATGCCATTAAAGTTAACGACAACTTAAGTAATGCTGATGTAAAAGATGGCGTTACTCAATTTAGCAGTGAATTATTGCAAGGTAAACAAGGCACTCGAATCTCTGATGATGTGTTAAAAGCAATTTTTGCTGGTCTAGCAGGTAATGAATATGCTTTAGATGGTGCAAAGAATTACTATGCCGATAATGGGGATGCTTACCATTATGAATTTTGGCTAGCTGGAAAAGATGCTACTGAGAAGTTAAATAATTTCTTGACAGCTAATAATGGTGTTAAGTATGGTGACCCAATCAAGGTAACGTATACTGCTACTTTAACTTGGGGTGCAGCTAAGAGCACTGCTAATGATAAGACCCCGGCCAGTCAAAAAACTGCTGAAGAACTCAACCTAGCATATAAGACAGGTACTGATACTGGTCTCCGTTATGACAGTGTTACTGTTGAGAAGATTCCAAACATGTCAGATGATATGATTCGTGGAGTTGATATTTCCAGTTACCAGTCTTTAATTAATGCTGGTGTTAAATTCTATGACTTTAATGGTCAAGAAGCTAACTTATTTAAGGTGTTAAAAGATGCTGGTGTAAACTGGATTCGTCTTCGTCTATGGAATGATCCATACAATGCAGAAGGCTTTGGTTATGGTGGTGGAAATAATGATGAAGAGTCATTAGTCAAGATGGCTAGTGAGGCAAGTAAATATGGAATGAAAATCTTAGTTGACTTCCACTACTCTGATTTCTGGGCTGATCCAGCTAAGCAACCGCTTCCCAAAGCATGGAAGAATTTATCGTCAGCTGATCTTACAAAAGAGATAAGTTTATACACAAGCAAAGTTCTTAACGATTTGAAGCAGGCCGGCGCTGATGTTGAAATGGTTCAAGTAGGGAATGAAGTAACTAATGGTGCTTTTGGTATTTGGACCGACCGTGACCATGGTGGAAACTGGGCGACTACATGGGAAAGTGACCAAGGAAACCAAGTTGCTAAATATTTAGGAACCGCGTCAGGAGCAGTTAGGTCAGTATTACCAAATGCCAAGATTGCCATTCAGCTTGAGACACCAAACATTAGTAAGTATCGTAGCATTATGACGGTTTTGAAGAATAATAATGTCGATTATGACTACCTAGGAACTTCTTATTACCCATTCTGGTCGACTTATGACGGTAATAGTTGGTATGACAATGTTGATCTGGGTTATGGCGCAAGTACACCAATTAACTTAGAAGCGATTGAAAAGATGGCTTGGCGGGAATTTGGTAAGAAAACTGTTGTACTAGAAACAGGCTGGATTAATAATGTCAATGATGCTGATGGGACAGGAAATTCTATTAGTGCTAATGATGAGATTCAAGCATATAGTCATGATCCGCAAGGGCAGGTTAATGCAATTGAAGATATGTATAAAGCATTAGTTGCCCAAGGCGGAGTAGGTGGATTCTACTGGGAGCCGGCGTGGATTCCTGATAAAGCTGGTTGGCAAAATTGGGACTATAATAAGAAAATGTCTGATGTATATGGAACCGGTTGGGCATCAAAGAATGCAGTTGGTTATGCTCCAGATTCAGTGATGTATTACAATGGTCAGCCTACATGGGGTGGAACTACCTGGGATAATGTTGCACTATTTGATGATCAAGGTCACCCGCTTCAATCATTAAACGTTTATAAAGGAATGCTTGAAGGTTACAAGAGTCCTGAACAAGTAAAGTCGGCACTTAAATCAGTTGTTATTAAGATTTGGAATAATACCGATGTGAAGCCCAATGATGGTTTAGTTACTGGGAAAGTCTTAGATAATAAGGAATTTTTGAATGCTTCAGTAAGTAAGCAATTGAGTGGTGAAAGCAATCAAGTAATCGGTCAAGAAGCCTTAACCCAGATTGCTAATCAACTAAGTAATGGTATCTCCTCACCAATTTATGAAGCAGCTAATGGAGCTAAGTATCATTATGTTTACTGGCTCGAAGGCGATGCAAATAGAGTAGTCGAATTTGTCAATGATAATAAGGATGTTAAATACGGTCAGCCATTGATTGCTAAGTATTCAGCAACGGTGGTAGTTGATGCTGAACCTGGTGTTCAAGAGGTAACATCACCGATTAGTATTCGAGTTTCTAAAGTGTGGAATGAAGTTGGCGGTAAGCAAGTTGTTCTCACCGATCCATTAAAGGCAGGAGAACAACTTACAAAGGGTATCGATATGTCCTTGATAAATACTAATAGTGTAAAGCAACTGTTAACTGGTGCACAGGGGACAAATATTAGCACTGCTACTCTAAACAAGTTAAAAGAAAACTTACCACAAAATATAACTGGTACTGCTGATTATAAGACAGCGGATGGTAACCATTATTATTATGACTTTTGGCTTGATTCCGTTGATAGTAATAATACTAAATATGGCGAGCCAGTAACAGTTAACTATACTGCTTCCCTTAAATGGGCAAAAAAAGATATGGTAACTAGTGAAAATTAATTAGAAATACTGATAAACTTGCTTACCAAGCAGTTCGTATCCAATTTCAGATATGAACTGCTTTTCTTTGTGCGCCCGGCATGGGTATTAGCTAGGCGGTGAAAGTCCGCTATGGGCCGTAGTAGTCGGAACCATGAGCTGAGGACAAGGGTGTCCGTCGTGAGACGGAATCTGAAGGA
>NZ_JACIVH010000060.1 GCF_014145615.1 Limosilactobacillus balticus | reverse complement strand
TCAAACATCATTAATGCACTTTTCCCTTTTAAGTATCCCATAAACTGCGATACACTTAGCTTCGGCGGAATACTTACTAACAAGTGCACATGATCTGGCATCATATGACCTTCAATTATTTCTACTCCCTTATATTTGCACAACAAACGAATATAATCTCTTAGGTCTCTTCGGTATTGATTGAAAATCGCTTTACGTCTATACTTTGGTATGAATACGATGTGATACTTACATAACCACTTCGTATGGGCTAAGCTATTTAATTTATTAGCCATATTTATACAACCTCTTTTCCCTTATTGACTTTGGCTTGAACACCTACATCTTAAGGCAAAAGAGGCCTTTTTTATATAATTTTTATCGCCCACCCGCATAGCAGGTGGTTTTTTGTTTCGTGCATTCGCTTTGCTCACGCACTCAACTAGGTCTAAAGACATTAATAAAAGCGCCATCAATCCATGATGATCGCTTATTACCGCCTAGCTTTCTTGATCTAGACTAACAAAGGTACTATATTTCATGTACTTGTAGTGAATCCGCATATTTGATACTTCAAATGGGGTTCCATCATCTAAGAAAAAGATTCCTTCAATCGTTCCAACTGGCTCTGTTGCTGTTAGTTTTAACAACTCTTGGTCTTCCGCAGTTGAAGGAGACACCCCGATTGTCATAAATGATTTCGTCACTCTTTTTCCCATCATATCTTCTAAATAATTAAAAATGGAACCATTCACTACTTCTGGTGATAAGGTTGGGGTAATTTTAATCGGGATAAAGCCAGTTTCAATCATAAAGGGCTGGTCATCAATCAGTCGTAATCGTTTAATCTGATAAACAAAATCATTATCACCGAGGAACAATTCTTCTTGAACCTCTTTATTTGCTGGGACAACCTGGTAATTTAGCAGTTTAATACTTTGCTTTTTGCCATCAAGTTGAAAACTATCCGTAACTCCCAAATTACTCCCCTCATAGTGAAATAAGGACTGATTTTTTAGGTAGAGCGGATTAATGAAGGTTCCCGAACCGCGCTTTTTGAAGATAATTCCTTCTTGCGCCAATACACCTAGCGCTCGTTTGATTGAACTTCGACTTACCTCGTAAATCTCACTTAAGCTTCGTTCGTCCGGCAATCGCATTCCGGGGTATTCATTATCTAAAATTTTTTGTTTTATATCACGCATCACTGAGCGATATACTAAGTCTGCCATCTAATTAACTCCTCGGATTTATTTAATTCGAATTTTAATGATACACTTTAAGTATAGCAGACCTATTTTAAATTGGGATCTTTTTGTAAAATATTGGTGCGACCCAGATAAATTTAGGAGATGAACTTTTTATGAGTAAAAAGAATAAAAAAAGTAAAATGAAAAAAACACAGGTGGAACAAATCTTAGATAAAAATAATATTCCATATGAGCAAGCTGAATTTCCGACACATCAAGATGGCGATGTCCGTTCAATGAGCGTTGACCACACCGGTATTGATGAACACATTATTTATAAAACCCTTGTCCTTACTGGTAATGTGACTGGTCCCTTAGTCGGGGTTATCCCTGTTGATACTCACCTTGATGAGAAGAAATTAGCTAAAGTTTCTGGCAACAAAAAAGTTAATATGGTTCCGCTTAAAAACTTGTTAAAGACAACGGGGTATGTTCATGGTGCTAACACGCCTGTAGGAATCTATGAAAAATTTCAATATCCGATTTTTATTGATAATGAAGCAAAAGAACAAGGTGAAATTTATGTTTCATCTGGAAAAATTGGTCGATCGGTCAAACTAAACGCTGAAGACTTAGCTGGATTAGTTCATGCAACTTTTGCTGATTTAGAACAAAAGTAGTTTTCCATTGATTGACCTCCCTAGTTGTGAAGACTAAACTTATTACTATAGTTTTATTTAAGGTCATTATAGAAAGGTCCTGAAAAAATGAAGAAAAATCTATCTGCTTGTACAACCGTCCTCGTAGGCCGTAATGCCACAATTGACGGTTCAACCATGGCAGCACGGAACGATGATACTTTCGCTCCACTTACACCACAACGTTTTGTAACTTATCCGGCATATCATGATCACCCCAATCAAGTTAAAGCTTATTTAAATAAGTGTGTGATCGATCGCCCTGCTGATGGTTACCGTTACCAAGGTACTCCTAATGTCGACTACAAAACTGAAGGAGTCTTTGACGAAAGTGGTTTTAACGAAAAGAACGTTGGAATGAGTGCTACAGAAAGTGTTTATGCTAATGCACGGGTTTTAGCCTGTGATCCGCTTAATACTGAAACCGGAATTAATGAAGACCTTATCGTTGCTGCCACTCTTCCCTTCATCGATAGTGCGCGCGATGGGGTGGCTTACCTCGGTAAATTAATCGCGAAATACGGTTCTGCAGAAGGAAACGGGGTTATCTTCAGCGATAAGGATGATGTTTGGTATATGGAAATCGTTACCGGACATCACTGGGTTGCACAACGGATTCCAGATGATGCATATGCTGTTACTGGAAATCGAATCGCCATTCAACAAGTTGATTTTAACGATAAGGATAACTTTATGTGGTCTGACGGAATTCAAGAATTTGTTGCAAAGAACCACCTCAATCCGGACAAGTATGAATGGAATTTCCGGCATATTTTCGGAACTGCTGATATTTTTGATCAACATTACAATACTCCACGACAATGGTACGGTCATAAGGTGTTAAATCCGGAAACTGAATTTGATCCGCTTGATTTTGATATTCCATTTATTATGCAAACGGATCACCGAATTACCCTTGAAGATGTGGAAAAGATCCTCAGTAGCCACTACCAAGGAACCCCTTACGATCCACTAGGTCATGAAGGTACCGACCAGCAAAAGCATATGTTCCGACCAATTTCACTAAACCGGACACAAAATTCCCACGTTCTTCAGGTCCGCAATGACTTACCGGAAGCCGCTTCAACGATTATGTGGATGAGCTTTGGTATTCCGACCTTTACCCCATACGTTCCATTCTTTGGTAATGCTGAAGATATCGATGTAAGCTATCGTGAAACACCAGAGAAACTTAATATGGATTTAAAGAGTGCTTACTGGATGTATCGGGCACTTTCAATGATTGTCGAATCACACCATGCAGAATTTTCTAAGGCCGACTTGGATTATCTCAAAGATGCCCGTGAATATCTCTACCGCTGGGTAAATGAAGTTGCTCCACAGGTTAAGGGGATGTCATCTTCTGAAGTCAGTGCTTTCTTAAGTTCAAAGACACATGAAATGGTTGCCGAAATGGCTAAACGAACAAAAGCTTTAATGGCTGAGTTAGTAATGAATGGACTCGAACTTTCTAAGTTAACATTCCAAATCGATAAGAATTTGTAAATAAAACAACCTAAGATTAGTTCAGGACAAAAATAATTTTGTTCTGAACTTTTTTGTTACTCTAAAGGTAGAGCTAAGGTCGTACATAGCCTCAGGGACTTCGAGTCCGTATTAAAAAATGATTTCAGCTATCTTTGATTTGATATTTTGCTTTTAGGTTGTGGAACTGTGAGTTCGGGTATTTAGGAAATGAAGTACAAATCTAGGATGGTGGTAATGACTAGCTCTATTTCTAGAAAGGAAGTCTTTTTATGGCTGATATATTTGCCTTGGATGTTTCAATGGGGAAAAGTTACTGTGTCTGGTATCGAGGGAAACACTGCTTAAAAGAGTTTTCTTTAGTACACTCGAAAGCGGGGTTTAATGCTCTACGAGATATGATTAAGAAAGCTCAGAAGCCAATTATCTACTTTGAAGCGACTGGAATTTATTCGCGAGTAATTGAACATTTCTGTGAGACCAATGGTCTCCGCTTTTGCCGTCTTAATCCACTAGAACTTCATTTAAAGTCCGAGAGTCTACGACGAGTTAAGACCGATCAGAAAGACGCTCATCGGATTGCTCTCACTGTCCAGGAAAATACTTTTCGATTAACAGTTCCTTGGAAAAAAGACTATCTTCAGCTACATGAGCTTAGTCGGTTCTATAATCAGCTCAACGCTGATTGGAACTATCGTCTAAACCATCTTCATACTGCACTTGAACAGGTTTTTCCAGAACTTAAGCAATTATTTGTAAATAAAACATCTAAATTAGCGTTGAATATCGTGGAGCTTTTCCCTCACCCAGCACTAGTTAGGCCTTATTCGAGAGTTAAATTAAAGAATATTCTAATGGCATCTACAGATAAACGAATATCTAAGATGAAAGCTTATAAGTATGCCGATCGATTAATCGATCTTGCCCAACAATCATATTCGGCTGTTTCTAGTGACGCTATTCAGGTTGATGAAGTTCGCTACTATACTCGCCAATTAATTGCCTTAGCACGTAAAAAAGAAGAGGTGATCAAGCGGATGGAATCTATTGCCCAGCTCTTGCCAGAGTATGGCCTGTACTATTCTTTTCCGGGAATTGGCAAGCAGACTGCCGCCCAACTAATGGGAGAATTAGGTGACATTAGTCGTTTTGATAACTCTAACCAACTCAATGCCTATGTTGGGATTGATATTCGCCGTCACCACTCTGGAACTTATGCCGGTCAAGACCA
>NZ_JACIVH010000006.1 GCF_014145615.1 Limosilactobacillus balticus | reverse complement strand
GAGGTACTCTCACTTGCACTTACTGATGCTGAGGTGCTCTCACTTGCACTTACTGATGCTGAGGTGCTTTCACTCTGACTCAGTGATGTTGAGGTACTCTCACTTGCACTTACTGATGTTGAGGTACTCTCACTTGCACTTACTGATGCTGAGGTGCTCTCACTTGCACTCAACGATGTTGAGATACTCTCGCTCTGACTCAAGGATGTCGAAGCACTTTCACTTTGACTTAGTGATGTCGAAACACTCTCACTTGCACTTAAGGATGTTGAAG
>NZ_JACIVH010000059.1 GCF_014145615.1 Limosilactobacillus balticus | reverse complement strand
TCAAACATCATTAATGCACTTTTCCCTTTTAAGTATCCCATAAACTGCGATACACTTAGCTTCGGCGGAATACTTACTAACAAGTGCACATGATCTGGCATCATATGACCTTCAATTATTTCTACTCCCTTATATTTGCACAACAAACGAATATAATCTCTTAGGTCTCTTCGGTATTGATTGAAAATCGCTTTACGTCTATACTTTGGTATGAATACGATGTGATACTTACATAACCACTTCGTATGGGCTAAGCTATTTAATTTATTAGCCATATTTATACAACCTCTTTTCCCTTATTGACTTTGGCTTGAACACCTACATCTTAAGGCAAAAGAGGCCTTTTTTATATAATTTTTATCGCCCACCCGCATAGCAGGTGGTTTTTTGTTTCGTGCATTCGCTTTGCTCACGCACTCAACTAGGTCTAAAGACATTAAATAAAAAAGCTGAGGAATTCCCTCAGCTTTTTTATTATTTATCGGCTGTCTTAGCGTCATCTTGACCTGCTTCATTGTCTTCAGTAGATACTGGCTTTTGATCACTAGTAGCATCAATAATAATATCATTATTATCTTCATCTGCTTCTTTATTCTTCGCTAATTCCTCACGAATATCAGCAGTTTGCTTATCAAAGTCATCATTAGTCATATGATTAACTACTTTACTGGCACTATCTTTTACCTTACCTTTAACATTATTAACAGCATCCGCAGCGCCGCTCACCTTATCATTCAAGTTAGAATCACTCATAAGGTCATCGACAATGTCTAATGCGTCTAAGGTATAATCAGTCACATAATCAGCAACCTTATTAATCTTTTCATCAACGCTTTCTTTCAATGCCTCTTTTTTAGCCGGCGCCATTTTCTTCCATGCAGCATATGTTGCGGCTCCACCTAATAATATCCCAGCAAGTAATTTTTTACTCATTATTTGTCATTCCTTTCTTTTGCTTCCGATGCTGTCTAAATTTGTTGAAAGCATCGAAAACAAGTGTCTTTCCTGCAAACTTAAAAATACTCCGGTCAAATTGTCGCTTCTCGCGGTGCAACCGGGCTTTCTCGACCATTTCTTGAAGTGAGGCATTCACTTCTGAAACACTCTGACTTACATCTGCAACTGCTTTAACCGCTGGATCTAGTTGTTCGGATTTATGGTTAATATCGTCTAACAATGTATTCGTATTACTTAGCACATCCTCCATTTCTTGGCTAAGATAATGAACATCCCGCGTTAAAGTTGTAATACTTTTATTTGTTTCTTTCATTGTCTTACTCAATTGATTCAACAGGATACATGCAAAAATGACTAAGATTAGGAATGCGATTGCCGCAATTAACCCTGCCAACTGGCCAAAAGTCATCTGATAATCCCTCCTTTTATTTTCAAAATACTTATTCAATACTAAGAATATCATAAAACAAATAAAAACGATAATCTAGTGTAGTCGACAGAAGCTTGTCTTCCCTGTTAAAATATTTATTAGTATTTTTTAGGAGGTTATTATGATTACTGGCGCCACTTCACTTACATCAAAACAAATGGAACAATTAAAAAAAGCTTTTACAGATTTATCCTGGCACGAAATTTCACAACAGCTTTTAAGTAAATTTCTTTTAATTATCGTTACGTTTGTCTTATTTTTAATGATTTTATGGGTAGGACGAGTTATCATTGTCCACCTTTTTCAAGAATCAAAAAAATACAACGTGCTTAAAAATAGCAACCGAATGGCAACGGTAAAAACCCTTGTCTTAAATATTTATCGTTATACTTGTTATTTTTTCTTATTGTACGCTGTATTATCAGAAATTGGCGTTCCAGTGGGTACTCTGATAGCTGGAGCCGGAATTTTTAGTTTAGCATTAGGGCTTGGTGCTCAAAGCCTTGTTAGTGATATTGTGACTGGATTTTTCATCCTACTTGAGCAACAATTAGACGTTGGCGACACTGTCCAAATTGGGCAAATCAAAGGAACAGTAACTGCACTTGGAATTCGTACCACACAAGTTACTAGTTCCGATGGGACACTTAATTTTATTCCTAACCGTAATATTACTATTGTTCAAAATCTTTCACGAAATAATATGGTTAGCAACGTTGATATTCGGATTACTTCGAAGACCCCTCTTAGCAAGGTAGAAGAAATTGTTACGCAAGTTAATAAAAAACTAGTACCACAAACAAAAGCACTACAGTTAAAGCCAGTCATTGTGGGTCCAGTCGTTACCCCAGACGGTGCGCTCGTTTTTCGCGTGACAATAACAGCAGTCAGCGGAAAACAGTCAACTGTCGCTAGTCGCTTTTTAGCAGCATATCTTAAAGAACTACGAATAAATAATATTCCAATTGCCTGGGAGGGAACATCTAATGAGTATTAAATTAATTGCTACTGATATGGATGGGACCTTTTTACGAGACGATCATACTTACAATCATTCTCTCTTCGCAAAGGTCTTTCGTCAACTTGAACGTCATAATATTTACTTTGTCGCTGCTAGTGGATCCAGTTTCCCACGGTTGCAACGAGAATTTAAAGACTACACCGCCAAGATGGGATTCATTTCGCAAAACGGTTCAGTTATTCATTTAGGAAGCAAATTATTTAAGACTTTTCCTATTAATCAAGAATCTTTAGCACGAGTTATTCATGTTCTTGATCGTTTCTATGGCCCGCAAGATATTAATCAATTAGTAATCTCTACTAGTGAAAAATCTTATGTCGATCAGGGGATGAGTGCTCATGATTTCAATATTGTTAAACTATTTTACGAAAATGTGGAGCGCGTTCCTGACATCCGGCAGATTTTTACTCAACGGCCAACTGAAGATTTTACCAAGATCTCGATTAATTTTGCTAATCATATAGATCTTAAAAAGGTTGCAACAACCTTAGATAGTTACTTACCGCCATCTTTAATCATGGAAAATTCGGGCTT
This sequence comes from Limosilactobacillus balticus, assembly GCF_014145615.1. Lineage (GTDB taxonomy): Bacteria > Bacillota > Bacilli > Lactobacillales > Lactobacillaceae > Limosilactobacillus > Limosilactobacillus balticus. Next base: position 124,848 of record NZ_JACIVH010000059.1, on the reverse strand, counting down.
TAATACTGACTTAATTGGTAATGCTGCTGCGACTAAACAAAACGCCCTCAGCCTTTTGCAGTCCCACTTTAATTTAAAAGCAAATGAAATTGTTACGTTTGGTGACAATGAAAATGACCTCGGGATGTTAGCAATGACCAGTCAAAGTTACGCAATGCAGAATGCACAACCGATTATTCAAATGCAAGCCGCCCACACCACAACAATTGATAATAATCATGATGGCGTCTTACAAACTATTAACCAGTTAATTAAAAATGAACAATAAAAAGAATAGGCCTCCAAGGTTCGGTTTTACCGGCGCTGGAGGCCTATTGCTGTATTGCGCTATTTTTTTATGAAAGCCACCTGACTTATGTCCCAGTTCCTTTTTTTATTATTTTCCAAAAGTATGCACTGTATAATTGACCGCCTTTAAAACTTCTCGGCGCGTCACAATTCCGCAAAAGTAATTATGATCGTCTACCACTGGCAAAAACGACTGGTCAATTAAAAGGTGTAAATTTTCTTCAATATCAGTTGGATCTTGAATAACTGGCGCATCAGTTTGCATCACATCCCTAACCTTTAATTCATTTAAGCGTTCCACATTGATCCGTTTTGTCTCCAATAATTGGTCAGTAATCATTGCCAAAGAAATCTGACCGCAATAATGGTTTTTGTTGTCAATCACAATAATTTTAGCGTAACGATCCTTAGTAAGAACTAAGAATGCATGATCTAAACTATTACTTTGGTTTACCGTCGCAACTAAACTGGCAGGGATCATAAACTTCTGCTTGTTTTTTAGCAATAAAGTTTGCAAACGCTGATCAATCACAAAAATACACTCCTTTATTTCTGACGACTGAATTCACAATGTAATTCAGGAACAGCTTCCATCTGACGGTTATAATAATCAACAATAAACCGTTCAGGCTGCGCATCAATAATTGCAAAAGTTCCCCCAAGTTTAGCATATTCACCACGAGGAAAACTGATGCTCCCAGGATTAATTATTAGCATTTGATGATCGTAAACGGCTCCTAACTGATGAGTATGCCCATAACACACAATAGAGGCATTCTTTTCTTGACCGGTAAGCATCAGAGGGGTAAGGGAAAAATTGACCCGTTGTAAATGACCATGAGTGATATAGAGCTGCTCTTGACCAGCATTAATTACCAACTCATTAGGGTATAACAACCCATAGTCATTGTTCCCCTTCACTGCTTTAAAATTGCTCATTGGGTCCTGGTCAGGAGCTAATTCTGAATCCCCACAGTGAATCATTAGGTCAACCTGGTCTCTCATTTTTTGAACAATCTCAGTCAAAATTTGTTCTTCTCGATGGTTATCACTTACAACTAGTATTTTCATTTTTATTACCACCAATCATTAAATTGCTTCATAAACGACCGTAATGCTCGTCCACGATGACTAATTTGATTTTTTTGATCTGCAGTTAACTGGGCCATTGATTTGCCTAATTCATCGACATAAAAAAGCGGGTCATAACCAAAACCGTTTTCTCCCGTGAGTTGATGAAGAATATGACCATCAACTCGGCCATTAGCAACTAATTTGGTCCCATCAGGCTTAATCCCGACAATGGTAGTATGGAAGTGAGCAGTCCTTTTTTCATCAGGTACCCCATTTAATGCTGATAAGAGTTTAGCATTATTAGCAGCATCGTCATGATCACCAGCATACCTTGCTGAGCGTACACCTGGAGCACCCCCAAGAGCATCAACCATTAAGCCCGAATCATCTGCCATAACTGGTAAGTGAAGCTGATTAGCAGCGATAGTGGCTTTAATTGTTGCATTTTCTTCAAATGTTTCACCGTTTTCGTCAATTGCTATTGGTGCAAAATCGGCTAATGTTTTTACTTCAATTCCTAGGGGAGCAAGCATCTCTTGGTATTCACGCGCTTTTCCGGCATTCTTTGTTGCAATTACGATTGTTTTCATTTTAACCTTCCTCGTTTAATTCAATATGTGCACACTTGCTGTAGCCATTCGGTAACCATTTTTGTGCACCAGCAACTAAGTCTTTAACATCTCCCGTTGAATAAAGGTTGATACTTGACGTTAAATTATCACTCAATTGATTTTCACTAGTTAACAATTCCTTTGCCTGTCTGATTGTCTCAAATGCAGGATCGATTAACTGAACGTTAGATCCTAACTTATTATGAATTTCTTTTTGCAAAAATGGAAAATGGGTACATCCCAGGATTAAAGCTTCTATTGACTGCTTTTCAAATACTTCTAATTCAGTATCAACAGCTTTTTGTGCCTCACTTGTTCCTGTTTGCCCGTGTTCAACAATTGAGACAAGTGGCTGTGCGGGAGAACTGATAACACTTAGAGTAGGATTAAGTTTAGCCAATGTTTTAGCATAGGCGCCATTTTTAATAGTGGATTCGGTACCAATTACCCCAATTTTTTTATAATGATGTTGGGTAGCAGCCATAGCTCCTGGTTCAATTACTCCGATTACTGGAATTGGTAATTCGTTTTGAAGAAGTTGAAGAGCTGCTGCAGTCGCGGTATTACATGCAATTATCATCATTTTTACATCTTGTTCTAACAAGAATTTTCCAATTCGTAATGCTAATTGCTGAATCTGTTCTTTTGTTTTAGTTCCATATGGAAAATGCCCTTGATCCCCCACAAAAATTACAGATTCTTGGGGCATTTGTTCACGAAGTACACGAATTACAGATAGGCCACCTAACCCTGAATCCATAACCCCGATTGGTCGTTTATCCATTCTCTTCACCTCGTTAATTCATTAAAACGTTTAAAACCTTGAAACTATATTATCCGTTTCTCTATAAGATTTTGCAAGTTTTTCAAGTTTAACCCTATTAAGATCTTGAAATTTAAGTATAATAATAATGATTGTTAAAAAGGAGCGAGTGGATATGAGTCAGAAATTATATAATCAGTTAATAGCCGGTCATCAAGGACTAGGGGCTGGAACAATGCGCGACGTGATTTTACCAGCCATCCTAGGCAAAGAAACCGATGAGATGCTATATTGGATTGGTAAAGATCTCGCTCGAGTATATCCTGTTGCTACAACTGAAGATTTAGTATATCTCACTAATCAGCTAGATTTTGGCCGTTTAGCTTTACGTAAAAAAAGCAATACTTCTCAATTGTGGCGGTTATCAGGAGTAATTGTAAAGGAACGGATTCAAAGAGATGAGGAAGAGACCTCTTTTGGTTTAGAGTGTGGGTTCCTTGCCCAAGAAGTAGAATTTCAACTCGGAACGGTTGCAGAAGCAAAGATCTTTGACCGTCACCGTGACTATGTTGATATTTTGATTCAAAATGATCCACAAAATTCAGCTGATAATGAACGATCCGAGATGGTAACATTCATCACTGTTGATCGCCCTGACGAAAAAGAAGACGCCCCCAAAAAAGAAACTCGTCATTCACTACTAAAACGACGGAAAAAAGATAAAAAATAAGTTTAAAATACTAAAAAGCTGGAAGAAAACAAAAAGTTTTTCTCCAGCTTTTTTCTAATCAACATATTGTTGTAAAATTTGCTTTAATTGATCTTCACTATGGTAACCAATGATTTGGTCTACTACCTTACCATCTTTCTTAACCATTAATGTAGGGATACTCATAATCCGGAATTTTTGTGCAGTTTCTGGATTTTGGTCAACATCCATCTTAAAAAATTTAATATCGGGCATCTTATCAGATAGTGCATCGACTACTGGTGATTGCATCCGACAGGGACCACACCAAGTTGCCCAAAAATCAATTAAATCGACACCAGTTGCAGTGTCTTGTTCAAAGGTTTGATCTGTAGTTACGTTTACAGCCATCTTCAATTCCTCCTTTGTTTTTCTTAACGCTATTCTAACAAATCACTTCTTAAATGTCATTTAAGTTGCTTACTTTTTTATAGTAAGTGATTATAAATTAACAATTGTTGCTCCATCTCCACCAGCATTAGGAGAAGCATAGGAGAATGATTTAACTCGTGGATTGCTTTGTAAATATTGTTGCGTTCCCTTACGAAGAGCACCGGTCCCTTTTCCGTGAATAATTGTTACCGTTGAAAGATTATTCAACAATGCATGATCAATAAAGTTACTTAGCTCACTCATTGCTTGTTCATAGCGATGCCCACGTAAATCAAGACGGGCTGAGGTCTTTCTTGTTTGTGTCGTTCTCACAGCAGCCCGTGGTCGCCGCTTTGCATCTTTTTCTTGAGGGAGATCCTTCTTAGCTACTTTTTCAAGATTATTCTCATCAATTTCCATTTTAAGAATCCCAATCTGAACTTCCCACTTGTGGTTCCCCCGCTTAGATAAAAGTTCCCCATATTGACCATAAGATTTTACCAAGACTGCATCACTTTTATGTAAATCATGCTTTTGCTTAGCCCTTTGTAATACAGAGTTGTGTTGCAATCGTGGATTATCACGATGAAGAGCGTTTAATTGACCTTGTGCATCAATTAATTCATTTTCCTTTACATTTCCGCCCTGTTGAACTTCTAATTGGCGCAAATGATGAATAATTCGATCAGCTTTTTTCTTAGCCATCGAAACTTGATGATTTGCTTTTGAACGTGCTTGTTCATATAACTTATCGCGCTGTTCATTAAAGCGGGTAAGTTTTTCATCAAGGTCCCGCTGAACTTTTTCATTTTTGGCTACTAATTTCGCTAGCTTTTCACTTTCTTCGCGTGCTTTTTTCCGTTGCTCCACCAGATCACCAATCATATTGTTAAGGTCTTGACTATCATCACTAACAAATGTCCGTGCTTCATCAATGACCTGGGGATTAATTCCTAATCGCTGAGCAATCTCTAATCCATTCGACCGCCCAGGAATCCCTAGTAGTAATTTATACGTCGGCTTAAGAGTTTCTTGGTCAAATTCCATACTAGCATTAATCGTTTTAGCACGATCATATCCATAAACTTTGAGTTCAGGATAGTGGGTAGTAATTACAACCATAGTTCCTTTACTGCCAATATTATCAAGAATTGCCATTGCTAGAGCGGCTCCTTCTTTGGGATCAGTTCCGGCACCAAGCTCATCTAAAAGGACTAAGCTACGACTTGTAATTTGTTCAAGAATAGCTTTTACTCCATCCATATGACCAGAGAAAGTACTTAGATTTTGTTCCAATGATTGTTCATCACCAATATCCGCAAACACATTATCAAAAATCCCAATTGTACTGCCTTCTTCTGCGGGAATAAACAGACCGGATTGTCCCATCAATTGGATAATTCCTAAAGTTTTAAGCGTAATGGTTTTACCACCGGTGTTAGGTCCGGTAATAATAATCGCCTGGTAATCTTCCCCGATCTTAATATCATTTGTCACTACTCGTTGGGGATCGATCAAAGGATGACGCGCTTTCCGTAATGAAACATGATTTTCTTTGCTTAAGAGCGGTAAGGTTGCCTTAGTATCATGAGCCCACCGTGCCTTTGCATTAATAAAGTCAAGGTGTCCAAGAATTGTTTCATTCTGGCCAATATCGTGCCGGTAAGGAGCAATCATTTGTGACAGCTCAATTAACACTCGTTGCATTTCTTGTCGTTCTTCTATTTGCGCTTGTCGTAACCGATTATTGGTTTCCACAACGGCTGCTGGTTCAATATATAAAGTTTGCCCACTAGCACTTTGGTCATGAACAACTCCACCAAATTTGTTTCGATAGCGGGCGATTACTGGAATTACATAACGGTCATTCCGCATTGTGATAATAGGATCACTTAAGTATTTTGCATTTTTCCCGCGAGTATATCTTTCCATTTGTTGATGAATTTCTGTTTCCGTTTGGGTAATTAATTGCCGGATACCATGGAGTTTAGCCGATGCTTCATCATTTATCCGCCCATCAGGATCAATCGAACGCACCAATCGCTGAGTAATTGAAGGAATTGTAACTAGATGGTCAACCTGTGTAGTTAAAACCCGTAGTTTGATTTTTTTCTCCCGCATCTGATCAAAAAAGTTCTTCACACTCATACTAGTTTGCAAAACTTTAGTAATTTGAGCTAATTCCGTGCCGTTCAAATTTGCCTTAATTTTCAAACGTTTCAATTGCGGTTTGATATCGGCTAGTTGTGGAATCGGAATCCCATCCTCTAACCTTAAAATATCGGCTCCATCAGTAGTTTCTGTTAAAAGTTCTTTAACTGCCTCATAATCGGTTTGTGGGACAAGTTGCGTTAATTCGCGCCGACCAGCGGCAGAAACAAGGTATTGTGCAAGCTGCCCTTTTATTCTATCAAATTCTAATGTTTCTAAAATTTTGTTATTCATTTTATCCCCCCTGTACTAGCGTATCAATTACTAAATGCGCTATTCCTGGTGTTTGATTAATCATAAAGCATGCTAGTTCTGAGTTTGCTATTTGCATTTGCCACCAACCTGCTGGAAATAATTGCATAATTAATAAAACAACGTAAATAATCAAATAGCCAATCAAAAATGAGATTAAGCCACCCGCAATTTTATCAACTGTTCCCACCACTGGAATCCTCTTTATCCAGTTTAACTGCCGAATGCCCCAGTGACAAAGAATTGAAACAATTGTAAAAATTATCATAAATGCAATCCCATTATAAAAGAAAAGGTTACTATTTACATTTGCAAGTAAGCTCTCGGAAAAAGTTGCCGGGGTCCCAATACTTGGTAATAATGATTTTAACCAGCCACCAATCAATTGGGCTCCCTGGCGAGCAACGATCCAAGCTACTATATATGTCCCCAGCATTAACGTCATTGTCAATAAACCGCGGCGATGACCATTAATAAAGCACCCCATTAAAATTAAAATAATAAAGGTTGTTAAAACCATCCTAATGATCCTTTCATTCTGCTTGTAAAGAAAAAGGACTGTGACAAATGTGTCTACAGCTCCCTTTTGTTAATATTTTATTTATCCGATAATTTTAATCAGGCCTTGAAATTACCATCATTATCAAGGAAAGTATTTAATACCTCTTCAACCATGTCCCATTCCTTATCATCTTCAATTGGAACAAGGTCCTGTCCATCATTATCTTCATTATCAGCTATAATATATGCTTGAATGTCAACAGAATCGTCATTTTCTTGTTCCGCTGGATAAATAAAGATATATGATTTGCCATAATCATCAGAATCAAATGTAAACAATTCTTTAAATAATTGTTCATTACCGTTCTCATCAATTAACGTAATCATGTCTTCATTATTTTCTTGTTTACTCATTTTAATACCTCATTTTAGCTTATTCACAAGGCGGCCATGGCGATCCAAATAGCTTTGTAAAATGAATGTTGCTGCAACTTCATCGATAACTTTTTTCTGCTTAGCCCGTGAAATATCCGCTTCTTCAACTAGCATTCGGTGTGCCTCAACCGTCGTTAAACGTTCATCTTGAAAGTCAATAGGAATATCTGGAAAATGTTGTTGTAATAGCTTGCCATAGTGCTGAGATGCTTCAACACGAGGACCTTCTGTATTATTCATATTTTTAGGAAGACCAATTACAAAACCAGCTACCTGTTCTTTTTTTACTAACTCGGCAACACGGTCAATCCCGAAAATTTCGTTTTCTTCATCAATTGGAATGATCTCAACTGCTTGGGCCGTCCAACCGAGCGGATCGCTTATGGAAATACCAACCGTTTTAGAGCCAACGTCTAATCCCATTAATCTCATTTAGTTTCACCGTTATTCTTTAGGTATGACCGAACAAGCTCTTCAATAATTTCGTCACGTTCATGTTGACGAATCAAGTTACGTGCATCATTCAAACGCGGAATATAAGCCGGATCACCAGATAAAAGATAACCGACAATTTGATTAATCGGGTTATATCCCTTTTCTTCTAATGATTCATAAACCGTCTTTAATGTTTGCTTAATATCTTCTTGACGTTCTTGACCGAAATCGAAGAACATCGTTTTATCATTTGTAGCCATCAATCGTCACCTCCAGATATTCTTTTCAACCATCAATTTTACTATATTCTTATTAAAATCACAATTTACATTTGTCAATTGTAAGTAAACAGTAATATTAGTTTTATCTCAAACTACAAGTTTTATAATTATAGCTAATAATAGTGCTTTTTGACAGTGATTTTTATTACTTTAAGAAGTTCTTACAAAAAGAGAGACTGAACGAATCCAAAAATTGGTTTCGTTCAATCTCTCAGATCATGAGATGGTTATTTCCCCTCTCATTCTTGATTTACTTATCGAGGTAATTCTTAGCTTGATCTAAAGCATCTTTAATTCCGGCCGGATTCTTCCCACCAGCTTGGGCAAGGTTAGGACGACCTCCACCGCCACCATTAATAGCTGGTGCAATCGCCTTAATAAGGTCACCGGCTTTTAAGCCCTCTTTAGTTTTATCATCACTAACAGCCACTAATAAGTTTGCTTTACCATCACTAGCTGTAGCAAGAACAAGAACATCGGAAAGAGCCTTTGAACGCCAAGTATCAGCAAGTTGCCGTAATTGACCCATTCCAGCAACTTGAACTTCGGCAGCAATTAAACTTCCATTCTTGGTTGCTTGAACGTTTTCAAAAACATTATTAGCTTGTTGAGCAGCAATCTTAGCTTGGAGAGACTCATTTTGCTTCTGAGCTTCTTTAAGTTCATTTTGCAGCGTTTCTACTTGGTGAGGAACTTCCTTAATTTGGGCAACCTTCAAACTAGCAGCACTCTTTGTTAAGAGGTCATCACGATCTTGAAGAAACTTAAAAGCATCACTGGAAGTTACAGCTTCGATTCGCCGTACTCCAGCACCAACTCCTCCTTCAGAAACAATCTTGAAGAGACCAAGCTCATTCGTGTTTTTAACGTGGTCACCGCCACAGAATTCAGTGTTAAAGTCACCAATTTTTACAACCCGGACCTTATCACCATACTTATCTGAGAATAAGGCGATAGCACCCATTTCCTTAGCAGAATCAATATCAGTTTCGACTGTCTTGACTGGGATTTCCTTCCAAATTTGCTCGTTAACCATGTTTTCAACCTTCTTGAGGTCCTCAACAGTTACTTGACCAAAGTGGTTAAAGTCAAACCGTAAGTAATGTTCTTCAACTAATGACCCGGCTTGTTGAGTATGACCACCAAGAACGTTCCGCAATGCTTGGTCTAATAAGTGCGTTGCCGTATGATTTTTCTCAATCTTAAGGTGACGAAGACGGTCAACGACCAGTTTGTAACGGGCACCTTTTTTAATAGGAGCAGTTAATTCTACCCGGTGAAGGTTTTGTTGGTTTGGTGCGTGTTGTACATCAACCACCCGACCAACTTTTTTACCATAGTTATCAATAATGTCACCAGTATCAGCGACTTGGCCTCCCATTTCAGCATAGAATGGCGTTACATCAAAAATTAATTCAATGTTCTTATCACCTGGTTGTGCTTCATCTGCTTGTTGACCATCATGCGCTAAGCCAATAACTTTTGCATTATCAACAGTCAAATCAGTGTAACCAACATATTTACTATCTTCCTTGAATGAAGTCCATAAATCAGTTTGAACCCCCATCCCGTTATCCATGTCACGGGCATTACGAGCACGATTTTGCTGCTCTGTCATTGCTGCTTGGAAGCCCTTTTCATCAACTGTTAGTCCTTCATCTTCAGCATATTCCTTGGTTAATTCAATTGGGAAGCCATAAGTATCATAAAGCTTAAAGGCTGTTCGTCCATCAATTTCGTTAGTCTTATTTTCCTTAGCTTCAGCAATCACGTTATTCAACAAGTTTAATCCGCCATTTAAGGTTGCACTGAAGCGATCTTCTTCTGATTTGATAACTGAAGCAATATAGTCAGCATTTTTAAGAACATCAGGATAGTAGTCTTCCATGATCTTGCCGACTGTTGGAACCATCTTTGCTAAGAATGGTTCATCAATTCCCAGCTTCTTTCCAGCAACAACTGCTCGCCGAAGTAAACGCCGAATAACGTATCCACGACCAACATTTGAAGGCAAGGCCCCATCGCCGATCGCAAAGGTAATTGTCCGAATATGATCAGCGATGATCTTAAATTGAATATCATCTTCTTTGTTTTGACCATACTTCTTAGTACCACTAAACTCTTCCGCTTGCTTGATTAATGGCATAAATAAGTCGGTTTCAAAGTTAGTAGGGGCATTTTCAAAGATTGAAACAACCCGTTCAAGACCCATCCCCGTATCAATATTCTTATGAGGAAGTGGTTCGTAAGTATCTTCTGGCGTATGGTTAAATTGACTAAAGACAATGTTCCAAATTTCAAGGTAGCGTTCATTTTCACCACCAGGGTAGTTTTCTGGATCATCATCGGCTAAATTATTAAATTCTTGACCACGGTCATAAAAAATTTCTGTATCTGGGCCAGATGGACCTTGACCAATATCCCAGAAATTATCTTCATCAGCAATTAAGTGATCTTCAGCCACGCCTACTTCACGCCAACGATTATAAGCGTCATGGTCTTTAGGGTAATAAGTAATGTATAGCCGTTCAGGATCAAAGCCAAACCATTCATCACTTGTTAACAATTCCCAAGCCCATGGAATTACCTCATTTTTAAAGTAATCACCAACAGAGAAGTTACCCAGCATTTCAAACATGGTATGGTGCCGAGCAGTTTTACCGACGTTTTCAATATCGTTCGTCCGAATACTCTTTTGTGAACTTGTCATCCGTGGATTATCAGGAACAACTTTCCCATCAAAGTATTTCTTCATTGTGGCAACCCCAGAGTTAATCCATAGTAATGTTGGATCATTTACTGGAACTAATGATGCACTCGGCATAACTTGGTGGCCATGCTCTTCAAAAAACTTCAAGTACATTCGCCGTACTTGAGCACTATTCAGCTTCTTTAACTCTTTCATCAAATCGCCCTTTCTAAAACAAAAAACCACCATTGCGAATCAGAGACGCCGGATTGACGCGGTACCACTCTGCTTGCAACGATGGAATTCGTTTACCTCTTTATTCTTGGTTGCCCAAGGTTAAATATCAAATTATCCGAATGGGGAGCACTAAAGTTAGGAAATCAGTTGTCACACCTTATCAACTGTCTCTGAAATTTCCCATTAACCATAGCATGTCCCAAACGTGTCATATTATAGCGAACAATTACTTTAAAATCAACGGGCATTTCGTTCACGGCGATGTTGCTTTTGACGGGCACGCTTAGCTTTCCGAATTTTATGCCGTAATTCAAGTTTCCGTTTTTGCTGTTCGTCTTCTTTAATCGCCTTTTTAATCCGTTTCTTATAACCAGGTTTAACCTTCTTCTTAGTCTTTTTTACATACCCCTTCATTGACGGATCAAGTTCATTTTGACGTCGCTTATAATGCTTCCGGCGATTCCGGTCATGGGTAGTTACTAGTTGACCATTCTTTAATTCTTTTGGTACAAATTTAACTCCCCGCTCCTCAAGCTTAGCAATTAAATCATCTTCTGCTGGTTCATATAAGGTAATGGCAGTTCCCTTCATCCCATTTCGTCCTGTACGACCAACCCGATGAACAAAGTATTCAAGGTCAGTTGGCAAGTCGTCATTGATTACTAGTGATACTCCATCAATATCAATTCCACGAGCTGCTAAATCAGTCGCTACAACATATTGATATTCAAGATCACGGATTTGTCGCATTGTCCGTTTACGACGACGAGCTTCTAGTCCCCCATGAATCATCGCTACTTTGAGCCCTTGATTTTCTAAATACTGAGTTAATTCAACTGCTCGTTCTTTTGTATTAGCAAATACCAACGCAAGATATGGTTCACCAAGAGTCAACAAACGATAAATTAGTTGATTACGATCTTGCCCCTTAGTTGACATTAACCAATTATCAACGTCTGGATTAATTACTGCTTCAGTCGGAATCTCTTCAACTACTGGATTTTCCATATATTTTTTTAAGAATGGGCGCAGTTTCTGCGGAATCGTTGCTGAGAAAACCATCATCTGAAGGTCATCAGGAAAATGACTGGCAATTTGGTCCACTTCATGTAAGAATCCCATATCTAGGGTCATATCTGCTTCATCTACCACAAACATTTTCGCTGTGTGAATATCCAATGCCTGACTCTTGATTAAGTCTAATACTCTCCCTGGCGTTCCAATGACCAATTGGGGTTGTTTTCGGCTTAATTGGTCAACTTGATGCTGCTTGTCTGTACCACCAACATAATTGTGAATGGTAAGAGGATGAGGAGCATACTTATTAAGTTGTTTTGCCGCATTATAAATTTGGTATGCTAATTCCCGACTAGGAGTTGTAATTACTGCTTGAACGGTTTGATCTTCTGGATTAATCTTTGAAAAAATCGGTAAAAGGAAGGCATGTGTTTTTCCACTACCGGTCGCTGATTGCCCCACAACACTTCGTCCCGCCATAATCACTGGTATTACTCGTTGTTGGACCGGTGTTGGTTGACGAAAATTAATTTTTTGAATTGCTGTTAACAGATAAGGTTGTAACTGAAAATCAGCGAATTTTTTATCACTCATAGCTATTTCCCTTTCATTTTTGGTTTGCATAACTTTGTGTTAATTTGTCCAATTCATCAATCACTTGTTTAATTTCTGCCTCATCTTTAGCCTTAGCACCACTAGCAAGGGGATGCCCACCGCCATCGTGCTGCTTAGCTAATTCATTAATTGTCGGCCCCTTTGAACGGAGACGAATGCGATAATGGCCATCTTCTTGCTCTACAAAGATCGCCCAGGCAATAACATCATGAATTCGACCTGGTAAAGAAACAATTGCAGATGTCCCGGCTTCAGTCAATCCGAATTGTTCTAAAATTTCATTGGTTAAGATAACATATGCGGCTCCATTATCTAATATCTGCAAATTTTCATAAACATATGCTGATAGACGGGCCACTGGTAAGGTAATTTCATTTTCGTGCTGACTAATTTCCGCTGCATTTGCCCCGGCCGCCATTAACGAACCTGCAACTAGCATCGTTCGTGGAGTTGTTGCTGGATAAAGAAAACGACCTGTATCGCCAATAATTCCTGCGTATAAGGCATGGGCAGCCTTTTGGGGAAGAGTTAATTCTTTTGCAAATCGTTGATAAAAACTATAAATCATTTCAGAACAGCTAGAAGCATCTGGGTCAACCCACATAATATCGCCAAAGGGTTCATCATTAGGGTGGTGATCAATCTTAATAAGCGCGTCCCCATTGTCGAAACGCCGATCATCAATTCGTGGCGCATTTGCTGTATCGGTAACAATTACTAATGCATCATCAAATGTCTGATTGTCAATCGTATCCATCTCACCGATCCAATTAAACCCTGGAATATGCTTTCCTACAACGTAAATTTGCTTATATGGGAATGAAGCTCGCAAAATTTCCGCAAGGCCAACTTGTGAACCGATTGCATCTGGATCAGGACGCTGGTGCCGATGAATAATTATTTTATTGTATTTTTTGATTTGTTCAAAAATTGCTGTTAATGGATCTGCCATTATGCTATTCTCCTTACCCGAATAAAATTTAACACTATCTTTTAGTATAGCAATAAACACGATTAACAACCAAATAAAAAAGATGAAAACATTCGCCAGTTTACGACTATTTTCATCTAAATTAAATTACTTTTCTTCGCTGTCCTTTTGTTCATCGCTAGCACTCGCTGCAGATGCAGGTTCACTAGCAGCACTATCTGCTGCAGCATCTTTAGAACTGTCAGTTGCAGAACTAGCAACAGCTTTATTATCTTGTGGAGCTTCACTTGCTGGTGCATCTGCTCGTTTGATAACGCGGGCAATTGCCACCATATCAAAAGTAAGATAAATCCCTTCACAATCTAAAGTAACAGTCCGATCAGCCTTATTGATTGAATCAATCTTACCATGCATCCGACCAATCGTGACAACTTCATCACCTGGGTGTAATTCGTTCATCATCTCCTGGTGTTCTTTACGTTGCTTTTGTTGTGGGCGAATCATAAAGAAGTACATTAATGCTACCATTAAGATGATTAAAATAATTCCTGAGTAACCACTTGCATTATTAGATGAAGCAGCGCCAAGAACAAAACTACTCAAACTATTCACGGTTTATCCATCCCTTCAAAAAGTTAACTAATATTAACTTTAACAAACTTTACCATAAAAAGCTATATGCTCTATTGATTCTGCAATAATTCTTGAACAAATTTTTTTGTTTGATGATTTTTAATTGCTTGTCGTAAACTACTCATTAATTTATTCAAGGTAAAAAGATTATGCTGCAGCAAGAGTTGTTCACCGTAAAAACTATGATTGGTAATTAAGCTATGGATTAATGCCCGTGAATACCCCGCGTGACAAGTTGCACACGCACATTGACGATCAAGTGCTTGTGAATCAAAGCTAAAATGTTGACGCTCAAGATGAAGAGCTGCCCCCCCTTGATTAACTAATGCAATCCCATTAGCCGCTTTTTTGGCTGCTAGATTGCTATCAATTAAATCAACTCCTGCTAAAATTGCCACTAGCATCTGGTCAAAAGAAAGTTCGGCAGGGAGGTAGCGTAGTTTCTGCTCTGCTAGTTTAGGCGTAATCTCATTAATGATTCGGCTAAACTCTTGATCGTCTAAATTGCTAGGAATCCCACTCAAACGATAACCGCTTAATCCAGCTTCATCAACTGCTTCAATACTGGCTGTCCGTAAATCCTTTAAGCCGCCACCAACAATCGAACCAAGTGCTTCTTCTTTTTGAGATACGACAACAGATAACCAGTCATTTGTTTGTTTTACCCCTGCTTTTAAATCATCAACTGGCGCATAATAATCTGTTGCTTGGTCAAAGCTTTGAAAAATATCAGCCCCGAGTACTTCTTGAATTTGAAGAGCAGTTTCTGGTTGCCAGAATTTTAGTTGTCCCGTTACCGGATCATGAAAACGAACACCATCATGTTTTTTTCCACGCGGCTTTGCTAAGCGATAAGCCTCCTCAGTTTCCAAGTCCACAAATAAAAGACCATCCCACTGAAAAAGCTGATGGAGGTCTCCTAATTTTTCAGTCACCGAGTCATATTTTAGCCAACGCTTTAACCCACTTGTCTTAACTGCGCTTACACCAGCCTGATTAAGCTGGCTGGGTGATAATTTTGCTAATTCATCTCCACTAGCAACCAAAGCCGGTGTTTCAATTTGTCGTCCATTAACCTGCAAAAGTCCGGTTCTTGCTTGGCGATCATTTTGATTAATTGTAAATTCTAACTTACTCATAATTTTCCTCAATTAATTTTTATCAGTTGGATATTCAATCCCTAAATGCTCATATGCTGTCGGTGTCACTAACCGACCGCGAGGAGTACGACTGATAAAGCCAATCTGCAATAAATATGGTTCATACATTTCTTCAATCGTATTAGTTTCTTCACCGATATTTGCTGCAATTGTTTTTAATCCCACTGGACCTCCATGGTAGAAATTGATCATCGTTAACAACATTTTTCGATCAATCTCATCTAAGCCCCGATCATCAACTTGGAGAAGCGATAATGCTTGCTTAACAATTGCTGAATCAATGCTTTGTTTCCCTGCTACCTGAGCAAAATCACGCACCCGTTTTAAAAGGCGGTTTGCGATTCGCGGCGTACCACGTGAACGAAGGGATAGTTCATGGGCTCCTTCATCTTGAATACTAGTATGAAAAATCTTGGCAGAACGAAAAATAATTTTTGTTAATTCATCTTGAGTATAGTAGTTCATGTGTTCAACGATCCCGAAACGATCACGTAATGGTGCCGATAACATTCCAGCCCGTGTCGTTGCCCCAATTAATGTAAATGGAGGAAGGGGAAAATGAACGGGATGCGCAGTTGGTCCCTCACCAATAACAATATCAATATAGTAATCTTCCATCGCTGAATAAAGCATTTCTTCCACGACTTTAGGTAACCGATGAATTTCATCAACAAAAAGGACATCTCCTGGCTTTAGCTCATTCAATAAAGCAACCAAATCTCCTGGTTTTTCGATTGCTGGTCCACTCGTTGTTTTGATATTAACGCCCATCTCATTAGCAATTACCATCGCCAAAGTTGTCTTCCCTAATCCCGGAGGACCATACAGCAATACATGATCAAGGGCTTCTTCGCGGGATTGGGCTGCCTTAATATATACTTCTAGTTCGTGCTTGATTTTAGGCTGGCCAATATATTCTTTTAGTTTCTGTGGTCGAAGAGTTATCTCCACTTGGCTTTCTTCTTCTCCTGATGGGTGATCTGATAAAATACCATGGTCATTTTCCACAAGTCTTGCACCTCCTAGTTAAGCAACCTTAATGCTTGTCTTAAGTATTCATCGGTTGCCATTTGTTCTTCTTTCATTAATGTCTTTTGAATCTTTTTAATGTCCCGTTCCTTGTATCCTAATGCCGCCAATGCTTCTAAAGCATCTTTCAGCTCACTATTTACTGTTGCATCAACGGCAAGCTGAGTTGTTGCAAATAATGAGCCGCTACTTTCATTAGTAAGCTTATCACGTAAGTCTAACACAATTTGCGAAGCTGTCTTTTTCCCAATTCCGGGGAACTTAGTTAAATAGCTAACATTATTATTAGTAATTGCATCAACAAGTCCCTGGTGATCAGGGTTCGCTAAAATTGCTAAAGCACTCTTTGGTCCAATTCCAGAAACATTGATTAATTGCATAAATAGATTTTTTTCGTTTTGATCTGTGAAGCCAAACAAGGAAATATTATCTTCACGAACTGCTTGGTAAACATATACTTGGACCTTCTTAGTCCGATCCTCTTGATAACGATAGGGATTAGCAACTAATAATTTATAGCCAACCCCATTAACATCAACAACGATATATTGTGGTGCAACAACGGTTACAAGGCCTGTTAAGTATTCGTACAAGGTAATTCCTCCTTAAAATTCATGGTCATCAAAATCATCCGCATACGGGGTATGAGAATCTTGAATTCGTTTAAACATCTTTTCTAAATCCTGATCATTAAAATGAACAGTTACCGGACGCCCATGTGGACAATTAAAGGGATTCTCACATTGTGGCAACCGTTTCAGCAAGGCTTTAGCTTCCCGTTCATCAAGGTGGTGGTTAGCCTTTATGGCCCGCTTACAACTCATCATAATCGCTGTCTTCATTCGAAATTCTTTGATGGTTAGCTTCCCATTCTTAATTAACCAATCAATCATTTCTTTGGCCGTATCTTCTTCTTGGCCCTCTTTAAACCAGGTGGGATGGGAGCGCAAAATAAAACTATTCTGGCCAAATGACTCTAATTCTAATCCAACCGCTGCCAGCGTATCAAGATGCTGATTAATTGTCATTGCATCGACAGTCGAATAATTAAGAACAAGCGGAACCAAGAAATTTTGCTGATCAGCGCTCGCTTCACCAATTTTTTGGCGGTAATACTCATAATTGATTCGCTCCTGAGCAGCATGTTGGTCAACAATGTAAAGACCATCTCCTGCTTGTGCTAATAAAAAGGTTCCCTGAAGCTGACCAATATATTGAAGATCAGGAAACCGATTTTGCTGCTGATCTTGTTTATCATGAACATCTAATTCAATATTTGTAGGTTTTACGGACTTCTCAGCGATGATAGGAACTGGAGCAGAAAACGGCGTAACTTCACCCTCATTTTGATAACGCTCATCAAATTTTTGCATTGCTGGTGTATTTAAATCTTCAAGATGGTGGATAACGATCGGTGCTGGAATTTCACTATCAAGCGCGTCAGCATGTGCTGGATTATCAGCTTCTGGAGTTGGAATCTCAGTTGCTGCCTTCTCTTTTACTGGCACTGCTGAAATCGGAGCGGCATGATAAACAGGCGATGCTTCCTTTAACCGGCGATCAAGGTTCGCTACCTCGTCATCGTTAGGAATAAATTGGTCGGCATCGACATCCGGAATCAAGTTCTCAACCGCTATCCGCTTCCGAATTGTCTCAGCAATCAATTCTACTAGTTGCTGTTCTTTGCTTAAACGGACCTCACGTTTAGCCGGATGGACATTCACATCAACTAAAACTGGATCCAGATCAATGTTAATTACCGCGATCGGATAACGGCCAACCATTAGTTTTGATTCATATCCCTGAATAATGGCCTTTGTTAATTCAAAATTACGAATATACCGATGGTTGATTGTGATTGTTATATATTGGCGTGATGCTCGTGTTAATTCTGGTAAAGAAACAAAACCCCTAACCTTAAAATCATCATCTGCGCCGCTTATCTCAAGCATCTTGCGTCCTGCTTGAACGCCATAAATTGCGGCAACTACCTGTTGTAAGTTATTATTACCTGCTGAACGAAATAGTTCCCGCCCATTGTGGGTAAAGCTAAAAGCAACCGCTGGATTAGCAAGAGCAAGCCGATTAATGATATCTGTAATTCTGGTTAGCTCCGTTTGGGGGGATTTCAAGTACTTTAATCGTGCAGGAGTGTTAAAGAATAAGTCAGTTACCTTAATATCGGTTCCTTGACGCGCACCTGCTGGCTTTACTACTAATTCTTTTCCTCCTCGCAAATGAATCATTGTTCCTTCTTTTTGACCAGCCTGAGCAGTCGTAAGCGTTACATCAGCGACTGATGCAATACTAGGTAGCGCTTCACCACGAAACCCCATCGTCTGCACCTTAAATAAGTCATGACGCGAATTAATTTTACTGGTTGCATGGCGGTGAAATGCAAGGCTAATATCTTCAGCAGCAATTCCATCCCCATCATCAATCACGCGCACGCTATCTAAGCCAGAATTTTCAACAATAATATCCACACGGTGACTATGGGCATCCAATGAATTTTCAACTAATTCTTTTACAATTGATGCTGGACGTTCAATTACTTCACCGGCAGCAATTTGATTGGCTAAAATATTATCTAATTCATGAATCTTTCCCATTAACTATCACCTTATTTCAATTTCTGCTGCCACTTATAAATTTGATTCATTACATCCATGGGGGTCATCCCCATTAAATTAAGTTCTTTTAATTGATGTAAAATCCGCCGATCAACACTCGCTTCTTTTTTCTCAGGTTGAGTAGCAAATAATTCAAGTTGACCATTATCTTCAACAACTGGTGCAGCCTCTTTCTTTACCGTTGCCGCTTCATTTATCTTTGCTGATATTGGTTCTGTATGGTAATTATCTGTTGCCGGTTTAGGGGTGTTTGGTAGTTTTACATCCTTTTGCTCTAACTTTTGTAAAATAGTATCTGCACGTTTTAATAATGAGGATGGCATTCCTGCTAGTTTAGCCACGTGGATTCCGTAAGATTTATCTGCAGGGCCCGCACTTACCTTATGCAAGAATACTAACTCCCCATCTTTTTCTGTTGCCCCTACATGAACATTTTTAAGCCGTGACAAGCTATTCTCAAGGGCTGTTAGTTCATGATAGTGAGTTGAGAAAAGAGTTTTAGCATGAACATGCTGATGAACGTACTCAATAATCGCTTGCGCCAACGCCATTCCATCATATGTTGCGGTTCCCCGGCCAATTTCATCAAAGAGAATCAAACTACGATCTGTGGCATGGGTCAAAGCATTATTTGCTTCCATCATTTCAACCATGAAGGTACTTTCACCAGAGATTAAGTCGTCAGCCGCTCCGATGCGCGTAAAGACTTGATCAAAAATTGGCAATTCAGCGGATTTAGCAGGAACAAAACAGCCAATTTGTGCCATTACCGCAATCAATGCTAGCTGACGCATATAGGTACTCTTCCCTGACATGTTTGGCCCAGTAATCAGGAGAATATCAGTATCTTCCCCCATCAAAACATCATTAGGCACATATTCCTGGTGCCCCATAAACTTTTCTACAACAGGGTGACGACCATCTTTAATTTTTAATACATGGCCAGTATTCATTTTAGGACGAACAAAGTGGTAGTCTTCACTAACAACCGCAAAGCTTTGGAGAACATCTAATTCCGCAAGTTGTTGTGCTAATTTTTGCAGGCGTGTAATTTGTCCTTTGACTTGTTCACGAATTTTAACAAAAATATCATATTCCAAAGCTGTTGACTTTTCTTGCGCCCCCATTATCAATGCCTCTTTTTCCTTTAATTCT
Organism: Limosilactobacillus balticus; assembly: GCF_014145615.1. Taxonomy (GTDB): domain Bacteria; phylum Bacillota; class Bacilli; order Lactobacillales; family Lactobacillaceae; genus Limosilactobacillus; species Limosilactobacillus balticus. Next base: position 104,778 of record NZ_JACIVH010000059.1, on the reverse strand, counting down.
GGAGTAGAAAAACGTTCAGCATTAACTAATGTTTGTTTACGCTCATAACGATCTTTAGGAAGCTTATCAAGATTAACTTTCGTAACCTCAATATAATAACCAAATACATGATTATAACCAATTTTGAGGTTATTTATCCCTGTTAATTTCCGTTCATGTTCTTGCAGGTCTGCAATCCATTGTTTCCCATTATTCATTGCATCGCGGTATTGATCTAATTGGTCATTATAGCCATCCTTAATTATGCCACCTTCAGTAACAGCAATTGGCGGTTCTTCAACAATTGATTGATCAATTAAATCTGCCACATCGTCCAAGGGGTCTAATTGTTTTTGCAATTCTTCAAAGACAGGAGAGTCAAGGGTTTCTAAAACGTATTTTATTTTAGGAACTTGCTTTAAGGAAGTCTTAAGTTGAATAAGATCACGTCCATTAACACTTCCATAGGCAACCCGCCCTGCCAAGCGTTCAAGGTCATATACCTTAATTAGTTCTTGTTGTAAATTACTTCTTTCAAAATAGTGGTCTAATAATTCTTGGACCTTATCTTGTCGTTCACTGATTGCATTTTGATTAATTAATGGCCGGTCAATCCACCGTTTAAGAAGTCGACTACCCATGGCTGTTTTTGTCTCATCTAAAAGCCATGCTAAGGTCCCTTGACGCTTCCCGCTTCGCATATTACGCATTAATTCAAGATTTGTTTTCGAATAGTGGTCGATCTTCATAAAAGAACTTGGTTGATATGCAATTGCTTTCTGCAGGTGGGCCAAGGAACGCTTTTGGGTCGTTAATAAGTATGACACAAGTAACGCAACAACGTGCTGTTGAGCTTTATCTTCAAGGTCTTGAGTAAGATAACTAATCTCAGCATTTTTAAGGACCGTTGGTTGATGTGATTGAAGGATATTTCGTTGCTTAAACTGAGTTGTTATTTCAACTGGCAGCTCACCATCCACAACTACTTCCTTACTTTGGAGATTAACCAATTCATTAACCGCGTCATTCGCATTATTCAAGCTTGTCGTTTTAAGCTCACCAGTTGATAAGTCGGTATAGGCAATACTAAATAACCCATTTTGTGCGCTAATCGCTGCTAGATAATTGTTATCGCGTGCCTGTTCACCATTCAAATCCATTTGCGTTCCAGGTGTAATTAAACGGGTAACTGCTCGTTTAACCATCCCCTTCGCCTTTTTAGGGTCTTCCATCTGTTCGCAGATTGCTACTTTATAACCTTTATCAATTAAAATATCAATATAGTTATTAACTGCGCGATGGGGCACTCCACACATTGGAATTGGATTTTTTGCACTATGGTTCCTAGTTGTTAGTGTTAGCTCAAGAAGTTGCGCTCCTTTAACCGCATCGTCATTAAATAGCTCGTAAAAATCACCAAGTCGGTAAAATAAAAAGGCATCTGGATATTGATCTTTTACCTTTTGATATTGTTCCATCATCGGTGTTGTTTTTTTTGCCACTAAATTTCACCCCGTTAATATATTTTTTATCTTAATAATAAACTAATTATATTTTTTGTCTAAATTTGCTGCAAGATCTCTGTTAATGATAGATGTTGTTTAAAATAATAAAGAGACTGAAGGTTATACCCAGCCTCTTTATAGGAACTGAAAAATCAGTTTATTTAGCATAATCAACTGCTCGAACTTCCCGAATAACGGTTACTTTAATATGTCCTGGATATTCTAATTGCTTTTCAATTTTGTTCTTAATATCATGTGACAAAGTTGTTGCTTGCAAATCAGAAATCTTCTTCGGTTTGACAATCACGCGAAGTTCTCGACCAGCTTGAATTGCATAACTATGGTCGACACCATCATAACTGTTTGCTATGCTTTCTAGTTTCTTTAAACGTTGAATGTATTGTTCTAATGACTCGCTTCGAGCACCAGGACGGGCCCCTGAAATTGCATCTGCTGCTTGTACAAGAACAGCAATTACAGAATTGGCGGGAACATCCCCATGGTGAGAAGCAATCGTATTGATAACCACTTTATTTTCTTTATATTTGCGTGTTAGTTCTACACCTAACTCAACATGTGAGCCATCAACTTCATGATCAATTGCCTTCCCAATATCATGGAGGAGACCAGCACGTTTTGCTAACGTAACATCTTCCCCAAGTTCAGCAGCCATAATCCCAGCTAACTTAGCAACTTCAATTGAGTGGTCTAAAACATTTTGACCATAACTAGTCCGGTACTTCATTCTTCCAACCGTCTTAATTAGATCTGGATGCATTGAATGAATTCCTAAATCAAATAATGCTTGCTCCCCAGTTTCCCGTAGTTGAGTATCCATCTGCTTACGAGCCTTATCAACTGCTTCTTCAATTCGTGCAGGATGAATCCGACCATCTTGAATTAATTTTTCAAGCGCAATCTTAGCAATCTCACGTCGTACAGGATCAAAGCCGCTCAATACGACAGCTTCTGGCGTATCATCAATAATCAAATCAATACCTGTTAACGTCTCTAAAGTTCTAATATTTCGACCTTCACGACCAATTATTCTTCCTTTCATATCATCATTAGGAAGATTAACAACCGAAACAGTCGTCTCTGAGACAACATCAGCAGCACTACGCTGAATTGCTTCAACAATTAGTTTCTTTGCATTACGTTCTGCAGAAAGTTCCGCTTCTTGTTCACTGTCACGAATCATTACTGCACGTTCAGTCTTTAACTGTTCTTTTACTTCAGATAATAATAACTGCTTAGCATCTTCTTGTGACATCTGAGCAACTTTTTCAACTTCTTGTTTGCGTTGTTCAATTAAGGCTTCTGCTTGTTCCTTTGATTGATGAAGCTGCTCTTTTTCTTGATCTAATTTACGTTCACGAACACCAACTGCATTTTCTCTTTTTTCTAGAGCACTATCCTTATGATCTAAAGAAGCCTCCCGTTGGAGTAATCGATCTTCCTGTCGTTGGACCTCACTCCGCCGCTGTTTTAACTCATCTTCCACTCTCTCGCGGTATTGATGACTCTCTTCTTTTGCTTCTAAAATAGCTTCTTTTTTCGCCGTTACTGCCTCTTGTTTTGCTTTAGAAATAATACCTTTAGCATCATTATGTGCTTCTGCAACTTGTTTTTCATATGAAACCTTGCGAATTACATAGCCGACAATAATTCCGACAACCATAGCAAGCGCGGCGAACATTAAAATTTTCACTATTTCACCTCCGCTTCAACTATTATGTTGTTGGTATGAATAAATTAATTTCACCGTGTAACATCAAAAAACATCACACAAGTTAAATTTTAATCTTGCCACACTAAGGTGTCAACTATTGAATTTAGCAATTACTTAAACAGCCATCATAAAAAGGGAAATCCCTAATATTCAGCTATTAATGCTAAAAAATTAGGGAATTTCAATTTCAAATATTATTATTTACTTGCTTCTTCGATTGTTTCTTGTTTATTTTCGCCTGTCTTACCGCTGGCTTTATCATCAGCAGTTTCTTTCGTTGACTTTTCATTTAATGGTTCCATCCCATTCGCAACACGAACTTTATCCATTAATTCATTCATGCTGTCTGGGTGCTCCTTAAGCCACTTTTTAGCATTTTCACGACCTTGCCCAATACGTTCATTTCCATATGAGTACCAGGCACCGCTCTTGTCAACAAGATCGTTTTCAACTGCCATATCTAGCAATTCACCAGTCTTAGAGATTCCCTCACCATACATAATATCAACTTCACAACGTTTGAATGGCGGAGCAACCTTATTTTTAACAATCTTTACTTTAGCTTTATTTCCAATCACATCTGTACCATTCTTAATTTGTTCCGCACGACGAATTTCCATACGGATAGTTGAATAAAATTTAAGTGCCCGTCCACCAGTTGTTGTTTCAGGGTTACCAAACATCACTCCAACTTTTTCACGAATCTGGTTAATAAAGATAGCGATTGTCTTTGTCTTATTAATTTCACCAGAAAGTTTCCGAAGAGCCTGCGACATCAAACGAGCTTGTAATCCAACATGGGTGTCACCCATATCACCATCAATTTCCGCACGAGGAACTAATGCTGCAACCGAATCAACAATTACTAAGTCAACGGCCCCACTTGAAATCAATGCATCAGCAATTTCTAGTCCTTCTTCACCACTATCAGGCTGTGAAAGCAATAGGTCATCAATATTAACACCCAAGGCTTCTGCATATTGAGGATCAAGAGCATTTTCAGCATCAATATAGGCTGCTGTCCCGCCTTGACGTTGTACTTCCGCTACTGCATGCAATGCTACAGTAGTCTTACCAGAACTTTCAGGGCCGTAAATTTCAACTATCCGACCACGAGGATATCCACCAATTCCAAGTGCCTTGTCAATAGCAAGGGAACCACTAGAAACTGAAGCAATCTTCATATCAGTGGCGTCACCCATTCGCATAATAGAACCCTTACCGAAGTTCTTTTCGATCTTTCTGATAGCAACATCTAATGCTGCTTTTCGTTGGTCAGCCAAATCAAATTCCTCCTTTTTTACGGTTTATCCGATAACTAATAATAACAGTTTTAGCCAAAAAAACAAGAAAAAAGTGAACAAAAGTTCGTTTATTTTTTTAGTTCAAGGTAGATTAATTGAAGCCCATACTGAACACTTAACGTACGAATTGCTTGTCTTCCAACATAGGATGCAAGATGCAATTGAACGGTTTTAGTTGGACGTCCTTTTATTGCTAGTCCAATCCAGACCGTTCCTGCTGGTTGTCCTTCTAACACATCTGGACCTGCCACACCAGTAAAACCAATCCCAACTTCAACATTTAGCTTTCGTCGACATCCTTCAGCCATTGCTGCAGCAGTTTCAGAACTTACTACTCCGTACTGTTCAATCGTGTTGTGAGGAATTTCTAATAGCTTTTCCTTTGCACTAGCAGCATAAGTAACAAACCCGCCATTAAAAACAGTCGAGGCTCCTGGTACGGAACAAATAGTACTTTGGAACATCCCCCCTGTTAAGCTTTCTGCTGCGGTCAATTTCCACTCGCAATTTTTTAATTGTTCAACAACGACTTTAGCAAGTGTGAGTTCATCTCCCACCCCAAAGAAAAATGGTTCTTCAACTGCAAGAATTGCCTCCTGCGCCTGATCAATTTTTTCTTCAGCTTTATCAACTGGTAAATCTCGCACGGTGAGGCGAACCTGGATTGCCGTTGGTTGAACATAAGAGGTAATGCTTATCCCTGGTATATCGTTAGTAGCACCTTCAATTTCATCCATTAATTGTGACTCCGGCCGCCCTAAAAAGTTTAATGTCCGACTAGTAATTTGCTTTCCCGTTTGGAAATATTGTTGGAGTTTAGGCACCAGGCTCTTTTCAACCATTTCCTTAAATTCAGCAGGTGGTCCCGGTAAGACAACCACAACTTTACCCTTAGTTTCATACCAACATCCTAGAGCAAGTCCCACAGGATTAGCAAGTGGTTCTCCTCCCTGCGGATACTGCGCTTGGCGAATATTCTCTGGTTCCATTTTTATTTGTCGTTGTTCAAATGTTTTTTGAATCCATTTCCAATGTTCTTCGTCAGTCCGCAACTCTTTCCCTAAGATTTTGGCAACGGTGGGCATTGTAATATCATCTGCAGTTGGCCCAAGTCCCCCACAAACAAAAACTAATTGTGCACGAGCCAACGCATGAGTAATAACACGTTCTAACCTTTGTGATTGATCATCAACAGTCGTTTGATAGGTAGCCGGTAAGTCAAGTTGGGTTAGTCTGTTAGCTAAGTACGCTGCATTAGTATTAACTATTTGTCCAAGGACGATCTCAGTTCCTACTGAGATAATTTCTGCATCCATAAAACTTCATCCCCTATTAATATATATACGTAAAGTATAGTCATTTTCACTAAAATCTTAAAACTATGAATAAAAAACGTGAGGGTGAGAAAAAACTTTTGTTTTTTCTCACCCTCCATATCCTATTATTTAAATCCATCTGAAAAGACATCGCGTCCTTGAACGAAGTAATCCACTCCAGAATAAATAGTAAAGAACAAGCAAATATATAACATGATTTGGCCAAATGGAATATTCCAAATAGCAAAAATAACATTATTTAAGAGTAAGAAGATAATTGCAATAAACTGAGTAGTTGTCTTAATCTTCCCCGGCATTTTAGCAGCCAATACCACTCCGTCTTGTTCTACTAATAGTAAGCGTAAACCAGTAACAGATAATTCTCGCCAAATAATGATTGAAGTTACCCATGATGGAACAACACCATTTCCAGTTAAAACGATAAATGCAGTCATGACAAGTAACTTATCAGCAAGCGGATCAGTAAACTTCCCAAAATTAGTTACGAGATGGTGTCGTCGTGCAATTTGTCCGTCAAGATTATCAGTAATTGTTGCGGCAATAAATAAAATAGCAGCAATAAGCTGAGCCATTGGAATAGTTGCTCCCCAAAAGCTTACAGCTCCCCAACTTTGTAATGGCAGAACCATTAATAATAAGAAAAAGGGAATAATAATTAAACGTATAACAGTTAGTTTATTTGGTAAATTCAATGTTCTAACTCCTTTAGTACTCTTAATTAACGAGTCGGTTGATTACTTTGTTGACTAGCACTTGTCTGAGGACGACTGTTGTTATTAGCAGCAGACGGTTGAGTAGCATTATTAGGACGAGCCGAGGATGAAGAAGCTTGGCTTGAACTATTTGACGACTGACTTGTTGAACTGTTGCTTGTTTGGGCACTACCAAAGTTAATTGTTACATTCCGCGTGTTTTGATAACGACCATTATTAGTAAAGTCGATTTCTTGATTACCGAGCTTTAGTTTTGTTGCTCGAGCATTACCAACCGTAATTACTAATGAAGTTGTATCACGACTTATTTTTACATTGGCTTTTTCATTGTTATTCAATGTTTTATTTAATAAGTCATTATTATTTGCTTTTACTTGCATCCAAGAACGATCACTTGGTTCAATTTGTAGCGTTGTGTCTTTAGTAAGTTGACTTGCTGTATAAGTAACGCTTGTATCATTCCGATTAGGTGCTTCTTGGAGCTTGATTGCTGTTGATTTGCTCTGCTTTGTACTTGCCTTTTTAGCAGAGGTAGAGGCCTTCTTACGACTCTCTCCAGAAACGGATACCGAACTATTATCAATCCGTGTAGAAGAATCACGATGATTGCGTGCAATGGCAGTAATCCAAATAGCTGCCAACACTAAAATAATCACACAAGCAATAATAATCGTTGGCATGTAGTTACGAACCTTGTCGACGCTCCCGCTAACCGTCTTCCGTTGGTTGGCACGAGTTTCAACCGCTTGAGCTAAATGATCGGAATACTCTTCCGTTTTAGTCTGTGGCAATTGATCATCATATTTTTGCAATAATTCATTACCATCTAAGCCTACCGTATTGGCATATTGCTTAATGAACGCACGAACATAAAAGTCACCAGGAAGTTCATCAAAATTTTCATCTTCAATCGCGATTAAATACCGCTTTTGAATCTTAGTCATTTGTTGAAGGTCATCAAGGGTATAGCCCTTTCCTTCCCGTGCTTTTCGTAAAATTTTACCGATTTCAAGTCGTTTTTGATCGTTCTCGTTCTCACTCATTATTCTATCTCCATTTTCATTTATCTTTACTCTTGGATATTATATCATGCTCAATTATATATTAGCTTATCGGAATAAATCTATAGAAAAAGTTTAGTTTATTGATGTTGCGGAACTACTTGGTATACCGAAATACCTTGCGGAGTAATAAACTCTTTTGCAACTTGATAAAGATCATCAATTGTAATAGTTTCCAAGATCGCAATCTCATCAATCAAGCTAGCGCCAGCAAACAGGTCTCCAGCATAACGATTAGCAATTGCTTCTGGAGAATCCAATAAACCAATCAACCGCCCTAGTTCTGCTTTTTTAATTCCTTCAAACCTTGTCCGTGCCGCTTCAATTTGCTGATCAGCACTTTCAAGGATATCAATGATTTCATCTGCAAAACGTTCCATTTGATCAGTATCAGAGCTAAAGTATGCAAAATGAAAGCCCCGTTGCATTTCAAAGTTGTAGCTAAACGTGTCATCCAATGTTTCATTGTTATATAAACGTAAATAGTTATCTGAGGTATCGTCAAACAAAACATCTAACAAAAGATCAATTGCTAATTTGTAGTGGAGCCGTTCTTTACCATCATCAAATTGCTTGGTCCCTCGTAAGCCTACCATCACTTTAGGGCGAACAATATCCATCGTTAATGAACGGAATGGAATTACATCATGAGCAGTTGGATCGTTCAAGCTAAATAACCGTTGTGGTGTCTCTGCAGGAGCGAAAACTTTTTGTTCTTGATTTTGCTTGATCCACGCCATTGTTTCTTCTGGATCTAAGCGCCCTACAAGAAAAAGATTCATATTGGTTGGTTGATAGAAAGTCCGATAACTATCCATCAAAATTTCTGGGGTAATATGACTAATTGATTCAACTGTTCCCGCAATATCAATCCGCATCGGATCTTTGGGGTATAAATTACCTAAAATACCTAGGTAAAGCCGCCAACTCGGATCATCCTCATACATTTGAATTTCTTGGCCAATAATTCCCTGCTCTTTCTTCACTGTTTCTGCAGTAAAGTATGGATCTTGAACAAAATCCAATAGAACATCTAAATTCTCATGGAGATTACTGGTCGTCGAAAAAAGATAACTTGTTTGGGTAAAACTAGTAAAGGCATTTGAATCAGCTCCTAGTTTACCAAACAAATCAAAGGCATCATGATCTTTTTCCTCAAACATTTTGTGTTCAAGGAAGTGGGCAACCCCATCTGGAACAGTAATCGCCTCCTTCTGATGGTATGGGATAAAATGATTATCAATGGAGCCAAAGTCAGCTGTTAAAATAGCATATGTCTTATGATAGCCTTCCATTGGTAAGAGCTGAACTTTCAAACCATTTGATAATTGTTCACGGTAAATGGATTGGTTAAATTTTTGATAAACTTCTCTATCCATATAATTATTTCTCACCACTTAATAAATAAACTGCCTGAAGTTTCATCTGTTGAGCAACACGCATGATATCTGCTGCGGTCACTTTTTTTATTTCAGTAATAAAGTCCTTATCCGATTCATTAACTAATTTGGTAATCAATTGTTGTTCCAAAACATTACTTGCCAAATCATGCCCTGCACGATATTGGTTAATCAAACTATCTTGAACTTCACTCAGCGTCTCAGTAGTAAAATCACCATTTTTTAAGGCAGTCAATTGTTCCTGAATCATATTCTGAACTTTTTCTTGATCACTCGCTTGAATTCCCGTTTGAACACTTACAATCCCATTAAACGGAAGAAGCCGGCTAGAAGCATAATAAGCTAAACTAGCTTTTTCACGGACATTCGTAAAAAGTTTTGAATATGGCGTGCCACCAAAAAGTCCATTGAAAACCAATCCAGCATAGTAATCGGCATCATGGTAATAGACAGGTAAAGAATATGCCAAATTTAACTTTGCTTGATTTACTTGTTGATATTCTGTTTTTCTTTGAACTTGATCATACAATGTTTGTTGATATAAAGGTGAATTATTAACAATCTCGCGATCCTTAAAAGGCAGCTTAGCAACAACTTGCTGAGCACGCATCGGATCAATGTCACCTAACACAAAAATATCAATTTTATCTTCATTAATCATTGAATGGTACGTTGAAACTAAACTTTTAGCATTGAGGTTTTCAAGATCGGCAATTTGACCGAAACTAGGAACCTTCATTACAGAATCATTTTGGTAATACAAATCCATAAGCCGTTGATTAGCTAAAAATTGTTTATCGTCATAAAGCGACTTTATCGCACTTTTTAAATTGTTAGATTGAATCCTAAAAGTAGGACCATCAAATTCCCCGTCATCGATTAGGGGATGAAAAATGATCTCATTTATTAAGCCACTAATCTTTTCAAATAAATCTTCATCAACAAAGCGATTATTGACAAAACTCGCTCGTAATCGAACAGTATGCAATGTTCCCAAACGGTTGACATATAAATTAACATAAGCACCATATAAAGATGCTAATTGACGAGCCAAAGCCGTCTGCGTTGGATAGCGATGCGTGCTAGTCTCTAATAGGTTTGCCAATAAATTTCGTGCAGTAGCATTCGTTGGTGTTTGCGGAGTCGCAAAATCTATTAAGACGTGATTCATCTTAAATTGTTTTGTGGGTATAATGTGCAAGTCCACGCCACGAGCAAGATTAAAATCCACGTTCTCTTTCTCCCTTCAATATAAAATGCAGCAAGAGGAGGTCCACTAGCTGCAACCTAGTTACATTCGAATTATCATACTGAATAATGATACGTTAAATATGAGTAAATTACAAACCGATTACGTAAATTCATCATATTTTTATTAATTTGTTTGTAGGAAATAATAAAGGGCAGAAACTATTTTCCAAGTCCCTGCTCTTTTTATTTAGTGTTATCTGGTCCCAAGTAGTTACTATCTTGGCCGAACCATTTTTCATTAAGCTTCCGTAATTCACCGTTTTTCTGTAAATTACCTAAACCTTGATTAATTTTCTTCTTTAAAGTCTTGTCACCTTTCCGCATTCCTACTGCAAAATGTTCCATTGGCAACTCTTTGCTAATATAAGTGCGGTATGAATTACTATTTGGTTGGTGCTTAATATAGTAATTAGCATAAACCTCATCCATTAAAATTCCTTGAATTCGATTTGCATTTAAGTCAATGAATGCATTCGGAAATGTATCATAAAGCACTGGTGTATGGTTCTTTATTTTATCTTTTAACAACTTTGGCTTCTCATCCAAAACGGTTACTCCCGTTGAACCATTCTGTACTCCGAGTATTTTACCAGTCATTCCGTTCAAATTTTTAATGTTACTCTTCTTTTTAGTTACTAATATCTGCCGATTTTCTAAATAGTAACGACTAAAGGCAACTTTTTTGGCACGGCTAGGATTAACAGAATAACCATTCCATAATAAGTCAATCGTACCGTTTTTTAGCTCTGTCTCTTTCATTGACCAATCAATTGGCTGAAAATCAACCTTTATTCCATACTGCTTAAAGACAGCCCGGGCAAGATCAACATCATAACCAACTAGTTTTCCATTCTTTTGCCGAAATCCCATTGGAACAAAACTATCGTCAAGGCCGACAATCACTCGTTTCCGTCGCTCGATCCGACTCCATGTATCTTGCGTATCAGCACGTTTTGTTACACTTTCACAGCCACTAAGAAGAAGAACAGGTACTACTAACAAAATAAGTAACCAAATTGCTTTCACTTTTTTCATCAGTTTTTCTCCTCTCCCTATTTATTTTGACGTTGATCAAGTGGTTGTACTCGTAAAATATCATCAGCAATATCTTCCGCAAATTCTAAATCATGAGTAACAATTAATTGAGTCATTCCGTCCTTCTTTAATCCCAAAATAATATTAGCAACATCTTTTCGAAGGTTTGGATCAAGAGCCGATGTCGGTTCATCATAACACAAAATTTTAGGCTTCATTGCTAATGCACGAGCAATTGCTACCCGTTGCTTTTGCCCACCCGAAAGTTGGTAAGGGTACAATTTTCCTTTTGTATTAAGTCCTAATTCTTCAAGTAGTTTTTGCGCATCAGCAATCGCTTCTTGTTTATCCTTTTTCAATACCATCATCGGCGCTAACGTGATATTTTCCATTACCGAAAGATTTGGGAAAAGCTTAAAATCTTGAAAAACTACACCGATTACACGATCAGCTGCATCCGTTCCCTGCGGATCAAATTGACGCCCGTTAATAAAAAACTCACCGCTATCAGGAGTTTCCAGTCCAGTAATACAACGAAGTAAGGTTGTTTTCCCAGCACCTGATGGACCAACAATACAAAGGATTTCACCATCTTTAACTGTTAAATTAACCCCATCTAAAATTTGCCGATCGCCAAAACTCTTTTTTAAATCTCGAACTTCTAACATCTACATTCCCTCCTTTACTTAAAGTACGCATAGCATTTTTCGACTTGCCGTAGAATTAGTGTACAAATTCCCACAAGAATCAAGTAGATTAACCCTACTAGCATCAATGGTACAAGGGTGACATCTCGTGAAGTTGCTACATTTCCTGCTCGTAGTAAATCGCCAAGACCAATTACATAAACTAATGAAGAATCTTTTACTAAGTTAATAACTTCATTCCCAATTGATGGAATAACAATTTTTATTACTTGGGGAATGATAATTTTTCGAAGGGTTTGCCAGTAGCTTAGTCGTAAAACACGAGCTGCTTCAAACTGGCCTTGATCAACAGATTGGAAACCTCCACGAAAAATTTCAGCAAAATAAGCTGCGTAGTTCAAAATAAAAGCAACCAAGGCGGCATCATAACGTTCAAAAACAATGCCAATAATCGGTAACCCATAGAACACAAAGATTAATTGAAGCAGTAAAGGCGTGCCCCGCATTAACCAAACATAAATTTCTAATATCCACTTCAAAGGTTTAATTTTAGAAGTAAGTCCTAAGCTAACCAAAATTCCTAATGGGAGAGACCCAACCAATGTCCAGAAGAAAATTTGTAATGTAAGAGCAGCCCCCTGAAATAATGAAGGTAGAATTTCACTTATATATTGCATCGACATTTACTATTGCCTCCTTAAATAATTGCCTAATAGAAATAACAGGAAAAGAAAAAATCCTCTAGGAGAGATACCTCCTAGAGGACGAATACATCGTGGTTCCACCTCATGTTTACAAACATTTCACAATATTTGCCTTAGTAAGTCTATTTTAATGAAATAAAAAACGCCCTCGAGCCTAAAATGGCTACGAGGGCGTTTCCGCGGTTCCACCTCATCTTGCTATTTTCTCACGAAAAATAGCCTTAGTGAGTTCATTAAAATAAACTCCGCGCTGTAACGGGCTTCCCCGGGTCTTCCTACTATGGCTTTCAGAAGGCCAACTCACAGATGTGATTCAAGCTAAAACATCGATCCCTTCCCATCATTCAGGACTCTCTTTACAATGCTTAAAGCTCTACTAGTCTGTTCACTGTCATTTATGATATTGTAAATATCCTATACTGGAATATCTATTGTGTCAAGCACTAATTTTAAATTTGATCATCGTCTAACGCCCAACGATATATTGCGCGAATTGGCCAGAAAAGGACAACAAAATAAACCAAATTTAATGCTAATGTTGGAGCAAGCGTATAAATAAGATAATCACCAAAACCAACATTGGTAACATTCACTAAATAATATGCCCAATAATTAAACGTCTCAAAAACGACAATATCAACAAAGAAAATCATAATCATCGAAAGAAATGATGAACTAAAATAACGAGATAAAATTTTAGTTATTTCTACAACTAATGGATACAAGAAAATATATAATCCTAAAATTCCCGAAAAGTATAAATCATAAACTGCACCGGCAGCAATTGCAAATGGAATTAATGGAATCTCAATATCATCTTGAAAGAAATACGATAAGACTAACCATAGTAAGACAAGTTCACTCACCATTGAATAAGGATAACTGAAAAATAATGGTGCCCACACATGGCTTAAGGCTCCATCCAAAAACAGACATACAAATAAGCCAATCGGGAATACATATTTTAAGCGTGATAAACGATACATAATTTATCACTCCTGTGAAGCTGCTTCAGCAACTGTAACAATATTAATATCATTAAAGTCCGTTGCTGGAGTAATATAAATTTTCTGGGCGAGGCCATAATCATCCTTACCGACACGTGACACGCGACCAACATAAAGTCCCTTTGGTGTCACACCACCCATTCCACTGGTTACTACTCGGGTACCCTTTTTTATTTTAGCTTTAGAAGTTACTTGTCCCATTTCAAGCTCGTTATTTCTTGCATTATATCCGGTGATAATCCCATTAATCACCTTCCCATTTTGGCCATTAAGGGTTATTGCAAAACGGTTTGATGATTCACTAGTATCACTCAATAATTCAACTTTACTATTGGTTTTATTTACTTCTGTAATCCGACCAATCAATCCACTACCACTCATAACGGGCATATTCTTCTTAATACCACTAGATTGACCTTTATTAATTACAAGTTGTCGTTGCCATGAAGATGGCGTGCGCATTAATACAGCCGCTGTAACTGTATTATAGTCGGTCATTGAATTATTAAGTTTTAACTGTTGTTTTAATTGTTTATTTTCATGAGCTAAGGTCTGATCACGGACTTTAGTTTGTGCTAATTCAGTTACTTGCTGTTTAAGTTCACGGTTTTCAGAATAAGTATTCATCAACCCATTTATTGAACTCACACTTGTCTGTGCCCAATTTACAGGGAGAGCAACTGCACTATCAACAAAGCCAACAATATCATTTCCAAATTGTTGGATGATCGGTGGTGTATTTCGTCTATTCCGTAAAGAAACAGAACCTGCCATTAGTCCAAAACAGACAACTAGAATTATCACAGCAATAACTAATCGGCGATTGGAAAAAAATTTCTGCATTATGACCCTCCAATGCATACACAAGGTAATTAAGACGGGGCCTGCCAAACAATCCTGCTTGGCAATCAGCCCCGTCAATCATTAGTTAGTACTAATGATGATTCATCGCTGACGTCACTGTCAGAGAATCATTTTACTTTTTCTTCATTACATCAATACTCTTTAATGACTCGCCGGTACCAATAGCAACACAGTCAAGGGGATCATTGGCAATAAATACTGGTACTTTAGTTGCATCTGCAATAACATCTGGTAAATGTTTTAATAATGCGCCTCCACCAGTTAATACAATCCCGTGATCAATAACATCGGCAGCAATTTCTGGAGAAGTTTCTTCAAGTGTTCCTTTAATTGCCGTAATAATACTATCAACAACATCTTGGAGGGCCGTTGAAACATCTTTTGCAGATACTTGCATTGTCTTTGGCAAGCCAGTCACAAGATCACGACCGCGAACTTGTGTTGTTCCCATTTCTTCAGCAGCTTCAACAGATGCAGAACCAATATCCCACTTAAGCTTTTCAGCTGTTCGTTCACCAATTAATAAATTCATATGTTGCCGAACATATTGAACAATCGCGTCATTCATCTTATCTCCTGCCATTCGGATTGAACGACTTGAGACAATACCACCTAATGAAATGGTAGCAACATCTGTAGTACCGCCACCAATATCAACAACCATACTACCAGTTGGATCCATAACCGGTAAGCCTGCTCCAATTGCTGCTGCAAATGGTTCTTCAATAACATAAGCATCGCGAGCACCTGCAACTCGAGTAGCATCAATCACTGCCCGCTTTTCAACTTCCGTGATCCCACTAGGAACACACACCATAACATATGGCTTACCATTATTTCCTAGTGCTTTATCAATATAATATTTCATCATTGCAACGGTTGTGTCGTAATCAGCAATAACACCGTCTTTCATTGGTCGGATAGCCACAATGCTCTCTGGCGTCCGTCCGATCATATCACGGGCATCACTGCCAACAGCGATTACTTCGTTAGTCTTAGAATTACGAGCAACAACTGATGGTTCTCTTAATACAATTCCCTTACCTTCAAGATAGACAATTGTATTAGCAGTTCCAAGGTCAATGCCAAGATTTTTTGTTCCAATTCCTAGCAATCTGCTTCTTCCCTTCGTCTTAAAATCAAATTAATATCGTGCATATTATACCATAGCCACTCGGTACATACGAACATTAATATACATTAATACGAACAAAGAGACCGTAATTATTGCAATAAATTAAAAGTTTCTTTACTTTTTAAGCTCATTAACGAGACTAGCTTCACGCCAACTATGATATGTATCGCGACCAATAATCATAAAGTCAACCAAATGAAGCCCGATAATCTCGCACCCTCGTTCTAAGCGCCGAGTAAAAGCTTCATCTTGTTTGGAAGGATGAATGTCTCCCGTCGGATGATTGTGGATCATAATAATTCCTTGGGCTGAACACCGGAGTGCATATTGAAAAATCTTATCAGGATAAAGAATACATTCACATCCGCCACCCACAAACAAAATTTTCCAATCAATTATCTCATTATGGATATCTGTACAGGCAATACAGACACTTTCTTGCTCCTCACTTTGAAAATGATCGACCATCTTGCGGCCTAATTCGATGCTCGAATAAGCATGGCCGATAATTTCTTCGTGACTTTTAGTTACCATCTTTCCTAGTTCAATTGCAGCAAAAAAATTAAACATTTCTGGTGCCCATTCATTTATTTCATTTTTTTCAACACGTGAAAGTCGTTTGACTGCTAGGGGATTAGGACACTTACGTAAGAAACGTTGACATAATTCCTGTTTCTTATCTCCCAATTTATCAGGAATAGCCGTCCAGACTAATTTTGTATATTCGTTAATCACTTCATTTTCCATAAATAATTCTCCTTTTTACACTCTATATATTTAAATACGGAAAATTTGTGCTTTTACACTTTTTAATTTAAAAAGAATTTACGAACATCTGAAACAAAATAAAGAGAACCAGTAATAATCATTACATCGTCCGCACTCATTTGACTTGCCACCTGTCCAATTCCTAATCGCCAGTCGTTAATAATCTGAATGGGGTATTTAGTTGGAATATCAGCAACAGCTTTGGCTAAGTCTGCGCTTGGTCGTTTAGGACCGGGGCCAGCAAAGTGCGTAACGGTTAAGTGAATATTTCCTAAACTTGCTAATTCACCAAGCATTAATTCATATTGCTTATCAGCCAGAATCGCCACCAAGAGATAAACTTCCCGATCGACAAAATCGTTCTTAATAGTATGAACGAGAGCTTGGATACCAGGAAGGTTATGAGCACCGTCTAATAAGACGAGGGGGGTAGTATTTATTTCTTCTAATCGCCCCGGCCAAGCAGCATTTTCTAATCCCGCGATCAAAGCACGACGATCAATTGCCAGTTCATGCTTCTCCATAAAAAGCTCAACAGCCATCAAAGCAACTGCTGCGTTTTCTATCTGATAGTCGCCCGGCAAGCCAAGAATTGTTTCTATTTTTTTCAGATTTTTTCCTTGATACCGAATTTTCGCGTGGAACTGATGACCATTAAGTTTGTGAACAGTAAAGTCTTTTCCTAATTCAAAAACCGGAGATTTTTTCTCCTTTGCATCTGCAAGAATAGTTTCGCGCGCTTCTATTGGGAGAGCACCTAAAACAACTGGGACACCTTTTTTGATTATTCCTGCTTTTTGGGATGCAATCTTAGTTAAAGTATTACCTAAATACTTCATATGATCCCAGCCAACTGTCGTGATCACGCTAACAACTGGCGTAATTACATTGGTAGAATCATATAGTCCCCCAATTCCTACTTCAAGCAATACAACATCAGGCTTCTTTTCAGCCATGTAGCAAAACATTAATGCTGTATCAATTTCAAATTCAGTTGGTCCGCCTGTTTCCAATGTATCATCAAGTTTTTTAACAAATGGGGCGATTTTTTGAACTAATCTTAAAAGGTCATCATCGCTAATTGGGATTCCATTGTACTCAATCCGTTCATTAAATCGCGTAATAAAAGGCGATGTAAAACTTCCAACAGTCAGGCCGCTTTCCAGTAAAGCAGACCTCATCATTGCAACAGTTGATCCTTTGCCATTAGTTCCTGTAACGTGAATGTATTTAAGTCCTTCTTGTGGGTTTCCTAATTCTGCCAAGAATCGTTTCATCCGTGTGAGTGTTGGAATTTTCTTGAATTGTGTTCGTCCATGAATAAAAGATAATGCTTCATCATAAGTTTTAATCATTTATTTCACCCTTTATTTATTATCGCCATACCTTTTTAGCATATAAGTATAAAAACGAGGCTGTTGAAAAAACAAAAGTTTTTTCTCAGCCTCATTCATTTTCTAGTGATATAAGTCAAAGCGTCCTTTAGCAAATAGCTCTTTCAAACCACCTGTTTCTAACAAGGAACGGTCTGCAATAATTTTCTTCATTGCTGAAGCAGGATATCCACGTAATTCGTGCCCCATTGCTTCACCAAATGCTCGTGTATTACCAACAGAAGCAACAGTTCCTAATGACTTGTAGGTAAACGGTTTAGCTTCATGTTTGCCAGTCTTAATACGGCTAACAATATCTTCAGCTGTGTAATCAGCCATTGCTAGGGCGATTTGTGCAGTGGTTGGGTATGGGCGTTTACCATCCGGTGGCATTACAGCAGCAACATCCCCAACGATGTAAATATCATCGTGCTTAGGATCTGTTAAGTGGTCAGTAACGATTACCCGACCACGCTTAGCATCAAAACCGCATTCTTCCATCAATGGATTACCACTTACTCCAGTTGTCCAGATAATTGTACCAGCAGTAAGTGACTCTTCATTATCATCGCCATGTTTGTAGATGACCTTGCCAGGTTCAATCTTGCTAATTCGTGAACCATCAAGTAGTTGGACGTTAAGGCTCTTAACAAGGTTCACCCCATATTCAGCAAGTTTTTCACTAAACATTGGAAGTAATCTTGTCGAAGCTTCAATCAGCGTGATTTTAATTTCATCTGGTGAAACCCCGGCAATTTTGGCATAACTTGCTCGAGCGTCAACAAGCGCCCCTGCTAATTCAATTCCAGTAAATCCACCACCACAAATAATAATTTGAAGATCATCTGGATTGTGAGTGGTACGATAATCTTTCATTTTAGCAATGATGTGGTCATAAATTGCTAAAGCTTCTTTAACATTAGTCATTGGTAATGCATTTTCTTTAGCACCAGGGATTCCAAATGTTTCTGAAACAAAACCGAGCCCTAATACACAATAATCATAGTGCAGTAGTTCTTCATGACCAGCAAGTTTAACCGTCTTTTTATCAGGATCGATCTTTACAACTTCATCTTGAATAAAGGTAGTAATTTGTGGATTAATCACATCACTAATTGGATAAGTGATCCTTGAAGCACTTTGCGTTCCCGCAGCAGCTTCGTGTAAATCAGTAGCTTCATAATGATAATTATTACGATCAACTAATGTAATATGAACATTATTTTTCAGCTTTTTTTGTAATAATACGACCGTCTTTAAGCCAGCGTAACCAGCTCCAAGTACAACAACTTCTTTCATTACTATTCATCCCTTCATCAATAGTCCTATTTATTATAACATTTCTAAACTAGCTAGATACCCTCATCTGCCATTTTTAACGCCCGGTAATGTTCGTTTGTTTTTTGTAATTCTACCGGGCTACCTTGCATTGTAATTTTACCATTTTCAATAAAAACAACTTGATCCATCATTTCTATTCCTTGTAAATGGTGAGTAATCCAAATCAAAGTTTTTCCTTGTAGCTGCTTCATAAATGTCTCAATTACCTTTTCTTCTGTTACCGGGTCTAATCCGACAGTTGGTTCGTCTAAAAGGATAATGGGTGCATCCTTGAGCAAAATCCGTGCAAGAGACAACCGGTGACGCTCTCCGCCAGAAAACCGTAACCCTGCCTCATCAACCATCGTATGAAGTCCTTTTGGCAGTCGCCTAATCATAGCAGCCAACCCAACGCGTTCAAGAACATCCCATACTTGATCCTCTGTCGCATTCTCGTTCCCTAAACGAATATTATTTAAAATTGTGGTATGAAATAGATATGGTGATTGGTGAACGATCCCAATATAATCCGAAATCTCATCACCAAATTCGTCTGTTGGCACATTATTAAGAGTAACAGTGCCCAATGTAGGCTTCCGATCTCCCCGAATTAAACTAGCTAACGTACTCTTTCCAGCCCCACTACGACCAAGAATGGCAAGCTTTTCACCTGGATTCACATTAAGATTAATTCCCTGCAAGATCATCTTCTCCGTTTTGGGATAGCGATAATAAACATCTGTAATTTTAAGATGATAAGGAGCAGCAATATCAATATTAGTTTTAGAAGGAGCTGGCGGTTGCGGCAATTCATTCAATCGCTTTAATGAATCCGTATATACATTAGTTTCTTGAGCAGCTGCCGGCAAGCTAGACAACACTTCATCAAGGGGAAAGACACAAAGAACAAAGGCCGCAATCCAATTTGCACTACCTCCCCAATGACCGCCAAAACGCGCTGTTCCCCATATAATAAGACTAACAACCACTAATAAAATCATTACCTGAAGAATAAAATCACGCCAATGTTCAAAACGTTTCATCGCTTTTTGAGATGCTAATACGTTTTTCTCGCTTTGGTCATAGTGCTGCAGATAATCCGCACTTCGCCCCGCAAATACCCAGTCTGTAATCCCCATGATATTATCAGTAAGATCAGCATACAAGGTATTGGTATATTGCTTTTCTAGTTGCTGACGCGCACCATTAACAAGCACTGACCACACGGGAACAGCAATAATAATTAAGCCGAATAGAACTAACATTAAAAGTCCCATAAGCGGAGAGATTACCCCCATTCCAATAACGATAATGGCATAAAGCCCAAATGCAACTAGCATCGGAAAAATCGTTCGTAAATACAAATTTTGAATGTGGGCAACGTCCTCTGAAAGTAACCCAAGAATGTCTCCAATCCGATACTTACTATTAAAGAAAACAGCATCCTGCTCTAACGAATCATAAAGCTTTTTACGAAATGCAGAAGTCATTTTAAGAACCCAATTATGACTAACCAATCGTTCAAAATAATTAGTCACCGGTCTAAAAATCCCAAAGGCACGAGTAAGAACGATGGGAACATATACTAACAAAATATTAAAAGGCATCGTTGCGGACTTACTGATTAAGTAGCCCGCAGTGAACATCAATCCACTAGCACAAATAAAGGTAACAATCCCAAGGGTAATTGCTAATACCAAGGTCCACTTGTAACGCTTCAGGAAGGGTTTCACCCACCGATCATGTTTCATTGCTTTAAGTAAAGGAATCTTATTCATGGGTTATCTCCTTTCCGCGTGTTTGGTCCATCAATTCTGTAAAATAACCATGTTCATCAAGCAATTGCTGATACGTTCCTTGTTCAATTAGCTTGCCATTCTTCAATACTAAAATGTAGTCCATCTGCTTCATCCAATGCAAACGGTGGGTAGCAAAAAAGACTAACCTATTTTTCATTAAAGGAAGCATTCTTTTTTTCAACTCTAGTTCGGTCTCAATATCGAGGTGGGCGGTCGGCTCATCAAAAATCATTACCCGGCGTTCTGGATCAAGGAATGCTCGAGCTAAAGCAATTCGCTGTGCCTGACCACCACTTAATGCTCTGTGGCCGCTGCCAATCATTGTCTCTAAGCCTCGAGGTAATTCAGCAACAAGATTATCTAAGCCGACAACATGAATTGCTTCTTTTATTTTATCTTCACTGACATTTGGAGTATAAAAGGCAATATTATTTTTTAACGTATCTGCAAAAATATAAGGAGTCTGTGGAATGTAGAGAATCTGTTTTTGCCAGTCATAGATATCCAAAGTCGTTACTTTTTTCCCTTGAATGGTAATTTGACCACTTGTTGGCGCCAAAAAGCCACTCAAAAGATTAATTAAAGTTGTTTTTCCGGCTCCACTCATTCCAATAATGCCAATTTTTTGATTTCCCTTAACTGTTAAATCAAGGTTTGTTAATTCACTGCCATTTTGAGGATACATAAACTCGATATTCTCAAGACTTAACTCATCTACTCCTGTCCACTGGTGTAATTCAACAGTCGACCGCTTTGGTAATGGCATCTCAAGAATTCGTCGAACAGCATGAAATGAATTTTTACCATTCAACGTTGCATGATAATCACTTGCAAAGTTCCTAATCGGCAAAAAATACTCAGGTGCCAAGATCAGAATTGCTAATGCCGGGAATAACAATAAGTGACCATTAATTAACCGTAAGCCAAGAAAGACCGCTAAGATTGCAATAGCTAATGTGGTAAAAAAATCAAGAGCAAACGTTGATAACATCGCTACTTTAATCACGCTCATTGTTGATTTTCGAAAACGTTCACTTGACCGATAAATACTTTGCGAATACTTCTTACTAAGACCAAAGTACTTCAATGTATCAATTCCCCGCAAAGAATCAATAAAATGATTGGACAGTATTTGAAAAGCTGCAAATTGGCGATCAGCTTTGGCCTTCGCCGCATAACCTAAAATAATCATAAATAAAACAATCAAAGGATAAACTAACAGCATAACAATACCAGAAATCCAATCAAGCCAAAAACAGATAACCAAAATAATGACTGGAATAATCATCATGCTGATCACCTTGCTATAAATAAGTCGAATATAATTTTCAACTTCTTTAATACCATCAAGAGCCAAAGTAACCATATTACCGGTTCCCTCTCGCTGAACAATTACTGGTCCAAGTGCAAAGACTTTTTTTAATAATTGCTGACGAAAATTTTGCGCAGCACCAGCTGAATACTTATCAAGCCAATTATTAGCGATTTCGGTTAGCCCATGGCGCAAAAGGTAGCAAACAATAAATCCACTTAAGCCATATATTTGACTTAGGAGCGAATGTCCTTGCCATAAGCCTGTTAGTAAAGCAGCCAAACTCAATCCCTGACCAAGGATAAGAAAAGCTTGCAGGACATAAAGCCCCACAAGCTTAATCATGATATGTCTGCTCCCCTCGATTTTGAAGAGTAGTCGATCAATCATAAATTTTATTTAACCTCCGGAATAGCCGGCATTGCAATCCGTTTACGGAAAATCCAGTAAGCCCAGATTGTATATGCCAAAACAAATGGTAAAAGACAGCAAGTAGCAATTGTCATCACTGTTAACGTATATTCTGTTGAGGAAGCATTTTGAATAAGAATGCTGTACTTCGGACTAATGCTACTAATTAGTACCCGTGGGAAGAGACCAATAAAGATCAATACAACCAATGATACTAAGGTTAACCCACTTGAAATAAATGCAACCAGTTCATGACCAGCAAAGGTTTCCGCTTGAGCCAAAACTGAGAAGCCAACAATCAATACAAGCATGATGATTGTGCCAACTGGGTGGACAGCCATAAAGTCAGTCATAAAGATTAATAATAATGCAAAGACAACTTCGCCAGCATAAAGAATCCAGTACAAAAATTCAGCGTAGTTCCGAGCTCGTTCTTGAACCGGACCAGTAGTCTTCAAAGCAACATAATTAATTCCATGTAAGTAGGTTAATAGCAATAAGGCAATTCCGCCAACAACTGAAAGCCAGTTGAAATAATCAAAGAATCCAGCATGGAAATTACCATTAGCATCAATTGGCATTCCATGAATCATGCTAACAAACATAATACCGAGGAAAAATGGAACGATGGCACTACCAATTGCTAATGCCCAATCCCAAATCCGCTTTTGTGGCATTGGACTATTTTTGCGAAATTCAAAAGAAACACCACGAATAATTAAACCAGCTAGAATAATCATTAAGATTAAGTAATATCCACTGAAAAGACTAGCGTACCAGTATGGGAAAGAGGCAAACATTGCACCACCAGCAGTGATTAACCACACTTCATTTGCATCCCAAACCGGTCCAATTGTCCGCACAAGTTGATCACGCTCTGATTCATTATGAGCAAGTGTTTCGACCGCCATTCCTACCCCATAATCAAATCCATCTAGGAAGAAGAAGCCGGCAAAAAGCACTCCAATCAATACAAACCATAATAATTGAAGAAAACTCATCTAGAACGCCTCCTTGTCAAATGGGTCCAGAACCTTCTTGAATTTAGGTTCAATTGCTTCCGATGGATCTTTACGTAACTCAAGAACAATTAACCAAATTAATGTAATTGCAAGAGTTGTAAATAATACAAAGTAAACAATATTTGATGTTAACAATGATCCAACCGAAACATTTGGCGATACACTTTCAGCAATTGTAAATAAGCCATAAACTGTCCATGGAATACGACCAAATTCTGTCACAAACCAACCAGCAGTATTACCGATAAATGGTAAGAAAGTGGTAATTGCAATACACCAAAGCGCCCAGCGTCGTTGTGCAAGTGGTTTCTTACTCTTTTCTCTGGTCATAATTAGACCAACTAATGAAACTAAGAAAATCCAAGCACCGACAGCACACATAATTCGGAAACTATAGAATAATGTATTTACTGGTGGATAGTAATCAAGATTCTTACCGTACTTTTTCTTATATTGGGCATTAAGTTCATTCATCCCGGTAACTGCACCAGTAGTTTTATGATATGACAAAATACTTAGAGCATATGGAATATCAATATTTCCTTTTACTTCATGGTCTTTCATATCAGCAATACCGACAATTGTCCATGGTGCATGCTTACCAGTAGTTGTGAAAACATCTTCAGTAGCTGCAAATTTCATTGGTTGTTCTTTGATTAAGTATTGCATCTGGGCATCCCCTAAGGCAATTCCACCAATAGAGAAAATCAATGAAATTAAAAGTCCCAACCGCATTGACTTCTTGTAAAACTTCTTATTAGCTTCAGAAAGTTTCTGATTCTTGAGAAGCTGAAATGCCGTTAAACCAGCAATAATAATTCCACCCATCATGATAGCATTAAGGATAACATGCCCAAATTCATACCATAATTGAGGATTTTTAAGCAATGCGCCAAAGTTGACCATTACTGCACGGCCACCCTTGATTTCATAACCAACTGGGTGTTGCATGAATGAGTTGGCGGTTAAAATCCATAAAGCAGATGTTAAAGAGCCAAAACTCGTCATCCAAATAAAGAAAAGGTGCAGCCCTGGCTTAACCTTTTTCCAGGTGAATACCCATAAGCCAATAAATGTTGATTCAATAAAGAATGATAGCAAAGCTTCGAGAGCTAACGGGGCACCAAAGATATCACCCATAAATCGTGAGTAATCCGACCAGTTCATTCCGAATTGGAACTCCTGAATCAAACCTGTAACAACACCAACCGCAAAACTAAGTAAGAAAATATTTCCCCAAAATTTTGCCATTTTTTTGTATGTTTCGTCTTTAGTTGAGACGTACATACTTTCCATAATGGCGACGATAAAAGCTGTTCCAATCGAAAATGGAACAAAGAAGAAGTGGTAAACCGTCGTCATGGCAAATTGGAAACGTGCCAGACTAAGAATAGTCATTATAAATACCTCCCTCCGAAGTACATCAATAAAAAGAATAGTTGAAACCGTTTCCTGTTTCTCCACAATTAATCATAATACTTGCGATAAATAATTACAATAAATAAATGGCAAATATGTGAAATAATTTCTAAATAAAACGCTTAACTATCAACTTTTATTCCTTATCGAATGATAAAGATTTTAGAACGATGTATGATTGCTTTTTCATATTAACTAAAAAAGGAATCAGCAATTGCCAATTCCTTTTTAATCTAATTTTAAACTATATTTATAAACATTACGTCAAATAGTATCTCCACAGTAGGTTCATCGATTTAATAAAATGATATATTTTTTCATTTATCATTAAAAATGTTAATTATCCTACTATAAATTGATACTATGCTTGTTGTAATGATTGAAGTCGTTCCTTAGCAGCTGCTAATTTTTGTTGCCATTCTGTTGCCTTTTGCCGTTCGGCTTCAACAACCTTTTCCGGTGCGTTATTAACAAACTTTTCATTGCCAAGCTTCTTTTGTGAACGTTCTACTTCTTTTTCAAGTTTAGCAATTTCTTTTTTCATCCGATCTCGTTCTTCATCAAGATCAACCAATTCAGCCATTGGGATGTAAACTTCTGCTCCTGTTAAAATCCCGCTCATCGCAAGCTTAGGAGCTTCAACATCCTTACCAATAGTTAAGTTTTCTGGATGACAGAAACGTTCAATATAGTCACGATTATCATTCAACATCTGAGCCAAGTGATCGTTATCAACCTTTACCAGAATATCAACTGGTTTAGACATTGGTGCATTAGCTTCATTTCGAATGTTCCGAACAGCCTTAATCAATTCAATCAAACTATTCATTTGTTCAGTTGCGGCTGGATCATCAAGTTCGGCATTAGCAACTGGGTAATCTGCAACCATAATTGATTCACCATCATGCGGCATTGACTGCCATAATTTTTCGGTAACGAATGGCATGATTGGATGTAACATCTTCAAAGTCTGGTCAAGAACGTAACCAAGAATATTCTTAGTATCATTCTTTTCTTCGTCAGTCCCATTATTGAGCTTTTCCTTGGTCATTTCGATATACCAGTCACAGAAATCATTCCAGATGAAATTGTAAAGCGCCCGACCAGCTTCACCAAATTCAAACTTGTCAAACTGTTCGTTAACCTGCTTTACAGTTGCATTTAACCGACTCAAAATCCACCGGTCAGCTAAATCCCACTTACTCTTATCAGGAAGGACAGGGGCAGGCATCTCACCAAGGTTCATGATAACGTAACGACTAGCGTTCCAAATCTTATTAATAAAGTTCCAAGCTGCATCCATCTTAGTGTAGCTAAAACGAATATCTTGACCTGGCGTTGAGCCAGTAATTAAGAACCACCGTAGGGCATCTACCCCGTACTTCTTGATAACATCCATTGGGTCAATACCATTTCCCAAGGATTTACTCATCTTTCGTCCTTGTTCATCACGAATCAAACCATGAAGAAGGACATTCTTAAATGGTGCCCGACCCGTAAATTCAAGCGATTGGAAAATCATCCGGGAAACCCAGAAGAAGATGATGTCATAACCAGTAACTAAAGTATTAGTTGGGAAGTAGCGCTTGAAGTCTGCTGAATCTGTATTAGGCCAACCCATTGTTGAGAATGGCCAAAGCGCACTGGAGAACCATGTATCAAGAACATCCTTATCTTGTTCCCAATTTTCGGCATCTTTAGGAGCTTCCATACCAACATAAACTTCGCCAGTTTGTTTGTTATACCAAGCTGGAATCCGGTGACCCCACCATAATTGACGAGAAATAACCCAATCATGAATATTTTCCATCCATTGCGTAAAGGTGTGTTCAAATCGTTCTGGAACGAAATTAACCCGGTCATCAGTATCTTGGTTTTTAAGAGCTGCTTCGGCTAATGGCTTCATCTTAACAAACCATTGTGTTGAAAGACGGGCTTCAACTTGTACCCCTGTCCGTTCTGAGTGACCAACAGAGTGAACAATTGGGTCAATCTTTAACATGTAACCTTGATCTTGAAGATCCTTAACGATTGCTTCACGAGCTTCAAAACGGTCCATACCTTCGTATTTACCAGCATTTTCGTTCATGGAAGCATCTTCATTCATTGTATTAAGTTCAGGAAGATTGTGACGCTTACCTACCTTGAAGTCGTTTGGATCATGAGCTGGGGTAATCTTAACCATCCCAGTACCAAATTCAGGTGTTACATAGTCATCAGCAATAATCTCAATTTCCCGGTTGACAAGTGGTACCATGACCTTCTTACCAACTAAGTCCTTGTAACGTTCATCATTAGGGTTAACGGCAACTGCTTCATCCCCGAACATTGTTTCTGGACGAGTAGTGGCAATTTCGATGTAATCCTTACCATTAAAAGTAGTGCCATCAGTAAATGGATACTTAACATGATAAAATGCACCCTTATCGTCCTTATGAATAACTTCAATATCTGATAAGGCCGTCCGTGCTTGTGGGTCCCAGTTGATGATGTAAGTTCCACGATAAATTAAGCCCTTATTGTAGAGATCAACAAAGACTTTCCGAACAGCCTTATTTAATCCTTCATCAAGGGTAAAACGCTCGCGGTCATAATCCACAGAAATACCCATCTTAGCCCACTGTTGGTGAATAATATCAGCATATTCATCTTTCCAGTCCCAAACTTGTTGAACAAACTTGTCACGGCCAAGGTCATAACGAGAAATTCCTTGTTTACGAAGACGGGCTTCAACTTTCGCCTGGGTGGCAATACCAGCATGGTCCATTCCAGGAACCCATAATACATCATAGCCTTGCATCCGCTTTTGTCGAATAATCATATCTTGTAAAGTTGTATCCCAAGCGTGGCCTAAGTGCAACTTACCAGTAACATTCGGTGGTGGAATAACAATTGAATATGGGTGAGCTTTTTTGTCACCACTTGGTTTAAAGAATCCTTGGTCAATCCACCATTGATAACGGCCTTCTTCAACCGCCGCTGGATCGTACTTGGTTGACATATCTTTTTCTGTCATGGCAGAAACTCCTTTCAGAAAGCAATCTTCATTTTTATTTTGTGCATTAACTAAAAAACGCCCTATCACAATCGATAGGACGAATCATCGCGGTACCACCTAATTTGAGTATAAAATACTCCACTTTATCATTTCATAACGGTAAATGAACCGGAATATACCTACTATTAATTTCAGTATATCAGCTCCCGAACTACCTTCATAAAGTTTAACTAATCCTCTCTCACTATCAGGATCTCGCTTTTTAGGTGCCGCTTTACTACTCTTTCGGTCAATGCTTATTAAAATGTATCATAGCTAAATTATCAAACCTCGTCAAGGCCTAATTAAAGTAATTCAGCAAAAACATCTTCATTTTGGTTTAAATAATCTTCACCAGGATGAATTTCCGTAATTTCAATCCCATCAAGAGCTCGTTGCATTAATCCTTCAATATCAAGTCGTTTTTCGTATTCACGAGCCCGCTCAACATTTGGCCGAGTTTTTGGCGATGGCGGTGTAAAGACAGTACAACAGTCTTCATATGGAAGAATTGAAAGATCATAGGTATCAATATCTTGGGCAATTTTAATGATTTCGGTCTTATCAAATGACAATACTGGTCGCAATACCGGATAAGAAGTTACATCATTAATCGCTAGCATACTTTCCATTGTCTGAGAAGCAACTTGACCTAATGATTCACCGTTAAAGATAGCCAGGCCATGACGTTTGATCATTAAGGCAGCTGCCAACCGAAGCATCATCCGCCGTTGAATCGTCATTAGGTAACCTTCAGGAACTTTTTCCTTGACTGTTTCCTGAATTTCAGCAAATGGCACCTGAATAAACTTAATACTTCCACTATATTTTGCAAGACGTTCAGTTAGTTGCTTGGCCTTTGCTAAAGCTTGGGGACTAGTATATGGCGGACTAAAGAAGTGAACCATTTCCATTGAAACACCACGCTTCATCCCCAAGTAAGCAGCTACTGGTGAATCAATTCCACCAGACATCATCATCATTCCCTTACCAGCAGTACCGACTGGCAAGCCACCAGCACCCTTAATCGTTTCACTTGAAAGGAAAATTCCATTAAGGCGGATCTCAACTCGTAAAGTTAGGTCCGGATGGTGAACATCAACTTTTAATTTATCAGGAAACTTATCTAAGAGGTATCCTCCTAGCTTGTTGTTCATTTCAAATGTATCAATTGCAAATTGGTGATCCGACCGACGAGTTTCCACTTTAAAGGTAATTGGTTTATCTACTTGTTCAGCGATCATTTGAGCGGCTGCCTCTGCAGTTGCTTCAAAAGTCTTATCAACTTTAATTGATGGAGAAAAGTTTTGAATCCCAAACACTAACTTCAAGCGATTCATCACTTGATCATAGTCAGCTCCATTTAATTCAACATGTAACCGATCACGTTGTGCATGCACCTTTACTTGGTCAAAACTATGAAGGGCCTTTCGTACGTTTACCCCTAAACGATCAATAAAGGACTTTTTATTATGTCCCTTTGTCGAAAGCTCACCATAGCGAACCATGATTTCTGTATATTGCACGTTATGTCCTCCTTTCAGATTTTATTCAATAATTTTCTTAAAACCAGCGTATAGTTCATCAAATGTTTTATTGAACTGATCAGCTTCTTCAAGGGTATTTTGATCCCCAAGACTAATCCGAACTGCACTTGTCGCAATATTTTCTGGAACCTTCATGGCAGCTAATGTTCCAGCTTCGGAATGCTTTTTAGACGAGCAAGCACTAGTAGTTGAAATATAGATATCCTTGTCTTCAAAGGCATGAACAATCGTTTCGCCCCGAACTCCTACAATTGCAAAGCACAGTACATGGGAAGCGAAACCTTGATCGCGGCCAGAAATCACTTTTACATGATCAAATTTACTTAAATGGTCGTAAATCCGTTCTTTGATTGCTTGTTCACGTTTGACTGATTCTGCTTCATTTTCCTTTACCAACCGAATTGCTTTTGCCATTGCAACATTACCAGGTGTATTTTCTGTTCCATTTCGTAGTGTCCGCTCTTGACCGCCACCAGCAATCAAGGGCTCTAACTTACGACCACTCTTGACGTAAACAAAACCGGTTCCTCGTGGGGCATGAAATTTATGACCAGAAAAAGTAGCAAAATCAACGCGATCACTAAATACTTGGTCATCTAATCCCTTACCAATTGCCTGAACAGCATCCACCATAAAGTGAATATTGGGATAATCTTTAAGGATTTCTCCCACTTCTTTAATTGGCTGAATCGTTCCAATTTCATTATTAACCGCCATGATAGACACTAAAATAGTATCTGGACGAATAGCGGCTTTTACATCAGCAGGATTTATCCGTCCTTCTTTATCGACAGGGAGATAAGTAACCTCAAATCCGAAATCTTTTAGTTGCTCTAAGGCATTTTTTACCGCCGCATGTTCAACACTGGTCGTAATAATGTGTTTGCCAAAACGGTGCTTAGCCATTGCAGTGCCCTTGATTACCCAGTTATCTCCTTCAGAACCACCACTAGTAAAAATAATCTCACTAGGTTTAACTCCGAATAGCTTTGCAATCTGTTGGCGTGCCTGTTCTTGAAGGTTCCAGGCATTTTCACCAAAATTATGTAAACTGCTTGGATTCCCCCAAATCTTTTGGCTCACGGTTTCGTATGTCGACAAAACATCCGGTAGTATCTTTGTCGTCGCACTATTATCAAAATAGATCATACTAATTTCCTTCCTAAAATAATACACAGGGTTGTTACAAATGGGTAACCTACTCTGATTATGATTTCAACAGTATAGGATAGGCTACTGCTGAAGATTTCGACTCTTCTTAAAACGGTTTTATATTATAACAGAAAATTAGCTATTAGGCATTAATTATCACTATCATTTAATAAGAAAAGAGGAAATTAGAATTCTTTGCCTAATTTCCTCTCAGAGCTTTTAATTTTTACCAATTTCACGATAATAGGTATCTTCAATTCGTTTGTAGCTACCAGGTTCTATTTCCTCTAAAACGGTCGCAATTGCCTCTAAACTTGCAGTGTAGTTAAACTGCTTAAAAAGTTCTTGGGATTTTTTAGCTGCCGCTGCAATCTTTTCGTTATCACTAAAACGGTTCGCATATTGTTGGAATCGTTCAGTTAATTCCGCACTATCACGAAGAATATCAGTCTTGTCATTTAATGTGTCTAGGTCTGACTCAACGATAATTAGTTGCTTCGTAATCTCATCCATATTGATCTTATATTCATTCAATTCATCAGCTAACTTTTTAATCTCATCACTTACACCAAAGAAGTAATCTAAGTAATCTTTAGGTAAGCCAGGAAGATTCAATTGCTCTACTTGCCGATGAATTGTACGAATCTGGGTGGAATATTTTTGAAGCATTTGGCGGGCGCGTTGTTCATCAGTCTGCAATTTAGCAACTTCATCGTTAAGTTTTTCTTGGCTTTTTTCAATCTCAGTCAAGTTCTTTTGATTAGACTTTTGCCGATCAAGCACCTGACTATAAACAGCAGTTTTATTAGCGACTGCTTCTGCGTCATCACGATACTGCTTAATAATTGCTTTAATTTGTTCACCAAGTTCACGAACGGTTTCTTGTTCATGATTAGTAAGTGTGTAATTCAAACTTAACCGGTCTAATTCTACACCAAGTTCGTCATTTTGCCGTTGAGCGTGTTTTGTGAAGTCCTTCATCACTTCAATCAAATGAACAGCCTCATTTTTAGCATCAATTTCTTTCTGCATTACCCCATATAAGTAATCAATCTGATCACTAAGATCTTTATTAGATTGTTCCACAACATCTAATTGTAAATTGTTAAGTTGGTCAATCGTCTGATCCAGTTTAGCTTGGAGCTGTTCAATTTGCTTATCAATATTTTTCTCCGTAAAGTGGAAATTTTGCTTTACAAGTGTCTCATAACCACTTTTTAGCTCGGATAATTGTTCTGGAAACTCGGTTGCAATTGGCTTATAGAGCTGAGGAATCTTCTTAAGATCTTGTTCAAATTTGTCGTTTTCAGATTGCAAATTGCTTAAAATTTCTTGGGCCGCTTCAATATCGCCCTTATTAGTTAAATCAGTAAATTGCGCGAATTGATCTTCCAATTCATTTAATCTGCTATTTAACTGTTTTTCACTGTCTCCATATTCGAAGCTCTTCTCATTTAGTTGCCGGTGGAATTGACGATATTTATTTTTAATCTGCTCAACCGCTTGCTTATGGGTATGTTGTTGTTGACGAAGATGTTGTAAGTCTTTTTGAATCTGTTGAAGAGTTGCCGTTAACTTTGCCAAATCCGCTTGCAGATCCCGAATCTGAGTGTTAATTGTCAGTAACTTGCTTGTCCGTGAATCTGCTAACAATTGGGGAGCTTGTTTATTAAAGACCGTGATTGCTGGTCGCACTTGTTTTTCATACTTGTTTTTAATTGCTTCAAATTGCTTTTTAGCATCCCCAATTAATTGCAATTCTTCAACATTCTTTATCTGCTGGTCAACTTTTTGATCTGCTAGCTTTTTCTCGCTTTCCATTAGGTCGTTGATCTGTTTAACAGCTCGTCGTTGATAAAAATATACGCAAGCTAATATTGCTACAACAATAATTAAAATACCAATCAATATTTGAAAAACCACTTTTTCCACCTACTATTTTTTATTGTTTATTGCTCTTGAACAATAATTATCCGTATAATCCTATTCAAAATTATAGCATACCACAATGAACGTGCTTTAAAAGATATGAAAAAACATCTACGTTTAATAAACTTTTATATTATTCATCATTCTGCTTAAAAAGTTACAAGGTTTCTAAAGAAAAGATTGACTTATTATTATAAAACGTTGTACACTAGGCTTTGTGTAAAATAATGCAGCAGTGAGGAGCAAGCTCGTCAACAGACTGGTGCCAAACGGTGTTTTTAGTAACCCGGCTGCTAGGGTGAAAGATTCAAATCAGCCTGCACGAATGCCAAGCTCACAATCGGATTATTTTACTCCAACTAAAATTATTGGAGGAATTTATTTATGTCTCGTTACACTGGTCCAAGTTGGCGTGTTTCACGTCGTCTTGGCGTTTCACTTTCAGGTACTGGTAAAGAATTAGCACGTCGGGCTTACGCTCCTGGTGACCACGGTCGTGATCGTCGCGGCAAGCTTTCAGAATATGGTACACAATTACGTGAAAAGCAAAAGCTACGTTTTATGTACGGTATGACTGAACGTCAATTCTCAAACCTTTTCGTTCGTGCCGGTAAGATTAAGGAAGGTACTCACGGTGCCAACTTTATGGCATTGCTTGAACGTCGTCTTGATAACATGGTTTACCGTCTTGGTTTAGCCACTACTCGTCGTCAAGCTCGTCAATTAGTTAACCACGGCCACATCACTGTTGATGGTAAGCGTGTTGACATTCCATCATACGAAGTTAAGGTTGGTCAAATCATCGCCGTTCGTGACAAGTCTAAGAACTTAGACATCATCAAGAACGCTGTGGAAGCTGTTGTTTCTCGTCCTTCATACGTTGACTTTGATGCCGACAAGCTTGAAGGTAAACTTAACCGCATTCCAGCACGTGAAGATATGAACGCTGATATTGATGAAGCTCTTATCGTTGAATTCTACAACAAGTAATCACTAGGTATTACTTGTTGGTTCAACTCTAAAAAAGGCATTCTCCAGGAATTGGGAATGCCTTTTTATGTATCACCCTAAATCAAAACACCCTAAGATTGTTGAGCTTAAACAATCTTAGGGTGTTTTTCATTTTGGCAAAACATTTAAAATATACAGCAATGCAATAAAAACAAAAAACATACTCCACATTACAACGTTTACTTCTTTGCGACGTCCTGCAGCAACCATCAAGATCGGATACGTAAGAAAACCAAATGCAATCCCATAAGAAATGTTATAAGTTAGCGGAATTCCAATAGCAACCAAGAATGATGGCAAAGCAATTTCGAATTTATCCCATTCGATGTCTTTTAAGGCTGAAACCATTAATACTCCAACCACAATTAAGGCAGCCGCAGTCACTTGAGTAGTAACAACTTCGAGTAAAGGAGAAAATGCCATGCTTAAAACGAAAAGCGTCCCTGTTACAATCGCCGTCAAGCCAGTTTTCCCACCAACCGCAATACCAGCTGAAGATTCAACATAGGCAGAAGTTGGGGTTGTTCCCATTACCGCCCCTCCTAACATCGAAAGCGAATCGGCCATCAAAGCCCGACCAATCCGGGGCATTTTATTATCTTTCATTAAACCTGCTTCTTGGGCTAACCCAACCAAGGTTCCAGCAGTGTCAAAGAAAGCTACCAATAAGAAGATTAAGACAACAGCCCACATCTTCGGATCAGTCATTGTTGGCAAGAACTTAATCCCTACTCCAAAAGTTGGTTCTAAGCTAGGAGCCATTGAAATTAAATGATCCGGCATCTTAACCAATCCCGTTAATAAACCAAGAAGCGTTGTTACAACCAAGCCGATAAAAATTGCTCCTGGAACCTTTTTGACCATTAAAATTGCAATCAAGAAAATCCCAAAAATCGTAATCCAAGTTGTAGGCACTGTCAAAGACCCTAATTCAACTAATGATGATTTACTTGAAACAATGATTCCACCACCCTGCAAACCAACAAAAGAGATAAAAATTCCAATCCCCGCAGCTATTGCGTATTTCAAATCTTTAGGAATAGCATTAATTACAATTTCCCGTACTTTAAGGAAAGACAAGATCGTAAATAAGACAGAGGCAACAAAAACACCAGCCATTGCTTTTTGCCACGGAATTCCCATTGCTAATACGACCGAATAAGTGAAGAAAGCATTATCACCTAATCCCGGAGCAATCGCAATTGGATAATTAGCCAAAATTCCCATCAAAAAGCAGCCAATAATTGCTGATAAAGCAGTAGCAGTAAAAACCGCTCCTTTATCCATTCCGGCTACTCCTAGTACGCTCGGATTAACAAAAAGAATATAGGCCATTGAAACAAAAGTCGTCAATCCAGCTAAACATTCTTGTTTAATATTCGTGCCATTCTCTGATAAATGAAAGGTTCGGTCAATAAAACCGATTGTTCGTGTTTCTTCCAAAATACACACCCCAAACAAATATGATAGTGCGATTATTACATATATTTAAGAATAATTCAATGCAAATCTTTACTTTAAATTCGGATAAAGCAAAGATAATTAATGTTTTTCACTAAATAACGAACAATATATCTTTTAATCTATCTTTCAAGCTCGTTCATGTCTTATCTTCTATTTCATTTATACCAACATAGCAAGCTTTGATTATAATTTTTTTAATAGCACAATCGTTGCAAAAAAAAAAAGCATATAGTTGAAAGTGTAAATAATAATTATTATTTATAGACAATCAAATTTTCTTCAGTGCTGACAGCTTATTTTGTATTGCTTTTTGCCTTCGTTTTAATATGCATTCAACTTCTATAATTAACTATTTTAGTTATCACATATTAATTTTATTTAAGAATGCAAAAAAGAGACAATTAGTAAATTGACTAAGGAGGCTATCATTTATGGCAGGACTATATGGAAAAAATGATAAGGAAAAGCGTGATGTATTAGATCCAATTTTTGGCTCGTATACTTCTGATCATGCTTTATCAAAATACGAATTAAATCAAGAATCTGTTACTCCAGAAGTAGCTTATCGTATCGTAAAAGATCAACTAATTGATGAAGGCAACGCTCGTGAAAACCTAGCAACCTTCTGTCAAACATACATGGAACCTAAAGCAACGGAAATTATGGCAGAAACGATGCAAAAAAACGCTATCGACAAAGATGAATATCCGCGAACTGCTGAATTAGAAAACCGCTGTGTCAATATTATTGCTAATTTATGGCATGGTCAAAAAGATGAAGATTATATTGGAACTTCAACTGTTGGTTCTTCTGAAGGTTGTATGCTTGGTGGCTTGGCAATGAAATTTGCATGGCGCGAGCGTGCTAAAAAGTTAGGCCTTGACATTCATGCCCGAAAGCCAAATCTAGTAATATCATCCGGTTACCAAGTTTGCTGGGAAAAATTTGCAACCTATTTTGATGTTGAACTTCGAACCGTTCCAATGGATGAAGAACACCAATCACTTAATATGAATACTGTAATGGATTACGTTGATGAATATACTATTGGAATCGTTGGCATTATGGGTATTACTTATACCGGTCGTTACGATGATATTGCGAAATTAAATGATCTTGTTGAAGAATATAACAAAACTACTGACTATAAAGTATATATTCATGTTGATGCCGCTTCTGGTGGTTTCTATGCTCCATTTATGGAACCAGATATAAAATGGGACTTTCAACTTAAGAATGTTGTTTCAATTAATTCTTCTGGTCACAAGTACGGATTAGTTTATCCAGGAATTGGTTGGGTTCTTTGGCGTGATAAAAAGTTTCTACCTGAAAGCTTAATTTTCAAAGTCCAATACTTGGGCGGTGAATTGCCGACAATGGCGATTAATTTCTCACGCAGTGCTTCCCAAATCATTGGGCAATATTACAACTTTGTACGTTTTGGTTTTGATGGCTATCAAAAGATTCAAAAGCGTACTCATGATGTCGCCGTTTATCTCTCAACGGAAATTGAAAAAATGGGTATGTTTGAAATGGTTAATGATGGATCACAACTTCCAATTATCTGTTATAAGCTAAAAGATCTAACTGCTCAAAATTGGTCATTATACGACTTAGCTGATCGTCTACGAATGCAAGGTTGGCAAGTCCCTGCCTACCCTCTACCGAAGAATTTAGATACAGTAGAAGTGCAAAGAATTGTATGTCGAGCAGATTTCGGGATGAGCCGAGCACATGAATTTATTGATGATATGCAACGTGATATTAAAGCTTTAAACAACTCGACTTTAGTTGGAAAAAAAACAACTGAACTTAAAAAGTATGGCTTTGCACATTAATTTTTAAGACTGCATTTGTTCTACATAGTTAAGCCTTGGTGAAAGCTTTTTAATTATGTAGAACATTTTTTATATCACCTAAATGAAAAAGGAGGTATATCATCATTATGAATACATTACAAAATAAAAGGACTCTTACAATGTGGGGTTTCTTTTCAATTACTGCAGCAATGGTCTTAACAGTTTATGAATATCCAACTTTTGCTACTTCCAAACTTCATCTTGTATTCTTTCTGATATTAGGAGGTCTATTTTGGTTTATCCCTGTGGCATTATGTGCTGCTGAAATGGCTACAGTTAAAGGTTGGAACGATAATGGTGGAGGTGAGTTTAGTTGGGTTAGCCATACCCTTGGAACGAGGTTTGGTTTCGCTGCAATCTTCTTCCAGTGGTTTCAAATTACGGTCAATTTTTGTACAATGATTTACTTTATTTTGGGAGCATTATCATTTGTTGTGGGTTGGCCCGCACTAACTAATAATGCCTGGATTAAATTCTGGGGAGTATTGATTGTCTTCTGGTTAGTTACATTTTCCCAATTTGGTGGAACCAAATATACTCAAAAAATTGCAAAATTTGGCTTTTTAATCGGCATTTTAATTCCGTCAGCAATACTATTTATTCTTGCCATTTGGTATCTATGTTCTGGCGGAAAGTTATTGATTACTTTCTCAGCACATCAATTTATACCTGATTTTTCTAAAGTTGATACACTCGTTGTTTTTGTCTCGTTTATTTTAGCCTACATGGGTGGAGAGGCTTCTGCTTCTTACATTAATGAGCTCAAAAATCCAAATAAGAATTATCCGTTAGTTATGTTTATCCTCGTTATCTTAGCAATTTGTTTAGATACACTAGGTGGTTTAACCGTTGCTGCTGTTATTCCACAAAACCAACTTTCATTAAGTGCCGGTGTTGTCCAAGCATTTAACTACCTATTTATTAATTTAAGCCATGGTGAATTAGGCTGGCTTACTCGTATTGTCGGGCTAATGTTGGCATGTGGTGTTATTGCAGAGATTAGTTCATGGGTAACAGGACCTTCTCGTGCTATTTACGATACCGCCAAAATCGGTATTCTTCCTAGCTATTTCAAGAAAACAAATAAACATGATATTCCTGTTCGGCTAATCATTGTCCAGGGAATTATCGTTTCAATTTGGGATGCCGTTTTAACCCTCGGTGGTGGCGGCGGTAATGTTTCTTTCTTTGCCGCCATGGGTTTGACGGTTGTTATTTATTTAGTCGCTTACTTCCTATTCTTTATTAGTTATTTGGTTTTAGTATATAAAAAGAAAGATTTACCAAGAACTTATAATGTACCAGGCGGCACTTTTGGAAAAACAATAATTGCTGTTTGTGGTTTCTTAGTAACATTATTTGCTTTTATCATCTCATTTTTCCCAACTACTTCACTACCTGCTTCATCTCATGGAACATATATGGCGATTTTAATCATAAGCTTCCTTGTTGTTTTGACAATTCCATTTATTATTTTTCAGCTAACAAAAAAGCATCATACTGGTTTATTAGACGAAAATATAAAGAATCAAGAAAATCATAAGTAAGGAGATGGCAAAATATGAATAATCAACCTATTGGAGTCATGGATTCAGGACTTGGTGGATTATCCGTTGTCAGACTTATCCAACAACAATTACCCGATGAATCAATAGTATTTGTAGGAGATGAGGGACATTTTCCATATGGTACGAAGCCCCAGGCTGAAGTAAGAAAGTTTGTTTTAACAATTGGTAAATACTTAGAAAAGTACCCAGTAAAATTAATGGTAATTGCATGCAATACAGCAACAGCAGCAGCTTTATCTACAGTCAAAAAAGCACTGCCTATTCCAGTCATCGGTGTAATTCATCCTGGCGCCCAAGCAGCAGTCAATACACATGCACATACTATTGGAGTAATCGCAACCGATTCAACTATAAAAGACGGAGCTTACGAAAGAGAAATTCACAAAATTGATCCAACAATTAAAGTCATCAGCCAAGCAGCCCAACCTTTAGTCTCAATCGTTGAGCATGGACTTACTGATACACCACAAGCTCAACAAGTTGTTAATGAGCAGTTATCTATTTTCGATACTCATCCAATTGATACTTTAATTTTAGGGTGTACTCACTTTCCATTTTTAAAAAAGCAAATTCAAAATAAGGTTGGCAAACACGTCCAATTAGTCGATCCTGCAAAAGAAACAGTTATCCATCTACAAACTTTATTAAAAGATAAAAACTTGTTGAGTACTACCACCGCAACATATCATCTTTACTCAACAGGTAATAAAAACACATTAATAACAGGTGCTAATAAATGGCTGCATGGAAATTATACATCCTGTGCAAGCTTAACCTTATAAAGTGAATCCAAAAATTAAAATGGTAAGTTACCGTGGCATAATTTCAGTTTGGTACTGGAGTTATGCCATTATATTTTTAAACTGATCCTAGCATTATTCTAACCACACCAAACTTTTATTCCATACATTCGTTCTTTCGTAGGACTTTAATTAAGAGATTGATCCCTGTTGTACATAGTTTCTTTCGTAAAACAATTCAAAAAGTTTGGCAAATAATATGATTGCTTTTACTTCACTAGTTCAAAAACCAATTTTACATCAGTAGACAAATCTTTCCGAAAACGATAACCGCCGATATTAAACTGTTTGACCCCTTCAATTGTTTGAATTTGGTTTTCTGCTAAATATCGCACCATGTTCCCACGCGCCATTTTAGCTAATGTTGCTTTTTGTTTTATCTTCCCATCTATTTCTTCTCCAAAAATACATTTGATAAATCGATCCTGAGTTTGTAGATAAGGAGTAATTGCCTTTTCGTATTCGACCGAGGCTAAGCTAATTACTAAATCATTATTCTTATAGAGCTCCTGATAAAGTTGATCTCCCCAAAAGTCATAAAGGTTTTTATATCCATTCACTGGCGCCATGTCACCCATCCCTAAGCGATAAGGTATTATCCCATCAAACGGCCGTAAAATACCATAAAATCCTGATAATATCCGTAAATTATCTTGAACGTATTTCAGCCCATCATCTGAGAAAACACTTGGCGCCATATATTGATATTGCAGACCAGTAAAGGCAATAATTGCTGGCGTCAGCTTTCGTTGAAGATCCATTTGTTGGAGCCATTGATAATTTTTCATTGCTAAACGCGAGCTGCAATTCCCCCATACTTTGTGTAACTCATCATAAGACAAACTCCTCATCCACCCTAAAATGTCTTTTGTCTGCTGAAGAAATTCCGGCAAATCTTTGTAAAGTAAGGAGTCGGTATCAACTTGCATTGTTCGTGCTGGAGAAATGATTATTTTCACATATCTCATCCTTTCAAAATTTTTTTGTAAGCTTTTTCAGTTAATTGGTCTAATTAGATTTATGTTTCCTACGCCTATTTAATGATTGCGCTTTCAGTAAATCGTTTCAATAATTTTGGTATAGTATAAAACCCGTCATTTCAGCTTGTGAAGCGCTTGACAAGTTTTTTTGATGGTTGTAAATTAATTCATCGTAGAGAGAAAGTGAATAACTTCACCAAATAATTGGTCAAGTTGGAAGGGAGAATATAATGGAACAAGAAAAAGTTCCAGTACAAGGTCAAGTTGCCGAGCGAACAATTTCATTAACTGCTAGTTGGGCATACTTTGCACTGTCAATTGTTATTAACTCAATGGGGAACGTTTTAACACTTGTTACAAGTTCACACGTTCACCCACAATTTCTTGGCTCCGCTTATTGGACAGCCGCAGAAAACAACCTGGGGATCGCCGTTTTAGGGAATAATTCCATGACCCTTTTCTGGGCTTTCATGGTCTTAGGGATGTTAACCTCTGTCCTCAACGCAATTTTGATGCATAAGTGGGACTGGCGACGAATTGGTGGTAATTTTATTTTCATGTTGCCATTTTCTATTTTTATTCAGTGGTTCTCTGACATTTTTAACCGCATTATGCCGGACGCCACTACTTTACCGATGATTATCCTATATGTTTTCATTAACTTCTTAGGGGTTGCTTTCATCGGAACCGCCATTTCAATTTATCAGCGTGTCAACCTCGTGTTACACCCCGCTGATGACCTTTTCCAAATTATTCGTTTCCGTTATTGCCATGGTAACGCAACAATTGCGATGTGGTTATCATACATTCCGCCAACAATTATGGCAATTATCGCTGCATTCATGCAAGGCGGTATTTACAACTTTGGATTAGGAACATTATTTGCCCTTGCCTTCCAAGGTGCAATTACTGGTTGGGCAGACCGTTATATCTTCCCTAAATTAAAACACCAGGCCCTTGATATTGGTAATTAAAAGTTTATACAGGAGTGATTTATTATGGCATTTAACAAGAGTTTAGCAGGTTACTTTGACGATGTACAACACATTGGGATTCCAACCGATGACATGGCAAAAACAATTGCTTTTTGGGAAAAGCTTGGTTTTAAGAAGCTTGGCGAATTTGATACTGATGACCAAGGAAATGAAGTTGTTTTCATGCAATACGGTCACCTTACTTTAGAAATCTGGACTGGTGACGGTGCGGTTCACGAAACTGGTGCTATTAACCACATTTCCCTTAATACTAGCGATGCTGATGCGGCTTTCAAGGCTGCTAAGGATGAAGGTTTCAAACTAAAGGACGACGAAGTTCAACATCTTGATTTCTGGAATAAGGGAATTAAGTTCTTTAATATTGAAGGTCCTAACAGTGAAACAATTGAATTCTGTGAAATCGTAAAATAAAACACCAAAGGCGAGGCCGGAAGAAGAATTCTTCCAGCCTCGCCTTTTTAATTAGAACTACGATTTTTTACCATATTGATGTGGGCGGTATCCATTATAAAATTGAAAAATCGCAAGGACAATATTAGTCCAATTAATCAACCGAAACCAAGGAGCAACTCCGCCACCCCCATTGCTGGCAGCATAGAACGTCCAAAAGCCAATTACTACTGCCACTACATTTATCCAGGCAAACGTTCTTGACATCATCCGATTATTAAGGCGCGCAATTGTCCAGACTAAATTGACAATAAACCAAAATGCTAAAACCCAAAATACTGCACTAAACATAATAATCACTTCCCTTATATGTTAGCTTACTTTTGTTTCTTCATAGTCATGATATAACAAAAATTATAATATTATCAAGAAATATAGTTTTCGGCATTTCGTGTTACAATTGCATGATAAGGAGGCGTTCAATATGTCTGAACAAGAAAAAAGTGCTGCTCAACAGCGAATTGACAATGCTGTTTACGGTACACCAAAAATCAAGCCCGATGAACAGCGAAAATACCTCGGAACATTCCGTGAACGCGTCTGTCTAACAATTAGTGTTCAAGAACTACACGAACAAGATTGGACAAAGGCATTAACTGCCGAGTTAGATCGTGGAATTGGCAACCTAGTTTTTATCAACGGTAATCTTCCTCACGATGAAATTCATCCATACATTCAAACTGCCGCTAAAGATAATGCTCAGTTTACATTAAAAACTGATCCGGAATATAAAACTGATCCAGATTCATTAGCAGTTGTCGTAGCAGCAAAAACAGCTGTCTACCAATCACCAGTCGATGTCAAAAAACGATATCCTAATCTGGTAAATTCAAATAATCATACGGCTGAAAAAACAAATGCTCAACATCAAAGCTTTTTCCACCACCTCTTCCATAGAAAGGATCGTGGCTAATTTATGCAACAACCACTTGCTTATCGAATGCGGCCACGAACGTTAGATGAAGTGGTCGGTCAACAGCACCTTGTGGGACCAGGTAAAATCATCTCACGCATGGTTAAAGCAAAAATGCTTTCTTCAATGATTCTGTACGGTCCTCCCGGAACTGGTAAGACTAGTATTGCCAGTGCGATTGCCGGTTCAACTAAATATGCTTTTCGAAAACTAAATGCGGCAACTGATACAAAAAAGGATTTACAAATTGTCACAGAAGAAGCTAAGATGAGCGGGACGGTAATCTTACTACTCGACGAAATTCATCGGTTAGATAAAGTAAAACAAGATTTTCTTCTTCCGCACCTCGAAAATGGACGAATCATCCTCATCGGGGCGACAACAGAAAATCCATATATCAGCATTAATCCCGCAATTCGTAGTCGAACCCAAATTTTTCCGGTTCACCCACTTTCGACTGATGAGATGAAGATTGCTATCCAGCATGCATTGGTTGATAAGGAACGCGGCTTAGGTAATTTACCATTAGTCCTTGAAGAAAATGCTGAGGACCAACTAGTAGCAGCAACCAATGGTGACCTTCGAAGTGCATTAAATGGGCTAGAACTTGCGGCCAAATCAACTGATCCAAGTGAAGATGGAAAAGTACATCTTACGCTACCAATTATCGAGGAAAGCGTCCAA
This sequence comes from Limosilactobacillus balticus, assembly GCF_014145615.1. Classification (GTDB taxonomy): domain Bacteria; phylum Bacillota; class Bacilli; order Lactobacillales; family Lactobacillaceae; genus Limosilactobacillus; species Limosilactobacillus balticus. Next base: position 61,291 of record NZ_JACIVH010000059.1, on the reverse strand, counting down.
AAGAAAGCATTATCCGCTGATAAAGATGGCGATGCTCATTATGATGTCATTTCGGCCTTTCAAAAATCTATTCGCGGGTCAGATACTGATGCAGCCCTCCACTATCTTGCACGTTTAATCGAAGCCGGTGACCTGCCTATTATTGCACGACGTTTAATGGTCACAGCCTACGAAGATATCGGTCTCGCCAATATGCCTGCTGTGCAACGAGCTGTTACGGCAGTTCAAACGGCAGAACGAGTTGGCTTTCCAGAGGCACGAATTCCCTTAGCAGATGCTGTCATCGAATTATGCCTGTCACCAAAATCCAATTCGGGAATTAATGCAATTGACGAAGCTCTTGCTCAGGTTCGGCAAGGTGGCTTTGGTGACGTTCCAGCTCACCTTAAAGATGCCCACTATAAAGGAGCTGCTAAGTTAGGCCACGGGCTAGATTATGATTACCCTCATGACCATCCCCAAGATTGGGTAGCTCAACAATACTTGCCTGACCGAATCAAAGATGCTCAATATTACCAGCCAAAAAATAATGGTCGTTTTGAAGCCAGTTTAGGCCGTCAATATTGGCAATTACGGAAGGCACAACAACATACTTTACGAGGTAAACATCACCCGAGCAAATAATTGCGCCAACTACTTAAAAATGCTATTATAAAAGTGAAAATTCTGTAGTGTACGCGTTGTCTAAACGCAGGTTTGCCTTACAATCTTATTACTTTGGGACTAGTGCATTGCCTTTTGGACAACATGCCTTTACACTTGGTAGTTGAATATTAGGCAGCCGTGTCCCACCTGTCTTAAATACAGGTCAACACTGAATGACAATTAACGGCACCAACGGAGTTTTCGTACATATTTAGTGAGGGTGAGAAAGACTTTTGCTTTTTCTCACCCTCATTTTAATTTCATTATAGATAGGATAGATTTTTATGTTGTTACCACTTCTAATGACCCTGTTTGGTTTGATTGCTCTTTTTGAAGGAATCTTTCTCTTAACTCACATCCATAAACCGTTTCTTGTTTTTGACCCTACTAAAAGCAAATATTTAGCTCCACAATTAAAAAATTGGGGGATTGTGATGACCATCGTCGGCATTCTAAGTATCATTTCTGGATGGACAAACAATACTGGATTCCTAGTTATTATGATAATCATTGGCTGTGTAAGCGAAACATTAATGGCCTTCGCAATTACTGCTGATTTTCGCATAAATCATCGTAAGTAATGTTTCGTAGGCGCTTTACGCTCAATAGTGAAAAAGTGTATAATAAGTATATAATATAAAGATTTCAGGAGGGCACTACAATTATGGCACAAGAATACAAACACATTTTAGTTCCTGTTGATGGTTCTAAAGAAGCTGAATTGGCTTTTAAGAAAGCTGTCGCTGTAGCAAAACGTAATGGTGCAGACACTGAATTACGTTTACTTCACGTTGTTGACACACGTGCATTCCAAAATATTTCTAGTTTCGATACTTCAATGGTTGAGCAAGTTACAGAAACTGCAAAGAAGACTTTAGACAAGTACATCGACTATGCTAAAGAGCACGGTGTTGAAAATGCTAGTTACTCCATTGAATATGGTGCTCCAAAGACAATTATTGCTCGGGATATGCCAAAGGAAATGGGTGCTGACCTCATCATGATTGGTGCTACTGGGCTAAACGCTGTTGAACGAATTTTGATCGGTTCTGTTACCGAATTTGTTACCCGAACAGCAATTTGTGATGTTCTAGTAGTACGGACCGATTTGGATAACAAGCCAATCGAAAATCCAAAGAAGCGTCGGTTCTAATATCAAGATAAAATCAATCAAATGCTTCATAGGCGTTAGCAGGTTGCTAATTATATGGGGCATTTTTTATATATTCAAAACTACTTTTATTAAGATAGGAGCGCAAAGTATTGGAAGTGAAGTATGAAACAGTAAAGCAAACTTTACGAAACGAAATTATTGATGGAAAGTACAAAATCAATGAAAAATTGCCAACCGAAAGTGCCTTAATGAAACGGTTCAATGTCTCTCGGTATACAATTCGTCGCGCTGTTGGTGACCTAGAAAACGAGCACTATATTTACCGTATTCAAGGTGGTGGGATGTTTGTTCAAGACTGGCAACGTGATTGGACAAAAAGTGAAAAGAATAAAATCATTGGGGTAATCAGCACTCATATGGCTGACTATATCTTTCCTCCAATCATTTCCGGAATTGATAGTATAGTAACAGAACAAGGTTACTCAATGATCGTTGGGAATACGCTTAATGACCATAAACGTGAACGCCAAACAATCTTAAATATGTTGGATCTTCAAATTGCTGGATTAATTATTGAGCCGTCTGAAAGTGCCATGCCTAATCCTAACTTAGACCTTTATCGTCAAGTCCAGAAATATAAAATTCCAACAATCCTATTTCACTCCACTTATCCTGGCTTTGATTTTCCTTCTTTACTGACAAAAGATCGGGAAGCAGAGGAGGGTTTAGTGAAATACCTCTTTAGTCTTGGACACACTAATATTTTAGGAGTATTCCAAATAGATGATCAACAAGGGGTTGACCGCATGGCTGGAATGATCAAAGCATATCAAGATAATAATATCCCCACCACTAAATCAAATGTTATTATGTACCAATCGAGCGAAAATTACGAAGATATTATTAAAAAAATCGATATGATGCTTAATAGTAATAATGATATTACTGCTATTGCCTGCTATAATGACCGCCTTGCAACAAGAGTTATTAGTCATCTTCAGAAACAAGGAAAACAAGTGCCGACTGATATTTCAGTAATAGGTTTTGATAACTATGAAATGGCACAAATTATCTCCCCTAGCCTCACTACTGCTAATCACCCCAAACGTCAACTAGGGGAAGATGCCGGGAAAATGATCTTAAAAATGATTGCAGGCGAAGAAGTCACTTCAAAAGTTTATACCCCAACAATAATTAAGGGACAATCGACTGCTCCGCTTATTACAAAGGAGAATACCAATGAATAATGAAGTAAAACAATTATTACTTGCTGATGGTCAATCAATGCCTCAAGAAGGATTTGGCTTATATAAAATTACTGATCAAAGTACGATTACCTCAGCGATAAAGTATGCCTATGATGCTGGCTATCGTCTTTTTGATACCGCGCAATTATATAAAAACGAAGCAGAAGTTGGAAATGCTTTACAGGCACTTGGCTTACCTCGCGAGGAACTTTTTATTACTACAAAAGTATCGGAACCTAATCAAGGGTTTAAGCAAACAATCACCTCTGTTAAAGACTCACTTCAAAAGTTGAAACTTGATTATGTTAACCTTCTGCTTATTCATTGGCCAATTGAACGAGCTTTCTTTGACACCTGGGCAGCCCTTGAAGAATTAAAGAAAGAAGGTCTGACTCGTTCAATTGGTGTTAGCAACTACCAAATGATCCACCTCCAATATCTTGCTACCCAAGCACATGAGATGCCCGTCATCAATCAAATTGAACGTCACCCACGCCTCAACCAACAACCCTTGCTCCAATACGATAAGGAACATGATATTGCTACCCAGGCGTGGAGTCCGCTTGGGCGTGGAACCATCCTCGATAATCCAACCCTCAATAAGATTGCTGCTAACCATCATAAGTCTGCCGCCCAAGTTGTCCTCCGCTGGCATTTGCAAAGCGGGGTCGCCTTCATTCCGAAGTCAATTCATGAAGCGCGAATCAAGCAAAATATTAACATCTATGACTTCACATTAAGCAACGAGGAAATGACTGCTATTAATAACTTAAATAACTTTACACGCGTAGGTAAAGAACCAGCACTAGTTTACGAATATAATCTTAAATATTAAGAATGATAAAGGGAACCAAGATAACGGCCGTCACATGACCATATCTTAGTTCCCTTTTTGCGTTAAAAATAACCCGGGAAATAATCAATTATTCTACATATGGATTCTCTCTAATGATCCGTGCTGGATTACCGGCAATAACAACATTATCACCAAACGACTTTGTCACTACACTTCCAGCACCAACAATTACATTATTACCCAAAGTTACACCTGGACAAATAATTGCCCCGCCACCAATCCATACGTCATCCCCAATAGTGACATCCTTACTTTGTCCATAAGCTCCATTTCGTCGTAATTGTGGGTCAAGGGGATGATTGACAGTATAAATCTGCACGCGCGGTCCCAATAAACAATGCTTCCCAATCCGAATTGGGCTTACATCAAGCATGACACAATCATAGTTAGCGAAGAAATCATCATCTACATAAATGTTATAACCATAATCGCACTTGAATTGCGGATGAACTTCACACTTTTCGCCAACGTGTCCAAATAGTTGACGAATCACAGTATTGCTTGCAGTCGGGTTCATTTCACCAAGAGCATTAAATCGTTCAACTAATTGGCGGGCATATTGACGCTCTTTAACTAATTCAGGATCATAAACATTAAAAACTTCCCCTGCTAGCATTTTCTCTTTTTCAGTTTTCATTATTTCCATCTCCTGATAAAAAATGATTCTACTCGTCTCGAGGTTTGCCGAGTAGAACCATTTTGAGGATTTTCAATTAAAATTAACTATTCAATAAAATCAACTTTAACATCTAACATTCCGAAAAGATCTTTAATTTGTTGTGGCTTCAAACTGAAACTCAAGATTGTGTGGTGACCACCACCAGCGTGCATCCAGCGTTCAGCACCTTCCTTTAAGCCAACAGTTGGTGTCCATAACTGCTTAGCAACTGGAAGATGAGGCGTTTCAGCTTCTGGCTTGTGACAATCAACTGAGTAACCGATAACCTTGTAACCATCGTTGAAGTATGAAAGGGTAACATCGACAGCCTTACCTTCACGACCAGTAAATACTAACCGTGCTGGGTCATCTTTACCACCAATGTCTAATGGATGAACCTCAACCCGTGGCTTATCTGAAGCAATTGTTGGGTCAACTTCAAGCATGTGTGAACCAAGAATTGCTTGGTGACCTGGACGAAGATCTAATGTGTAGTCTTCCATAAAGGCAGTGGCAACATTATCCGCAGCAATCTTCAATAAGCGGTCCATGCCGGCAGACTTCCAATCACCTTCAGCACCAAAGCCGTAGCCATCACGCATCAATAATTGAGCAGCTAAGCCAGGCAATTCTTCAAGGCCATGTAAGTCTTCAAAGTTAGTGGTAAAGCCAGTGTAGCCTTTTTCATCCATAAACTTCTTCAAGCCAAGGTATTCACGAAGTTGGTAACGAACTGAGTGTTCATAGTGTTCCTTAGTATTGTCACCTTGGACCATTTCGTAACGACTTGCTAAGTCCTTGTAAGCAGCATCAATTTCATCTTCACTGATACCATTTACATATTCAACTAAGTCACTTACTGGCCAGTAGTCAACAGTCCAGCCAAGGAACATTTGGGCTTCAACCTTATCACCTTCAGTAACGGCAACATTCCGCATTGTATCACCAAAACGAACAATCTTAATGTTAAAGCTTTCGTTGTAAGCAACTGCAACATTTTGCCAGTCAGCGATTTCTTCTTGAACTTCTTCATCACCCCAGAAGCCGTAAACAATCTTGTTATGCTTTTGTAAACGAGCGTTAATGTAAGCATATTCACGGTCACCATGAGCTGATTGGTTTAAGTTCATGTAATCAAAGTCAATGGTGTCATATGGAATCTTGTTCAAGTATTGGGTTGCCAAATGAAGTAGTGGCTTTTGCAAAAGCTTAGTTCCCCGAATCCAGTTCTTTGCTGGTGAGAAGGTATGCATCCACGTCATAACACCGGCAACATTGTCATTGTAGTTAGCTTCCTTCATAAACTTAGTGATTCCTTCAGCAGTTGTCATAACACCCTTGAAGACAACCTTGTAAGGCAACTTACCACTTTCGTTTAACTTATTAACAATATCTTCAGCGTCAGCAGCAACTGACTTTAATTGTTCTTCACCGTAAAGGAATTGACTACCAGTAACAAACCAAAATTCGTAATTCTTAATATCCATGAGATTACACTCCTTTTATGCTAAAAAGTTTTTAAAATGTAGCTACCAAATTAATTAAGCGTGAGCTGCATGATCTTTTGAATGCGCATTATTTTGTCCGTAATATGCATTCGCCCCATGCTTGCGGTAATAGTGTTTGTCCAATAAGTATTGCGGTAAGTGAAGATCTTGGTGCGTTAATTGCATTGCATGATAATCTTCTTCTGCCACAACTTCTAACACCTTAGCATTATAAACTGCTTTGTCCGGTGTTGGGCCCCAGGTAAATGGACCATGTTGCATTACTAATGCCGCTGGGGTTGCTTCATAGTCCAAGCCCCGTTCCTTGAATGAACGAACGATTACCTTTCCTGTATTACCCTCATAATCTTCTTCAATTTCTTCCTTCGTCAAAGCATCAGCAGCTGGGACATCAGTATAGAAAGTATCAGCGTGCGTGGTATTCATTGCTGGAACATCCATCCGTGCAGCTGCAAACGCTACTGCCCATGGTGAATGAGTATGAACGACTCCACCAATCTTTGGGAAGTGATTATAAAGGTAAGTGTGAGTAGGAGTATCACTGGATGGATTCAAGTCACCCTCGACTACCTCACCATCCAAGTTGACAACAACCATATCTTCCGGCTTCATCTCTTCATATGGAACTCCAGAAGGTTTAATAACAAACAATCCTTTTTCACGGTCAATTCCTGAAACATTGCCCCAGGTAAAGGAAACAAGGCCTAGTTTAGGAAGCCGCATATTTGCTTCATAAACTTCTTTCTTTAAATCTTCTAACATGTACTATTTACTCCCTTTCTCTTCACGTTCTTTAATGTCATCACCAGCTAATGCTTCAACAGGTAAGCCTGCTTGGTAACGAGTAATAAAGCTTTCATATCCCTTTACACCAGCAGGTTCTGGTGTAAGGGTCATACTTTCTGGATTCTTAAAGACTTTTTCGTCAAGGTAATCTGCTAGGGATTCTTTTCCGTAAGTCTCAGCGTACTTAGCAAGGACTGCCATTCCCCATGGTCCACCTTCACTAGCAGTATTCATGATTGTAATTGGGATATTTAAGGCATTTGCCAAAACTTGTTGCCCAATAACCGGTGTCCCAAAGAGTCCCCCTTGTGCAACCATGACATCGGTTTGAACGTGTTCTTCATTTAGTAAGATATCCATCCCAATCTTCAATGGTGCAAACGCTGCATAGAGTTGAGTAAGGAAGAAGTTAGCGAGGTTCATCTTACTATTTGGAGTACGGACAAATAAGGGACGTCCTTCTTGAATCTTGGTGATATTTTCACCAGAAAGATAACTATAATTAATTAATCCACCAGCATCTGGGTCGGAGTGAACCGTTGAATCAAATAGGGTCTCATAAAGCGTATTGGTATCAATCTTAGCCCCAATTGCATTAGCAAAATCTCTAAATAATCCAACCCAGGCGTTGATATCTGAGGAACAATTGTTGATATGAACCATAGCTACTGGATCACCAGTTGGGGTAGTAACAATATCAATATCACGGTGAAGTTTCTTTAATGGAGCATCTAACACATTCATTGAGAAGGCTGAAGTTCCAACTGAAATATTTCCTGTCCGTTTTCGAACACTGTTAGTTCCAACCATTCCAGTTCCTGCATCCCCTTCTGGAGGGGCCATCAAACTACCAGCTTGCAAAGTCCCACTTGGATCAAGTAACTTTGCTCCATCAGCAGTTAAGTGACCTGCATCGCGTCCAGCTACCAGGACTGCAGGCAAAATATTCTTAAGTTGCCATGGGTATTGTTCAACTTCTGGTAATGAGTTGAATTTTTCAATAAAGTCTTGACGATAAGTTAATGTTTGATCATCGATTGGAAATACTCCTGATGCATCTCCAATTCCTAAAACTTTTTCACCCGAAAGCTTCCAGTGAACATAACCAGCTAAAGTTGTAATGAAATCAATATCTTTAACATGCGGTTCCTTGTTCAAAATTGCTTGGTAGAGGTGAGCAATACTCCATCGCTGTGGAATATTAAAATCAAATAAATCAGTTAACTTATCTGCAGATTCTTCGGTAATGTTGTTCCGCCAGGTTCTAAAGGGAACAAGTAATTGGTTATTTTTATCAAATGGTAGATACCCATGCATCATAGCACTGACACCAATTGAACTAATTTCATCCAAGCTCACATGGTACTTACTTTGGACGTCTGCCTTAATCTTGGCATAAGCAGTTTGAATTCCTTCCCAAACTTGATCCAGCGGGTATGTCCAGATTCCATCTTTTAATTGGTTTTCCCAGGTATAGCTCCCAGAAGAAATAGTTTCGAAATCTGGATTAATCAAAACTGCTTTAATTCGGGTAGAGCCTAATTCAATTCCAAGTGAAGCCTGACCATTTTTTAACTGTGTCGCTGTTTCACGTAAATTCATAGAGTATTCCTCCTAATTTTCAGGATTGCTGGCTTTTACTCGACCACGGTTTGTTCCTTGCTCTTCAATTTCTTCAAGAGTGTGACCACGAGTTTCAGGAACACAGGTCTTAACAAAGATAACTCCTAAGATACAGATAATTCCGAAGATCGCGAAAACAGCTTCTTGTGGCATGCTTGCAGTCATAATTGGGAAGATAAGACCAACTAACCATGATCCAATCCAGTTAAATGATGAAGCTAAACCAGATGCACGACCCCGGATAGCTAGTGGGAAGATTTCACCAACAAGCACCCATGTTAACGGAGCCCATGTGAAGGAGTAAAAAGCAACATAGATACATAAGAACACAACAATTGTCATCGGATTCATATTTGGCATCATCCAATTAATAACGGCTGGAAGAATGAAAGAAAGTCCCATGACTGCACCACCAACCATTAACAATGTCCGCCGGTTAAATTTATCAGCAATCCACATGTAAACCAGGGAACCAATAACTAAGATGACCCCTTGAACAATTGGCCACATTAAGTTTGAAGAAGCAGCTTGGCCAGTTGCCTTTTGAACAATTAATGGAATATAGTAGAAGATCGCGTTTGCACCTTGGAATTGTTGGAAGGCTGCAACCCCAACTCCAGCAATAACTAGGTAACGATACTTGCCACTGAATAAGGTTGACCAACTTGTCTTTTGATTTGCTTGTCGTTCTTCTTTAGCAGTTTCTTTAATACTTGCTAATTCCTGGTCAATCTCAGCTGGATTTTTACGAATGTAAGAAAGAACTTTTCGCGCTTGTGCTTCATCACCCTTACGTAATAAGAACCGTGGAGATTCTGGTAAGCGAAGAACACCAAGGAATAAGATTAAAGCAGGAACAGCTGCCAATCCTAACATAAGACGCCATGCCCATTCACCAGGAAGGTCTTTCAATAAGAAGTCAACGACATATGACAATAACATTCCAGAAACAATCATCGTTTGGTTGAGTCCAGATAAACGTCCACGCGCTTTAGCTGGTGCCATTTCGGACATATAAGCTGGTACTAAAGCTGAGGCAGCCCCTACCGCTAAACCTAAAAGCATCCGTACGATAATTAGATAGTAGGCACTTGCTTCGCCCATGTCTGGTGAAACACCAGATAAAACGGAGAATACCATGAATACAATCGCAGACATTAAAATCATTTTCCGCCGACCAAACTTATCAGAAAGTTGTCCGGCTAATGCGCCCCCGAAGATTGCCCCAAACATAACTGCTGAAGTAATCCACCCAACTAGAGAAGCTGCATTTTCAAGGTGCCAATCAGCTTGTAAGAAAGGTAAGGCACCAGTCATAACACCGATATCGTAACCAAATAGGATGCCCCCAAATGATCCGAAGAAGTAGATAAATGCACTTGATATTTTCTTCTCGGCTTTAGCCATTACATTCATCCTCCTTAAAAATTAAAAAGTAATAGTTTTTTATGAACATGAACGCGCTTTCATTGAACAATTATTACTATAGAATATTCGTCCGTATAAATCAAGTGGATATTTATAAATTAGTCATAACCAATTGTGAAAAGTCGTTTTATACATTTAACAACCCTGTGTCTATCTTGTACTTAGAAGCTGTTATGCATGTGAAAAATATTTTTATTTTTTTACTACTAAAAAAGACTAATTCCCGTTTAATGCACACAAACTGGAATTAGCCTTTAAAAATTAATTAAATTTTTATTAATTATTTATACGGATGAATTTTAATATCATTCATAAAACAGCTTCATTTGAACACTTTCATGAAAATTCCCAAAATTATGACCATAAATCGTGCAGCCTCCTTTATGAGTAGCTGTCTTTTTTACTTCAAATCGTAAAACAAATCGATCGGGATCATATGTTAAATCACTAAGCGATATATCTGACCACGGCTGACCATCAAGATATGTGCCATGATCTGTAATTCTAAAAGTCTTTTGTAAACCGTATTGATTAACATTGTTAGGCACCCATGAAGGAGTATATTTTCCTCTAACGTCTGAGAAATCACCTGGACTAGTCCAAAATCCTAATTCTGTTCCATTTAATGAGATAGTAATATCTGATGGCCAATTATTGTTAGAAAATGGAAATTCACTTCCCAATTCTGCTACAATATCAATCATTTTTAACTCATCGTTTTTTTGTAAGTGGTTAGGGAGTTGATATTCGATATACCCATCATTCCACCAAATCATCCCTGCTTCCATTCGGTGAGGATCAGCAAAATAAGATGGATTATCTACCTTTCCAATATATCCGGTTGAACCCGCTAATCCACAAGAAGGTTTTACAGAAAAATTAGTAAATTGTCCTACCGGCACTTCTGTTTTATGAATTTTATATTTTTCATAAATTGTCTTTGGAAAATGAATATTAATTTGATCAACACGTAATTTAGCAACTTTATGATGTCCAACACGATGAAATTCAATAATATGCACATCAGCTAATTTATTCAGATGTTTTGAAACAATTGTAGAACTTAATCCAACTTCACTCGCAAGTTCCATAATACTCAATTGTTTTTTAGATAATAATTTAATCAACTTTATGCGCACCGGTGAAGCTAACGCTTTATAAACGCCAATATAATCTGCTGAAATCATAGTTTCCATCTTTTATTTGTTCCTTTCCTACAATCAACATATTTATTAATTATTTTAATAATAAAATAATTCAGTTCAATTGAAGTAACGTTTTTGTTGATTGTTTATATATCAAAATAAACATTTTTGTTCATTAACTAAATGGTATCGCTTTCAAAGCAAAATAACAATAAATATATTTGTTGATTTTCACTAAATTTATTGAATAAATTTTACACACCACATTGAAAGCCCTTTCTAGAGGAAGTATCTTTGCATTGTAAGATATTTCTTATCGAGGAGGAATAATTTTGAGTAAACTTACCTATACTGCACCACTAATTATTCAACGTGCAGATCCTTATATTTATCGTCATAGCGACGGTTATTATTATTTTACTGCCTCTGTCCCATCCTATAATCGAATCGAAATCCGAAGAGCCCGCACAATAGAAGGCTTAGCTCACGCTGCTCCACGAACAATTTGGCGCAAGCATGATCAAGGACCAATGAGTCAATTAATTTGGGCTCCTGAATTACACTTCATAGATGGAAAGTGGTTTATTTATTTTGCTGCTGCTGAAACAACTGACTTTGATAAAAACGGAATGTTTCAGCATCGAATGTTTTGTATCGAATGCGATAAAGAAAACCCAATAGAAAGTGAAGATGACTGGATAGAGCATGGTCAAGTTCGCACACCTATGGATTCATTTTCACTCGATGCAACCTGTTTTAAGCTTAATGACAAATTATATTATGTTTGGGCACAAAAGGACCCGAATATTAAAGGAAATTCTAATCTCTATATCGCAGAAATGGAAAATCCTTGGACATTAAAAACTACTCCAGTAATGCTTAGCAAACCTGAATATGATTGGGAAACAAAAGTATTCTGGGTTAATGAAGGCCCAGCGATTTTACATCGAAATGGAAAACTGTTTCTCACTTATTCCGCAAGTGCTACAGATGAAAATTATGCAATGGGTATGTTAACCTGTGACGAAAATGAAGATGTGCTTAATCCACAAAATTGGCATAAATCTTCTACCCCTGTCTTCCAAAGTGATATTACTCATCATCAATATGGACCTGGTCATAATTCATTTACAGTTGCAGAAGATGATAAAACCGATTTAATGGTCTATCACTGCCGTAATTATACCGATATTAAAGGTGATCCCTTATACGATCCTAATCGTCATACAATCGTTAAATCATTTACCTATAACAGTGATGGAACACCTAATTTTGGCAAGCCCGTTCCATATAACAATCTTTAATTTTAATAAAGAAAGGAATGTATACTTATGGATAAAACAGAGAGTTCAGCAGTTGTGACTGAAGATCGTAGTAAAGATTTTTGGGGATTCCCAGTTACCCACTTTAGTTACTTCTTCACATGGGCAATTGTTTTTGGATATCTAACGCTTTGGCTTGAACAACAAGCACACTTTAATGGAATTGAAGCCGGATTAGTTTTCTCAATGATGTCCGGCATTTCACTAATTTTTCAGCCTGTTTTTGGCATTATTTCAGATCGACTAGTAATGAAAAAGAACCTAGTCATTACAATTTCTGTTGGAATGATCTTAATTGGACCTTATTTTCAATGGCTATTTACTCCACTTTTATCAATTAGTCGTTTTTTTGCAGCTCTTATCACTGGGATTTATCTAAGTTTTATTCTAAACGGTGGTGTATCTGTAATTGAACAATACGTCCAACGTGCAAGTTTAACTAATGGTTTCGAATATGGGCACTCACGCATGGGTGGTTCATTAGCTGGAGCAGTTGCTGCTTTAGTTGGTGGTCGACTATTTCTTTGGAGTCCCAATTCAATCTTTTGGGCTTGTACAATTGCTGCCATTATATTAACTTGTTGTTTTGTCTTTAGCGATAAAATTCATTTAGATAATGTTCAAGCTGCCGGAGAAGATACATCTAATAAATTAAATGTTAAACAGATTGGCTCAATTTTTAAACTTCGAAACTTTTGGATCCTCTCCTTATTCTATATGGGAACTTCTGCTATTTATGATGTTTTTGATCAGCAATTTATTATCTTTTTTAAGTCATTTTTCCATGCAGCTGCTCAAGGAACTATTGCTTATAGTTATATGACTAGTGCCCAAACTGCTTTAGAATTTCTCCTAATGATCCCAATGCCATGGCTTATTAATAAAATTGGTTCACGTAACGGGTTAATTTGCTATGGAGTTATCTTAACAATACGTATTGTAGGATCTGCCTTAGTACCTAGTTTAACGTTTGTTATTATCTTACGTTTGTTAGCTGGTCTAGAGATGCCTATTCTACTTGTTTCTATTATGAAATATATTGCTGGAGCTTTTGATCTTCGTCTTTATGCTACTGTTTATGCACTTTCCTCAAACTTTGCTAAACAAATTTCTGTTTTCTTCTTCTCATCCTTTGCAGGAAAATTATACGACCAAATTGGCTTTCAACATACATATTTGATTTTAGGAATTATAGTTGGAATTGTTACTCTTATTTGTGCCTTTACTCTTACTAAAGAAGATCCTGTTCAAGCAGGTGAAATTAAAGAAAAATCTAATAATTAATTTAAGCTTATACTAAAAAACGAAGCTGAGACATATAATCATCTCTCAGCTTCGTTTTTTAGTTACACATATTTTAATTAAATTTCTAGATTCTTTAATTCTAATAAAATTGTATCTTCCGCTACTGATCCATTACGAGCGATACTAAGACTTTCAGCAATCTTTAAGACTTTTTTAGCTTCTTCCTTCTCGTTCTTCAAGATGTAGCTACGACCTATACAAAGATATAGTTCATCTAATAAGAATAATGAGTCGTGTTCTCGACAAAGTTCAATTCCCTTATTAGCAACCTCAATAGCATTATCAGGATCTTCAAGTTGAAGATATAATTCTGCAATTTGACAATCAATTGATGCCCATTGATGAAGGCTTCCAATTAACTTTTTATTATCAATCAATTTTACAGACCGGTTAGTTAAACGTGCTGCTCGTTCTTTATCACCACGTTTTAAGTAAGCAAGCGCCATTCCTGCAGTTGTCATAGCTAAATAAATATTAGCACTAGTAGTAGCAAATTGAGTTAGAACAAGTTCAAAATTAAAAATAGCTTCATCAATTTGGTTATTTTCAACTTGAACCATTCCTACTAGATAGTAGTAACGTTGTTTATCAAAATCACTTTCTAGATTTTTTACATGAACCTTCTTCAAAAGCGCTGAAGCATCTTCAAAGTTGCGTGAAATCAAGTTATCAACAATTTGGTTGAATGTTTCATTAATTCCACTAACTTCATTTTCGACAATTCGATCAGAAGAAATATTTAAGCGTTCACATATTGCCGTTAAAATATCCATTTTGGGTAAGCGATTTTGTTTTTCCATTAGGCTGATTGTCGCTTGAGTACAAATCCCTTCAGCTAAAGCTGTTTGGGACAATCCACGCTTGCGACGAATTTGTTTTAATACGTCTCCTCGGAGTTTCATTGTTTACCTTCCTTAATCATAATTGTTGAATATAAAATATGTACTCTATGAACTGTACCATTGCCAACCGTATTATACACCATTAGCAACAAAAATTATTTTAGTTTTCTCTAGATCTTTTATTATAGACCAAAAATAAATCAATACTATTTTTATGCTTAAAATGCAATAAATTTTATAAAAAATAAATGCTTATAACCATCTTTACAGTCACCCCCGCGATGGTTATAAAGTACTGCAAGTAGCGTGACTGTAGGCTACTCTAACGCTTACAAAAACTGCGTATCTTCATTATATTATAAATTTTTCTTACTGCAATACTAAACCATGGATTTTATACCATTATGATAATATTTACTTTCTGCTATGATTTTAATAATAAAAATAGTTAGCACATTGTACTCACAACATCCTAACCATTAAATAATTGTTCTTTAGTCTTCGTTATATTTCTTTTGACCAACACGTTCAGTACCAAGCTTACGAAAATCGTACTTAATCTTGCTGTTTCGTTCAAATTCTTGTAATCCTAATTGAATTAATCGATCAATCAAGTCGGAATATGAAATACCAGAAACTTCCCACATTTGAGGGTACAAGCTAATGTTAGTAAATCCTGGTAAAGTATTTGGTTCACCAAGATAAGGGACATTATTGCTGTCAACTAAAAAGTCAATCCGAGCCATTCCCTTCATTCCTAATGCCTTGTATGCCTTCAAAGCCATGTCTGTAATTTCATCAACTAAGTATTGTGGTAATTTAACAGGAAGTTCAAAAACAACTCCACTAGCATCCACAAACTTATTTTCATAATCATAGAATGGATCATCCTTAGGTACACGAACAGCTCCTAACTTAGAGGCGATTGGGTGTTCATTTCCTAAGATTGAAATCTCAATTTCTTGAGGATTGGCGATCCCCTGTTCCACTAAGATCTTGTAGTCATACTTAAAGGCATCATCTAATGCTTTTTCGTATTCTTCAGCGTTAGTAACTCGATGAATACCAACAGAGGAGCCTTGCTTAGCTGGCTTTACAAAAGTGAGATTACCTAATTTTTCTTCAATCCGTCCCCATGAATAGTCAGCCCTGTTTTCTGGCGTAACTACAACATAAGGAGTATTACGAATACCAGCTTGGCTAATAATTTTCTTAGTAAGATCCTTGTCAAAAGCCATTGCACTAGCTGCAATATTTGAACCAACGTAAGGTTTATTAAGGAGCTTAAAGAGACCTTGAATTGTACCATCTTCACCTAAATTACCATGGATAACAGGGAAGAAGAAATCAATTTCCTTTTGTTCGTTTAAGGCCATAATTGGTGCTAATGGACTGCTCATATCCATCTTTTGATATGCTTCTGCTACCACTTGATCTTCAGGTTCGCCATCAAAGATCTTTTGTGAATCTTCATTACCTAAAAGAATTCCATCCTTTGTAAACATAAAAAGACTTACATCATACTTTTCCTTATCAAGAGCATCATAGATATTATGTGCTGATCGCTTTGACACATCATGTTCGGAGGAGTTGCCACCAAATAGTAAAGCGATGTGTAATTTTTGGGTCATAATAAATACCACCTTAAATATTTTTATCTTAGCCGTTTTCCTAGAACCTTAAGTATAACATGAACTGGAAAAATCCGCCAATACTAAATAGGAGACTAGAATCAAGGTTCCCCTAATCCTAGTCTCCTATTTTTTATTTAACTTCAACAATCCAGTTTTTTTCCATATCGCTTGAATTTAATCCAGCCGGATCATCAATAATCGCTTCATTTATTTTGGTAATCTTACCATCAACGGGACTATCCACATCAGTAACGGCCTTTTCTGCTTCAACAGCAATAAATTTATCAGCTTGTTTCAAGGTTGTTCCCACTGCCGGTACATCGATGAAACTTACTTCTCCTAACTCGTCACGGCCTTCAGCGTTTAAACCGATGCGCTTAGTACCATCTGCTTGTTCTTTTACCCAAAAATAATCTTTTGCCATTTTATGACCCCACTATCTAAATTCACGATTACTGCTAAACATATAAGAATGATGGTGGTAACGCATCGACATTACCATTCCAATCCCAATCAGGTTCCCAATTAACGAGGATCCCCCGGCACTAATAAATGGCAGCGGAATACCTGTTAATGGTAATAGACCGATGTTCATGCCGATATTTTCAAAAACGTGGAATAAAATCATCATGATGACCCCAGTTGAAATATAAGCATAGAATTCGTTCTTGGTATCAAATGTTACCCGAATCATTAAGTAGATCAGTAACAAGTAGATAAGGATTAGTAAAACCCCACCAATGAACCCAAAATTCTCACCGATAACGGAAAAAATCATATCTGATTCACGAACTGGAACATACACCTTTGAGTTATTAAAACCAGTCCCAGTAATACCACCAGAACCAACCGCTTTAATACTCTGCCATAACTGATACCCTTGGTTAGTTGTATCTTGTTCTGGATGAAGCCAGGTGTCAACCCGGTCAAACTGGTATGCCTGAAATCCAACGTGTTCAAGTATTTGTCGCCCAACCGAACTAGTTACCATTGCTAAGGCCGAACCCCCAACAACTACTAATATCGTAGCTGCTGGTGCCAAAATTTGCCAAGTTACTCCAGACACTAAGACCATTCCACAGAAAATAGCGAAGAATACTAACCCCGTCCCAAAGTCATTTTGAAACTTAAGAGAAATCAAAATTGGTAATAGCCATAAGAACATTGTTCCAATCAATCGCCAATCTGAATCAACGGTATGCACACTATATCGATTATTATGAGTCGTAATAACACGCCCCATCATCAAAATATAGGCAGGCTTCATTATTTCTGAAGGCTGAAACGTAAACGGTCCAATTGCAAACCAACTCTTAGCCCCTGTACTAGCATAATAAGCTCGACTATAAAAGACTAGGATTGCAAACATCAAAAATACACTTAGCCAGTATACAATTGGTGCTAATTTCCATAATTGTTCAGCATCAAATTGCATAATGACAATAATAAGAATAGTCCCGACCGCATACCAAACTAACTGGGTAATAACCTGTCGAGCAACACTAGTTTGCTGCCGATCATGAACTGCCGCTACATATATTGAAGCAAGACCAATCAAGGCTAACAAAAGAACACAGAATATAATTCCCCAGTCAATCCGACTTTCTACATCATTTTGCGAACGTTGCATTACCAAACTCCTTTACAAATTATTAATCAAAGAGGATGGTTCACCAAACTAATGCTGGTGAAGATGATATTGTTGAAGGACTATTTCTAATCCTTCTTCTTGAGAACGAACATAAAATTCGCTCTGGTCACTTATCAGCATTGCTTTGAAACGTTCATTATCGGTTACAACTTCACCAATCAATCGATCCCCAATAAAAATTTGTTGAACCGGTTGATTACGACGTTCAATATCTTTAACGCTGACTTCTACTTTTTTATCTTTCTTTGACACTTTTTCACCCTTAATAACTATTATTACCCCTGACGACGAAAAGTAAAATGATTAGGTACCGGATCATAGCCACCACGAGAAAACGGCTGACAACGAAGAAGACGCCAACTTCCGAGTAATAACCCCTTTAAACCAAAGCGTTGTAAAGCTTCTAACATGTACTGTGAACATGAGGGGGTAAATCGACATGCACGAAATGGTCGTTGGGTGGAAATTCCTCGTTGATACCAGCGTATAAGGTCACATAAAATCCTTACCATTTTCAAACTACTTCTTTCGTTCAGTCTTTTGCATCCGTTCTAACATTTCACCAGCGCCCTTAGCAACATTGTCTAATGGATCTTGTGAAACCACAACCGGTACTTTTAGACGAGCACTGAATAATTGATCGACACCCTTTAACAAAGAAGTACCACCGGTTAACATTATTCCACGGTCAATAATGTCACTAGCCAACTCTGGTGGAATTGTTTCTAATACATTTACAGCTGCTGAAACAATTTGTTCAAGCGTATCATGTAATGCTTCTTCAATTTCATTTTCATTAACTGTGATTTGCTTTGGCATTCCAGTAGCTACATCACGGCCACGAACATCCATTGTTTCAGGATCATCAACCCGTAATGCAGTTCCGAGTTCCATTTTGATCTTTTCAGCAGTATGTTCACCAATTACTAAACTATGCTTATTCTTAATATAAGAAGCAATATCACTATTCATCTTATCACCGGCCATCCGAATTGACTGGCTTGAGACAATATCTCCCAATGAAAGAATGGCAATATCACTGGTACCACCACCCATATCAATGACCATGTTTCCACGAGGTTTAAAAATATCCAATCCAGCACCAATTGCTGCCACTTTTGGCTCGTATTCAAGGTAAACTTTACCACCACCAGATTGTTCAGCGGCTTGAATAATCGCCTTCCGTTCAATCTCAGTAATATTTGTTGGCGCGCAGATCATGATGTTTGGCTTTGACATGAATCCCTTAACGCTTAGTTTACCGATAAAGTAGGAAAGCATTTCTTGAGTAACATCAAAATCAGAAATAACTCCATCCTTTAATGGACGAATGGCCCGAATGTTACTAGGAGTACGTCCAACCATTCGGTATGCTTCTGAACCAACAGCCAATACTTTATTGGTTTTTGTATCAACCGCCACAACTGACGGTTCATTTAGAACAATACCCTTGCCTTGAACATAGATCAAAACATTGGCAGTTCCTAAATCAATTCCAATATCCTTTGCCATTAATTTCTTCTCCTTTTAGCTAGTTAAGTTTTTACACTAAACTCGTTAATATCGTTCGTAATTATACCACAAAATAGGGGTACAGACAGATGTCGCTTACGAATCTTTAATCTTGATTTGTTTTTTTCTTAGTAGGCTTTACTGCCAATTTAATTTTATCCTCAACATCAATTCGATCAATCTTGGCTCCCAATTGTTGTAGCTTTTGGTGAAGATGATAGTATCCCCGATCAATATATTTTAAGTTACGAACCTGGGTAATTCCATCAGCAACTAACCCGGCCAATACTAAAGCAGCACCTGCCCGTAAATCAGAGGCGGCTACCTCAGCTCCACTAAAGCGCGTCGGACCATTAAGAACAGCGACTGGACCATTAATTTGAAAATCAGCATTCATTCGTCGCAATTCTTCTAAATGCATAAAACGCTTCTCAAAAATCGTCTCATCTAGGGTACTAGTCCCATTTGCTAAAAGCTGGAGAACAGACATTTGTGGCTGAAGATCAGTAGGGAAGCCAGGATACGGAAGGGTCTTAATATTCGTAGGGATTAAAACCGAAGTCCCAAGAACGCGAATCCCATCTTCTTGGACAATAACAGTCACACCCATTTCCTCCAATTTAGCAATCAATGAGGTATTATGCTCAGCAATTGCCCCTTCAACCACTACATCACCATTAGTAACGGCTGCCGCAATCATGAATGTTCCCGCTTCAATCCTATCTGGCATTACTGCATGTTCGCAGCCATGAAGGAAATTAACTCCTTGAATCCGAATAATGTCTGTTCCAGCACCATGAACACGCGCGCCCATTTTATTCAACATATTCGCTAAATCAACAATTTCAGGTTCACTGGCTGCATTTTCAATTGTTGTAATTCCCTGCGCAAGTGTCGCTGCCATCATTAGGTTTTGTGTTGCACCGACACTAGGAAAATCTAAATAAATATGATCACCAATTAAGTGTTCAGCCCGTGCCTCTAAGTATCCATCATGCTGTTCTATAATCGCTCCTAATTGACGTAATCCTTTTAGGTGTAAGTCAATTGGTCGGGACCCAATCGCACATCCACCAGGGAGCGCAATTTGCGCATGACCTGTCCGAGCTAGTAAAGGTCCTAAGACTACCATCGATGCCCGCATTCGACTAACATATTCTAATGGTGCTTCAGATGACACAGGATCAGCTGCATCAATTGTTAAAACATGCTTATCTTTATCAAAATCTACTTTTATATTTAAGAACCGTAATAATTGATTCATTGTCGTTACATCCGATAAAATTGGAACATTTGATAATTTAATGTTTCCACTAGAAGCCAAAATAGATGCCGCTTGAATTGGTAAGACTGCATTTTTTGCTCCTTCAACTTTAACTCGACCAGTTAACCGCTGACCGCCCTTAACAACAATTTTTTCCATAAGATCCTCCAGTAAATACTATCGAATTAAATATGTCAAATTACCAATTGCACTTAGGATATTTAAGAAGAATGTCGCACATAAATATCCTAATCCAGTAGCCATCAAAACAATAAGTAGAGGCAAGGTACGTGGTGGTCGGTTAAAAAAATGCTCAAAATGTATCCCTTGAATAGCAAAAAACGCTAACCAGACAAATGCCAGTTGCACTATTATTTCTATTAGCGCTCGTAGTCCTGTAATTTGCAATCGATCACCCTCTTTTAAACTAAATTCAATCATATCATATCACATGATTAAATTATTAATTCGTAAAAAAGCTTAATGATCTTTTAAACGAAAAGGAGTGAGGCTAAACTTGCTTGCAAGTTTTTAGTCCCACCCCGTAAAGATAGCTAGGCATCTACTGTGTTTTAGCAGTTTACACTTTAAAATAATAAAGAGGTTGGATTATTTTTTCCAACCTCTTTTTGATATTATACCTTAGATATTGCGTTGCTTAGAAGCAGCATTCAAACGATTAATTGCACGCTTGAGGTGAACTTCTGCACGTGATAAGTCGCTTTGGTTATGCTTCTTCTTTGCTTCTGCGATTGCAGACTCAGAACGCTCTTTAGCTTTCTGTGCCCGCTCAACGTCAATTGCTTCAGGCATTTCAGCACTATCAGCTGCGATTGTAGCATTTTGACCATCAAATTGAATGATCCCAC
The DNA here is from genome assembly GCF_014145615.1 of Limosilactobacillus balticus. Taxonomy (GTDB): domain Bacteria; phylum Bacillota; class Bacilli; order Lactobacillales; family Lactobacillaceae; genus Limosilactobacillus; species Limosilactobacillus balticus. The sequence continues at coordinate 39,882 of NZ_JACIVH010000059.1, read as the reverse complement.
CATTAACCGCGGCAACTTCATCAGTGCCTTCAGAATGTTTAATTCGAACTGTACTGATTTCAAGCGCAGCAATTAATGGTACGTGGTTAGCCATGATTCCCATTTGTCCACCAGCAGTGTTCATAACAAGCATGGTAACCTTATCATTATCATAGACGGTGCCATCTGGAGTAATAATAGTGACCTTAAAAGTATTTTCAGCCATAATTATCCCTCCTAGTCTTCTGAGCTATCTTCGTCAGTATCAGCCTTCATTTTCTTTGCCTTTTCAACAACGTCTTCAATTGGTCCAACTAACCGGAAAGCTTCTTCTGGAAGATCATCATACTTACCAGCAAGAATTTCCTTAAAGCCTTTAATTGTTTCCTTTAATGGAACATATTTACCAGGTAATCCTGTAAATTGGGAAGCAACACTAAAGCTTTGGGAAAGGAAGTTTTGAATCCGCCGTGCACGAGCAACGATTGTCTTTTCTTCGTCAGATAATTCATCCATACCTAAAATAGAGATGATATCTTGAAGTTCATGGTATCGTTGAAGAACGTGTTGAACCTGTGTAGCAACTTCATAGTGTTCTTTACCAACAATTTCTGGAGTAAGAGCAGTAGAAGTTGAAGCTAATGGGTCAACGGCTGGATAAATACCAATTTGGGTTAATCGACGTTCCAAGTTAGTAGTTGCATCCAAGTGGGCAAATGTCGTAGCTGGTGCAGGGTCGGTATAGTCATCGGCTGGAACATAAACGGCTTGGATAGACGTAATAGATCCCTTCTTAGTTGAAGTAATCCGTTCCTGTAACTGACCCATTTCAGTAGCTAATGTTGGCTGGTAACCAACGGCAGAAGGAATTCGACCCAAGAGGGCAGAAACTTCTGAACCAGCTTGTGTAAACCGGAAGATGTTATCGATAAAGAGCAAAACATCTTGTCCCTTTACATCACGGAAGTATTCCGCAATTGTTAAACCAGTTAAGGCAACCCGCATACGGGCACCAGGTGGTTCGTTCATCTGACCATAAACCATGGCCGTCTTTTCAAGAACTCCAGAGGCCTTCATTTCATAGTACATATCATTACCTTCACGGGTACGTTCACCAACCCCTGTAAAGACAGAAATACCATTATGACCTTGAGCAATGTTATGAATCAATTCCTGAATCAAAACGGTCTTACCAACACCGGCACCACCAAATAGACCAATCTTACCACCACGAACATATGGAGCCAGTAAATCAATAACCTTGATCCCAGTTTCCAAAATTTCGGTAGCATTATTTAAGTCATCATACTTTGGTGCATCACGGTGAATAGGCATCCGCTTTGCATCAGGACCAAATTTCGGTCCGTTGTCAACAGGTTCCCCTAAGACGTTAAATACTCGTCCCAGAGTATCATCACCAACTGGTACACTAATTGATGCGCCAGTGTTTTCAACTTCCATACCACGTTGAAGACCATCAGTACCGTCCATGGCAATTGTTCGAACAACACCATCACCTAATTCCAAGGCAACTTCAGTTGTTAGAGTCTTACCATCGCTTTCCTTAATCTTCAAAGCGTCATTAATTTCAGGAAGTTTTTCGTCTAAGGGAAATTCAACATCAACAACTGGTCCGATAACTTGTAAAACTTTACCAGAACTCATGTTGTTTCCTCCTACGTTAGAAAAAATTATTCTTGAGCAGTCATACCACCAGTAATTTCTGTAATTTCAGTGGTAATTGCTGCTTGCCGTGCTCGGTTATATTGCAATTCGAGAGTAGAGATAATGTCATCAGCATTATCTGTAGCTGAACGCATTGCATTCGCACTTGAAGAGTGTTCTGATGTCTTGGCATCAAGAATCGCTCCATAAATCAAACTTTCTGCATATTGGGCAACTAATGCAGAAATGATTTCTGTATCTGACGGTTCAAATTCATACTCGGCTGAGACATGCGCAGTACTTACATCAGAATTATTTAATTCTGTATTTTCTTGTGCTACATTTTCATCATCGAGTAATGACTTTTCAGTAATTGGGAGTACATCGTGAACAATCACATTTGATGTAATTCGGTTAACGTAATGACTGTAAACCATGTACATTTCATCAAATACTTGATCACTGTACATTTGAACAGCGGTCTTCACAATACTATGAACTTCACGATAGGTAGGAACATCGCTAACGCCTGAATATTCGTAAACGACATTCATTCCCCTCTTCTTAAAGAATTCGGTCCCTGTTTTTCCAACCGTCAGAAATACTGTGTTGTCTTTATCAAGATTGTGCTTAGCCATCATATCTAACGTTTGCTTGATAATATTACTATTGTAACTACCAACCAAACCTCGGTCAGACGTAATCACAAGCACCCCAGTCTTTTTAACTGCGCGCTTTTTAAACAGTGCAGCGTAAACATCATCTTGCGAAGCTGCAGATGTTGCGCTGTGAGATTTAACCAGATCAGACAACATTTGCTTAACCTTCTCAGCATATACTTCGTAGGTCTGAGTGTGGTGTTGAATTTGATTCAGTTTTGCGGTTGAAACCATTTGCATCGCCGAAGTAATCTGACGCGTACTCTTAGTGGAATCAATCTTATGTTTAACTGCAGCGAGTGAAGCTGGCACTAAATCTCACCGTCCTTTCGACTAATCATCATTAACTATTTTTCTTCAGCGACTTGCTTTTTAGTTCCTTGAAATGTTTCAGAGAACTTAGCAACAGCATTTTGCAAGTCATCGCCTTCTGGTAGCTTACCAGTCTTCTTGATGGTGTCGTAGAGGTCTTGGTGGTTAGCATGCATATAAGCAGCCAATTCACTTTCGTAACGTTGAACATCTTCAATTTCGACTTTATCGATAAAACCACGTGAAAGAGCAAATAATGTTACAACTTGTTCTTCTACTGGCAGTGGATCATGCAATCCCTGCTTCAAGACTTCCATAGTCCGTTGACCACGAGCCAATTTAGCTTGCGTAGCTGCATCAAGGTCGGAACCGAATTGAGCAAAAGATGCTAATTCGTTGTATGAAGCAATATCCAAACGCAAAGTACCAGCAACTTTCTTCATTGCTTTGATCTGAGCGTCACCACCAACACGAGAAACTGAAGTACCAGCATCAATGGCTGGACGTTGACCTGCATAGAATTCATCTGAATCTAAGAAGATCTGACCATCAGTAATAGAAATAACGTTAGTAGGAATATATGCAGAAACATCACCAGCTTGCGTCTGAATGATTGGTAAAGCAGTCATTGAACCACCACCAAGGTCATCAGACAAACGAGCAGCACGTTCTAGCAACCGTGAGTGAGTATAGAAAATATCACCAGGGTAAGCTTCACGACCAGGAGGACGACGAAGAATTAATGAAAGTTCACGGTATGCATCCGCTTGTTTTGATAAATCATCATAAACAATAAGAACATCTTTACCGTTGAACATAAATTCTTCACCCATCGCAGCCCCTGCATATGGCGCAATGTATAGCATTGGAGCAGGGTTTGAAGCACTAGCTGAAACAACAATTGTGTAATCTAATGCTCCATACTTACGAAGGGTTTCAACACTAGCCCGAACAGTTGATTCCTTTTGACCAATAGCAACGTAAATACAAATTACGTCTTGGTTCTTTTGGTTAATAATGGTATCTAACGCAATGGCAGTTTTACCTGTCTTACGGTCACCAATAATCAATTCACGCTGACCACGTCCAATTGGAACTAAGGCATCAATAACCTTAATACCAGTTTGAAGTGGCACACTAACACTCTTACGCTCCATAACACCTGGAGCCTTACGTTCAATTGGACGAGTTTTATCTGTCTTAATCTCACCAAGACCGTCAATTGGACGACCTAATGAGTCAACAACCCGTCCTAATAATGCATCGCCAACGGGTACTTCCATGATTCGACCCGTCCGCTTAACGGTGTCTCCTTCACGAATGCCTGTGTAATCCCCTAAAATAACAATACCTACATCATTACTTTCGAGGTTTTGAGCCATTCCGTAGACCCCGTTACTAAATTCGAGCAACTCACCAGCCATAGCATTATCTAAGCCATCGGCACGAGCAACACCATCACCAACATAGGTAACAGTACCGGTTTCTTCGACAGATACTTTGTCTTGGTAGTTGGCGAGTTGTTTTTTGATGAGTGAACTGATTTCCTCAGTTTTAATGCTCATAAAGGTCTCACCTCTTTGAAAAAAGATATATTTATCTAACTAGTAAACGACGAATTTGCTTAATCTTTGAGCTGAGACTACCATCTAATGTCTTATTATCAACATGGACAATAACCCCACCTAAAATTTCTGGATCAACATGTTCTGTTAAGGTAACTTCATTAGCACCAAAACGTTTTGCAAGATTAGCCTTCAGTTGATCCTCTTGTTGTTTATCGAGTTGGATCGCTGTGGTAACGTCAGCATGCATCCGCTTCATTTTACGGTCATACCGCCGTTCAAACTCATCAATAATTGCGACCATGCAGTCAATACGGCCGTAATCGAAAACCATTTGAATTAAGTTCGCAACATACTTTGAAGCACCTTGCTGTAAATCTTTAATCAATGATTTCTTTTCATCAAGTGACAGTTGAACTCCCGCAAGTGCGGCGTCCAATCCCTCGTTGTCCTCAAAGACTTGGCGTAAAGCAATCAATTCTTGATAAGTTTGATCGAGTTCGTTATCAGCATCGACCAATTCAAACAGTGCTTTCGCATAGCGATCAGCAACTGTCTTCTTATCAAGACTCATGTTCTACCAACCCTTCGATATAGGAATCGATCAATTCTTTTTGATCGTCTGCCTTTAATTCTTTTTGGATGAGTTTGGAAGCAATCTCAATAGATAAGTTTGCAACGTCATCCTTAGCACTATTTAATGCATCGCGACGTGCTTGCTCAGCATCTTTTTGTGCTTGTTGCTTGAGAGCTTGGGCATCTTTTTGCGCTGTTTCAACAATTTGTGCCCGCTGAGTTTCCCCAGACTTTTTAGCATTACTTACAATCTCAGCAGCTTCTTGCCGTGAGCTTTGTAACTCAGCTTGTCGCTTTGCAGCCATCTTTTCAGCACTTTCACGTGAACGAGCAGCATTATCAATGTCATTAGCAATCTTATCTGCACGTTTCTTCATCATATCTGTTACTGGTTTCCAAGCAAAATGCTTAACTAATAGCATTAAGATGATAAAAGTAACGATGTAGAATACCAAGTCACCAATGTATAAACTGTTTGATTCAGCTAACACACTGTTTACAAACATCTATTGACACCTCCTTATCTTAAAATAAAAAACTTAAAATAATTACTTGTTCATAACAAGGAAGCCAATAACGATGGCAATAATAGGCATGGCTTCAATCAAACCAACACCAATAAACATCGTTGCTTGTAATCTACTTTGTAATTCTGGTTGACGTGCGATACTGTCAACTGTGTGTCCGATTAAGATACCGTCACCGATACCACCACCGATAGCGGCACCCATAGCCGCGAGTCCTGCAGCAATTGCTCCTAATGCCATTTTAAAATTCCTCCTTAAGGATTATTATTCGGAAATCTTCCGAGAAATATAAACCGTCGTTAATGTTACAAAGACATATGCCTGAATCGAACCGATAAATACGGAGAATCCTTGCCATGCAAGTTCCAAAAATAGTCCTGGAATAATGGTTAGGATTCCATGTGAGAATGCCATATTAGCAATCAAACTCATTAAAAGTTCACCGGCAAAAATGTTACCAAAAATACGGAGACCAAGAGTTAAGAAGTTAGCAAATTCTTCGATAATGTTAACAGGAAGCATTAAAGTAAATGGTTTAGTGTATCCTTTCAGGTATCCACCAAGACCATTATGTGCTACTCCAGCAGCGAATGCTAATACCATTACCATTAAAGAAAGTGTTAACGTAACAACTGGATCTGCCGTTGGACTTCTAAGTATTTCAGCTCCGTTCCAATGGAATTGGAAAATTAAACCGAATTGGTTTGCAAAGAAGATGAAAACAAACAAAACAAAGGCAAAGAAACTATAGTGACCTTGTTCAGATGCTGGCATCTGGCTTCGCACAATTCCATTAGTAAAGTCAACTAGCCACTCAAATACGTTTTGTGCACCAGTAGGCTTCATTTGGATCTTTCGTGACATCCCGTAAAGAGTGAAGAACACGATTGCGTAGATAATCAGTCCAGAAACAATGTTCGTAGTATTGAACGTGAGTCCGAAAAGCTTAAAAGTTAAAGCATCACCGCCCATTCATATTCCACCTCTTTCCTTATAACAATAATTTGGCTTGTAAATTGGATGAACGTTGCAAATAAAACGAACTACCCCAAGTTACGAATGTTAATATATCATTAATTTCGTTAAAATTCAAAAAAACATTAGGTTTATATATCCCTACCAATCATTTGATAAGAACACAAAGAAAACGTTTCCAAGGTTTTGATAAACTTTTTCTTACAATCTGTTTTTTTCCACGACCTCTTAATTTTTTTGTTTTGTTATCATACGAAAAAAGCAGAGTAAGAGGCTAGATGCCTTTTCTCACTCTGCTTAAAAATTCAAACTACATTTCACTCTTGGCTTTTTGTGGAAGGATTAAATTCATTATTATCCCGAGGACAGCTGCAACAGCTAATCCAGAGAATTGATATTTCCCTAATTGAAGATAGGCATTCCCAATCCCAATTACTAAAATAACTGATGAAATCATCAAATTTCTTTTTTCATTAAAATCAATTTTGTTCTCAATCATTACACGCAATCCACTAGAGGCAATCACACCAAATAACAGGAATGAAATCCCGCCGATAACCGGTGAAGGGATAGATTCAATCAAGGCGCTTAATTTGCCAATAAAGCTAAAGAAGATGGCAAATACAGCTGCTCCAGCAATAACGTAAACTGAATGGACACGCGTGATTGCCATTACCCCAATATTTTCACCATAACTAGTTACGGGCGGTCCGCCAACGAATCCGGCAATAATTGAAGCCGTCCCATCTCCTGCAAGCGTATGGTTCAAGCCTGGTTCCTTGAAGTAATTTCGTTCAGTCAACTCATTCAGAACCATAATATGACCCAAGTGTTCTGTCATGGTAACAAAGGCGATCGGTGCCATACTCAAAATCGCACCCCAGTATAATTGAGGATGATAATCAACAAACGGAATCTGAAAGTCGGGCAAACTAAACCAATGTGCATGCGCAACTGAAGAAAAGTCCACAATGCCAAACAAGACCGCAATAATATAACCAGCAACAATCCCCATCAAAATCGGAATTAGACCAAGGAATCCTTTAAAATACATATTGAAGATAACTGTTATTGCCATCGTAAGCATTGCGACCGCAAAAAAGCGTAAATCATAATGGCCAGTAGTTGAATTGATGGTAGCATCTTTAGCGGCTGTTCCTGCCAATGACAGCCCGATTACAACAACAATCGGACCAACAACAATTGGTGGCAGAATGCGATCAATCCATTGTGACCCAACCAGCGTTACAATTACTGATACGATTAAATATACGCACCCAACTGCAATAGTCCCCTGTGCAATTCCCGGATAACCAGTAGTTTTCATTAAGGCCATCATTGGGACAACAAATGAAAAACTCGATCCCATATAAGCCGGAATCTTATGCTTAGTAATGAGTAAATACATCAGGGTCCCTACCCCTGAACTAAACAAGGCAATTCCTGGATTTAATCCTACCAAGATTGGGACTAAAACAGTGGAGCCAAACATAGAAAACATATGTTGCAAGGATAAACCAAACCACTGCCAAGGAGCTGGCCGTTCGTCTACATCTAAAACAACATTATCACGGTGCGCCATATAAATCCTCCTAAAGAAAAACGACCTTGGAATCCCTGCTCCAAAGTCGTCTATTTCCCTACCCAATCCTAACTGTGGAAAGAGCAAGGAGAATTTATCCGTACCTTTGAAGCCTCACAGGACTCCGATTAAAGGTCTATTTATAAGTTATTCGTATGTTACTTTGTTTTAGGGTAATTGTCAATAACGGATTTACGACGCTTTGTCATCACCCAAGCAGTCATGGGAACAGTGATCAATACCCCAATGAAAGCAATCAGAATTTCAATCATTTCTGCCACAAAAATTTTATTATTCATAATTGCACCAAAGGAATAGTGAAGACCTAAGAACCAAATAAATAGTGCTAAGAATCCACCAAAGAAGCCAAAGAAAAGCGTATTGAAAGTCGTTCCAATAATCTGTTGTCCAATCGCCATCCCACTATGAATCAATTGACGATTAGTTCTTTCGGGATGATTCTCAAGAATTTCCGTAAGCCCAGAGGAAATTGCCATTGCTGCTTCCGCAATTGCTCCGAGAGAACTCAAAATAGTAGTAGTAACAGAAACCTTGAAATAACTAATTCCAATTAAAGTTGACATCCCCTCTAACTCATCGCTATCTTCTGTTCCAAAGCCTTGTACCATTGCCCAGTGCTCAATAATAAAGATCAGCACTAAAATTAAGCATACCACGATGAGTGAAGCATAAAATGCCGTCACGGTTGTCCGCAAATCATCTTCCCCCATGAAAATGGTTATCGCTAAAATTGTAATCCCAATAGTCATGGTTACAAATAAAAGGGGAACATGAAACGCAACTAAAATAATTGCAAAATATAAAAAGCCAAAATTAAGAAGCAAACTCAAAAAAGCTGTCCAGCCCTGTTTTCCTCCCACAAGGACCATCAAAATTAGCAAGACCAAACCAAGACCCGTAATTGTCGTCATCTTTGCACCTTCTTTCCTAAGAGCAATGCCCCAAATAGACTTACAAGGGGAACTGAAAGGACAATCCCAATTCCACTAATCAGGCTCTGAATAGTCCCTAAGCTCATATTCATTGCATAGGTATAGCCCCACGAGTTACCGTTTTTGATATACAAAAGACTACCAGTAAAAGTATCCACCATAAAAATTAAAAATAAAACATTTATTAACGGTCCCATAATTGACTTACCAACATTGCGTCCAGAGATAAATAACTGTTTACGGGTAACAGCTGGATTTAACTGCTTTAGTTCAAAAAGAGTGGCGATAATATCACTTGATTCATCCATTACCGCCCCTAAAGATCCTAATAATGTTTCAGCCAAAAAAAGTGGCCGGGGAACTTGCGTAACATATTCCATTGATTCATAGTAAATCCCCCGCTCATACGTCCACATAAATACAAGCATACTTACTCCCAAGGCAACAAACGTCCCAATAACCGTTGCCGCAAAAGTCGCCAACATCTTTTTACTAAACCCAAGAACTAACAATAAGCTAATAAACGTAAAAATTATGGCAAGAATACTAAAAAGCAGCATGATATGCTGACCATTTTGTTTTAGGTCAATCTCAATTGCAATTATAAACAAAAGAGCATTAATTACTACGCTTAAGAATGCGAACAACCCTGCACGCCCCATAAGGAGAAGCAACATCAAGATAACAAGCCAAAGCAAGAAAACGATTACTGTATCGCGCTTATAACCGTTAACATTGGCGGTTAGTTTTCCGCCTCGTTTACGAAGCTGGGTTAAAAACACTTCATTCCCAGCCCGATAACGTTGATCCATCGGTTGCGAATCACTATATGTATTTTGGACTGTTAATTTTTGCCCGCGATATTTACCATTCATTAGTTTTACTTGGAGTTGTTGATTATATTGGTGGTCAACATTGTCAAACTGGTCTTTTACTCTTTGTTTACTCACCGTTTTTTCACTAATTACTTTAGCGATTGGCTGCTGATAGAAGCGCTCATTATGGCTAGTAAATAAGAGAGCACCAATCCCGACGATCATTAAAAAAATTAATAACCAGATTCTTTGCTTTGTCCAGTATTGCTTAATCACAACTTTACATCTCCTTAGTACAGCAAAACTATTGCCATTTTACTCTTAACAAGAGACAAAAAAAGGATTTAAGAAAAATCTTTACTTTTCCTAAATCCTTTTTAGTTCGTTACCAACCATTTTTGAACTAACTGCTTCACCCCCGTCATTGAATCACAAGTTGTAACAGCCTGTTGATATAGTTCCTGACATTTCTTGCTATCCAACTGCTTCATCATTGAACGGGTCCGTAAAATAGAGCTAGCACTCATCGAATAAATATCCAACCCCATCCCGATTAATAGTGGCAAGGCATAGCGATCTCCTGCCATTTCTCCACACATTGCTACGGTTGTGTCATGAGCATGACCAGCATCAATAATATGCTTAATTAATTTTAAGAAAGTTGGGTTTAGCGGCTGGTAAAGGTACGAAACTGAATCATTACCACGGTCAGCTGCAAAGCAATATTGAATTAAGTCATTGGTTCCAATACTAAAAAAATCAACTTCTGAAGCTAGGCGATCAGCATTTAACGCGGCTAATGGAACTTCAATCATTATGCCAAGATGAATATCTCTGCCAATCCCTGGATGATCAACAGCTAATTTCTGCTGTTCCTCATAATATATGTTCTTAGCTGTTTGCAATTCCTCAAGCGTGGTAATCATTGGAAACATAATATTAATCTTCCCAAACTCGGATGCTCGGAGTAAGGCCCGCAGCTGAGTCCTAAACATTTCTGGCCGATCAAGAGCAATCCGAATAGCTCGGTAACCAAGGAATGGATTCATTTCTTTAGGCAAAGGCATGAACTGAAGCGGTTTATCTCCACCAATATCTAAAGTTCGAACTACTAGCCGTTTCCCATTTAATTGTTCAACAGCGCGGCGATAGGCATTAAACTGCTCTTCTTCAGTTGGGAGGTGGTCACTTTTCATATAAAGAAATTCAGTTCGAAATAAGCCAACGCCATCAGCACCATTTTTTATTGCTGATGAAATATCCACTGAAGAACCAATATTGGCTGAAATCTTATACTGCTGCCCATCAGCGGTTACCGAGGGCTGATTAACCATTTTTTTCCATTGCTGACGGACATTCATAAACTTATCTGCAATTTTTTGGTATTGTTTAACATCGTTTGTTGAGGGTTCAATAATTGCACTACCCTCAAATCCATCAACAATTACTCGTTGGCCATTCTGCACCTTTTTGGTTATATCGTTGCATCCAACAATTGCCGGAATCTGTAAAGAACGAGCCATGATCGCTGCATGACTAGTTCGCCCACCCAAATCGGTAATAATGCCTTTAACAAAACGACCATCCATCTGTGAAGTATCTGCCGGGCCAATTGAATGAGCGACTATAATGACGGGGTGGTCTAGTTCACGTAAATTAGGAAGCTTCTTCCCTTCTAATTCTGCTAAAACCTGGTCTTGAATATTTTGAAAATCAGTTGCTCGCTCTTGCATATATTCATTTCCAGTCATTGCCTGCAGGGTTTTAATCATCTTAGTAATTACTTCCGTAAAAGCCGATTCCGCATTTAAGCGTTGATTGGTGATTCGGTTTTCAACTTGTTTAATCATTTCTGGATCATTTAAGATTGCAATATGAGTATCAAAAATTGCTAGATCTTCTTCATTAAGTTTATCAACAAGTTTCTTCTTAGTCTCTTTTAGTTTTTGAATGATCTTATCAAAAGCTCGATGTAATCTTGCTTTTTCACTATTGGGGTCACTAATATGATACTTTTCAAAATTAAGATTAGGCTTCGTTAATAAGTAAGCCGGTGCAATTCCTACTCCATCACTGGCTGCGATTCCATTAATTTGGGTCTCCATTAATCAATTCCCCTTTTCTGGTATAGTACCTATTATAAGCGAAAGCCTTTTCAACACAAATAAAAATAAAAGCAAGATTTGCGAAAGCTAAAAAGTTTTCTACAGATCATGCTTTTAATCCTTAATTATCTACTTAGTACCAAAAAGACGGTCACCAGCATCACCTAAGCCAGGAACAATATACCCATCTTCATTAAGATAATCATCAAGTCCTGCGGTATAAATATCGACATCTGGATAAGCGTCGCGCACAGCCTTAACTCCTTCAGGGGCTGCAACTAAGCAAGCAAATTTCATGTTCTTTTCGGAGCAACCGCGCTTTTTTAAGGCTTCGATTGCCATCATTGCTGAACCACCAGTTGCTAGCATTGGGTCAACGATGAATAATTGCCGTTCTGTAATATCATTAGGCAACTTAACAAAGTATTCATGTGGCTTTAAGGTTTCTTCATCCCGGTACATTCCGATAAAACCAATTTTAGCTGCTGGGATAAGATCAGTCATCCCATCAACCATTCCGATTCCTGCCCGAAGAATTGGAATAATCGCTACCTTTTTACCAGCCAATTCCTTTTGAGTTGTTTTAGCAATTGGCGTTTCAATTTCAACATCCTTCAATGGCATGTCGCGTGCTACTTCATAAGCCATTAAAGTTGAAATTTCCTTGACTGTTTCCCGGAAAAACTTTGTCCCAACATTTTTATCCCGAATCATTGTTAGCTTGTGCTGAATCAATGGATGATCTAACACTTCAAATTTACCCATGCCTATATACACTCCTTTGAATTTCTTCACTATTCTACCAAAAAAATCAAGTCATGACAAAGGATCTTAACAACTTTTTATGTTCTATTTTTTTAGTTAATCGGATACTTTGTGGTTAGTTCATGCACACCTTTTGCTACTTCTTGTAGACACTCTTCATCGGTTGGATTGGTTAAAGCTGTACTGATTAATTCCGCAACTTTTTGCGCATCCTCTTCCTTAAATCCTCGGCTGGTAATAGCAGGAGTCCCAATCCGCAAACCACTTGTAATAAATGGACTTCGTGGGTCATTCGGAATAGCCTCTTTATTGGTTGTAATATGGACACGGTCAAGGAGATTTTGCGCATCTTTTCCTGTTAAACCAGTCTTCGTAAGATCCAGAACGAGAAGGTGATTTTCAGTTTTTCCTGAAACCACCCGAATCTGTTTACTAGTATTAAATACTTTTTCCATTGCTTGAGCATTTTTTACAACTTGTTGGATATATTCCGAATATTCTGGTTGCAAATCTTCATAAAATGCTTGTGCTTTCCCTGCGATCACATGTTCCAACGGTCCACCCTGGATTCCAGGGAAAACGGCTGAATTAATTTTCCGTCCTAACTCAGTTGATTTAGAAAGGATCATTCCTCCCCGTGGGCCACGAAGAGTTTTATGGGTAGTGGTGGTTACAACATCAGCAATCGGAAGTGGACTTGGATGATCACCAGTTGCTACTAATCCGGCGATATGGGCCATATCAACCATTAAGTAAGCCCCCACTTCATCAGCAATCTTACGAAATGCCTGCCAATCAATAATCCGACTATAGGCAGAAGCTCCCGCAACAATTAATTGCGGTTTTACTTTTTTAGCTAAATCCATAATTTCATCATAATCAAGCTCTTCAGTATCTGGATTTAGGCCATAGCCATACGTTTTATATAATTTTCCACTAAAACTAACTGTTGCGCCATGAGTTAGGTGCCCACCAGCATCCATTCCCATCCCTAAAATCACATCTCCGGGTTTGAGGAGTGCTTGATAAACTGCCATGTTAGCTTGTGATCCGGAATGAGGTTGAACATTTACATATGCTGCATTGAATAATTTTTTAGCATAATCAATTGCCAATTGTTCAACTTGATCTATAAACTCACAACCACCGTAATACCGCTTATTAGGATATCCTTCAGCATACTTATTTGTTAGAACTGATCCTTGCGCTTCACGAACAGCATCTGAAACGATATTTTCGGAGGCAATTAGCTCAATCGTATCTTGCTGGCGTTGTTCTTCATTCTCAATGGCTGCCCATAATTGGGGTGATTTTTTACCATAGTTCATTTACAACATCTCCTCTGGTTATAAATAAAGAGGCTGGGAATCCACTCAGTCTCTTTATTATTTTATTGAGATTTTAATTAGGGAGTGGTACCTCTTCCACTAGATTCCCTTATTATTTTACCGCATTACTATCAAAGTGCATACCACCAGCAGACTTATTTAACCGATTCATATATGCGCCCCCTAAATCATGAGCTGGGAACGCTTGAGTGACAATCGCCTTAACATTAGGCTGATCATCAAATTGTCGTAACCCATCGAATAAACGAGCACTGGCATCTTGAACATTCTTTCCTAATGAAAATTGAATAGCATTCATCGGCAATACTTCTTGTTGGAGGACCTTTTCTTCAGCCATCATCCCAACATCAAATGGTTGTTGTCGTATCCATTCAACAACTTTATCCCAATCAGTATCTTCATCAACAATATATACCTGGGCCTTAGGGGCATAGTGCTTATATTTCATTCCGGGAGCTTTAGGAGTTTCATTTTTTCCTACTTTGTGATGATTGAGGTCAATTGACCCAATCACTGCTTCAATGTCCTTTTTTGTAACAGCACCAGGACGTAAAATTACAGGATGATCTGTTGACATGTCAAGGACAGTTGATTCAACTCCTACCCGTGTCGGACCATTATCTACAATTCCAGCAATCTTCCCATGTAAGTCATGATAAACGTGTTGGGCAGTAGTCGGGCTTGGTTTACCAGAAGTATTAGCAGATGGTCCCACCATCGGAACACCAGCTTCTTCAATTAAATCAAGGGTTGGTTGACAATCTGGATAACGAAAGGCGACAGTTTTTAAACCACCTGTAACGGTTTTTGAAAGAGCACCCTTCTTAATTTTCAAGATAATGGTTAAAGAACCAGGCCAAAATGCATCCATCAACTTTCGGGCATTATCAGGAATCTCGGCAGCATACTTTTCAACCATTGCGATGGAATTAACATGAACAATCAATGGATTATCACTTGGCCGCCCTTTTGCTAAATAAACATTCTTAACGGCTTTTTCATTGGTTGCATCAGCCCCTAATCCATAAACAGTTTCAGTTGGAAAAGCCACTAATTCACCGCGCTTAATCGCAGCTGCTGCTTGGGCAATCTCACCATGTCGAAAAATTTTCGTATCCATTCTTACTATCTTCCTCCTGCGTTTGAAAAATCCCATGCGTGTATCATCCTCATTTTTCCTGCCACATCATGTCGTGGGCATATCTGTGCGTGTTTATCAGTTTGATGTAGTAATTCTTGAATTGACTCTTCTTGATCATAACCAGTTTCGCCAAATATTTGACCAGTCGTAGTTAAATACTGCCCTGCTTGTTTAAATAAGCGATGATAGAAGCCCAAACCATGTTCACTAGCAAATAACGCCGCTGCTGGTTCATTTTCAAGGACAGCTTGATCAATTTTATCAGTATCGTCCGGGTCAATATAAGGCGGATTAGTCACAATTAAATCATATTGCTGATCAATATTTTCAAATAAATCACTTTTAATTAATGGTAACTCTAGGTTAAACTTAGCCATATTTTCCTGAGCAACAGCAAGCGCAGCGGTTGAAATGTCACTTAAACTTACATTCCAGGCTGGCTGTTCAAGCGCAAGAGTAATCCCTATGATCCCACTCCCTGTTCCTAAATCAAGAACCTTCAATGGGCGAGATGGCATTTCATGCAATACCCAATCAATTAACTCTGCTGTCTCAGCTTCTGGAATCAAAACATTTTTATTAACCTTAAAAGTTCGTCCATAAAATGGGGCCTGCCCAACAATATATTGAGCAGGCTCATGATTAAGCAATCTTGTTATGGCATCCTTCCACCAGTCTACTTCATCAGCGGGCATCTCATCACGATTATGTAAAAGTAAGTGCGTCGCATCCCAACCATGTAATTGCTGAAGTAAAAACTGAGGGGCACTTGGATCAATATCTGTTCCTTGTAATTGTTCTTTTGCCCATCGCTGCGCCATAAAATAGTTGGTCGGTACGAAACTACTCATTCCGTAATTGCTCCAACTTTTGCGTTTGGTCGGCAACAATCAATGCTTCAATAATTTCATCGAGGTCACCAGCCATAATCTTATCAAGCTTGTTTAATGTTAACCCAATTCGGTGATCTGTTACCCGGTTTTGTGGGTAGTTGTAAGTACGAATCCGTTCTGAACGATCCCCTGTCCCAATCGCGTCTTTCCGCTTTTGATCATAGGCGCTTTGTTCTTGTTGTTGGTAATAATCATAAACCCGTGACTTCAAAATCCGCATTGCCTTAGCCCGGTTTTGCTGTTGTGAACGTTCATCTTGCATTGCAACGACGATTCCTGTTGGCAAGTGGGTCATTCGAACAGCTGATGAAGTCTTGTTAACGTGCTGACCACCAGCACCGCTTGAACGGTAAACATCAACCCGGATATCTTTAGGATCAATATCCACATCTACGTCTTCAGCTTCTGGCATTACCCCAACCGTTGCAGTTGACGTATGAACACGTCCAGCGGATTCAGTAACAGGAACCCGTTGAACACGATGCGCTCCGTTCTCAAACTTAAGCTTGGAATAAACTTTATCCCCAGTAATCATTAAAGCAATTTCTTTAAAGCCACCGACTTCAGTTTCATTTCGATCTACAACTTCTACTTTCCAACCTTGTTTTTCAGCATAGCGAAGGTACATGTTATAAAGATCAGCAGCAAATAGACTTGCTTCATCCCCTCCGGCAGCTCCACGAATTTCCATGATAATATTTTTATCATCATTAGGATCTTTAGGGATTAGGAGGACTTCCAGCTCTTTTTCTAACTGTGCTTGTTCTTCCCGTGCCTCTGCTAACTCTTCTTTAGTTAAGGCGGTTAAGTCATCATCATTCGTTTCACGTAATAGTTCTTCATCATCACTAATCGTTTGGGTGACTTTTTTATATTGATTATATTTTTCAACGGTTTCACGCAAGCTCCCCTCTTCTTTTGAAAGCTTCATAAAACGTTGCGAGTCGGCAATTACTTCTGGATCACTGATCAATTCGTTTAATTCATCGTAACGATCAGCAACTGCTTGAAGTTTATCGAAAATTTCTTCCATTTCCATTCTTGGTCATTCCTCCTATTGTTTTAATTGGGGATGAAAATAGTGCTTCCGGCATACTGGGTAATACGATTCATTGCCCCCTATCTGGACTTGTTCTCCCTCATATACTGGCTTACCATCATGAATCCGTAAATTCATCGTAGCTTTGTGAGGACAGAACCAACAAATTGTTTTCATCTCTTCAATTTTGTCAGCATAGATTAGTAAATACTTTGAACCTTCAAATAATTCATTACGAAAATCATTTTTTAGGCCAAAAGCCATTACCGGAATATTTAGCTCATCAACAATTTTGATTAATTGTAAGACATGCTCTTTCTTTAAAAACTGTGCTTCGTCGATCAATACACAATATATCTTACGATCCATCTTATTAACGTAATCGTAAATATTGGTATCATCCATAATCGGTTTTACTTTCCGCTCTAGACCGATCCGACTAGCAATGATTCCTCGACCAGAACGATCGTCAACACCACTAGTCATTAAGACAACCGGTTTTCCTTGTTCTTCATAGTTATGAGCAACCTTCAAAATATCGATTGACTTACCAGAATTCATCGCGCCATATTTAAAGAATAGTTGTGCCACTACAATTGCTCCTTTTTGTTTGCATAGTACTCTTCATTATATCCAAAAAGTTGTGTCATTTAAATACTTCCACATTAGGAAAGAGTTTTTTACATTGAATAACTTTAATCTTATAATAATTTCAGTTTAATAACTTTCTTTTTGTTATCGTAAAGTTTAGAATTAAACGGTAATTTTAATCATCACTATTGTATCACTTACAATTGACACGAAAGGAATACATATATTCATGACAGTTCGAAGTTCATTTGCCGAATTTGCCGGGCGGTCAAGCTATTGGTTCCTCCATACTTTTATGAACGGAGGAAGTTCTCTTCCAGGAAAACTAACCTTAAAGCTTGATCCAAATATTCTCCAAGCCTTTAGCAAAAAGTACGACCTTGTTATTGTAACAGGGACTAATGGAAAAACATTAACCACTGCATTAAGCGTACGAGTTTTGCGGGAAAAGTATGACCAAGTTCTTACTAATCCGACTGGTTCTAACATGGAACAGGGAATCGTAACTACCTTTATTACAGCTCCCCGTCCAAAGAAAAAAGGCCTGGCCGTCCTCGAAGTCGATGAAGCAAATGTAGTTAAAGTATGCAAATACATCACACCAATCGCTTTTGTCTTCACCAACATTTTCCGTGATCAAATGGATCGTTATGGTGAAATTTACACCACTTATAACAAGATCTTAAAGGGTGTTAAACTAGCACCAAAAGCAACCATCATTGCTAACGGGGATGAACAACTCTTTAACAGTAAAGATTTGCCTAACCCAATCATCTATTATGGTTTTAACCATGAAGAAAAAGAACCCTTTAATGCCCCAGCTAATACTGATGGCCTCCTTTGTCCTAAATGTCAGCACATTCTAAAATATCGGATGCGGACTTATGCAGGTTTAGGTAACTACTTCTGTCCAAATTGTGGTTTCCATCGGCCAGAATTAACGTATGCTGTTACTAAAATTGACAAACTTACTCCAACACATTCCACTTTTGAAATTGATGGGCAAAAATACACCATCGGAATTGGTGGTCTATATAACATTTATAATGCACTTGCCGCATACTCGCTTGGCCGTTTTCTCGGAGTGAGCCAAACACAAATTAAAGATGCTTTTGAGTCAGACGAACGAGTATTTGGCCGGCAAGAAGTGATTAATATCGATGGAAAACAAGTTACTTTGATCTTAGTTAAAAATCCAGTTGGCCTTAATCAGGTTTTAGATATGATCGAGACGGATGACAAGCCATTTAGCTTTGCCTTCTTACTAAATGCTAATTACGCTGATGGCATTGACACCAGCTGGATCTGGGACGGTGACTTTGAAAAACTTACTCAGCATCAAATTCCTCAATATATGACTGGGGGAGAACGCTATAAAGATATTACCACCAGATTAACAATGGCTGGAGTAAAAGATATGTGGCATGAGCCAGATCTTACCCAGGTAATTGATAAAATCAAGGAAATGCCAACTGAACATGTCTATATTCTGGCAACATATACAGCAGTTCTGCAATTGCGGAAACAATTAGCAGAAAAAGGCTATATCAAAGGAGGAATGGACTAATGGCAAAATATCACTTACACCTCGCCCACCTTTACGGCGATTTATTAAATACTTATAGTGATGTCGGCAATATCATTGCCCTTCAATATTACGCTAAACAGATGGATGCCGATATTGATGTCAAAGTCATTAGTATCGACAACGAGTTTAATCCGCAAGATTTTGACTTAGCCCTTTTTGGTGGTGGTCAAGATTACGAACAACTTGTCGTTTCCAAAGATCTGCCAAATAAAAAAGCAGGAATTGATCAATTTATTAACGCTGGCAAACCGCTCCTTGCTATCTGTGGGGGGTACCAGCTTCTTGGACACTACTATATTGGTGCTGATGGCGAGAAGATTCCGGGACTTGGAATCCTAGATCACTATACTTTAAGTCAGGATAATCACCGTTTCATTGGTGACATTACCATCAAAAATGAAGAAAGTAATCAAGAATACCATGGTTTTGAAAATCACAACGGTCGCACCTTCTTAGGAAAAGGTGAACGGCCGCTCGGGAAAGTAATTTCTGGTAATGGGAATAACGGTGAAGACCATACCGAAGGGGCAATCTACAAAAATACTTATTGCTCGTATTTCCACGGTCCCATTCTTACAAGAAATGGTGAAATTGCTAAAAAGATTCTTTTAGCAGCTCTTGAACATAAATATCCCGATGCAGACTTAAGTAGGCAAAAAGCCCTAAAAATTAAGCCTACATTTTAATTAAGGTGACAAACAGTGAATCAAACTATAACATTTGTATTTACCATTATTTTTTTGCTGGAAAGTTTTTGGGAAGTCCGTCTTTTCTCCCAACTTCAAGCATTAGCCATGCAAAATCCAACTAGGATCCCACCACGCTTTGCAAAAGTTATCCGTTTGGAGCGTCGTTGGAACTGGATATCTTGGATTCTAATCATCTTATTATTCCTTACTTCATCAAATTTCACGATTTTATGGGTAAGCCTAATCACATTGATTGAAACCTATGTTGTCTGGCGAATGGATAACATGAAAAGTAAAATGACTAGCGAAGACTAGGATTTAAAAAAGGATGAGATTGAAGGAAAGTAAAATGCCTTCTAATCTCATCCCTTTTATATTTTAAAAATTAATCTTTCCAGTAATAATCAACATAAGCGCAATCACAGCTGCTAAGGCGATAATCGTTGCCAACCATTTCTCTTTCTTACTCATCTTATTAGGAGCGCCAGCAAACAACGGTATTCCTAGTGCAAAAATAATCGCACTTGCAAATACATATTCAAGCCCTGAAGCGACTAGCATATAGACAGAATATATAGAGGCTAGCGTAGCAATAACCTTAAAACCAAGACCCATCTTTTCGCTAATTGCTAACTTCAATCCATATAACGCAGAGAGCAAGTAAGCAACTAGTGTCATTGTCGCAGCCAAAGTATAGGCAATTGTATAGGCCATTTGAAGTTGTGGAAGCAGTAAAACCAGTAAGCATACTTGCATAATAATTGTATATACAATTAATGCAAAGCCAGGAACGCCATGACGGTTAACAAGTTTAAATGCTCGCGGCATATCCCGATCATAACTGGTTACGTATGCAATTTCAGGGCCAATCATAAACCAACTCAATAATGCTCCTAGTAGAGAAATTAGTAAACCTATTTTTATAATAAGGCTTCCAACTACTCCCAATGCTGTATGACTAAGAGCTGCTGCTAGTGGAACTGAAGTCTGGCTAAGTTCTTTAGCAGGTAGGATCCCCATTGGAATGATAGATATTGAGATATAGAGAACCAATACAATTACAAAGCTAATAATCGTTGCCAATCCAACATCACGTGGCTGTTTTGCTCGACGCGACATTGAAACAGCCGCTTCAATCCCAACAAAGCACCACACAATAGTACTCATCGCACCACTAATCTGATCTTTAAATGCTACATGCGTTTGATTAACAGCAAGAATGCTTGTCCAATCAGGAACATTAAAAATATGCGGCTGAAATGCAAAAACGCCAACAATAACAACTAATAAAAGCGGTAAAATCTTAATAATCGTAATGACGGCATTAAGGATACTTGCCTCACGGACACCAAACCATGTAATTGCTGTGTATCCCCACAGAATAATTGAGCCTCCGATAAAACACATTAGTGGCGAAAGTTGGTGCATTCCTAGCATACTATTTAAGGTCTTAAAGAAGAGTGAGATAAAGGCAATATTACCAAATACTGCCCCCATCCAATATCCCCAAAAAGAATTAAAACCAATATAGTTACCAAAGCCTTCTTTTGCATAAGTATAAATTCCACCGTTCATCTCCGGCTTAATAACAGAAAGCTTGTAAAAAACTAGTACTAGCATCAAAATTCCGAAGCCACCAATTAACCAGGCAACTAATGCAGCCATTGGATTTGCTTTCAAAATTAAATCGGTTGGACTATTAAAAATCCCACCACCAATAATCGTTCCTACAATTAAGGTGATTAAGAGGAAGAGATTTAACTTCTTTTCCTTCACCTTAATCACCTCACTTATAAATATTCTTGAAATGTGGAATAATTATACATTATTTACCTAGCCGATGGCAATAGTTCCATTAGCAACTAGCCAAATTGCAATAACACTTAGGATTAAAATCAGCGCCATTGTCCACTTTTCAGCAGTTGTAACTTTACGATCATTTTCTTTACATGCTAAGTAATAAATGTAGAATCCAGGAATAAAACTAATTGAAACTAGTAGTACTTCTTGCCATCCAGCAAGGAACATACATGCGAACATGAATGCAGCAGAGAGCAAACCAATTGTAAATTGTCCCCATTCTTGGTGTGCAGAACTGTATTTCATTTGGTAAAGTCCAACAAATAAGTATGAGAATAAAATTGCTGCACTACATAAGGAATATGCGAATTCATAGGCTTTATCAGTGAAAAGCAATGAGAACAAGAAGATTGTTTGCAATACCGCTGTAATCATTAGGGAAGCGGTTGGCGCCTTTTTGGCATTAACCTTTCCCCAAATTTTTGGCATTGCCTTATCATCGGCAACTAACATTGTTGTTTCGGCTGGGAGCATTGTCCAAGAAAGCCAGGAAACAATTGTTGAGATGATTAAACCAACATTGATTAAAATTGAGCCCCAACTACCAACTGTTGCTTGAAGTACATGACCAATAGCTGGTTGTCCCATTCCTGCTAATTCTGCCCGAGTTAATGCACCATAAGGCAAAATTGAAATTAATACATAGATAACTACTAAAAGGCCAAAACTGATGAGAGAAGCTTCACGAGCGGCTGTAAGAGACTTTGCCCGACTTGCCATAACAGAAGCACCTTCAACACCGATAAATACCCAAATTAAGGTCATTAGGGTACCTTTCATTTGTTCCCAAACAGACCCAGTTGCAGTACCGCGAGAAGCATTATTAGCAACCCGACCCCAGAAATCTGCAGTGAACATTCCAGCCTTAAAGCACACAATCATCATAATAATAAAGATAACTAATGGTAAGACCTTGCAGATTGTTCCAATCATGTTAACAAAAGATGCACTCTCAACACCATTGTTAACTAAGATTGTTAATAGCCAACAGAAGATGATGGCAATAATAATCGACGGTAAATTTTGACCACCTTTAAAGGTTGGGAAGAACGTTCCGATTGAGCTCATCAACATCGTGGCAAAAGCAATATTTCCCAGCCATGCGGATAACCAGTAAGACCATCCAGAAATAAATTCACCTAATGGCCCAAAGCCGGCACCAGCATATGAGAAAATCCCTGAAGTAAGATCTGGTCGCTTTTCAGATAAATTATTTAGCGAGAGAACTAGCATCAAAAAACCAATTCCAACAAAAATCCAAGCTAACAGGGCAGGACCTGGTGCCGCCGCCGCTGCCACATCACTAGTAATACCAAATATTCCGGTACCGATACATGAACTTACAATTAAGGCGATCAATTCGCCTCTACCAATACCTTTCTTTTGTTCATCCATAAATATCCCTCCTATGCAGTTTATGAATGCATGTGTTGAATGATTAAATCATAGACCATTTTAGCATCATCATTATCTTTACTAATGATAATCAAGGTGTCGTTTCCAGCAAGTGTGCCCACAACTTCCGGAATATCAAGTTCATCAAACATTCCAGCCAAAATCGTCGCGTAACTAGAATTTAGTGCAGTTTTGATTACGTTCATAAATTGAACAGTTTCAATTGTCCGCACATTATCATGAATTCCTTGGTATAATCGTTCAAAATTATGTTCGGGTGTCACATGGAGTTGAACATAGTGGGTATGACCATCGCCATCATTTGCTTTAACGATATTCAATGCATGAATATCTCTTGAAATTGTTGCTTGTGTTGTTTCGAAACCCGCCTCAGTTAACAACTTAAGCAATTCCTCTTGTGTTTCAATTTTACGATCATTAACCACTTGTTCAATATATTTTCTTCTTGCCTTTCGATCCATTCGTGTTCCCTTCTTATCATGTTAATTACACTAAAATGATACAAGAAAAAGCAGCAAAATTATACCCTTTCTAGATACTCAGATAAATTTGCTGCTTTTATTATCTTATTTATTTCTTGAGATCTTCACGAACAATTGGACATGACATGCACCGTGGACCACCACGACCCCGTGATAATTCACTTGAACGAACCTCGTGAACAAGAATACCATGCTTACGCAGCAAATCGTTTGAGACATAGTTCCGATCATAAGTTACAACTACACCAGGGGCAATTGCTAGCGTGTTAGAACCGTCATTCCACTGTTCACGTGGGGCAATAATTGGGTCACCACCACCAGTAGGAATTAAATCAATTTCCGGCTTATCAAGTGCCTTCTTCAAAATTTCTTTAAGATTTGTTTCATGAGTAATTGAAATTTCACCATTATTACCGGGGTGCATAATGTATGCATCAACATGTCCGCCATCACGTAAGATTGCTGGATGAACTGTAAATTGATCATAGTTAATCATTGTAAATACAGTATCAAGGTGCATCATTGCATGATTATGAGGAATATGGATAGCAATTACTGTATCATAATCAGACTTTTCAAAGAGACTTTCAGCTAATTCTGTAATAGCCTTAGCAGATGTTCGTTGAGAAATACCAATTGCTAATACGTGATCACTGAGAACTAATTCGTCTCCACCTTCAATCCGGCCTTCAGGATAACGGTTTCGCCATACCTCAACACCCTTGTCGGCAAAACGCTTATTGTGCTTAATGATGTACTCAGTAAAGAGAGATTCACGTTGCCGAGCCTTAAAGGTCATGCGGTTAATGGTAATTCCATCCCCGATACATGCCTGTTGGTCACGAGTAAAGTATGCATTTGGCATTGGATCCATATAGAATGGGTAATCCTTGTCTTCTGCTAATTCGGCAAGCGAAGCATACTTTGTTTTAATTTCATCTTTACGTACACCAGCAATAATCTTGTTAACCATATCCTTAGTACTGAAACTAAGCAAGAATTCCTTTAAGCCGTCATGGATTGCTCCAGCAGCATAACCAGATTCAGCAATGATCTTTTCAAGGAATTCATCTTTGATATTATCATTTGCCAGTGCGTCGGTTAATAAATCTTCAAGATACAAGACTTCTGCGCCGTTATCACGTAATGTTTGCGCAAAAAGATCATGTTCTTCTTGAGCGATCGGTAAGTATGGAATGTCATCTACAAGCATCCGGTGAAGAATTTCAGGATAAACATTTTCGATTTCCTTACCTGGTCGATGCAACATAACTGTCTTAAGCTTCCCAATTTCTGATGTAACATGAATTGGACTTTGCATACAATATCACTCCTTTTTGAAGTATCACTTGACTACAACTACATCATATTAGTTTATGTAAACGTTGTCAAATGCCGTCAAATCAATATTTAGTGAATTATATAAAAAGAAGTTATTAATATAAATTATCAACAGTTTTTATACATTTTTTACTCCTAAAGCGCATATTCTGTGAAAGCGGTTATTCAATTGATTGCATATAAATTTCACAAAGTTTTTTCTTTTTCTGTTAAATAAATTGCAAAAAGTTGGTCACGAGCAGCTAAAAATTCTTGGTTTTTGGCACTTGGATGAACACGATTAGTTAATACAATAAAGCCTTGGTCAGTTTGCCGATCTAACACCATCCAAGTTCCCGTAAACCCAGTATGGCTAATCAAAAGGTGATGATCTTTAGCATGAAATAGTTTCCATCCAAGAGAGCGACTATGCGGACCAGGAATTCGTGTTTGATCTGTAAAAAGCAGATTAATTATTTTAGAAGTGAGCAGGCCATTTAAATTATTTTCAATAAGCGCATGACTAAAAATCTCCAAATCTTTCAACGATGCAAAGAGGCCTGCACATCCACAATTTTCTCCTAAAATATACCCCTTAGGATCATGAGTTTCTCCCCTAATCAAGCCACGTTTTTCTTGTACTTCTGTTGGTACACAGTTAGCTGGATGAGGATTAAATGTCGCAGTTGACATATTTAATGGTTTAAGAACCTGTTCTGTAATAACCTTTTGAACCGGCTGACTATAAATTCGTTCAATAATCCATCCCAAATACAAATAGTTCACATCCGCATATTTAATTTGATGATTCAAACTATCCTCCACCTGCATTTTTGTCAAAAAAGCCGTCTTTAGTTCAGAGGCAGTTAACTCATTACGATGTGGAATATAACCAGCAATCCCAGAAGTATGGGTAAGAAGATTTCGAATAGTTGGTCGGTTATCATTAAATTCAGGTAAATACTTCTTTATCGGATCCTCTAAAGACAATGCTCCTTTTTGAATAAGCATGGCAATAACTGGAACTGTTCCTATTACTTTTGTTAATGAGGCCACATCATAGAGCATACCAGGTTTTAATAATTCAGTCTCAGGGTACACTTGAGCCATCCCTGTTACTTCCTTAATCGTATGTTGACGGTCAAAAATCACATAGCTAACTCCCGGAACAATCCCTTCTTTAACCATTTGATGTAATTTAGTAATTGTTAAATCGTATTTATTCATCGTTTAATTCACTTCCTCAATAGAGTTTATTTTAACTTAAATAGGGCAAAGGCAAAATATCCAGAAATTTATTAAACAAAATTGGCTAATTATGACAAATAAATTAAAAATATTACAAAAATATTTCAAAAGGCGGTATAATATAGTTGTAATGATTTTATAAAAATAAGAGAGATTGAGGGGGTCATAAAAATGATGAAGATGACAAATAAAGTTTTAGCAAGTTCGTTAGTAATTTTAGCCGCCCTTGGACTAGTCGGGTGTACAAATAGCGCAGCAGCTCCAACAAAAACGTCTATTTCTGCGACAAAAGTAAGTCAACAGACAAGCAAAAAGGCGGCCTCCTCCACTAGTAGCGAAAAGGCAAAAAAGCAAACACCTAATAGTGTACAGTCCACTTCTGCAATAAATGCAAGCTCAAAAAGCACAAGTTCAAAGGTCAAGGTAGCTAACAGTTCAGAAAAATTAACTGATCAAACTACTAAAGCTACTAGTTCATCAGTAACTAGTAATCCTAGCAGCCAATCAGTAACTACCAATTCCTCTTCACAAAACGATCAACAAGTTCTAACAAGTTTTGTCAAGACAAGTGGCGTTCAACAAGATGGCAATCATTATTACATGACTAAGAATAATCAAAACAATAATTATCAAATTGAAGTTCGTAATAATCAAGGTGGTGATCCAAATGTAGCCCATCTTACTGGTACCTATCAATATGACCCCGCCACAAATCAAATCCATGAAATGAATCCAATCACCGGAAATTACGATAATTAATACCTTTAACTTAAAAAGGAGTACAAAAGGAATTTGCCCTTATCGGTTTCTTCCTTCTGTACTCCTTTATTAATTCACCTATTTAAAATAACCTTTAAATGCAGCAAAGATCCCCTTTTTATTTTCAGTTTTCTCATTATCAGTCGACTTAATTTGTTCGATTGTCGATTTTGTCTCACTATTGCCATGAGGGGTTACTGCTACTAACTTCTTTAAGGTAATAACATAAGTTTGTGTTCCAACTAAGAAATGATGATCTGCTGGAAAAGTATTCTTATCAAGGACATAGCCCTCATTTTCAAATGATTTAATTTGAGAAGTTGGATCGTAGTCAAATTCTTCTCCCGTTTTTCCAATAAGTTCCTTAGACGCTAATTCCGTGCCAGTTTGGTCAATGAACTTAATCTGAATTTTAGCTGTCTGGGGAGTGTAAACAATCTTTTCACTTCGATCACTCGCATTTTCATCAACCTGTTCAGCAGGAATTGTAGGTGTATCATATCCTTCAATTGGTGTTGGGATATATTCAGGAAGCACTTCCTTACTCCACTCTTGCCAAATGTCACTACCAAGCACTTCATCATGAACACCAAAACGAGTAACAATTGCTTCCTGAGTTACAATCTGTTCTGTTTGATCAGGCATTGTAATCTGAATGGTTCGCGTTACGTGATGCTCCTTCTTTAGGGGAGTAGTTTGGTGAGTTAGGTAAACGTAATATTGTTGTTCAGGACTACCAGCAAAATACTTCCCTTTTAATGCCCCTTTATCAGCCTTAAATAGTTCATATCCGGCACTTTCAAAATCCCATAGTTCATTATTGTACGTTTGTCCTTCTGTAACGTTTAATCTTTGAGTTCGATTATCAATAATTTGACCGGAAGAAGGCTTAACAATTGGTAACCGATCATCAGGAACATCAACATAAAAGACGGTAATTTGTTGTACTTGTGAATTCTGTTTACTAATAATAATCTTGTATTCTTTTTCCTGCTCGCCATCTTCGGCCATTAAGCGAGCATTTTGTGGCAATTCATTATCTATAATCACATATCCTTCATCAGCAAGACGGTCAGTTTCAACTGTTGGTTTATGACTGATCAAATCGCCAGCAAGTCCTGAAATTATTTGCTCATCAATTTCATTTCCAGCTTCATCGACATATTTAATCTTGACCCTAACTCTCTTTGGATGGTAAATAACATTAATATTGCTATCTTTTGAAGTTAATGAAATTGGTTCAGCATCAACATTTTTGACCGTATATCCTGGTACATGAGGTGCAGTAACTGCGGGAAGAGTAGCTTTACTCCAATCACTCCATGTTTGTTCATTAGCTGTTTTATCAGTAATTCCCAAACGCTGAATTTTTCCAATTTGCTTAATAATTTGCTTAGAACCATCTGGCATATTAAAAGTAATTGTTCGTGTTACTTGGTGATCTTCGGCAATCTTTTCAATTTTATGAATAAGGTAAACATAATAGTCCTTAGTAGGTTGTCCCCCAACATATACTCCTGATTCAGCACCTTGTTCATATTCATAAATCTCAAAGCCGTTTTCTTCACCCCAAAGTTGGTTATGATACTCCTCATCACCTTTACCGGTAAAAGTTTGGGTTTGATTTTCAAGAATTTTTCCATCACTTGGCTGTAAATCACCTTTTGCTTTATTAGGAACATCAACCAAGTCAACATAATAAACATTAATTGTCTGTTTATTTTCAACCATCCTTACCTTTGCAGGCGAAGTAATTAACATGTCATTATCTTCACTTCCATTAAGGAAATAGCCAATAATGACATTATAATCGCCAGGCGTTGCATCTACTAATTCAGAATCATCAACAATAAATGTTTGTTCAGGGCTAACCGGAAGCTCTTCATTAGTTGAAGAAAGGCCACAAACTTTTTCAACACCACCAAATGAATTCCAATCATCTTTTGCCTCTGCCTTAAGAGTAAAAGATTTTGTAATAAGAAGTTGATGAATAACAACATAAGGAATAAAGTCAAAGTTCTCAAAATCAAGATAAGTAGGTTGAACCATAAACGCAGCGGCTCCCATTAACTTTCGTCCCGTCTTGTCAACATCGACTGAAAATCCTTTTTCCTGAATTGCACTTTGAATGGCGGCCAACTTAAAAAAGTATTGGCCACCTTGCCACATTACATTATCCCCATCAGCATCAAACGAAACCTCATCATTAAAGTTACTGATTGCATATGGCACTGCACCCAAAGTTGGCATCACCTCTTGAATATCTTCTGGAAATAATTGATCGCCATCTTCAGTTCGATTGAGTGCCATGAACGGAATGTCTCGGTAGTCATCATGAGCAAAAATAGGTGTACTTAAGCGGAAGTTTAATTGTGATGTCGTATGCTTATTAACTGTTAAATCATAAAATGCATACTCATTTAAATTAAAATGCTCTTGAGTATTAATATTTGCTAAATTTGTAATTTTAAAAGGAAATTCAACACGGTAAGAACTATTTGGTAATAAAGAGCCAAACACCATAACCGCTGTTACTTTTTCCCAGCTAAAGTCATCACGTTGCTTAAGGGTATCAATAGTAGAATACTCACCTTCGTGGCCTTGATAACTATAGGTAATATCAAACCCTGGAATTACGTTCCCCTTTTCATCTTTGTACTCAAGGCCGTCAAATTCATTAATCCGCGCCCCATCAATTACAACTTGTGCTGTTCCTTGTTTAACTTCAAATGTAGGAAGAGTGTAAACAACTTCAACTGCTTTTGTGGTTTCCGTATTATTCTTTAAATGTCCATATCCACTAAAATCAGTAGCTGCCTGATAATTAACTAATGATGCGGTTTCCCTCATTGAATTACGACTTACAAGCGAACGATCCTTAACTTGACTTTCACTATTAGTTGCCTGTAAGTAAGTCCCATGCATTAAGCCTCCTAAATCATCGTTTAGGTTATATTCACCTAATGCTGGATTATTTTTTATTACTGGTTCTTGACCATTCAGTTTTTGCTGTTGAGCCGCAAAATTAGGCACTGCTTGAAGTATTTTTTCTAATAATGGAGTTTTATTGAATGAAGCAATACTTGAAGCAGACTCATCCCCTAATTTTACTTGTTCGCCAACAATTTCAACTGGGGCAAGCTCAACACCAGCTGCCTCATTTTTTTTGATCTCATCTGTATCAAGCATCTTTTTATCCCCCTTAAATGCTTTTATAATTCGATAACTATTATTTAGTATTGAGTATAATATACTTCATCTTTATTTCAATACTGATAAATTGTTTAGGAATATAATTCTCAGTATTCCCCGCTTCTTATCCTTGATATATCAATATTTTTACATCGTTATTAATAATGAAAAAGAACAAAAGAATAATTTTTCATATGAAAAAATTATCTTTTGTTCTTTTAAAATAGTTCATTCTTTTATCATCAGATATTTAATTATAAATAGAAATTAATATTGCGGGCCATCGCTAACATAGCCATTATCTTCTTGACTATAAGCAGGAGCACTTGATTCTCGCGCCGGAGCAGTTGGGGCACTGTTACCAGAGGTTCTATTTCCTCCACCATTGCCATTATATCGTTGACGAGCAGTATTGTAGCTTCTTGAAGTTCCTCCATTATTCGATGAAGCTGCTGTCGTGCTGCTTGAACTTTCACTATTACTTTGCGCAGTTGAAGCGGCAGAGCTTGAAGACGAGGAAACAGTACTACTTGCTGATGAAGCAACCGAAGAAGAGCTAGAACTTACTGAACTGCTACTTGATGAACTTTCTTGGATATTATCATTTTCTTTAATCTTTAGTTGCTTAGTTACCTTTTGATCACCGCGTTCTGCAGTAATATCATAAGTACCAGCCACATCAAATGTACAAGCATGGTTAACTAATGATTCTCCCTTACTTGCTTTAAACGTTTTAACAATCTCTTTACTCTTATGTCCCCGAATTGTCAAAGTAGTTTGTGGAGAAACCTTAAACTTAACTTTTGCTTCTCCATTATCATTTAAGGTAACTTTCCGATCAAACTGAACCGAAACCTTTCCCAAATTATCACTATCAGAAGCAGTATATTCAACATTCTCGGTCTTGTCAGTTTGAGCTGGCTTTGCTTCTTGGCGATGTGAATGAACGCTACCAAAAATTATTCCCCCAACACAAATTACCAAGACAGCGACCAAGGTCCAGTTAAAAAAGACACGGCCTCCACTTACGAAATTATTACCGTTGCGGTTTTTCCGTAACTGAGAAAAATATTGAGCAGCTAAAATAATAATTGCAATAACTGCTAATACTATCATTAAATTCATTACTCGCATAATTAACTCACCAAATCCATCCTATTCTTTTTCTATTTACACAAATCCATCATAGCATCAATTAAACCTTTTCTTAACGCTTTTACTAAATTTGTAATATAAATAAAAAAAGTCTGTTACTAAATGAGTAACAGACTCAATCATATTCACCCGCACGGGGATCGAACCCGTAACTCCGCCTTGAGAGGGCGACGTCTTAACCAATTTGACCAGCGGGCAATAACGTACAAATAAAAGTATACGTTAATTTCAATTTTTCGTCAACTTAAAATCAAATTAATTTAATATTCATTTTCAGTGTCAAGTAAAATTGACTCTGCCAATAGAATTTCGTTGTAAAGCTCAAAAAGATAGTCACGACGATTTTCCTTTTGGGAGACCATATCAAGGTACTGTCTTTCAGCTCGGAATGCCCATAATAAGGCTCGTTGCTCTAGTTCCCTTTCCTGCTCATTGAATTCTGGATAGCGACTTGCTTTAGCCCATTGATGCCAAAAATCTGCAAACGAATTGGCACTCTTTTGATCCCGCAAATCATAAACAACACTTTCTCTAATTTTTTCTGGAAGATATATTTTTTCCACTGCCGCTAATCCTTCTTTAACCATTTCTTGCCGTAAACGCTGAATTTGTTTGCCAGCTTCTTTACTGGACATATCATGGTCAAGAATAAAACGAAATACGATTGAAGGTACCACCATACTCAAAATAATAACAAGCATTTCTGCTAACACAATCATGTCAAATTGTGCAGAGCTCACATTGTCAATAATCATATATACTAAGGCTAGTGTTACTGCTCCATGGACCCCACCAAGGGCAAAAATTATACTTCCTTTATTACCCATTTTTGATAATAATCCATATAAATAACGAACAAGGAGATTAGCAAGATAAAGTAAAATCCCAATCACGATCCATTGCGAATTTGTATTTCCACTGATTAAATCGTCACGAATGATCCTGACAACCAATACTCCTAAAATAACAAAGACGGTATTATTCAAGACTTCTCGAAGTAGCCTTAAAAGTACTAATCCATTATGAAATTGGCGAGGCGTTATAAAACGACTTCGGACGCTTTCGCTATTCTGCATTAAACCAGCACAAACCACAGCGATAATCCCAGATACTTTTAATTCTTCAGCTACAAAGTAAATAAAGAATGGCGTACTAACAAATAATAATATTTGAGCATTATAAGCACTATGATTGATTCGCCCTAAAAACTGACGAAAACTAATCATCACAAGGGCTGCTACAATACCAATAATTATCCCACCACCAGCTGAACGTAGGAAATCAAATAATGTTTGTTGATAGTTGAACTGACCATTTTTCACCCACAGTGCCATTGCAGTTACTAAGATAATCCCAGAAGCATCATTAAATAATGACTCCATTTTTAAGAGATTTTCTTGCCTTTCAGGAACAATTAACCCTTCTGAAACTGATTCAGTTGCAGTAGCATCAGTCGGAGTACTTAAGGCACCCATCAGAAATGCTAGAGCCAGTGGAATCCCCAAAAGCGATACACTAAAACCGGCAAATACTGTTCCAACAATCACTAAAAGAACAGCTGTTTCAAGGATTTGACGTAACCTTTTTCCAATTAGATTTATTCTCGTTGATTGTCCTTCAAAATAAATCAATGGAGCTACTATATACATAAATACTTCTGTGTGGAAGGGAGCAACGCGGCCGTTAAAAAAAGGAACTAGTCCGATAATTAAGCCAATGAAAATACTAATATAATTAATTGAGAAGTGCG
Organism: Limosilactobacillus balticus; assembly: GCF_014145615.1. Classification (GTDB taxonomy): domain Bacteria; phylum Bacillota; class Bacilli; order Lactobacillales; family Lactobacillaceae; genus Limosilactobacillus; species Limosilactobacillus balticus. The sequence goes on along the minus strand of NZ_JACIVH010000059.1, from coordinate 6,932 downwards.
GAAAAAAACTAGAAATAATACTACTTAAGACTGCTGCTATCATTAACACAATCGTTGAAACAAGCACTACAAGACTCCCCCCTTTATAGCAAATAAGCTGTGACTTCTTTTGTCGCAGCTTAAATTGCGTTATTCAAATGATAATTCTAATAAATATACTTTCTTTTCTGGAATATGACAAGTGGTCGCCCAAACATCATGGTAATTTTTCTTCGTTCCATTGGTCATTGAAAAATAACTATCAAGAAGGTCGCCATTCTTTGCCACAAAATCATTTGACAAACGATTGACCATGAAACGATCAACAGGAAAATAAAATGAAGCATCAGCTATCTTTAAGGAGTCATCAAAAAGAATCATAACCGTATTAGTATAACGTGGTCTAATACTTTTAATTAATTCTGGATGATGCTTTAATTTTGTTAAAACATAATAAATTGAATCAGAATTACTAGCCATATCCGTCCCCTCACTTGACTGTAATTATAACAAAGAACTTTCTTATCAACAAAAGACCTGCTAGTTAATCTAGCAGGTCTTTTGTTAGAAGTTGGGCATACTGGTCTCGAACCAGTAAATTATGGATTCAGAGTCCACTGCCTTACCAGTTTGGCGAATGCCCAATAAAATAAACTTACAACGATATATACTATACATGGAAGTAGCTTAATAGTCAACTCTTTTTTATCATTTCTCTTCAGCATGTAATCGTTGGCGTTGACGGGTGCAACGCCATTTTGTGATCAAATTGATAAAAGGGTGATGTTTAGAATTACACCAATAATCAACATCAGCCCAAATTTGCTTTTGTATCCACTTATCATAATCATGATGTAAGAAATTATAGTTTTTTAAGACCGACTGCTTTTTCCAGATAGTTGCCATTATAAATTGACTTCGTGTCCGTTGCACAGTTTTTTTTACCTGTGCTGGATCAACTGCCTTTACCCCTATTACTTTTGCCGTTCCAATTGGCGGAATATGATGCCCACTTGGTAAGTATGGCGCTAAGGGAACATTTATCAATGCATCAAGAATGACCTCTTGCCAATCTTCTCGTGTCTCATAACGATGCATTAACCCCGGCTCAACATCATTAGCAATTAAATAATCGCATGTTTTTCCCGAGCTTAGTTGAGTATGAACTAAAAATGCTGTTGCCATTTTAAATACTCCTCCATCATTTTTATTAATATTTTACCGCAAAATCCTTTCGCTTTGTGCAAAACATAACAAAAAGAAGCTAAGAATTATTTTCCTTAACTCCTTACTATCCGATTTAAGCTTGACCTATATGCTCTCCCGCAATCTTAGTCTTATTTAACAGCAAAGAAGAACTAACGACGGAGACAGAGCTAAAGGCCATTGCTAGGCCAGCAAGCTCTGGACTAAGAGTAAAACCGACAAACGCAAATAATCCTGCAGCAATTGGAATACCAATGACATTATAAACGAGTGCCCAGAAGAGATTTAACTTAATCCGGTTAAAAGTCTTCTTAGAAATATCAAGCGCCCGAACAACTCCTCGTAAGTCATTTTGAACGAGAACGATTCCACCAGAATCAATTGCAATATCAGTTCCAGATCCCATCGCAATTCCAACATCAGCTGTTGATAAAGCAGGAGCATCATTTATTCCATCCCCAACAAAGGCAACTTTTTTACCCTTGTCTTGAAGTTCCTTAATCTGTTGAGCCTTATCATTCGGCATTACTTTCGCAATTACCTTATCAATACCGACTTCATCAGCTATTGCCTGGGCTACCCGCTTATTATCACCAGTTAACATCACGGTCATTAATCCACGTGTTTTTAGCTCTGTAATTGCATCTTTGGAACTTGGTTTAGAAACATCTTGAATAGCAACTAAGCCGATTATTTCCCCATCAAGGCCAACATAAACAACTGTTTTAGCTTCATTTTGTAATTTCTCAGCGTGTGATGACATTTCCCGGGAAATATTTACATCAACTAGAAGCCGATTGCTACCAACAAATGCTACATAACCATTATAATTTGCACGCACACCCTTACCTTCAATTGCTTCAAATTTATCTACTTTTACCGGTGAGATCCCTTTATCTTTCGCCTTTTGAAGGATTGCGGATGCTAACGGGTGCTCAGACGATTCCTCAAGACTAGCAGCTATTGTTAATACTTTTTTAGCATCACCAACAATATCGGTTACAACTGGTTTTCCAACCGTAATTGTGCCAGTTTTGTCAAACACTACAGTATCAACATCACTTACTTCTTGGAGAACTTCACCATTCTTAATGAGGACACCCATCTTGGCACTTCTTGCAGTTCCAACCATTAATGCTGTTGGAGTTGCTAACCCTAATGCGCATGGACAAGCAATCACAATTACTGAAACCGCAAATAATAATGCTTGAACAAACGTTGCACCAACAAAAGAATACCAAATCATAAATGTCAAAATCGCAATAATCATTACTGCTGGCACAAATACATTTGAAATCTTATCGGTTAAGTTCTGAATAGGAGCATGACTGGTTTGTGCTTTTTTTACTAGGTCAACAATTTGGGCGAGCATCGTATTGGACCCAACCTTTGTGGCTTTAAAAGTAATTGTCCCATTATTATTAATTGTTGAGCCAACAACAGTATCGCCAACTTTTTTCATTACTGGCATACTTTCACCAGTAACCATTGATTCGTCCAAAGATGTTACCCCTTCAAGAATTGTTCCATCTACTGGCACCTTTTCACCAGGCTTGACCCGAATAAGGTCGCCAACTTGTACTTGATCGAGTGGTACTTTAACAAATTTGCCATCTTTTAAGACTTCAGCATCTTTTGCTTGAAGCCCCATCAACTTACCAAGTGCATTGGAAGCATTATTATGCATTTTCTCTTCCATTGCATCCCCGAGTAAAACAAAGACAGTAACAAAAGCAGCACTTTCAAAGTAAACTGCCCTATCAGTTATCATTGCAAAAATACTATAAAAATAAGCGACAGCTGTTCCTGTAGCGACGAGGGTATTCATATTTGCACTATGTTTTTTAAATGCAGCGATCGCACTTTTCCAATATGGAAATGCTGAGATTGCCATAATAATAGTAGTAGTAATTAATGCTATCCAATTATAGGCAGGCATCATCCAGTGAAAAGGCATCGCAAACATTTGTATTAACATTGGAATTGATAATACAAATGAAATCCAAAATCGCTGAATGTTTGTAAGTTTCATTACTTTACAACAACCTTTCCATGAAACATGTCCATCCCACAAGCATAGTTATAAGTTCCCGGCTTGTCAGTTGGAATATCAACAATAACTTCTTTTTTACCGTCTAACTTTTCGTCAATACCGAGCTCCTTAAATACGACTTCATTCATACACCCCATGTTATCGGAAGGGATAAACTTTAATTGCGCTGGTTTACCTTGCTTAAAAGTAACTGTTTCTGGTTTGTAGCCATGATTTTCTGCATTAACAACAACTTTTTTAGTTTGATCTTTTGAAAAAATACTCATTATTTAACAATCACCTTTCCATGAAACATATCCATCCCACAAGCAAAATTAAAAGTCTGTGCTTTATCTGTAGGAATATTAACTGTTGTAACTTTCTGTTTTGTTAAGTCCTTATTTACTCCAAGTTGTTCAAAGACAACATGTGATAAACAAGCCGTCGAGTCATGCATATCAAAATTAATTTGAGCTGGAATTCCCTTTTTCAAGATAACAGTTGATGGAGAGTACCCCCCATTAACGACAATCGTTGCAGTTTGTTCATCATTAACAATAGTTGATTTTCCAGCCGACTCTGTATGTTTTCCAAAGAACCACCAAACAATAAATGCAATCAAAAGTAGTGCGATAATTATAGCGACAATTCTCAAATTTCCCACCCTCTTCAGTTTACAACTGTAATCATATTATAGGTACAGCATACTATTGAAGTTTACATTTGTCAACAATAAAAAAGCATTAAATAATGGACGTTTCATTACTTTTTAATTAGAATTTGAATATTAGGGGGGTGTGACTGATTAAGAAGTCCAATTTCTTATTAACCTTATTTTACTTATTACTCTTTGGCGGAATTATTTGGTTTTATCAAAATAGTTCTACCTTTCAAGAACAATTTAATATTGGTATTCATAATGCGCAAGTGCTTACTCAATCGTGGTTACACCGAATAACTGGTAAAGAGGTTGCAACCCCAACTAAACAAAACGCTGATCAGCAAAATGGAACACAAGATACTCCTGCTGATGCACGCTGGGAACACAACTCTGCAACGATCTATATTAATATCAGTAATCCAGTATTAAAGAATGCAACAGAAACCGCAATTACCCAATGGAATAACACGAAGGCATTTACATTTAAAATCGTTAATGATAAGAATGCAAACATTAGTGTTTCTGCTGTTAATGATCCAAATAACGGGGCGGCGGGGCTTACCAATACAAGTATGAATTCCGCAACCGGATATTATCTGCATGCAGCAGTAGAACTAAATTCTTACTACCTATTGAATCCTGCCTTTGGCTACTCACAAGAACGAATCGTAAATACTGCTGAACACGAATTAGGGCATGCAATTGGTCTACAGCACACGAACAAGATTTCTGTAATGCAGCCAGCTGGGTCATATTATCCCATCCAATCACGAGACATACAGGCTGTGAAGGCTTTATATTCACGAACTCCACAACCGATCATCGCTGAAGATAATTCCAACAGATAGTCATAATTAAAAGACCAAGCTCACTCCTTACAGAATTGGTATGGTAAAATAAAATAGCAAATCTAATTGGAAAGAGTATCTTTATGTCAAATAAAAAAGTTTTAGGTACAGCGATGATTATTACTGCTTGTACCTTTTGGGGTATTTCAGGGCTTTTTGCGAAGGCCCTTTTTAATGTTAGTAGTTCAATTACATCAATGTGGTTAACGCAGGTCCGAATGGTTTCAGCTGGAATTATTTTAGTCTTATTGAGTCTAATTCGCGGCGAACATCCCTTTCAAATTTTTAGGGATCTGCATTCTGCGTGGATCATCTTTGCATATGGTGTTTTTGGGTTAGTTCCTGTTCAGTATGCCTACTTTATGGCTGTCCAATATGGGAATGCTTCGATCGCAACCATTCTTCAATTTATCGGGCCTTTTTTTATCATTGCCTATCAAGCTATGTTTCGACACCTGCCACCACGACGAATTGAAATTGTTAGTGCAATTATCGCCTTCTTAGGTGTTTTTATTATCGCAACTCATGGTCAATTTAACCATTTAGCAATGACGCTTAGTGTTTTAATATGGGGATTAATTTCTGCAATTGGTGTTGCAACTAATACCTTAATTCCACAAAATATGCTTCGTGAGGGTCGGGTTCCTTCATTAATTATTACAGGGTGGGGCCTACTATTTGCCGGATTAACCTTAGTGCTTATTCATCCTAGTCAACCACATATCCCTAATGTTCCTTCAGTTTGGTTATATGTGTTAGGAATTCTAGTAATCGGGACCTTAATTCCCTTTCAGCTAGCTAACAATTCATTAAAATATATTGATGCAACTACCTTTAGTCTAATGGATGCATTTGAACCCTTATCAGCGACAATCGGTTCAGTCCTCATTTTTCATTTACAAATGACAGGTGCAGATATTCTTGGGTCGATTTTAGTTATCGTTGCAGTACTTGCAATTAATATTCGTATTCCACAGAAAAAGTTAAAGAGTAACTAAAAAACAACCTAAGATTAGTTCAGGACAAAAATAATTTTGTTCTGAACTTTTTTGTTACTCTAAAGGTAGAGCTAAGGTCGTACATAGCCTCAGGGACTTCGAGTCCGTATTAAAAAATGATTTCAGCTATCTTTGATTTGATATTTTGCTTTTAGGTTGTGGAACTGTGAGTTCGGGTATTTAGGAAATGAAGTACAAATCTAGGATGGTGGTAATGACTAGCTCTATTTCTAGAAAGGAAGTCTTTTTATGGCTGATATATTTGCCTTGGATGTTTCAATGGGGAAAAGTTACTGTGTCTGGTATCGAGGGAAACACTGCTTAAAAGAGTTTTCTTTAGTACACTCGAAAGCGGGGTTTAATGCTCTACGAGATATGATTAAGAAAGCTCAGAAGCCAATTATCTACTTTGAAGCGACTGGAATTTATTCGCGAGTAATTGAACATTTCTGTGAGACCAATGGTCTCCGCTTTTGCCGTCTTAATCCACTAGAACTTCATTTAAAGTCCGAGAGTCTACGACGAGTTAAGACCGATCAGAAAGACGCTCATCGGATTGCTCTCACTGTCCAGGAAAATACTTTTCGATTAACAGTTCCTTGGAAAAAAGACTATCTTCAGCTACATGAGCTTAGTCGGTTCTATAATCAGCTCAACGCTGATTGGAACTATCGTCTAAACCATCTTCATACTGCACTTGAACAGGTTTTTCCAGAACTTAAGCAATTATTTGTAAATAAAACATCTAAATTAGCGTTGAATATCGTGGAGCTTTTCCCTCACCCAGCACTAGTTAGGCCTTATTCGAGAGTTAAATTAAAGAATATTCTAATGGCATCTACAGATAAACGAATATCTAAGATGAAAGCTTATAAGTATGCCGATCGATTAATCGATCTTGCCCAACAATCATATTCGGCTGTTTCTAGTGACGCTATTCAGGTTGATGAAGTTCGCTACTATACTCGCCAATTAATTGCCTTAGCACGTAAAAAAGAAGAGGTGATCAAGCGGATGGAATCTATTGCCCAGCTCTTGCCAGAGTATGGCCTGTACTATTCTTTTCCGGGAATTGGCAAGCAGACTGCCGCCCAACTAATGGGAGAATTAGGTGACATTAGTCGTTTTGATAACTCTAACCAACTCAATGCCTATGTTGGGATTGATATTCGCCGTCACCACTCTGGAACTTATGCCGGTCAAGACCA
>NZ_JACIVH010000058.1:0-37500 GCF_014145615.1 Limosilactobacillus balticus | reverse complement strand
TAGAAATTAAGAATCGTTTAGTTGTTGCTCCATTGACTGTTTATGATGCAGGGCCTGATGGAGAATTAACTCCTGCTTCAAGGAAGTTTTGGTATGACCGCTTTACGTATGGCGATCCACAAAAGTTTCTTGAAAACATCAACGACCATATGCGACTGCAAAGCAAAATAAGTTAGTTGTTATCCCAGAAACCGGGCATACTTATCAGCAAAAAGAGCAACAGTTAGCTGATGAACTGCTTAAATTGTTAAAAACATGGGGATACTAGTAATTTCTGGTCTCAAGTAATTAATAATTTTAGTAAATAAAATTTAAAATAATTGTTTTCAATGACTTGTCGACATGATATAATATTTTATGTTGATGAATTATTCCGGCATAGCTCAGTTGGTAGAGCACCTGACTGTTAATCAGGTTGTCGTCAGTTCGAGTCTGACTGCCGGAGTCTATAAAGATGTTAGCTGCTGGCTAGCATCTTTTTTCTTTTTAAAATAAATTGTCCGAAATAGGACTATATGTAGAATAGACAACTAATAATCCTTTTAAAATTATAAAATACGAGGAGAAATGAAATGGAGAACGCTATTAGGCAGTATGAACGTGATTGGCAGTCGTTTAATCGGATTTACCAACAGATCGCCGTGGCTAATAACATAACGTTTGGTGAGTTATCAATGTTGTTAGCATTAGAGAGTCATAAGTTTTATGCTGCTAATAGACAACTAGTCCTAGATACTGGAAACAATAAGCTCAATGGTACAAAATTAACTCAGCAGGGAATAATGGTTTCAAAGACTAATCCTGCTGATAAACGTAGTCGAGTAATTACATTGACTGCTGCAGGCCAAAAATGGGCAGTAAAGATTTTAAATGCGATTCATACAGTTGAACGATGCGCAATGGTACTAAGGTCGAACAATTAAATAAGATTAATGCAGAATTGATTGGAAAAATGAAAGAACAGGTGAGAAAATGAGTTACCTTTATTTAGTAATAGCAATTATTAGTGAAGTAGTAGGAACGACCCTCCTAAAAGTATCAGAAGGTTTTAGCAAACTAGGGATTGGCATTTTAAGCCTATTATTTTATGGAGTTTGCTTTATAGCTCTTTCCTTTGCCCTTAAGCAAGGAATGGGTCTTAATGTTGCCTATGCAGTTTGGTCAGGAGCAGGAATTGTTTTAACGTCGCTTATTGGAGTCCTAATTTGGCATGAAGCGATGCAGCCGGTTCATATACTTGGCTTGGCGTTAATTATTGCTGGTGTAATTGTTGTCAATCTTTTTGGAAGTACCCATTAAAATACGAGAACCTGTGTGGAAAAATTCTTATTCAGATTCTCGTTTTTATGCTGCCTTCTTATTATCAAAAAAATTGTATAAAATATGTAATAATAATATACTAAATTATAGTTAGACTGGTATATATTTTGGAGAACGGAGGGTTAATAATGCAATTCAAAAAGGCAATATTATTAGCGACAAGCGTATTTACGCTTAGCATTTGTGTTAGTGGTTGTGGTAATGAGTCTAATGCAAACAACAAGAGTAGTAGTTCCCAAATTTCGTCAGTAAAGAAACAAGAAGCACAGATTGTTGGCTCCTATCGTGATGATGCCGATGGAGCTGCTATTACCCTTAATTCAGATGGAACTGGGACATATGTAATGGCAAATCCGACGCAGGCTGATATTCACGATCAATTGACCTGGAAGAAGGAAAAAAATAATTACATTATCAATTTAAATGATAGTAATTATGATACGCCGATTGATGCGCGATTAAATGAAGATAATTTGAGTCTCGTTGGTAACGATGAGTGGCCTAATCAATCATTTGCCAGAGTTCATGGCGACTTTGACATCGATAGTTTCTTGAAAGAGCAACATGCGAAAACCAACAGTTCTACAACTAAGGATACTCATTCTAAGGAATCATCGACGCATGCCCGCGCAGCACTTAAAAAATGGGCGAGCGATCACCACAAAGACACCAGCAAGATTGATAGTTTGAAAGCCACGACTGACCTATCTGAGCCAGATGAAGGTTGGGCCTTTGTTGATGATAATGGAACTGAGTATGCCATTGTTCGGAACGGGAAAGTTTACCCACGTCCGGTTATTGATGGGGATACGTCATCTAATTAATAATCTTAGCGACAAACTTAATAAAATAAACAATTATAGCTCATACATGCGTTTGCGTTCTCATCAAAAACTTATTTTTCAATTGACGATGTTTTGAAACACGTTTATAATGGTACTATTCTGAATTTTATTGTTAAAGTTTTTTAATGTTTAGAATGTGTATTCAATTAACATTGTGCTAATTGAAAAGTGAAATTATTTGGAGGAATTGTATGAGTAAACAAAAGAATTTGGATACCTCCTTCTTTGGACAACCGCGTGGATTGTCGACATTGTTCTTCACTGAAATGTGGGAACGGTTTAGTTACTACGGAATGCGGGCTATCCTTCTATTCTATATGTACTACGCTGTTACCAAGGGTGGTTTGGGCATGGACCAAGCTACCGCAGCATCAATTATGTCAATTTATGGTTCATTAGTTTACCTGGCGAGTGTTGTCGGGGGATGGTTATCTGACCGTGTATGGGGATCGCGGCGAACGGTCTTCATCGGTGGTGTCCTGATTATGTTTGGACATATCGCTTTGTCGTTACCATTTGGTGTGTCAGCACTTTATGTATCAATCGCTTTGATTGTTATTGGTACCGGGTTATTAAAGCCAAATGTTTCAGAAATGGTTGGGGGCTTGTATAGTCCTGAAGACCGTCGTCGAGACTCTGGTTTTAGTATGTTTGTCTTCGGGATTAACTTAGGGGCTGCTGTTGCTCCTTGGGCTGTCCCTTGGGCTGCTAATGGTTTTGGCTTAAACCTTTTCCATGGTGAAATGAATTTCCATGCTGGTTTTTCACTAGCTGCTATCGGAATGTTCTTTGGGTTAGTTCAATATGTAGTTGACGGACGGAAATATCTTTCAAAAGATAGCTTGTATCCTGATGATCCAATCGATAAGGAAAGTTTACGTCCAGTAATTATTTGGTCAATTGTTGGTGTTGTTGCCTTAGTAATTATCCTTGGCTTGCTTGCGGCAATGGGTCAATTAAACATCAATAATATCATTACAATCATTACGGTTATTGCTATTGCTTTACCAATCTACTACTTTGTAATGATGTTGAATTCCAAGAAGGTTACAAAGGATGAAAAGTCACGGGTTGTTGCTTACATTCCACTTTTCATTGCTGCTGCTATCTTCTGGGCAATTGAAGAATCAGGTTCAGTTGTTTTAGCCCTCTTTGCTGAACAACGGACTGTCTTACACATTGGTGGCTGGCACTTTGCTGCTGCTAACTTCCAGACATTGAACCCATTATTCATTATGATCCTGACACCATTCTTCGTTGCGCTTTGGGATCACTGGAAAAAACAACCAAGTGCTCCTGGTAAGTTTGCTGCTGGGTTAGTAATTGCAGGTCTTTCATACGTTTGGATGGCACTTCCAGCTATGATTCACGGAACAACTGCCGGACGGGTTAGCCCATTCTGGTTAGTTGGTTCATGGTTCATTGTTGAAATCGCTGAAATGTTGATTTCACCAATTGGTCTTTCAGTAACTACTAAACTTGCACCAAAGGCATTTAAGTCTCAAATGATGAGTATGTGGTTCTTGGCTGATGCTGCTGGACAAGCGGTTAACGCCCAAGTTGTTAAGTACTACTCATCAGCTACAGAAGTTCCATACTTCTTAATTATCGGGGCAGTAAGTATCGTCTTCGGATTGATCCTTTGCTTATTCGTTAAGAAGATTCATGGCTTGATGGATGGTGTGGATTAAAAATTATATATTAAGAGATCGAGAATAATTCTTGGTCTCTTTTTTTTCGAGGTGAATTATGAAAATCGCAGTAAGTAGTGACCTTCATTTGGATTTAAATCATGCTGATGTTGCAGAATTTATTACTCAACAGGCGCATTATTTAACTAGTCATGAAATTGACCATTACTTTTTTGTGGGGGATGCCTTTAATGATTTCGAGCAAACCAGCGCATATTTTGCGGAACTACAATCGCAATTGCCTACCACAAAGGTTCATTATCTAGCCGGTAACCACGATATGTTAAAAGGGGTCACTTATGAACAATTAGAAAATTTAGATGATGATCTATATTTTCATAATCGATTTATCGATATTCCCCAAACAAACTGGCGAATTATCGGTAACAATGGTTGGTATGATTATTCGTTTTCAACGTATAAAAGTAATGTAAAAGAGGTCGCGCAATGGAAGCGGGCATATTGGGTGGATCGTCCAATTATGCAGCCAATGAATGATCCAGAACGAATGGCGATTGTTTTGCACCAAGTTGCAGAAGTCCTAGAACAAGCTCATAATCAACAAAAACAGGTTATTTTTATGACTCACTTTGCACCGATTAGGGAAGCTCTCCCACATCCACTTATTGAGTCAGTACGGCGACAACGGATGTGGGAGATGACAACTGCAATGTTGGGCAGTGAATACTTAGGAGCGTTACTCGCTAGATTTCCAGAAGTAAAAGCAGTTTTTTATGGGCACCTTCATTATGTCCAGCCATTAATTACCGTTGGAAATATTGCATACCGCAATCAAGCAGTTGGCGTTAGACGCAAAAGTGATAGTGAGTGGGAAGGGGAAAGCCTATTAGATCAATGGATTAGCCGTCTTTATACTAAAAAAATCTAGCTTTTTTCAAAAAAATCGAGAAAAACACTTGCAATGAGGTTGGAAATTAGGTATTATAATAAACGTTGATTGATACGAAATATTTAATCAAGCAACTTCTTGGAGGAGTAGCGAAGTCTGGTTAAACGCGACGGTCTGTAAAACCGTTCCTTCGGGTTCGGCGGTTCGAATCCACCCTCCTCCATCTTTATTATTGGGCTATAGCCAAGCGGTAAGGCAACGGTTTTTGGTACCGTCATGCGCTGGTTCGAATCCAGCTAGCCCAACTGTTATTGGAAGGCTAAGAAAAACGTCTGTTTTTCTTAGCCTTTTCTAGTTCAAAAATTTTAAGTTATATAAAAAAGGAATGACAGCTAATGCCTAAACAAGGTCATTTTGCCAAAAGCATGCGAACTAAACAACTAAATGATTTCAAGGTGAAACGCAATGCGACGGGTGCAATCATTGATGATGAACAGTTAACAGACTTCCTAGTGGTTCGCTTTGCTTTAACAGCTAAGAAGAGGGTTCAATCTAGGGCTCAAGAAACTGTTCAACGCTTCTTGATTGAAATTTGTGATTCCTTACAAGAAAATGATGGGGATTTACAGGCGATCATTCCAAATTTACTAGCGAGTCTTAATGCTCGGGTACCTTGGCAATTCTATCCAGAAATTTTAGGAGAATGGGATTTGCTTCAAAAGTTTTTACAAAAAGAACTTCCTGGAGTTCCGTTAGAAAAACGTCTACGAATTAAGCACCTAGTCACAATCCAGGAAATGGAGACGTTAATTGCAAAATTATTAGCAAGAAAGATTACTGCAATTACGTTTATTAATCAGCCAGGAGTTGATCAGAATAAGAAAGATCAGATGGCGACAATGATGCTAACAACGATCTATCATGATCAGACGATTGAATGGGAGAAGGTGCGGTTGTTATTGGCACCATTCGGATTTAAGATTGCCCCTAATCTGGATGAGAAAACGAGAGACTGGTTAAAGCAATTAGCAGAAAAATAATAACGTTGACTTTCGTTCTGCTTCCTTGGTAGAATTAAATCGTTATTGCAGAGCTGTGGTGGAGTTTTTATCACCGTGGCTCTTTTTATTTTGATTTAAAGGAGGAAGCGGAAAGCAATGGCAGAAAAAAACTATTCACGTATTTATCTCGCAATTGGTTCCCTTGCATTACTAACGTTTATCGGAATTTTGAATGAAACATCGATGAATGTCACATATCCAGAATTATCTGCACAGTTTAACGTCTCGCTTGATGTTATTCAGTGGATTACAACTGGTTATTTATTGATGGTAACAATTACGATGGGGACAACTGCCTATCTATTACGCCAGTATCAAGCACGTTGGTTACACTTATTTGCAGTATCATTTTTCATTATTGGTGACTTGATGTGTGCTTTGACTGGTAATTTTCCTATTTTGTTAACGGGGAGATTGATTCAAGCGATTGCTACTGGGTTAGCAACGCCAATCATGTTCCATTTAATTTTTACGGAGATTCCGCGTGAAAGAATTGGCATGATGACTGGAATGGCTGCAATGGTTATTTCGTTTGCACCAGCGCTGGGGCCAACATATGGTGGGGTCGTTTCAGAAATGCTATCATGGCGGATGATCTTTTGGATTTTACTACCAATTGTTTTGATTAGTCTTGTATGTGGCCAACTTTTTATTCGTAATAAACCGCTTGGAAATGATAAAGCATTTAGTTATGGAAGCTTAATTACACTGGCAATTGCCCTTATTAGTATAATTAGTGCCGTTTCTTCAATTGGAAAACAAGGTGTTGGAAAGCAATTTTGGCTTTTATTATTGGTAGCAATTATTTTCTTTAGCGCCTTTATCTATATCAATAATCATGGTAAATCAGAATTGTTTGACTTAAAGGTATTTAAGGTTGTCCCATTACGTCTATCAACTGTCACTTATTTTAATTTACAGTTTATTAATATTGGGATTTCGCTTGTTATTCCTATTTACGTTCAATATGTTTTGCACTCTTCGGCAATTGTCGCGGGTCTTATTTTATTTCCGGGGTCATTAATCGGTGCTTTTATCTCGCCATTTGCCGGAACTTTGGCTGATCGTTATGGTTTTGCTACGCCAGTTATTTCCGGGGGAATTCTGTTAGTTATTGGAACAAGCTGCTTTGGTATTTTCCAACGTCACTTAACACCACTACTAATAATGCTCTTCTTTGTTGTTTTACGAATTGGTTTTAATTTTGCTTTTTCTAATACAATTTCCAATGCTTCAATGTTGGTTCAACCACAAAATGCCCCCGATGTAAACTCAATTTTTAATATGGTCCAACAATTTGCCGGCTCACTGGGGACAAGTCTCCTTGCCTCCACAATTGCTTTATTCCAAATGGGCAACAGTGGCTCACTGATGGGACGTACCTATGCTGGAGGACGATTTGACTTTATCTTATTAGGTGTTTTGGCAATCACTACTTTGTTAACAATGGTTACTAACTATCGCATGCAACAAAAGAAGAAAAGTATTTCTCAATAAGTAGTTGAATTAGCCTGACAAGAATGTAATAATGTGGCTTGATTAATACAAGTTATTACAGGTTTTTAAAGAAAGTGACTATAAGTTAAAATGATACATTCTATCGTTCACTTTATGGTGAGCAATCAGGTTTTTACGCTGTTTATTTGTCTTGCAATTGGCTTTTTAATTGGAAATTATAAAATTGCGGGTAAATTTAATATTGGGGCAACGGTGGGAACTTTAATTGTGACCTTAATCGTGGGGCAGATTGGGAGTTTTCCTCGGGATGAAATGTTGGGAACGATTTTCTTTGGCGCCTTCATGTTCTCTGTTGGTTATCGGATCGGGCCCCAGTTGTTAGTTAGTTTGAAATTATTTGGGGTTCGCATTTTAATCGCTAGTATTTTCTGGATGCTTGTTGCGTTCTTTGTTGGGTGGAGTCTTTTTTCTGCCTTTAAGATTGGACCAGGGATCGCTGCCGGTGTTATTTCAGGAGCCCTCACCCAGTCAGCTACCGTTGCCAGTTCGTTGCAAACGATTGGGTCATTGCCTGTTAGTCAAAGCGTTAAGGCAACTTATGAGGCTCAGCTCCCGGTTGCTTATGCTTTAACATACGTTTTTGGAACATTAGGGGTAATTATCTTTTTACGTGACCTAGCCCCTAAAATTTTGGGGATTTCGATTGCTGAACAAGGACCCAAAATGGCTGACCATTACCACTTTCATGCTAAAAACCCTAATCCAACTTGGCGACGAACCTATCGCATTGCAGATGATTCGCCACTTGTTAGTAAGACGCTTGAGGAATTTAATCGGCGATCTAATTACCGGATTATTGGGTTAGCTGCTTTTCATGATGGTAAAATGACTGACCACCTTGAATATCAATTGCAGGCTGGTGATTTGCTAACTGTTATTGGTTATGCCGTTCATTTCGATCGGTTGATGCGAGTACCAGGCTTAACGGAAGTGTTGACCCCCACAAATGCGCCGCGTGAACGAGCCTTTGTTTTAGGGAAAAACTTTAAACCAGGTGAATTAGCAATTTTGCGTCAACATGGGGTCTTTGTAAATATTCAAGACCCGGTTAGTGGGAACCAACAGTTAATTAACCAGTTGCGGCCAGGAGATGTGATTTCATTAACCGGTAATACTTCGCGAACAAAGGCAATCTTGAAAAAGATGGGGCGCTGGAAAGCTGCAGATACAGCAATGAATTATTCTTTATTTTCTTTAGGAATCGGTTGTGCTTCCCTTTTAGGAATTATCGGGATAAAATTAAACAGTATTCCTTTGCAACTAGGGAATGGAACGGCGGCTTTAATTATGGGGTTAATCCTGAGTTCATGGATTGAACGTCACCGTGATCGTAAATCAATCCCTGTAACGGTAACTAGTTTTCTTCAGAGTTTTGGGCTAACGCTTTTTGTGGGGACAGTTGGTTTGCAATCAGCTCAAGCATTTACAAGTGCAATTAAGTCGTTAGGTATCGGGGTTTTATTTGTTGGGGCGATGATTTCGATAATGCCACATTTGCTAACGCTGTTCTTTGGGCGCTATATATTGAAGATGGAACCTCTTGCTTTAATTGGCGCGTTAACTGGTTCAGGAACGATTGCAGCAGCCATGAATGAGATTTCGCAAAAGGCAGGTCCGGAAGGTGGAGCATATTATGCGGCTGCCTTTACTCCGGCGTTTGTAGTTGGTAATATTGGAATTACATTACTAGGGCCGATTTTTGTGGCGCTACTATCATAATTTATTTGCTTAGAAAGGGCGTGCAAAATTATAATGCAACAATTTTTTACAATTTTAGGTGGAATGGGGACGCTGGCAACAGAAAGTTATGTACGTCTGTTAGATAAGAGAACGCCAATCCATCGTGATCAAGATTACTTAAACTATTTAGTTGTTAACCATGCAACCGTTCCTGATCGTACTACATGGATTCTTGATCATAGTCAACCAGATCCTAATGCGGCCCTGATTGAAGATATTAAACAGCAAAGCCTTTTGAATCCTGCATTCTTTGTCTTAATTTGTAATACAGCTCATTACTCTTTTGATAAGTTACAGGCAGCAACGGAAATTCCAATTCTCAACATGTTGCAAGAAACAGTTAATGAGATAAAGAAGATTAAGCCGGATGCAAAGCGGGTTGGTCTATTAGCCACTAAGGGAACTTTGGCAGCTAACTTATATGATCCTTATATTGAGAAGGCTGGGTATGAACTTATCAAGCCTACTCCTGAGATTGCCGAGATGACAGAAGACTTGATTTACCATGATATTAAAGAGGCTGGTCATTCTGATGGCAACAAGTATCATGAGCTAGTGCGGAAAATGATTGAAGAACAAGGAGCAGATGTAGTCGTTTTAGGTTGTACTGAATTATCTTTTGCGGAAGAGATGGATCCTGAAACTACATACCCTGTTGCTGATTCGCAATCAATTATTGTTGATCGCTCCCTTGAACGAGCATTGAAATTACGACAAAATAATAAAAATTAAAAATTAGAGACTGGGGAAGAAAGTGACTTTCCACGGTCTCTAATTTTTATTAATCTTTTGGTGATATTTTAAGAAATTGGTCTAGATTTTTGGGATGGTGTAAAATATACACATGCGCAATGTCTATGGCGTAAGGAGGAAAGAAAATGAGTTCACCTGTTTATATTCAAATTCACAAT
Organism: Limosilactobacillus balticus; assembly: GCF_014145615.1. Lineage (GTDB taxonomy): Bacteria > Bacillota > Bacilli > Lactobacillales > Lactobacillaceae > Limosilactobacillus > Limosilactobacillus balticus. The sequence goes on along the minus strand of NZ_JACIVH010000058.1, from coordinate 27,564 downwards.
CAGTTAAGACAAAACATTGAAGATGGTGAGTGGAAAGTTGGCGATAAAATTCCTGCTGAACGCGAACTCGCTAATGACTTCGGTGTCAGTCGAATGACTCTCCGGCAAGCAATTCAAGCATTGGTTGATGAAGGAATTCTTGAGCGAAGAGTTGGTTCCGGAACTTTTGTCGCAAATCGTAAAGTTCAAGAAAAAATGTCAGGAATAACGAGCTTTACTGAATTAATGCATGCGACAGGGAAGAAAGCTGCTAGTAAGACGATTTCTTACCACTTGACGATCCCCTCGCAAACAGAGGTTGAAAAACTAAAGTTAGCCCCAGATGAACAGGTTTTACGAATGGAACGGGTTCGTTATGGAAATGATGTGCCAATTTGTTATGAAATTGCAACTGTTCCTGCTAACCTTGTTCAAAAATTTAGTAAGGAAGAAATTACCACGTCTTTTTATCGGACACTAGAAAAAAAGGCAAACCTTTATCCTGGTCATGCAACCCAGCATATTTCAGCAACGAAGGCGACAGAAAAGATTGCTAACTACTTGCAGATTAAGCGAGGGGATGCTCTCTTACGAATGACCCAATTATCTTACTTACAAGATGGTCGTCCATTTGAATATGTCCACACTCAATATGTTGGATCGCGGTTTGAATTTGTCTTTGAAAAGTAATCAAGACAAATCCATGTTACAATACTGATTAATAATATTACTTTTGAGAGGAATTATACTAATGAAATTTGATTATCCGGATGATAGCCTTACCCTTCATACTGATGCGTATGAATTGAGTATGATGCAGACCTACTGGAAAAAAGGAATGGGTAACCGTCGTGCTGTCTTTGAGGCTTTCTTTCGTAAAATGCCATTTGATAATGGGTACGCTGTTTTTGCCGGGTTAGATCACATTATTCGCTATGTGAAACAATTACATTTTACTGATAGCGACATTGAATATTTAAAGTCTACGAATCAATTTGACGATGACTTTTTAGAATACTTACGTAACTTTAAATTTACGGGTTCAATCAGCAGCTTTGAAGAAGGAGATTTGGTATTTAACCATGAACCGATTATTCAAGTTGATGCGCCGATTATTGAAGGACAATTGATTGAAACAGCAATTTTAAATATTCTTAATTATCAGATTATGATTGCGACAAAAGCTTCACGGATTAAGTCGATTGTCGGCAACCAAACTGTAATGGAATTTGGCTCACGTAGGGCACAGGAATTGGATGCGGCTTTGTGGGGAACGCGAGCAGCATACATTGGTGGTTTTGATGCTACAAGTAACGTCCGTGCAGGTAAATTATTTGGGATCCCGATCTCCGGAACGCATGCCCATGCCCTTGTGCAGGTATACATGAATGATTATGACGCATTTAAAGCATATGCAGAAACTCATCATGATTGTGTCTTTCTTGTGGATACTTTTGATACCTTAAAGAGTGGGGTTCCAAATGCAATTAAGGTTGCCAAGGAATTTGGTGATAAAATTAACTTTATTGGGGTCCGGATTGATAGTGGTGATATGGCTTACTTATCTAAAAAAGTACGCAAAATGTTGGATGATGCTGGTTTCCCAGACGCAAAAATCATCGCGTCTAATGGCCTAGATGAAAAGACAATCCAAAATTTGCAAATGCAAGGAGCAAAGATTGATACGTGGGGCATTGGAACCAAATTGATTACTGCTTATGATCAACCAACTTTAGGAGCGGTATATAAATTAGTTGCTATTGAAGATGAAGATGGCCGACTTGTTGATACGATTAAGATCTCTAATAATGTTGGTAAAATGTCAACTCCCGGCAAAAAACAAGTGTGGCGGATTAACGATCGTGCAGACCACAAGAGTGAAGGGGATTATATTACCTTAGTTGATGAGGATCCGCGTAATGAAAAATCACTCAATATGTTCAATCCTAACTTCCCACTCCAACAAAAGGATGTGGAGGATTTTACTGCGCGGCCAATGCTAAAGCCAATCTGGCAAGACGGTAAGTATGTTTATAATGAACCAACCTTAGAGGAGAGCCGTCAACACCGTTTTGATAGTTTAAATGCTTTATGGGATGAATATAAACGAGATTTAAACCCAGAAGTATATCCGGTCGATTTATCACAGAAATGCTATGATAATAAGCTTAAATTAATTCACCAAGTTCATGAATATGTTAAATCATTGAATAAGTAGAGGTAATCTGTAGTGCGAAAGTATCAAGAAGAAATAATTAATGCATTAGGCGTTAACTCACAAATTGATCCCCAAGCAGAAGTAACTAACCGTGTTCAGTTCATCTGTGATTTTCTCCAAACCACTAAGATGAAGACCCTGGTATTAGGAATTTCTGGCGGACAAGATTCAAGTTTAGCGGGACGACTTTCACAATTGGCCGTCGAAAAGCTGCGGGAAGAGACTGGCGACAATGAATACCAATTTATTGCAGTCCGACTTCCATATGGTGAGCAGGCTGATGAATCGGACGCAATGTTTGCAATTAATGACTTTATTAAACCTGATAAAATAATGCGGGTTAATATTAAGGCGGCTACTGATGCGATGGTGGCATCCTTAAATGAGGCAGGCACGCCAATTAGCGATTTTAATAAGGGAAACATTAAAGCCCGGGAACGAATGATTGTCCAATATGCGATTGGCGGAAAAAACAAAGGAGCTGTAGTGGGAACAGACCACGCCGCTGAAGCAGTAACTGGTTTTTATACTAAGTTTGGGGATGGTGGTGCAGATATTACGCCGCTTTCTGGATTGGATAAGCGACAAGGAAAAGCCTTATTACAATTCTTAGGAGCACCGGCAAAGCTTTATGATAAAACACCAACTGCTGACTTGGAAGAAGACAAACCAATGCGTCCCGATGAAGAAGCGCTTGGTGTTCGTTATGATGAAATCGATGACTATTTAGAAGGTCGTGAAGTTTCGCAAGCAGCTGCTGAAAAAATTGAAGGCTGGTATCGGCGAACTCAACATAAGCGTCACTTACCGATTGCTCCATACGATACTTGGTGGAAGTAAATTGATAATAAAATGGGAGGCTGGGCATCAACTCAGTCTCTTTACTAGTTTAAGAAGGAGTTTAACAGACAATGGAAGAAGAAACACTTCAACTTGTTAGCAAACAATTACCGGATATTCGTCCTCAACAAATTAAAGCAGCCCTCGGATTAATGGATGAAGGAAATACGATTCCTTTCATTGCCCGTTACCGTAAAGAAATGACGGGCACACTTGATGAAGTTCAATTGCAAGCTATCCGGGATGAGTATCACCGGGTAACGACATTGCGGGAACGTCAAGCAACAGTTATCAATAAAATTAAAGAGCTCGGTAAGTTAACCCCGGCGCTCGAAAAGCAAATTAACGGTGCGACTGAATTGCAAGAAGTAGAAGACCTTTATTTGCCATATAAGCAAAAGCGGCAGACAAAGGCCCAACAAGCTCGTGAACATGGCTTAGCACCATTAGCAAATTGGCTATTATCTTATCCTGATGACGATTTAAGTGCGAAGGCACAAGAGTTTATTAACGATGATGTTCCTGATGCTGAAAGTGCATTAACAGGGGCACATGAAATTTTGGCTGAAGCAATTAGTGAAATGGCCACGGTACGAAGCTGGTTGCGAAATTATACTGCCCAACATGGTCAATTAGAGACAAGTGTAAAACGTGGTGGAGAAGAAAAAGATGAGCTGGGGACTTATAAGCAGTATTATGAGTTCACTAGTTCAGTTCAAAAATTAAATTCCTATCAAATCTTAGCCTTTAATCGTGGAGAAAAAGAAGGGATTATTAACGTCAAAATCACCTTAGATGAAGAACCGGTGATGAATTACCTTCGTTTCCGTTTGATTAAAACTAGCAAGAAAAATGATGCGACTGCTTTTATTGAGGAAGCTTACAAGGATGCTTATAAGCGTTTCTTGGGTCCAGCAATTGAACGGGAACTGCGGCGACAATTAACAGAAGGTGCTGATAAACAGGCGATTAAAGTCTTTGGTGAAAATCTGTATCATTTATTGATGCAAGCACCAATTAAAGGAAAAGTTGTGTTAGGCTTTGACCCTGCTTACCGAACTGGCTGTAAGTTGGCAGTTCTTGATGAAAATGGGAAATTTTTAACTAAAGCAGTTATCTATCCCCACAAGCCGGCGCCAGAAAAGCAACGTGCGACAGCAGAAAGTGAGTTTATTGATTTACTAGAAAAATACCACGTTGAAATGATTGCAATTGGGAACGGGACAGCTAGCCGGGAATCAGAACAGTTTGTTGCGGAAGCACTTAAAAAGATCAAACGGCCAATCTATTATGTCATCGTAAATGAAGCCGGTGCCTCGGTTTATTCCGCAAGTAAAGAAGCACGTGATGAATTCCCTGATCTGCATGTTGAACAACGAAGCGCAATCAGTATTGGTCGTCGGTTGCAAGATCCCCTTGCGGAATTAGTCAAAATTGATCCTCAAGCGGTTGGAGTTGGGCAATACCAGCATGATTTGCCGAAGAAAGAATTGAACGGAGAACTAGAAACAATTGTTGAACGGGCGGTAAACCGGGTTGGCGTTAACCTCAATACAGCTAGTTACCAATTGTTGACGCGGATTTCGGGGCTTAATAAAACGATTGCTAAGAATATTGTTACCTACCGTGATGAAAACGGGCGGTATACTAACCGGACACAGCTAAAGAAGGTTCCGCGATTAGGACCAAAAGCTTATCAACAATCAGTTGGGTTCTTACGGATTATTGGTGGCGAAAATCCATTAGATAATACTGATGTCCACCCAGAAAGTTACCAGGTGGCGGAAAAGATTATTCAAGCGGCAGGGATTAATGTCGATGAGTTGGGAACACCAAGTGCTGATGATAAGTTAAAGAAAATTGATGTTAAGCAGTTTACGGATGATCAAGTCGGGACTGAAACGGTTACTGATATTATTTCTTCCTTGCAAAAGCCTGGCCGTGACCTTCGTGATTCAATGCCTGCTCCGCTATTGCGTCATGATGTAATGACGATTGAAGACCTTAAACCGGGGATGAAACTTCAAGGAACTGTCCGGAACGTTGTCGACTTTGGGGCCTTTGTTGATATTGGTGTCAAACATGATGGGTTAGTTCACGTTTCAAAGATGAGTAAGCAATTCATTCGTGATCCGCGGGCAATGGTAGCCGTTGGTGATATTGTGGACGTATGGATCGATGATGTCGACTTGAAGCGTCAGCGTATTCAATTAACAATGCTTGAACCGGAGACAGTCACAAATGACTAATGCGGAATTACAACAATTGACTGAACAGTGGTCAAAAGAATACTTTGGGCGGAAATTTACGCACAAGGTATTTTTTAATAAGCGGTTAAAAACAACCGGTGGACGTTATCATTTAGGTGACCATCATATTGATATCAACCCGTTAATGTATACTGAATTTGATCTTCATAATCTGCGCCAAGTGGTTCTTCATGAATTGTGTCATTATCATTTACATCTGTTAGGAATGGATTATCACCATCGCAGTAGGGAATTTAAAGCTCTATTGACACAGGTTGGTGGATCAAGATATGCGCCACCAACTAGTAAAAGAAAGGTAAATTCCAAGAAAAAATGGTATTATATATGTACCGGTTGTGGTGTTGAAATCGCGCGCCAACGGCGTTTCAATACCCAACGATACATTTGTCGCCGATGTGGTCAAAAATTTATTTTAAAAAATTGAAAAAAGTTGTTGCCAACGAATAGGTATCTTGCTATAATAATATTCGTTGGTTGATATGCGGCCGTGGCGGAACTGGCAGACGCGTAAGATTAAGGATCTTATGGTCGATTATGACCGTGGAGGTTCAAGTCCTCTCGGCCGCACTATTTAAAAGACACTGAGTAATATTTGCTCAGTGCCTTTTTTGTTTTAAAATTTCTGTTTAATAAAATTTACGTAAATTTTACCTCTCCTCTTGCTATCTCATCGATGAAAGCGCTATACTTTAGGTGTTGTAGATAGTAACGAGGAGGGATTTATCAATGGATGCAGATATCAAATGGCTTGATGATCCAGAAACATTCCGGATCAATCAATTACCTGCGCATAGTGACCATTATTATTACGGTAACTATGATGAATGGCGTCATAATAATAGTCGTTTTGCGCAAAACTTGGATGGTCAATGGCAATTTAACTTTGCTGAAAACCCGCGTGAACGCGAAAATGACTTTTATAAGGTAGATTATGATAGTAGTAGTTTTGGAACAATCGAAGTCCCTAGTGAGATTGAACTAAATAATTATGCCCAAAATAATTACATTAACACTTTGATTCCGTGGGAAGGAAAGATTTACCGTCGTCCTGCGTATGCCCTTAGTCCTGATGATGCGCAAGAAGGATCGTTTAGCGATGGGGATGACAATACTGTTGGCGAATACTTAAAACATTTTGACCTTGATCCTTCCTTACGGGGAAAGCAGGTTCGCATCCGGTTTGACGGTGTCGAGCGTGCCATGTATGTTTGGCTTAATGGTCACTTTATTGGTTACGCTGAAGATAGTTTTACTCCCTCTGAATTTGACCTGACTCCTTACATTCAAGATGAAGGTAATGTTTTGGCTGTGGAAGTTTTCAAGCATAGTACCGCCTCGTGGATTGAGGACCAAGATATGTTCCGCTTTTCCGGTATCTTCAGGAGTGTAAACCTATTAGCCCAGCCACTTGTTCATATTGAAGACCTTAATATTCGACCAATTGTTACCGATAATTATCAGGACGGTATTTTTAATGTTGAGCTGCAACTTCACGGTGAAAAGGCCGGGAACGTTAATGTACGGGTTATCGACAACGATGGTAATACGCTCGTCAATGAGACCCACCCTGTTGACTCCACGGTAAAAGTTCAGGATCAATTTTTAGAAAATGTTCACTTATGGGATAACCATAATCCTTACCTCTATCAATTGTTGATTGAAATTCGTGATGACGAAGGTAATTTGGTCGAACTCGTTCCATACCGTTTTGGTTTTCGGCGAATTGAAATTAATAAAGATCATGTTGTCTTATTGAATGGTCAACGGCTGATCATAAATGGTGTTAACCGGCACGAATGGGATGCTGAACGGGGCCGTGCGATCACGATGGATGATATGACGAGTGATATTCACGCCTTTAAGGAAAATAATATTAATGCCGTTCGGACGTGTCACTATCCAGATCAGATTCCGTGGTATTACCTTTGTGATGATAACGGAATTTACATGATGGCCGAAAATAATCTGGAATCTCATGCTACCTGGCAAAAGATGGGGGCAATTGAACCATCATATAACGTCCCTGGTTCAGTTCCTCAATGGCGTGACGTAGTAGTAGATCGGGCACGAACTAACTATGAAACATTTAAGAACCACGCGTCGATTTTATTCTGGTCGTTAGGTAATGAATCATATGCTGGCGATAATATTGTCAAAATGAATGAATTCTATAAGAAGCACGATGATAGTCGGCTTGTTCACTATGAAGGAGTTTGTCATACTCCTGAATACCGTGATCGGATCTCAGACGTTGAAAGCTGGATGTACTTACCACCTAAAGAAGTTGAGGAGTACCTGAAGAACAATCCAGATAAGCCATTTATGGAATGTGAGTACATGCATGATATGGGAAATTCCGATGGTGGAATGGGTTCGTACATTTCCTTACTTGATAAATACCCACAATACTTTGGTGGCTTCATTTGGGACTTTATTGACCAAGCCCTCCTTGTTAAGGATCCGATAAGTGGGCAAGAAGTGATGCGCTACGGTGGTGATTTCGATGATCGTCACTCAGATTACGAATTCTCGGGAGATGGCTTGATGTTTGCTGATCGGACACCGAAGCCGGCAATGCAGGAGGTAAGATACTACTATGGCTTACACAAATAAATTACGCGTGATATATGGTGATGCGACGTTAGGACTTAGTGGTGACGGCTTTCATTATATTTTTAGCTATGAGCGTGGTGGATTAGAATCGCTTAAACTAAACGGTAAAGAATGGCTATATCGTGAACCAATGCCGACGTTTTGGCGGGCAACCACTGATAATGACCGGGGAAGCGGCTTTAATATTCGGTCTGCTCAGTGGTTAGCAGCGGATACTTTCCATAAGTGTGTTGGGATTGACCTGACAGTTGATAACCAACACTTTGCTGAATTACCTATTGCGCCGATAACCAATGAATTTAGTGATCCGGTATCTGCTGAGAACGTCAAAATTAAGTATACTTTTGAGACGCTAACAGTTCCGGCTACGCAAGTCACTGTAACTTATGAGGTTAACGGACAAGGTGAGATTAAAGTGACAATGCACTATTACGGTCATGAAGACTTACCTGGTCTACCAGTAGTAGGAATGCGTTTTATCATGCCAACAGTTGCTACTGGCTTTGACTATCAAGGATTATCCGGTGAAACTTATCCCGACCGGATGGCAGGAGCGACTGAGGGCACCTTCCACGTTAATGGTTTACCGGTTACGAAGTATTTAGTCCCGCAGGAAAATGGAATGCACATGGATACTCATGCATTAACAATTACCCGTGATGCCACCCAAAATAATGCTGATCATTCTCGTGAACCGTTTAGCTTAACTGTTAAGCAGGATATGCAACCATTTGCCTTTAGTTGTTTACCATATACAGCGGAGGAATTGGAAAATGCAACACACATCGAAGAGCTCCCACTTGCACGACGAACTGTTCTCGTTGTTGCAGGGGCGGTTCGAGGTGTTGGGGGAATTGATAGCTGGGGTGCAGATGTTGAAGAACAGTATCATATTCCTGCCGACCGTGATGTTGAGTTTTCGTTTGTATTGAATGCAAAATAGTAAGGCAGTTGGAATGTTTTCCAGGCCTCTACATTCATAAAAAAGTTATAACAAAGAGAGTGGGAAATAACCTCCTCGACAAGGCGGTTGGCTAAGCTAGGACGATGATTAGCACGGCACGGGCTGATTATCGTTCGTACTTAGACGCGAGCCTTGTGGCGACGCGAAGCTAGTTCCACGTTATCTTTCTATTGTTCATAAAAGTAGTTGAGGCTGAGAGAAAACAAAAGTTTTCTCCCAGCCTCTTGTTGTGTTAATTAATTTGTCCAGCGGTAACCCCTTGGAAGTATTTCTTAATATGGGTACAGAAATAATAAAGACCATAAATTGCAAGCATGCTAAGACCAACTAATGAGATTACTAGTAAGGCGGTGAACCACCGTGCTTGCTTAAAGTAGAGAGTAACAGTATTTTTCCCTTTACGCTGTTGAATGTAAGGAGCACCAACTGAGGATCGCTGATAGTGGCGAAGTAGCTGGCCATTAACCGTTAATTTTGATTCATGATACGTAATAATTGGCAACCGTACTTTTCCTGCTTTTCCTGCTTCCCATGATAATTGTAATCCCCCATGAGGCAAGACAGTATGAGTATATTTGTGCGATTCATTAATAATTTGCCCTTCATAGGCATAAGAACGAACATATTTTTGATTCATGTACTTCTTAGGAATTGGTAAATAGTCAGGACTTCTCTTTTCGACCATCGTTAACAATTGACCAGGATAAAGATCATGGACAGAGTGTCGAAGTGCGGCCTTATTTTCACTTACTCGGGTAATTGCACTAAAACTATTAAGGACAATTTCTGAGTCATAGCGGGCTGCTCGTTTGTAAACATCAATTGTTGTAGGAGTAAAGACCAGAAAAACCATTAGTAAGAGGATGCCGGTGATTAATTGATTTCGCAAGTCAATCTCTTGCGCTTTTTTATCAAGGGTTGTAGCACTGATCCCAACTCCTGCAAGCAAAAGAGGAAAGGCAATAATTGTTAACCGGTTTGGAAACTGCAAAGTGTGACCAAGTGCAGGGATCACATCTTGGAAAAAGGACCAAGGAGTAAGGAAAGAACTAAGTAAGAAAATCAAAGAACCAAGTAATGTCAGTACTGTATTAATAAGCGATTTTTTAAAAGTAAATAATACGTAGATGAGTTGAAGGATAAAGAGAATCCACATTGCATAGATTAGATAATCGCGTGTACTGCTAAACATTGAGGGCAATAATACGTTATCTGCGAGACTAAAATCAGCAGGATGGGCAATATTATTGTGGAGGTTAAGCATTAATAGAGCTCCCCAGACATTGGCCGTTAAAATAACCGTTCCGCCGACTGCCTTTAGCGTTTCGATCCACATTTGCTTACGGTTAGTCGTTATAATTAAACCAATAATAAAGAACGGTGTTAGCGTAGCCACAAAAAACAAAGAACTTAGCATATGAATTTGAATGATGATTGTCATTAGGGTCATCAATTGTAGCCAGTTGACTGGTCGTTGGTGGTCCTGGATCATCCGTACTCCACAAATTACCATATAGGGGGCCAGAGCAGCTCCCCATGCATTCATGTTCTGCGCTAATTCCCATCGCGGAAGCCATCCAATGTTCATATAAATTAAGGCACAGATAATTGCAAAGGTCCGTTTACTATGAACACGGATGCCAAGCCGGTACATGCCGATCCCACCTAATAGATAAACGATAAAGGTAGTAACGATCTGATATTGATACCAAGTTCCTACTATTCCAAGAATAGTCCCATTTAAATATGCAAAGAGGGGCCCATAAACCGCATTGATGATGCGACCACTTTGTTGAAAACTATAATTACTTTGAAAATAGCTAAAATTAAGCTGTTGAATTTGCTTGGCTGCATCGTAAAAACGGTTAAAATGAAAAATGGAGTCTGTTCCTAAAATAACTCCATGTGATACAAACTGGGGGAACATGATTAAATAGGCCATTGCAGCGATAGCACAGTATGGGAGCCCCCAATTAATTAGATTAGCAATTTTAGATTTCATAAAATTGAGAATTAAACCAAATCAGTTTAATTTTTCCTTTCCTCAAATACTTACCTTAATAATTATACGGCAGAAAAGTCGGCTGTAAAATAACCTTCTGCAGCTAGTTTAATTGTTAAGCACTAGTGAAATGCGCTATTATAAGATAGTGGCAAAGGGGAGTGAAAAAAATGGCAGAATTAGTAATTGTACGTCATGGGCAAAGTCAAGCTAACCGTGATAATATTTTTACTGGCTGGACTGATGTTCCATTGACCCCTAAAGGAATTGAACAGGGGGAATTAGTCGGCAAGGAATTGCTAAAACTAGGTATCAAATTTAGTGATGCGTATACGTCCTACATGGAACGGGCAATCATGACGACTAATATTATCCTCGAAGAAATTAATCAGTTATATATTCCTGTTCATAAAACGTGGCGACTAAATGAACGTCATTATGGGGCATTAAGTGGTCGGAACAAAGATGAAGTGAAGAAAGAAATCGGTGCAGAACAGCTTCATAAATGGCGGCGTGGTTTTAAGGATTTACCACCACAATTAAAAGAACGTCAGCATGATCGCCGTTATGATCGCTTAGGAGTTAAGATTCCGCTTAGTGAGAGTTTAGAAATGACGCTCCAACGACTCCTCCCATATTGGCAAGACCATATTGCGCCTCGTTTAATCGATGGACATAATCAGTTAATTGTTGCCCACGGTAGTTCTTTGCGGGCACTAATTAAATATTTAGATGGTATTTCAGATGATGATATTGATAAAGTGGAAGTTCCAAATGGAAAGCCAATTTTATATCGCTTTGATGACCATCTTAATGTCATTAAAAAGACTTTTATAACAATGGATGGTGAAATTGATGACAATACACGAATTAGCAAATAACCCAACGTTAAGCGGCCAAGTACGCTTAATTGAAAATATTGTTTATGGTGCAATGGATGGGGAAGCATTACATATGTCGATCTTAGCACCGTGGACGCAACGTTTCCCAAAACAATATCAAACAGAACCACGGCCATTGATTGTTTTTGTTCAAGGAAGCTCGTGGCGAACACCAAAAATGGGGGAAGAAATTCCACAACTGGTTCAATTTGTTCGGGCAGGTTATATTGTGGCGACTGTTCAACATCGTAGTTCAATCAATGGACACCCATTTCCGGCCTTTTTGCAAGATGTTAAGACTGCCATTCGCTTCTTGCGGGCAAATGCGCAAAAATATGCAGTTGATCCGCAACAGGTTGCAATTTGGGGAACTTCCTCTGGAGCCAATGCGGCAATGCTAGTCGGCTTAACGGGTGATGATCCGCGCTATAAAGTTGACCTTTATCAAGACGAATCGGATGCAGTAGATGCTGTGGTTAGTTGTTTTGCACCAATGGACGTGGAGAAGACCTTTGAGTATGATGCTAACGTTCCAGGAAATAAGTTACTGCAATATTGCTTATTGGGGTCTGATGTATCAAAGTGGCCAGAAATTGAAAAGCAAATGAGTCCCCTATATCAAGTCAAAGATGGGCAAAACTATCCACCATTCTTATTGTTCCACGGAGATGCTGATAAAGTTGTTCCATATGAACAAATGGAAAAAATGTATATGCGGTTGAAGGATAATGGAAATTCTGTTGAAGCGTACCGGGTTAAGGGTGCGAACCATGAACGAGATTTCTGGAGTCCAACAATTTATAACATTGTGCAGAAGTTTCTTGACGATCAATTTAAATAAATTTTTGTAATTGTATTGACAACTTATTTTTTATAAGTTATGCTTTTGACATACTAAGTTAGGAGGAACACGTCATGTTTAACAAACAATTAATTAACGCTACTGTTTGTTGTTGTGGATCGCGTCTTATGCGACCCACAGTTTGGTGTGCTTACTTTTAGTTGAGTAACTGCTAACGTAATCGGGAATAAATGCATAAGGCGCAAATTCAAGTGAGAAGTTCTTGAGTTTGCGCCTTTTTTGTATTCGTTTTTGCATTCTAAAGGAGATAGATATTATGAAATTCAACACACAATTAATTCATGGCGGTAATAGCGAGGATCCAACAACTGGTGCCGTTTCAACGCCGATCTACCGTTCATCAACATTCCATCAACACGTTCTTGGCGGTGAACCTAAATGGGAATATTCTCGGACAGGAAATCCAACACGTGCGTCTCTTGAAAAATTAATCGCAGAGCTTGAACATGGGGCAGCCGGCTTTGCATTTGCTTCTGGATCTGCTGCTATTCATGCTACTTTTTCTTTATTCTCTCAAGGCGATCATTTTGTAGTTGGTAGTGATGTATATGGGGGAACGTTCCGGTTAATCAATAAGGTATTAAAACGCTTTGGCCTTGAATTTACTGTTGTTGATATGCAAGACCTTGAAGCAGTAGAAAATGCAATTCAAGATAATACCGTTGCAGTTTACTTTGAAACACCGACTAATCCGCTCCTACAAATCGCTGATATTAAAGCAATTGCCGATATCGCAAAGAAGCATGGAGTAAAGACAATTGTTGATAATACCTTTGCCACTCCTTATAATCAACAACCGTTAACCCTTGGGGCAGATATTGTTGTTCACTCCGCAACCAAATATTTAGGTGGCCATAGTGATGTTGTCGCGGGATTAGCAGTTACTAACGATGAGGAGATCGCTGAACAATTAGCATTCCTGCAAAACTCAATTGGTAGTACGCTTGGTCCTGATGATAGTTGGCTATTACAACGGGGGATGAAAACACTTGGTGCGCGGATGCGAGTTCACCAAGAAAATGCGAATGAAGTTATTAACTTCCTCCAAAATGATAATCATATTGGAAAAATTTATTATCCAGGCTTAAAAGACTTCCCTGGTCATGAGGTTGCAGCTAAGCAAATGCGTAACTTTGGCGCAATGATCTCCTTTGAACTTAAGGACGGTTTAGATGCGAAGAAGTTTGTTGAAAGTCTACAATTAATTGATCTTGCCGAAAGTTTAGGAGGGATTGAAAGCTTGATTGAAGTTCCAGCTGTCATGACCCATGGATCTATTCCCCGGGAAATACGATTAGAAAACGGAATTAAAGATGAGTTGATTCGTCTTTCAGTGGGAATTGAGGACCCTGAAGATATTATTGCTGACTTGCAACAAGCACTTAAAAAATTAGATTAATTATAGAAGAAGGGAAACTGTGACTTATGTGGGAAATTATCAAGACATCTTTACCACAACTCTTAGCAGCGGGATTTAAATATACGATTCCGTTAGCGATTATTTCATTTTTCTTTGGGCTGATTATTGCATTAGTAACAGCTTTAATTCGTCTTTCACGTCAGCGTGGTGCATTCATGATTCTTAAGTGGATTGCTAGTTTTTACGTCTGGCTTTTTCGGTCAACACCGCTGCTAGTTCAATTATTTATTGTATTCTTTGGACTGCCATATCTGAGAATTAAGGGAGTCCTACCGCATGGAATAAAATTAGAGCCATTTACAGCTGGCATTATTACATTTTCGCTTAATACCGGTGCTTATGCTTCAGAAACAATTCGAGCAGCGATCAGTTCAGTTCCTACTGGGCAATGGGAAGCAGGCGCAGCAATCGGAATGACGAGGTTGCAAATCTTATGGCGAATTATTTTACCGCAAGCCTTAAGAGTAGCTTTACCGCCGCTATCAAATAGTTTTATAAGCTTGGTAAAGGACACGTCACTGGCTGCTTCAATTACAATTATGGAAATGTTTGCCGTTAGTCAACAAATTGCGGCCGAAAATTATCAACCATTACTTATGTATACTTTAGTAGCAATGGTTTACGCTGTCTTTACGACAATTCTATCTTATTTTCAAGGATATCTTGAGCGGGTAGTAGATCGGCAAGTGAATGCAAATAATAGGTGAGAAAAATGAAATTAACAAATATTAATAAAAGTTTTGGTAATAAAAATGTCTTGAAAAATACCACGTTAGAGTTTCCTACAGGTAAAACAACAGTAATGGTTGGTCCATCTGGATCTGGAAAATCAACAATTCTTCGATCGCTTAACTTACTAGTAATGCCAGAGAGCGGCCAGTACGATTTTGATGATCATCATTTGGATTTCAGTCAAAAAATAAGCAATAAAGATAAGTTGGCAATTCGTCAAGAAACAGGGATGGTTTTTCAAGACTACAATCTTTTCCCTAATAAAACTGTCCTTGGTAATATTATTGAAGGACCAACACAGGTTTTGAAACAGCCGAAAAAAGAAGCAATTGCAAATGCGCATAATTTACTTGCTAAAGTGGGCTTAGCAGATTACGGGGAAACCTATCCGAATGAATTATCAGGTGGACAGGCACAGCGGGTAGCGATTGCTCGGGCATTGGCAATGTCACCAAAGTATATCTTACTTGATGAACCAACTTCTGCTCTAGATCCAGAATTAGAACTTAGTGTGTTGAAGGTTCTATTGCAATTAGCTGAAGAAAAACAATCAATGGTAATTGTTACTCATAACATGGTCTTTGCGAAACATGTTGCGGATAAGATTATTTTTGTGGAAAATGGCGAAATTTTATATGATGGTACTCCGGATGAGTTTTTTGCTCCAGATAATCCAAATAAACGAATTAAGAACTTTATCGCCTCAATGACAATGGAAAATTTAAAATAAAGGAAGTTTAGAATAATGAAATTTTGGAAGAAAGCACTATTAACAATTGCAGCCTTAACAGTCGGTACCTCTGCGGGAATTACAGGTGTCTCTGCTGCTTCATCAGCTGTTAATTCAGAATTAGTTCATAAGGGAGAATTGACAATTGGTCTTGAGGGAACTTACTCCCCGTATTCTTACCGTAAAAATAATAAATTAACTGGTTTTGAAGTAGACCTTGGTAAAGCAGTTGCTAAAAAGATGGGCTTAAAAGCTAACTTTGTACCAACTAAATGGGATTCGCTAATTGCCGGCCTTGGTTCAGGTAAGTTTGATGTAGTAATGAACAACATTACACAGACACCAGAACGAGCAAAGCAATATAATTTCTCTACGCCATATATTAAGTCACGGTTTGCATTAATTGTTCCTACTGATAGTAATATCAAGAGCTTGAAGGATATTAAGGGGAAGAAAATTATTGCTGGTACAGGAACTAATAATGCGAATGTGGTTAAAAAATATAAGGGTAACCTTACACCAAATGGCGATTTTGCTAGTTCCTTAGATATGATCAAGCAAGGTCGGGCTGCCGGAACCGTTAACTCGCGTGAAGCATGGTACGCTTACAGCAAGAAGAACAGTACTAAGGGTCTCAAGATGATTGATGTTTCTAGTGAACAAGATCCAGCCAAGATTTCAGCGCTTTTTAACAAGAAAGATACTGCTATTCAATCTTCCTACAACAAAGCGCTTAAGGAACTTCAACAAGATGGCACAGTCAAGAAGCTATCTGAAAAGTACTTCGGTGCAGATATTACTGAATAATAAAAAAGATCTCCAACGTCTATGTTAGAGATCTTTTTTTAAAGCCATAAATAAAATATGTTTATCACAGCTTTTTCACAAATTAATGTTAAATTATTATGCTAAAGTTCCCATTGGATCCCAAGGCTTAAGAACAACTGGGCTCTTAGCGTAATCACGTTTAAGATCTTCGCTAAGGTACTTCTTATTAATGACGACTTGGTAGCAGTACTTGTCCATCCAATCATCACTCATAACAAAGTAACCTTTATGACCGACCTTGTTTCCCCATGAGTTTTCGACTTTCCACTTAGTTGGTTTACCATCGACAAGATCAACACCAGTGATAACCATTGCGTGATCCATCATGCTCTCACCATAATCCAGTGCTTCAGCTTTGGTCATTTCAAGATCAATATCAAATAGTTTGTCGTAGTCATAAGTGTTAAGGGCCATAATCCCAAGTTTAGTTTCTGAATATTTAATAACATCTGAACCAAACCAAACGCTTTCGCCATTCTTTAATTGTTCAATCGCAAGTTGCTTAAATTCATCCATTGGCAGGTTTAAGTGCTTAATTTCGCGACCGCCAACGACATTACCAAGCATGTCAATGGTGTAAGTTTGGTGGTACTTCTTATCAGCAGTTGGTGCTTGGATAATTGAGATATAGTCATCAAGGTTCCAGCCAACATACTTCTTGAAGAATTCTTGTGGTGTAAGATTAGTATCGCGGTGGAATTCGTTGTCCTTCTTTGTCCGATATTCGAAGTCAAAGTGGCTAACCGGTTCACCAAACGTGTAAGCAAGCATTCGATAATTTTCGTTTAACATCTTACGGCGCGCTTCGTCAATTGCTTCTTCATTTGCATGATCTTCGTTAATCATTTTCCGCAAAATAACGGCATCATGACGAAGCTTGTTGTTTAGGACTTCATCAATTCCCCGTGAGTTAGAAGAGTTAAATGATTCGGGCATTGCCGCTTTTGGCATAACCCCATATTTGCTGATAAGGGCACAGAGCATATCCCATTGCCCACCATCGTTTTGTGGCTCGTTCATTAACCATGAAACTTTTCGGCTGTCGGTAGGCTTTTTAGCAGTCTTAATTACGTTTTGGTAGAAGTAATTGGATTTTTCAAACTTGTCCCAGAAGAACTGGTAAGCTTGTGAAAGTTCAAAATTATCAGGCAAGTTAAACTTTTGCTGCATATCATGACGCATTGTGTTGAGTGCCGCAAACATCCAACAACGACCGGATTGTTTTTGATCAGCAACGTCCCCTGTTTTGAGGTCAATGGAGAAATGAGGAGTATTATCAGCAATTGAATGCCAATTAAAGCTGGCATTCCGTACACCGTTTTTTGTAACAGTATTTTCTAAGACACTGCTATTAGGGTGATGACGGTAGTTTTTATGAAAACTAGCGATATCTTCTTTATTAATTGAAAAGCTCATTTGCAATATCTCCTTTGAATAGATTGAATTAACGAGCGTGCAATACCTTTGGGCCTTCTGGAGTACCAACAATTACGTCGTTAACTCGATTTAAGAATAAACCAGTTTCGACAATCCCAACCATGTGGATCAATTCATCGGCTAAGGCCTTCGGATCATCAATTTCGCCAAGGTGAAGGTCAATAATATAGTTATTTTCATCAGTACGGAACTTTTTATCTCCGTCCATCCGCCAAGTTGGCTTGTAGCCTTTCTTTTCAAGACGGTCAAAGACATGTTGGGAACCAAATGGGATTACTTCAACCGGAAGAGGGAAAGCACCAAGTTTGTGGACGAGTTTGCTTTCGTCGACAATCCACATTACTTTATTTGAGGCATTGGCAACGATCTTTTCCCAAAGGAGGGCACCACCGCCACCTTTGATACCTTGGAAGTCATCACTGATTTCATCGGCCCCGTCAATAGTTAAATCGATGTGGTTAACGTCATCAATATCTTTAATTGTAATTCCGAGATCGCGTGCTTGCTTAGCAGTTCGGTTTGAAGTTGTTACACCGATGATATCTTTGATTTTACCTTCTTGGACTTGCTTACCAAGCTCATCAACCATATATTTAACGGTTGATCCAGTTCCAAGACCGACAATCATCCCAGATTTAATGTACTTAACTGATTCCTTACCTGTTTGTTCTTTTAATGCATTTTGATCCATTAATATTCCTCCTAATTAAAGCGATCTGCAACTGGCAATAGTTGCTGATATTCTGGATGTAGTTTGAATTGCGCTACCGCATATGGACACATGAGCTTGACAATGTATTGTTTTTTTGTTGCATAATCCACAAATTGACGTACTAGTTCAGCTGCAATTCCTTGCCCACGGTAAGTTGGTTGCACAAAAACGCGTTCGACAACAACATGATCATTTGTATCTGGAACTTTTGGAAAACTGATCTCGCCAACTAAAGGTTCTTGATCATCAAAAGCAATGATCCGCTGCCCATCAACTCGATATTGCATATAAACACATCCTTTCATAATAATTTTCGATAAACTGCTTTTAAAAGTCAAGTTATCAAAGCGATACCATTAACTTATTATCTAGCATATAATAGTATACTGGAATTATTAAGAATAAAACACTATGAGGTGAACGTAATGAAACGTGGATTTAAGATTGTTTCTAGTAAGAAAGGCCAAGATATACATTTACCCCAACGGCAAACAACTCGGGCGGCCGGATATGATTTTGAGGCATCAGAAGATTTTATTCTGCCATCAATTTGGAAGGGCAATTTCTTGAAGGCGCTATGGCAAATCCATCAACAAAAAAAGCTAACTGATGAAGAATTTAAGGCTGCTGATTCCTGCTTAAAGCCATACTTAGTACCCACCGGCATCAAAGCCTATATGCAACCTGATGAATTTCTTTTATTAGCTAACCGATCAAGTGGTCCTTTTAAACGCCGCTTGATTCTACCAAATGGAATCGGCATTGTGGATGCAGATTATTATGATAATGATAGTAATGAAGGTGAAATCTTCTTCCAACTTATTAACTATGGGCTACGGGATTATCATATAAAGAAGGGAGAACGGATCGGTCAGGGAATTTTTATGCCATATTTAATCGCTGATGGTGAAGAACAACCAACCGCTAAACGGACTGGTGGATTTGGTTCAACAAAAGAATAAATAAACTTAGAGAGGAATTAAAGCAATGGCAAAAGTTCGAACACAATATGTTTGCCAAAACTGTGGTTATAACTCACCACGCTACTTAGGGCGGTGTCCAAACTGTGGTGAGTGGAATACTTTAGTAGAAGAACAGGTAGAAACCAGTGCGGCTCCAACGAAAAAAGCAACTACCACCTTAACCGGCTTAGTTGCTAAACCACAGAAAATTAATGAGATTGATAGTACAGAAACTCCTCGTGTTAAAACAAAATTGAACGAGTTAAATCGCGTATTAGGTGGTGGAATCGTTCCAGGATCGCTAATTCTAATTGGTGGGGATCCTGGAATCGGAAAATCAACCCTCCTTTTACAAGTTTCTGGACAATTAAGTGATGAGCATCACCGGGTTTTATATGTGTCTGGAGAAGAAAGTGGGACGCAAATTAAAATGCGGGCGGAACGGTTGAAAGTTGTTGGGGATGACTTTTATGTGTATCCAGAAACGAACATGGATAGTATTCAGGATACTATTCGTGACCTCAAGCCAGAGTATGTAGTTATTGACTCAGTACAGACAATGCAGGCAACTGATGTAAGCTCCGCAATTGGTAGTGTATCGCAAATTCGTGAAGTTACCGCCCAGTTAATGCAGATTGCTAAAAGTAATAACATTACAATTTTTGTCGTTGGTCATGTGACAAAGGGTGGTGCAATCGCCGGTCCCAAGATTTTAGAGCACATGGTTGATACGGTTTTGTATTTTGAAGGAGACCTGCACCATACTTATCGTATATTGCGATCAGTGAAAAATCGATTTGGTTCAACCAATGAGCTCGGTATTTTTGAGATGCATACAAATGGGCTAACGGAAGTAAAAAATCCATCAGAAATCTTTTTAGAGGAACGATTACATGATGCAACCGGTTCAGCGGTCGTTGTTTCATTAGAAGGAACGCGACCAATTTTGGTTGAAATTCAGGCACTGGTAACACCGACTGTTTATGGGAATGCACAGCGAACTGCTACCGGTTTGAACAGAAATCGAGTATCATTGATAATGGCAGTATTAGAGAAACGTGCTAACCTAATGCTTCAAAATCAAGATGCCTACTTAAAAGCAGCGGGGGGCGTTAAGTTAGATGAGCCAGCAATTGATTTAGCAATTGCAGTAAGTATTGCCTCCAGTTATCGGGATAAAGGAACCCAGCCAACTGATGCATTTGTCGGTGAAGTAGGTTTGACTGGGGAAATTCGCCGAGTAAACCGCATTGAACAGCGGGTTGCTGAAGCAGAAAAACTTGGCTTTAAACGAATATTTATTCCCAAAAATAATTTAAAAGGTTGGAAACCGTCAACTAATATTCAAGTAGTTGGTGTCTCAACCCTTAAAGAAGCGTTATATTTAGCGTTGGGGTAAAAATAAATAATTGAAAGGATGAAGCAAATGCGGCGTAGAATGATTACTCTCATTTATATTCTAGTTGGCGCGGCAGTGGGATTTTACTATTTGCCATTATTGTGGGGGATTTTGAACATCGCTCTTAATCCGGCATTATTAGTATTTATCGACATTATTATTGGTGCACTTATTTTCTGGCTATTATCACTCCCATTGGTTAGCGGCACTGAAAAGTTGATTCAGCGAATTGAAAAAGAACTAACCAAGCGTAGTCCCGTATACCTTTTCTTTGGGACTTTGCTAACGATTATTGGCTTAGTTTTAGCAGTTCTTATTTCCATTCCATTGTGGAGAACGAGGATTCCGGTAATTAATAATATTTTGCCAATCCTTCTAATGATTGTTTTTAGTTATTTTGGTTTTCGAATTGGTACGACGCGGTTAGATGATTGGCGCAAAGCATTTACTCATGCCAAAAGTGGCAAAAATGATGGTGGTAATGTAATTGAACGTCAAGATGATAATTACCATCATTATAAAATTCTAGATACGAATATTCTGATTGATGGACGCATTTATGATCTAGTCAAAACGGGCTTTTTAGAAGGAACGTTACTGGTCCCTAACTTTGTTTTATATGAATTACAATATATTGCTGATTCTGGCGAAAGTATTAAGCGTGTTCGTGGACGCCGTGGCCTTGATATTTTAAACAAGTTACGGAAAGAAAAAATTGTTCCAATCGAAATGTATGATGGGGACTTTGAAGACATTCCAGAGGTTGATAGTAAATTAATTGCCCTCGCTAAAAAAGTCGATGGGGTAATTGTGACAAATGATTATAACCTTAATAAAGTAATTCAATTCCAAAATGTTCAAGTATTGAATATTAATAACTTGGCGAAATCATTGCGACCGCGAGTTATTCCGGGCGAAACAATGACGGTTGTTGTTGTGAAAAAAGGGACTGAACGACAACAGGGGGTTGCTTATCTTGATGATGGAACGATGGTGGTTGTTGAAGATGGGCGTTACTTTATGGATAAACAAATTGAAGTTGAAGTAACTAGTGCTCTTCAAACAGACGCCGGTCGAATGATCTTTGCACGTCCGCTCCATTCACAACGAGGAATTGATGAGCATACGGATACGGAACATAAAGAAAATCGGAATAATAAAGACAAGAAAAAATAATAAAGAATGGCTGCGAAGAGAAAGAGAGATTTCTACTTCCAGCTATTTTTTAAACAAAAAAGAAGCAGCTCGGGAAAAAGCTGCTTCTTAGGGAGTATTACGATAATCTTGGGGGAGATTTCGTAAAAAAGAAAATATTTTTTTCGGTTACTATTGGGAGGAGTAATTGAAAAATAATAGGTTTCATTGATGTAGTAAAGTTCATCTTTACTACGATATATATAATAACAGTAGAATGTGAAGAAAGTATGACCAAATGGTAAATAATTTTTTGGATGCAAATTAATACCATCAGAAATGCTATTCTAATACGGAATGTGGTAAGATTAACTGTACAAATTAATTCTTTATTAATGATTTTTAAGGAGCGGATAGACATGCTAACAATTTACAATACGTTAACAAGAAAAAAAGAAGAGTTTAAGCCATTGCATCCAGGCGTTGTTAACATGTATGTCTGTGGTCCGACGGTTTATAATTACATTCATATCGGAAATGCGCGCAGTGCGATCGCCTTTGATACAGTCCGGCGTTATCTTGAATTTAAAGGATATAAAGTAAATTACGTTTCAAACTTTACGGACGTTGACGATAAGATGATTAAGGCAGCAGCCGAGCAAGGGATTACTGTTCCACAATTAGCTGAGAAATATATCAATGCTTTTATGGAAGATACCGCGGCAATTAATATTGAACCAGCTACTCTTCATCCCCGGGCAACAGAAAACATTACCGAGATCATTAAGTTCGTTCAAGGCTTAGTAGAAAAAGGATATGCCTACCCTAAAGATGGGGATGTTTATTATCGGGCACGAAAGTTTAAACACTATGGACAACTTTCTGGACAATCACTTGATGACCTTGAAGTTGGGGCAAGTGAACATGTTAGTACAGATGAGGTTAATAAAAAGGAAGATCCGCTCGATTTTGCCTTATGGAAAGCAGCTAAGCCCGGCGAAATTAGTTGGGATTCACCATGGGGAAAAGGTCGTCCGGGATGGCATATTGAATGCTCAGTGATGTCTACTAAGTACTTGGGCAAGACAATTGATATTCATGCAGGGGGACAAGACCTTGAATTCCCTCACCATGAAAATGAGATTGCCCAAAGTGAAGCAGAAACAGGTCAAAAGTTTGTTCGTTACTGGATGCATAATGGTTTTGTAACAATTGGAAAAGATAACGAGAAGATGAGTAAGTCTCTCCATAATTTCATTACTGTTCATGAAATTATCAAGGAAGTAGATCCACAAGTTTTACGTTTCTTTATGGCAACTACTCAATATCGGCGTCCAATTCAATATAGTCAGGCCAATTTAACTGATGCGCAAAATAATCTTAATCATATTCAAACAGCCTTTGATAACTTGACTTATCGTGAACAAGATGCCGATGAAGGAGATGTTCAAGAAGTCACTGATCGTCTCGAACAATTCCATCACCAATTTATTACGGCGATGGATGATGATATCAATGTCCAAAATGGGATTGCCACAGTGTACGAATTAGTTAAGTATGCAAATGTTTATGCTCAACAAGATAATGTTAACTTAGGTGCCATTCAAGCAATCAAAAAAGAGCTTGTTGAATTAATGAGTATTTTTGGCGTTAAGCTTGAAGCAAGTGACAATCAAATTAATGATGAAAAGATCAAGCAATTGATTGAAGAACGAAATAAAGCACGGAAGAATAAAGATTTTGCGCGAAGTGATGAAATCCGAGACAATCTTAAGAAACAAGGGATTATTCTTGAAGATACTCCCCAAGGAACACGTTATAAAAAGGAATAGAAAGGATCCTTATGGTACAAACAGTTTATCGACAACTTAATGGAATTGCTTTGGCTTATTTAGGGGATGCAGCTTATGAGGTTTACATTCGTCAGCATCTTTTAACCAAGGGAATTAGCAAGCCAACGAAATTACAACACATTGCTACCCACTATGTTTCAGCAAAAGCACAGGCGGCTCTTATTGACTTGATGAAAGAAGACGAGTTATTGTCTGATGAAGAATGGTCGTATTTTAAGCGTGGCCGAAATGCTAACAGTCATACCCATGCTAAGAATACATCAGTTATGACTTATCGAATTTCTACCGGATTTGAAGCGGTGATGGGTTACCTCAAATTAGCTGGTAAAGAAGAGCGATTAGCTGAATTAGCGCAATGGTGTATTGAACAAGTAGAAGCGGGGCGAACAGCACATGAAAAATGAGAATACAGATTTTATTATTGGTCGGCATCCAGCTGTGATGGCACTAAAATCTGACCAAGAAATTAATAAAGTTTTTATTCAGTCGGGATTAAAGGCAGATGCTATTTCCCAGATTGTTAAATTAGCGAAGGAACGCCACTTAGTAGTGTCGAATGTTCCTAAGAATAAATTGGACTTGATGACTGACCGGCAAAATCACCAAGGAGTTGTGTTAGCTGTCGCAGCATACCAGTATGCAACTATTGATGACCTTTTTGATAATGCGGCTAAGCATGGTGAAGATCCATTTTTCCTCATTCTTGATGAACTGGAAGATCCGCATAATTTAGGTTCAATCATGCGGACAGCTGATGCCGCTGGTGTTCATGGTATTATTATTCCACGCCGGCGAGCGGTAGGGTTGACTTCAGTGGTTGCCAAAACATCCACGGGAGCAATTGAACACGTACCAGTTGCCCGAGTAACAAACCTGGTTCAAACTGCTAAAGAATTGCAGGAACGAGGCGTTTGGCTGTTCGGTACTGATATGAAAGGAAAAGATTACCGAACATGGGATGCCCATGGTGCTGTTGCTTTAGTTATTGGTAATGAAGGTAAAGGAATTTCGTCTTTGCTAAAGAAAACTTGTGATGAAATGCTAACAATTCCAATGGTTGGGCATGTTCAAAGTTTAAATGCGAGTGTGGCGGCAAGTTTATTGATCTACCAAGGCTTCAACTCTCGTCATCCTTTAAAATAATTTTGATTTTATTGCTTTTAAACCTTGATTCGTGCTAACCTAAGTACTGTGTGGAGGTGATAAGTATGTCCCAGAAAAAAGTAGCATTGGAATGTACAAAGTGCGGTGCGCGTAATTATACGATTACCGCTAACCCTCAACGACAAGAACGATTAGAATTACGTAAGTTCTGTAAACATTGCGGTGAGTATACTACTCATCGCGAAAGCAGATAGTGGAGGAAAATATGCACTTAATTCGATTTATTAAGAGTGTTAACCACGAAATGAAGCTAGTTGTATGGCCAACAGCTAAAGAGAATCGTCGTGATACGACTATTGTTGTTTCATTGACTCTGTTCTTCGTACTATTCTTTGCTCTGTTTGATTGGTTAATTCAATTAATGATGAAACTCTTTGTTTAACATTAGTAGTCAAATAGAAATTAGTTTGTTATACTAAATCTAAGGGAACTTCGTAGCTATTACGAAGTTTTTTATTTTACTGAAAAATGATTTGAATTATGATAGGAGGATTCATCGTGGAATCACATGAAAAACGTTGGTATGTGCTCCATACCTACTCTGGTTACGAAAACCGGGTTAAGAGTAACTTGGAATCACGGGCTCAATCAATGGGGATGGAAGACTACATTTTTCGAGTAGTTGTTCCTGAAGAAGAAGTTCGCCAGGTTAAGGACGGTCAAGCAAAAGAAACAATTGAAAAGACATTCCCAGGCTATGTTTTAGTTGAAATGGTAATGACTGATCAAGCTTGGTACATTGCTCGTAATACTCCCGGCGTAACTGGTTTCTTAGGATCTCACGGTGGTGGTTCCAAACCAACCCCATTGCTTCCTGAAGAAGTTGATCGGATTATGAAACGGATGGGAACTGAAACAACTGTTAGTGATATTGATGTTAAGGAAGGCGATACTGTGAAAGTTATTGCGGGCTCCTTTGCAAATATGACTGCCAAGGTTGTAGAAGTTGATCACGAAAAGCAAAAGATTAAGGCAACCGTTGAAATGTTCGGCCGTGAAACGGCTGCTGAATTAGGCTTCGACCAGATTGATACATTTTAGTTAGTTTAATATTTTAAAAATCGTTGAAATAAATTGAGAATTGTGGTATGTTTTCTAAGTATGCTATTAACATACTGTGGGAGAGGTAAAACTTACTGCCTCATCATGACCACAACACGGACTAAGGAGGTTTTGTCTCGTGGCAAAGAAAGTAGCTAACATTGTCAAGTTGCAAATTCCTGCCGGTGCCGCTACACCAGCTCCACCAGTAGGTCCTGCACTTGGACAAGCAGGTATTAACATTATGGGCTTCACTAAGGAATTCAACGCACGGACTGCAGACCAAAAGGGTATGTTGATCCCAGTTGTAATTACTGTATATGAGGACCGTTCATTCGACTTCATTACTAAGACGCCACCTGCTGCTGTCTTACTAAAGAAGGCCGCTGGTGTTGAACATGGTTCCGGTGAACCTAATACAAACAAGGTTGCTTCAGTAACGAAGGACCAAGTTAAGGAAATCGCTGAAACTAAGATGCAAGATCTAAACGCAGCTGACGTAGAAGCAGCTATGCGCATGATTGAAGGTACTGCTCGTAGCATGGGCTTCACTGTTGAAGACTAATTACTAGCAGTCGGGATGCACTATGAAAATAGTGCACCCACGTGGGAGGTATAACTCCGTTAGACCACATTTGCAAGGAGGAAAACACAAGATGGCTAAAAAACGTGGTAAGAAGTACCAAGACGCGCTCAAGAAAGTTGACAGCAAGAAAGAATACGCTGTTAAAGACGCTGTCCAATTAGTAAAAGATATTGCCTACGCTAACTTCGACTCTACTATCGAAGTAGCATTTAACTTAAACGTTGACACAAAGCAAGCTGACCAACAATTACGTGGTGCCGTTGTTTTACCAAATGGTACTGGTAAGGATCAAACAGTTATTGTTTTCGCTAATGGTGAAAATGCTAAGGCTGCTCAAGAAGCTGGTGCTGACTTTGTTGGCGACGATGATTTAGTAGAAAAGATTCAAGACGGTTGGCTTGACTTTGATGTTGCAATCGCAACACCAGACATGATGCCTAAAGTAGGTCGTTTAGGACGTGTCCTTGGACCTAAGGGCTTAATGCCAAACCCTAAGACTGGTACTGTTACGATGGACGTAGCTAAGGCTGTTTCTGATGCCAAGGCTGGTCAAGTAACTTACCGGACTGATCGTGATGGTAACGTTGCTGTACCATTCGGTAAGGTTTCATTTGATACTGACAAGTTAGTTGAAAACTTGGCTACTTTAGAAGATATTGTGGCTAAGGCTCGTCCAGCTTCAGTACGTGGAACATACATCAAGCACGCTTCCATTTCTTCAACATTTGGACCAAGTGTTACGCTTGATTTAACTACATTTTAATTTAAATTAGTTAAAATGAAAAAAGACTTTGAGATTTTTGCTCAAAGTCTTTTTTGTTTGTGCGCCCGGCATGGGTATTAGCTAGGCGGTGAAAGTCCGCTATGGGCCGTAGTAGTCGGAACCATGAGCTGAGGACAAGGGTGTCCGTCGTGAGACGGAATCTGAAGGAAGTCT
>NZ_JACIVH010000057.1 GCF_014145615.1 Limosilactobacillus balticus | reverse complement strand
AAAGTAGTCAGAGCATTTTGGCTTGAGCAAAGCGAAAGCCAGCGTCTTGAGACGCCGGCTTTTATTATCGGCTTATAGCCGATGTGCAAACCACCCGTTTGACGGGTGGTTATGATTTTAATGTGGGAAGGTTAATAACTCTTTAGTTGTATGTGTAAATGGTTCGCAACCATCTTCTGTAATATGAACACAGTCTTCAATCCGGACGCCAGCAAAATCTGGAATATAAATGCCGGGTTCAATGGAGAAGCACATTCCAGGTTCAAGAACTAGTTGGTTTCCCTCCATAATTGATGGGAATTCGTGTTCACTGCTACCCATTCCGTGTCCTAAGCGGTGAATAAAGTATTCGCCATAACCAGCTGCAGCAATAATATCACGAGCAATCTTATCTAATTCTTCAGCGGTCATTCCCGGCTTCGCAGCATCTTGAGCAGCCAATTGAGCTTCTAAACATACTTTGTAGATGTCTTTTTGCTTGTCATTTAACTTTCCTACAGCTACTGTTCGGGAAGCATCACTAATATAGCCATCAACAATTGTTCCTAAGTCAAAGAGAACCAGCTCATTATTTTGGATCTTATTACTGGAGGTAGCTCCATGAGGTTCGGCAGCATGAGGACCTGCTTGAACTAGCGTATCAAAACTCATCTTGTTAATCCCGTGTTGCTTAAGAGCATATTCTAAATCGGCAGCAACTTCTTGTTCTGTTTTACCAATTTGAATTGATTCGAATCCTACTTTAAAAGCAAAATCAGCCCATTTTCCTGCTTCATTTAACTTAGCGATCTCATCATCACTTTTAATCATTCGCATTTTTGCTATCAAAGGAGAGAGATCAGTATTAAAATGGGCATTGGAGAGGACTTCTTCTAAAGCACGAAGACGGTCGACAGTTAGTGATTCTCCCTCAATTCCCCAGTTAATTGGTGAGCCAGCGTGATTTTTGATATGTTCAGCAATAAGTTTAAAAGGTTTTTCGTGATCTAAGTACCCATATACCGGATATTTCCAACCAGTATCTTTTATTGCTTCTACTTCAAGAGCCGGCGCAAATAAAAATGGTTCACTGTCGGCAAAAAGGACTAGTGCCAATACGCGTTCTACTGGATCACTATAGAAACCAGTTAGGTAATTAATGGTCATCGGATCACTAATATAAGCAGCATCTAATCCTTTTTCAGTAAGAGCACTTTGTAGTTGATTAAGTTTTGTCACTGCATTCACTTCCTAAAAAAGATTGCGAATATTATAACATATTGTTATGAAAGTAAAAAAATAATGAAGAACGTTTGCTAATTAAAACTAAATCTGCTATATTAACTAGGTTATGAAAAAATATGAAAACAGATTATACCAATAAAGAAAGGGCTATCTTATGGAAAAACAATCAGTAACAATTTATACGGTTGCCCGAGAAGCTCGTGTCTCAATGGCCACTGTTTCACGGGTAGTAAATGGCAATCCAAATGTAAAGCCAGAAACTAGACAAAAGGTTTTAGATGTAATTAAGCAGCTTAATTATCGTCCTAATGCAGTTGCACGGGGGTTAGCTTCTAAAAAGACAACGACTGTTGGGGTAGTTATTCCTAATATAACTGATCCGTACTTTGCGGAATTAGCACTGGGGATTGATGATGTTGCTTCAATGTATAAGTACAATATCATTTTAACTAATTCTGATTCTGATGATGAAAAGATTCTAAAAGTGGTACGGAGCTTGCTTGCTAAACAGGTTGATGGACTTATCTTTATGGGTCATGATGTTTCTGATGATTTACGAAATGAATTTGAAAGTACAAATACACCAGTTGTAGTAGCTGGTTCTATTGTTAATAATGATGCTTTACCAAGTGTTCGGATTAACTACCAAGCAGCCGCTAAGGAAGCAACTGAATTTCTACTAAAGCATGGTGATCAACAAGTTGCCTATATTACTGGTCCACTACGATACTCAATTAATGGTGAGGACCGGCTCAATGGATATAAAGAAGCAATGGCAAATAATAATGTGGCATTTAATGAATCATTAGTAATTGAAACGGACGGGTCTTATCAAGCAGGATATGCAAAGGCACAAGAAGTTATCGAAAAGGGATTAAAGGCTGCTTATGTAACAGATGATAGTTTAGCTGCTGGTCTCTTAAACGGGCTTACGGATGCTGGTATTAGCGTTCCAGATGATTTTGAACTAATTTCTTCTAATGACACCAATTATACAAAGGTTGTCCGGCCAACAATCACTTCCATCACTCAACCCCTTTATGATCTTGGTGCTATTTCAATGCGGTTGTTGACAAAATTAATGGATGGCGACGACAGCAATGATGATGAAAAGAGTGTTATTTTGGATCATGGTTTTGTTGAACGTCAATCAACTCGTAAGTAGGTTGTGATGTGTTGTGACAACTCGAAGTGAATTACGAGCACAACGGCAAGAAAAAGTTGAGAAGCCAATAGAAGAAACACCGAAAAAGCATCATTTTTTATACGGCTTATGGGGGATTATTTGCGTGACTTTACTTGGGCTAGCATTACTGGTTAATTCGACACTCTTAAATGTTAACTTTGTAAAAGAAGAAGTTACGAGTTCGTCACTTGAGTCGGTTATGCTAAGTCAGGTTAACAGTGGTCTAACTCAGTACGGAATTTCAACTTCGGTCTTAAAGAAAAGTGATACTGATAAGCTAATTAACCAGGCAATTGAGCAGATATATGCAGGCGAAAAAATCAACCTTGATCTATCGTCAGTAGTTAATAGTGTGAATTCATCTGTAAATTCTCAGTTAGCTCAATACGGTTTGTCAACTTCGATGCTTCCGGCAGGCAGTTCTTCAGCAATTACTAGTAACATTAATTCAATGGTTAACAGTCAATTAAATACTCCAGAGGTTGCACAATTAATTAATGGGATTAAAATTGCTAAAACGGTTGTTAATATTATTTTAGTGATTTCAATTATCAGCCTCGTTATATTGATTCTTAAGGGGTTATGGCAGCATCACTTAATTGGTAGTTTTAGGTGGATTTGTCTGTGGGGAACTGTTTTATATACAGGAATCGTTATGACTATTCATGCGATTGCCCTTCAAATGGGTGCAGGACAACCAGACATAAGTCCCTTTATTTTCCAGGTTGCTAATGATTTTCAGCAGACTGGATTTCACGGTTCAATGATGATGATTGTCATTAGTATTGTGTTATTTATTCTGCAATTTGTAAAACGAAAATGGCAACCTCGCCAATAACCTTGAATTAACGATGAATATTTGCTAAAATTTATCTGTTTGTATTACATTAATAAAGAAAAGAGGAGTCAGTAATGTCAGGACATTCAAAATGGCATAACATTCAGGGACGTAAGAACGCCCAAGATGCTAAGCGTGGTAAGATTTTCCAAAAGATTTCACGTGACTTGTACCAAGCAGCTAAAGCAGGTGATCCTGATCCAGCGAACAACGCTCAATTACGGCTTGTAATCGATAAGGCACACGCGGCCAACATGCCTAAGAAAAATATTGACCGTGCTATTGCTAAAGCTTCAGGTATTGGTGGAGCTAAGTTCGAAGAAGTTACTTATGAAGGTTATGGACCAGGTGGGGTAGCAGTAATGGTTTCTGCTCTTACTGATAACAAAAACCGGACTGCATCTGCTGTTCGTTCAGCATTTAGTCACTCGGGCGGTTCATTAGGTGCTAGTGGATCAGTTTCATACATGTTCGACCGTAAAGGATTGATCGAAATTCTTCGTGATGATCTTGATAAGAGTGAAGATGATATGTTAATGGATGCTTTAGATGCTGGAGCTGAAGATATGAAGGCAACTGAAGAAAAGTTCCAAATCTTCACCGACCCAAGCAACATGACAGATGTTCGTGATGCTCTTCAAGAACAAGGCTACGAATTAGATACTGCTGAAGTTACCATGATCCCTCAAAACCGGACAGAGGTACCTGCAGATAAGGCAAAGCAATACCGTCATTTGATTGATGAATTAACAGAAAACGATGATGTTGCTGATATTTACGAAACTGGTATTTTACCAGACGAAGATGACGATGAAGAATAATTCAATCGTTGTTATTAAGAGGTTAAAAAGCGTTTTGCTTTTTAACCTCTTTTTTGTTTTAAATTTTTTAGTGCATTTTTAGAATTTATCCGTATTTAAATAATAGGGAGGTTAAAATATGCCGAGTTTTGAAGAAGAATTAGCTGGAGTGATTCGCAAACAACCAAGTGACCTATATATCTTACCTCATGATAGGTATTATCAGTTATCCTTAGCGATAAAGGGAAACCTATTTCCTTTTAAACAGGTTACGCGTGACTATGGTCAACGTTTTATCTCATACTTAAAATATTGCGCTAATATGGCAGTTAGCGAGCATCGACGACCCCAGCTAGGCGCTTTTAAATTTACTTATGCTCACCAAAAGATCAATTTACGCTTATCAAGTGTTGGTGATTATCAAGGGAGGGAATCATTAGTTATTCGCTTTATATATCCTCTTAATGATATTAGTTTTAATTTTTTAGTTCCTCATCAGTGGGATACATTACAGGAATATCGTCAGCAACGCGGTTTAATTCTTTTTGCCGGGCCAATGGGGGCTGGTAAAACAACTACCATGTATCAGCTTGCACGACAGTTATTGCCGAAACAAGTTGTATTAACAATTGAAGATCCCGTAGAAATTGATCATCCAGGATTTATTCAATTACAAGTAAATGAATTAGCAGGGATGGACTATGAAAGCTTATTAAAATTGGGATTACGTCATCGGCCAGATGTATTTATTATTGGAGAAATTCGTGATTCACAGACAGCGGCTATGTCTGTTCAAGCTGCATTAAGTGGTCACTTAGTTCTGGGGACTATCCATGCTCGAAATGCTTATGGGGTTGTTTCCCGTCTTCAACAATTAGGAATAGATTCTTATTATCTTCAACAGGTATTAACGGCAGTATCTTACCAGCGTTTAATTCCATTAGTGAATGGACAACAAGCCGTCTTATGTGACTTGTTAAATCGGCACCAATTTAGTGATTTGTTTAGTGGCACCAAGAAAGGAGAAATGTCTGATGAATGGGCAAAAGATCTTCAGCAGGCGGTGGAAAATGGAAAGATTACAGAGAATACTGCACGTCAATACCAGCAAGGTTAAATTCAACCATCAGCAACAAGCAAATTTTTTTCTTTTGTTAGCAGACTTGTTAAGTGTTGGCTTTTCTATCAGAGAAGCGCTTTGTTTTATCAAGACTGTCAAGCCGAAGTTAGGCCCTTGGGTTGCTTCTGTAGATAAACGAATGCAAAGGGGAGCGAGTTTTGCCTAGAGCTTACAACCAGAAGTGAAAGCCGATTTGTTTTATCAATTACTATTAGCAGAAAAACATGGTAATTTAACAAAAACATTGAGTGAGGTAGGAAAGATACTTGCGGCACGGGAGCATCAACGAAAAAAGTTATTTAATCTCCTACAATATCCGCTAATTCTTTTAGGGATGTTAGGGGTGGTGATCTGTGGACTAATTTTGTTTGTCTTTCCAGAATTAAAGGTGTGGCAAGGAGAGAGGCAAACATTACCGATGGTTCACATGATTATGTTAGGGGCAACTTATCTTTTTACTACTATCTTTATTAGCGCTGGATTTCAGTGGTTAAGATGGCATCATATGAACAAGGAACAACGGTTAATCAAGATCTGTACAATGCCGATAATTGGTAAATGTTACTGTTATTATTTTCAATATTATTTAACTAGTATATTAGGATCAATGCTGCAACAAGGATTGTCGTTGGCGGAGATTTGTAAAATTACGCAGAGCTTTGATAGAAAATCAATTCTTTACATTTTTGGTAACAAAATAATGACTACTATTCAACGTGACGGAGATATTTCAGAGGTGGTGGCGACTTATTCTTTCCTCCCTAATGAATTAATCGTTTTTATGAATAAGGGGGCGACACGGGAAAATATGGGACGAGACTTAATTGTTTTCGCAAATTTGAAATTTAAGACTCTCACAACTGCAATTGAGCATTTATTAATTTTTGTTCAACCTGTTATCTTTAGCGTTATTGCAATTATAATTGTTGGTTTATATCTTAGTATCTTATTACCAATTTATCATTCATTCCAAGGAGTTTATTAATGAAAGTATTAAAGAAGAAACAATCAGGATTTACCTTACTCGAAATGTCAATCGTTTTATTTATTATTAGCTTATTAGTATTGATTATGCTTCCTAATCTCTCTCAACAGCGAAAACATGCTAATAGTATCCATGGAAAAGCAATGACTTCCGTAATTCAGACCCAAATTGATGCGTATGAGAATGAAAATGGAACTGATAATGTCAGCTTAGAGGAATTGAATAAAGCCAATTATCTGACTGATGCGCAAGTTCAGCAGGCCCATCATGAAAAAATTGTAATTGTTGATGGGAAGGCAATTCAACGATGAATTTTCGTGAAGAAGGTTTTACGTTCCTTGAAGCAATTATTGTTTTAGGAATAACAGCCCTCCTTTTACTAATCACAATTCCTAATTTTACAAAGACGCGTCAAAAATTAGCTGAAGAACAATTTTGGCAATCATTGCGTCAAAATTGGCAGTGGGCGCAATTAGCGTGTGAGAGCAAACATCAATTTATTGTAATTCGTCACGATAAAAATAATGAAATGATTACTTTTCGCATAAACGATCAAACAAGAGAAACAAAAGAAATACCCATTCCCGCGACACTGAATGTTGAGTGGTTTGGCGAACTTTATCTTACACCAAATGGCTACACACGCCCCTGCACCCAACGATTTAAATCATTACTTGATGGCCGCTATTACTACATGAAAATTCAATTAGGATGGGGAGGATACCGAATTGAAAAGCGCTAAAGCAAAGGCATTTATGATGGCAGATAGTTTAGTTAGTTTGCTTGTTGTAACGATGGGAATAAATTTATTTTTTATTTGCGAGAAGCAATTGTGGTTACAAAATAGAAATCTTCAGCTAAAAATGGCTGCAACAAGGTTAGGGAAAGAGGCCAGTGATTTATATGCAGTTAAAAAGCAACCAGTTATTTTAAGACAGGGTGATTTAACCGCAAGAGCGACGGTCCAAAAGGTAATTGTTTATAAAAATGGTCAATGTCTTTGTCGGGTTGAAAAATGAAGAAGAGGGCCTTTACTTTAGTAGAAGCGACTTGTGCATTAATTATTTCTTCATTAGTGATTATCAATATAAGCTTAGTTACTACTAGCATGAGACAAGTAAGTAAAATGAATTTAGAATCAACGATCACTTGGCATTTGTTTTTACGGGAATTAGAATCGGTCAATCATCGTTTTGAATTAATAGAAGTTCGTGATAATCGATTATTGCTGTACAGTCAAACAACTGATCAAAAGTATGAATTAAGAGAAAATCATGCATTATACTTAACATGTCAGGATAAAGGTGGTTATATGCCATTGTTAGATAACATTAAGAATCATGAATACTCGTTTACGCAACTTGATTCTCAACGAGTATTGATTAAAGTGACAAGGAAGAATGGAGAGAAAGCAAGTGCAATTGTTAAGTTTTATCCATCAAAATAAAAAAGATGGTTCTATTTTATTTGTAAGCATTGCAGTCCTGCTTATAATCAGTTCAGTTTTATTGTTTCAATATCGTTACTATCAGAATTATCAGGAAATGGGACGTGACCTTTGTTCAATTTATATTGATAAAATAAAAGGTAATCTAAGAGGCCAATGAGAGTGTTATCTTGAATTTGCTAGGAATAATAGTTAAACTAATAGGGTAATGATTGTATTATTTGGAGGCGACTAGCACTGACACAGAAAACACCACAGCAATTATTTGAGCTTTTTGATAAGGCCACTGAAATTTTACAAGCAGCGTTAAATTGTTCGTATTTAGATGCGCTATTAGAAAACGCAGAAAATATTATTGACAATAATACTGTTCGTGTTGATGACGGTGTCCCTGACGAAAAAACTGTAAATGAATTGCAGAAAATATACCAAGAATTAAATTTACAAAATGTGAAGCCAGAAATTATCCGGCAAATTATCCAGCTGAGTTTTTTGAAAGTAATTCGAAAAGACGCAATTCAGGCTAATCATCAAATGACTCCTGATACAATTGGCTTAATCATGGCTTTCTTAATCGAAAAGGTTACAAAAATCAAGGAGATTAAGACCATTTTTGATCCTGCCGTTGGGACAGCTAATTTATTAACGACTGTTATGAATCAGCTTAAAGTAAATGGAGATAAAGATATCGTTGGTTATGGAATAGATAATGACGAAGATATGTTGGAAGTTGCGAGCGTAAGTACAGAATTACAACACCTTAATGTAAAGTTGTACCATCAAGATGCTGTAACTGCTTTGGATATTCCTCAATGTGATTTAGCTATTTCTGATTTGCCAATTGGTTACTATCCGCTTGATGAAAACGCCAAAAACTATCAAACACGGGCTAAAGAGGGTCATTCATATGTTCACCATTTGTTGATTGAACAATCTATGAATTATCTTAAGCCCGGTGCATTTGGGGTATTCTTAGTGCCTAGTAGCTTGTTCCAAACTAAAGAATCACAATCATTTGTTAAATGGATTCAGTCTGTTGCCTATTTACAAGGACTTATCAATTTGCCAGCAGAACTTTTTGCTAATCCGAATGCGCAAAAATCAATTTTGTTATTGCAGCGCCAAGGTGGAGATAGCAAACAAGCAGTTAAAGTTTTGTTGGGTGAGTTTCCTTCATTCAAGGATAAAGCAAAATTTGCTTCATTCATGGATGATATCAGTAAATGGGTAACAACGAATTTACGTTAAAGGAGAAAAGTCAATGTCAAAAACAATTGCAGTTAACGCTGGTAGTTCAACACTTAAATTCAAATTATTTGATATGCCAAGTGAAGATGTAGTAGCTGAAGGTACGATTGAACGTATTGGTGAAAAGATGGGTCATGCTAAGATTAAATATGGTAATGGTCAAAAGCATGAAGAGGATAAGCCATTTGCTGATCATGCTGCCGCAGTTAATTACTTGTTAGATAAGTTAATTGAATTAAAGATTGTGGCAAGCTATGATGAAATCACAGCAGTAGGTCACCGAATCGTTGCTGGTGGGGAATTCTTTAAGGATTCAACAATTATTGATGATGATGTTATTAGCAAGATTGATGAATTGTCAGAATATGCTCCACTCCATGAGCCGGCAGAATTAGTTGGTATTAAAGCTTTCCGTAAAGTATTGCCTAATGCATTTGCGGTTGCTGTTTTTGATACATCATTCCATGTTGATATGCCAGAAATGAATGCATTGTACAGTGTGCCTTATGATTGGTATGAGAAGTATGGTGCTCGTAAGTACGGTGCTCACGGTACCAGTCACCGTTACGTATCTGCACGTGCTGCGGAAATGTTAGGAAAGCCAGTTGAAGAACTTAAATTAATCACCATGCATATTGGAGCAGGTGCATCAATCACTGCCGTAAAGAATGGTAAGTCATTCGATACGTCAATGGGCTTTACGCCTGTTGCTGGAATAACAATGGCAACTCGTTCAGGGGATGTTGATCCATCCTTAATTGCTTTTATGCAGGGTAAACTAAACTTATCTTCAGATGAGATGATTGATATTTTGAACCATAAGTCTGGTTTACTTGGTATTTCTGGCATCTCACCAGATATGCGTGATATTCTTGCAGCTGCTGAAAAGGGTGACGACCGAGCACAACTTGCATTAGATATTTATGTTAACCGCATTGTCCGTTACATTGGAGCATACATTGCTGAGATGGGTGGCGCTGATGCCATTGTCTTCACTGCTGGTGTTGGTGAAAACAGTGTTCCAGTACGAAAGATGATCACAGATAAGCTTGACTACTTTGGTATTAAGATTGATCAAGAAAAGAACAATTGCCATGGTGTTGAACGTGACCTTTCCGCCGATGATGCAAAGATTAAGACATTGTTAATTCCAACTAACGAAGAATTAATGATTGTTCGTGACATTGAACGCTTAAAGAAAAATAACTAAGCGCTAAATAATTCGCCAAAAGATGACTAGTTGACAAGAAATGTTTGTCTCTAGTCTCTTTTTATTTTAGAATTTAAGATAACTATATTGCCTTTTTAAGAAAGAAGATTCTCTATGAAGTTTTGCACATCAGATACCCATTTTTTTCATGATAGTCTCCTTGGTACAAATCAATTTGCACCAAGGCCGTTCAAGAATGTTAATGAGATGAACCAAATAATTATTGATAATTGGAACAATAAGGTTGGTGAAAATGATATTGTCTATCATTTAGGAGATATTGCTCTGTACTTTACTAAACCTCAACGAGATGCCTATCAAGCAATTCTTGAGATATTATTACAGTTACATGGACATTTAATACTGATAAAAGGCAATCACGATAACCGGGACCTTTTTAAATATCTAGAAAATAATAACTATGAGTTTAACGGGCTTCCTAAATTTCAGTTTCATGATGTGGGAGTGCTATTAAAATATAATCACCGTCAATATTACTTAACTCATTACCCTCTTATGTTAGGAATAGCACCGCAAATTATTAACCTTCATGGCCATATTCACCATTATTCGGTGCCAATTAAAGAAAATATAAACGTGGGTGTGGATGCTCCTGAATTAGACTATCTTGAAAAGAAGCCTAAGTTTGGTGCCCCGCTGAATTTTCATGAAATAGAAGAAATCGTGGCTAAGAAAACTATAAAGTACCCGGGACGAAAATAATCAAAAGAAGGTGGAAAAAGATGAATCGAGCTAAGATCCAAGATTATATTGATCAGCGTGAAGAGCAGCGTTCTTTAATCTATCATATTGAAGAAAAAGATCAGACACATTTTACCGTTAATGGACATCCCTACGAATTAGTAAAGGATTACCGTGATGGTTTTAATTCAGAAAAATTCGCAGAACGGTTTAGTAGTGTCCTAAGTAAATATGACTATATCGTTGGCGATTGGGGATATGACCAATTACGCTTAAAAGGTTTTTATGATGATGATAATCCCTTATTTGAACCAGAATTGGGCACTGATACGATTGAAGATTATTTATTTGAATATTGTAATTTTGGTTGTGCGTATTTTATTGTTCACAACGATGATGTTAGTATTCCACGGCAACATGGACACAGTCATCGTCAACGGCGAAAGAAAACTACGCCAGTCATTCATGAACGGCGGCGACAAGTTAAGCAACCGAACGTGCGTCAACGGCAAAATCAGCGTGCAGAGCGTGTAAAAAACGGTCATCGTCAAAAATTTGTGATTCATCAACGAAAAAAGAGGAGTTAAGGCAAACAATGAAAGATTATCAAGGATACTTTATTGATTTAGATGGGACTACTTATAAGGGGAAGGAACGGATTCCAGCAGCCGGAAGATTTATCAAACGACTACAAGAAACAGGGAAAGAGGTTCTATTTGTAACAAATAACAGTACCCGAACGCCAGATTTTGTCGCTAAAAACCTCCGTAAAAATCATGATATTAATGTTACAGCGGAAAATGTATATACAACAGCAATCGCAACCGCTGACTATTTACGGTCAATAGCACCAGCAAAAAGCAAGATTTATGTTATTGGTGAGTCGGGATTAAAGTTAGCTTTAGAAAAGCGTGGTTTTATCTTGACTGATGATCAACCTGAATATGTAGTTGTCGGCTTAGATACGAGTGTTACTTATGAAAAACTTGAAAAAGCAGTTTTGTTAATTCGAAGTGGCGCTAAATTTATCGGTACCAATGCTGATAGTAATCTGCCAAATGAGCGAGGAATGGTTCCAGGAGCAGGTTCGATTGTAAAGTTAGTAGAATATGCAACCCAAACGAAACCTGTGATGATTGGTAAACCAGAAGCTATAATTATGAAAATGGCACTTGAAAGGGTTCAATTACCTAAAGAGAAGGTAATTATGGTCGGCGATAACTATCACACTGATATTGAGGCAGCAATTAATGTCGGAATGGATAGTTTGTTAGTATATACTGGTTTATCGCGCCCAGAAGAAGTTATAAAAGAAAAAATTCAGCCAACGTATAAGGTGAATAATCTTGATGAATGGAAAATTTGAATTTATTCAATGGGGGAGAGCAATATTATTGACGCTACTTAGTTTAGTTGTTGCAATTAGTATTGCTCTTTTTATCGTTATTAATATCTCACCTTTTTTTATAACAATTCCTAAGCACCTTTTAGGATTATCTGCGTCTGAATTAATGGCTGATTATGGAAATGTTATTAAATATATCCAGCTTCCGACACAACGAGTCTTCGAACTAAGATATTTACCAATTGATCCTTCTGCAGTTCACCATTTTAAAGATGTAAAGCGTTTGATTTTATTAAATGAAGCTGTGATGTTGGCGTCAATTCCGTTGTTAGTATGTGGTTTAAAAAAACAAAAACGGCAAAATCAGCTCTGGCGCTTGATCTTACCGTTTCAGATGTTATTTATTTTATTGCTCTTTAGTGGATTTATGGGGATAACAAATTTCAGTGTCCTCTTTATTAAATTTCATTATCTTTTCTTTAGCAATATGGATTGGTTATTTGATCCACGAACAACACCAATCATATTGCTGATGCCCGAAAAATTTTTTACAGTGCTATTTGGATTATGGTTAGGATTTACATTAATAATCTTACTTTTAATTTGGGGATGGATAAAGCTTATGTTACGCATCTTCTTTAACAAAGCGCGAACGTAATGCTCCGATAACTGCTGGAATTAAAGTAACCACAATAATTGCAAGGATGATTACAGAGAAGTGTTCTTGAACGAACGGAAGATTACCGAAGAAGTAACCACATCCACAGCAAAGCGCTACCCATACAACACAGCCAATTACATTATAACGAATAAATTGCTTATATGGAAAACCTGAACCTGCCGCCGCAAACGGAGCAAATGTTCTAATAATCGGAATAAAACGGGCAAGAATAATAGCCGGCGCACCATGCTTTTCAAAGAAGACTTCGGCACGTTCTAGACTATCTTTATCAATCAATTTACCAAAAAGTGAATGGTTAGAAAGACTTTTACCAATCTTATGACCAATTAAAAAGTTAAGGGAGTCTCCACCCAAACAGGCACATAAGAAGATGAAAATAAAAATCCAAATATTAAGATGATAACGAGGGTCAGCAGCTAGTGCACTTGCAGCAAAGAGAAGGGAATCTCCAGGTAGAAAGGGCATTATGACTGCACCAGTTTCGATAAAGATAATAGCAAATAAAATTAAATAGGTCGCATCACCGAATTGATTAACAATCTGAATTAAATGAACATCAATATGTAGTATAAAATCAATAAGAGTTGCCAAAGTAATTCTCCTTTGTGTAATTAAGATAATACTGTTAAAGTGTAGCAAGATAGAAAAATGTTGTGAAGAGGCGTTTAAAATTTTTAATATTTTTGAAAAAATATATTTATTGGTAAACATAACTTAATCGTGTGAGACTAGTTCATTCACAATTGATTGATAAAAGGATCATTACTCAATTTTGCAAGGGTTGAGTAACCTTTATTATCATAATAGTAAAGCAAATAAAAAAATGAATAAAAAATCAAAAAAAGTGTTGACGAGGGAAGAAAATCCATGTATAGTAGTTATCGTTGTCAAAGCAGTTAAGTGCTGCTGAGATGGTTTAACAAAAAAGTTAAAAATAACTGTTGACATCTGATTGACGACATGATATATTAATAAAGTTGCTGATTGAGTTATCGATCAAAAGAAATTCAAAATTAATTAAAATTTCTTCTTGACAAGCCAATCAACACATGTTATAATGAATATGTTGATTGGCTGCTTGATTAGCCAACGGGTAGACCTTTGAAAACTGAACAAAGTTTCGACGAATCAAATGTGTAGGGTCTTCAATCACGATGTGATTTGAAGCAAAAACATTTGCGAAGTCAATTCGCTTAATAACAAAGATAAT
>NZ_JACIVH010000056.1 GCF_014145615.1 Limosilactobacillus balticus | reverse complement strand
TCATCATTATCAAATACCGCCCCAGCTGGGAAACCATCACTGACAAGAACATAGCCTTGGTTCTCAAGTTCCTTGATTTGATCAGCTGTACTGTAATCAATGGCGCTACCTGGCTTACCAGTTAAGTTACCTGAAGTTGCGATCTGTGCATTATTGTTATCTTGGTCAACATAGTTAACAACTGCAGTTTGATCATTAATAACTGGAGTATAGTGGACTGGTGTGTCCTTACCAGGGTCAGTTGGTGTTACCGTTGGTACTTCAGGGACAAAGCCAGGAATTGTTGGTACCGGTTCATTTGGTGTTACCGTTGATGGATCGGTTGGATCAGTTGGGTATTGTGGTTGTGGTACGTCTGGAATTGGCTTACCAGTTGGGTCAACTGGCACAATCTTACCATTCTTAGCATAACTTACAGTAACCGTGTAATTGTCGTTTTCGTGAGTAAGTGTTACACCCTTAACGTTGACACCATCACCATCACGATCAACATTAACCACGTGGTAACCTTCGACAACCGGTGTCTTCACACCTGTAACAGATTGACTACTACTCCAAGTCAATGGAGTTGTCCATTGACCGGTTACCTTATCAAGAACCCCTTGAGCAGTAAAGTTAACAGTTTGTTCAACTGGTTCACTGATCTTGTTGCCATCTGCATCAACATATTGAACAGTCCGCGTAACATTCTTTGTTACTTGGTCAGAACCTTGTGGGTACTTAGGACCGTCTGGATCGTTAGGGTTGATTGGTTCACCTGGCTTTCCTGGTTCATTAGGGTTAACTGGTTGTGTACCATGGCGGAATGTAACAGTGAAGACTTGATCGTGACCCTTGTCATTATCAAAGGCTGCATCTGCTGGGAAGCCATCATTGACAAGAACATAACCCTTGTCAGTAAGGCTCTTAATTGTGTCAGCAGTACTGTAGTTAATCTTGTCACCAGGTTGACCACTTAAGTTACCAGAGTTAGCCAGTTCTTCATTGTTAGTCAAGTCAATGTAACGAACTTGAGCGTTTTGAGTATTGTCAACTGGGTTGTAAACAACTGGCGTATCCTTAGTTGGTACTTCTGGAGTTACTGTTGGCGTTTCTGGAATGTAACCAGGAATTGTTGGTACTGGTTCGTCCGGTGTTACCTTAGTTGGATCTGTTGGATCGTTAGGGTAACTTGGCGTTGGTACGTCTGGAATTGGCTTACCAGTTGGGTCAACTGGCACAATCTTACCAACCTTCTTGTAAACAACTTCTGTTACAACATT
The DNA here is from genome assembly GCF_014145615.1 of Limosilactobacillus balticus. Lineage (GTDB taxonomy): Bacteria > Bacillota > Bacilli > Lactobacillales > Lactobacillaceae > Limosilactobacillus > Limosilactobacillus balticus. The sequence continues at coordinate 10,166 of NZ_JACIVH010000056.1, read as the reverse complement.
TGGATTATCAGTAGTTGCTGTCAATCCACCAGCAGTTGTAACTTCAGCAACGTAGCCATCGATTACTGGAACATTAATCGTTCCGAACTTGTGGCTAGTTTCGTTCCATGAACCTTCAGTGATTGTCTTACCAGTTACAGAATCAATTACATCTGGTGTTCGAGTGAATTCACTGGTTTGAACATTGTTTTCACGAAGCGTATTACCATTTTCATCAACAAACTTAATTGTTTGTGAGGCTGGAATGTTTTGGCCATTTTCAGTAGTAGTACCGTTTGGTGCGTAGTTTACGTATACATCGTAACTTGAGTCATTGTGAGTAAGTGATACGCCCTTAACGTTAGTACCATCTGCATCACGACTTACGTAAGTTACGTGCATACCATTAATAGCTGGTGATTCAACAGCCTTCACATCTTGAGCTGGTGTCCAAGTTAATTGACCTGGGCCAGTAATCTTACCATTTTCAATCGTTACTAACTTACCAGTTACCTTATCAACAGTTCCATTAGCAGTGAAGTTAACAGTTTCAGAAACTGGATCAGCTACTTGGTTACCGTTTTGTGTATTAACAAAGTGAACTGTCCGGGTAACTTCCTTTTGTAAATCAGTCTTGTCGTACCCAGCACCTGGATGTTCTGGGTTAACTGGTTCAGTACCATGAGTTAAGTGAACAGTAAAGCTATGAGTACCAGTAGTGGAGAATGTGTATCCATCAGCTGGGAAGTCGTCGCTTACCAATTCGTAACCTTGGCTTTCGTAGTTAGCAATTGAACCCTTAGTTGAGTAGTCACTTGCCTTACCTTCAAGACCGTTCAACGAATCAGTCTTAAGAGTTGAGCCAGTTACATCATCAATGTAAGTTACAGTGGCTTGAACATTTTGACGGTAAACAACTGGGGTATCAGTAGTAGGTACTTCTGGAGTTACAGTTGGAGTATCTGGAGTGTAACCAGGAATACTTGGAACTGGTTCACCTGGTGTTACCTTGGTTGGATCAGTTGGATCGTTAGGGTAATTTGGCGTTGGTGCATCTGGAATTGGCTTACCAGTTGGGTCAACTGGGATAATCTTACCAACCTTCTTGTACACAACCTTATCAGTAACGTTAGGATTATCGATTGTAGCAGTCTTACCACCAGCAGTTGTAACTTCGGCAACATAACCAGGGATTACTGGAACATTAACTGTACCGTAAGTATGGCTAGTAGCATTCCATGACCCTTCAGTAGTCTTACCTTCAGCATCAGTAATATCTGGAGTCCGGCTGAAGGTGAAGTCGCTAACAGCTGGAGCATGAAGTTCATTACCATCTTCATCAACAAATGTAACAGTTTGTGTTGATGGAATAGTCTTAGCGCCATCTTGGTGGGTACCATTTGGAGCATAGTAAACATTTACAAGAATGTTACCGCTCTGGTTATTGACAGTAATCTTAGCAACGTTATCGCCATCCTTTTGATCAGCTGGAGTCACGTTTGCGACATGCATACCATTAACAGCTGGTGAGTCAACAGCATCAAAGTCATGACTCGTAGCGTTCCAAGTCAATTGACCGTCACCAATGATCTTACCATTTTCGACAGTAACCAACTTGTGAGTTACGTTATCAACAGTACCGTTGGCGATAAAGTCAAATGATTGGCTTACCGAATTTGCAACCGTATTACCTTGTCCATCAAGGTAGTTGATAGTCCGGGTAACAGTTTTCTTTAAGTCAGTTGCACTGTATCCTGCACCTGGATGATCAGGATTTACTGGGGAAGTACTGTGAGTCAAGTGAACATTGAAGACATGTTCACCAGTAGCAAATGTGTAACCATCAGCTGGGAAATCATCGCTTACTAACTTGTAGCCTTGGTTTTCGTAACTGGCGATTGAACTCTTAGTTGAGTAATCACTCTTATTACCTTCAACACCATTTAATGTATCAGTCTTAAGAGTTTGACCTGTAACATCATCAACATAGTTTACTGTAGCTTGAACATTTTGGTGGTAAACAACCGGTGTATCCTCGCCTGGCTTATCAGGAGTTACGGTTGGTACTTCTGGTGTGTAACCAGGAATTGACGGTACTGGTTCATCAGGTGTTACCTTTGATGGATCGGTTGGATCGGTTGGGTATTGTGGTTGTGGTACGTCTGGAATTGGCTTACCAGTTGGGTCAACCGGAATAATCTTACCATTCTTAGCGTACGTAACCGTTACCGTATAACTATCATTTTCATGAGTAAGTGTTACACCCTCAACATCATTACCAGCGGCATCACGATCAACGCTTACTAAGTGGTAACCATCGATAAGTGGTGATTTAACTACAGAAACAGTTTGATCATTACTCCAAGTCAATGGAGTTGTCCATTCACCTGTCACCTTGTCAAGGACACCCTGAGCAGTAAAGTTAACAGTTTGTTCAACTGGATCACTGACCTTGTTACCATTTTCATCCACGTATTGGATTGTCCGCGTAACATTCTTTGTTACTTGGTCAGAACCTTGTGGGTACTTAGGACCGTCTGGATCGTTAGGGTTGATTGGTTCACCTGGCTTACCTGGTTCATTAGGGTTAACTGGCTGAGTTCCATGACGGAAAGTAACAGTAAAGACTTGATCATGATCCTTGTCATTATCAAAGGCTGCATCTGTTGGGAAGCCGTCATTTACAAGAACATATCCCTTATCTTCAAGACTCTTAATTTCATCAGCAGTACTGTAGTTAATCTTGTCACCGGGCTGTCCAGTTAAGTTACCAGAGTTAGCCAGTTCTTCATCGTTAGTTAAGTCAATATAACGAACTTGAGCATTTTGAGTGTTATCTACTGGCGTGTAAACAACTGGTGTATCCTCGCCTGGCTTATCAGGAGTTACGGTTGGTACTTCTGGTGTGTAACCAGGAATTGTTGGTACTGGTTCGTCCGGTGTTACCTTCGATGGATCGGTTGGATCGGTTGGGTATTGTGGTTGTGGTACGTCTGGAATTGGCTTACCAGTTGGATCAACTGGCACAATCTTACCATTCTTAGCGTACTTAACAGTAACAGTGTAACTATTATCATCATGAGTTAGCGTTACACCCTTAACATCATTACCAGTAGCATCACGATCAACGCTTACCAAGTGGAAGCCATCAATAACTGGTGATTTAACCGCAGAAACAGTTTGATCAATACTCCAAGTTAATGGAGTTGTCCATTCACCTGTTACCTTGTCAAGGACACCCTGAGCAGTAAAGTTAACTGGTTGTTCTACAGAATCACTGACCTTGTTACCATTTTCGTCCACGTATTGGATTGTCCGCGTAACGTTCTTTGTTACTTGGTCAGAACCTTGTGGGTACTTAGGACCGTCTGGATCGTTAGGGTTGATTGGTTCACCTGGCTTACCTGGGTTAGTTGGTGTTACTGGTTGAGTACCATGACGTAATACAACTGTGTAGGTTTGAACAGTACCATCATCGTTATCGTAAGTTGCACCAGCTGGGAAGCCATCATTTACAAGAACGTAACCCTTATTTTCAAGGTCTTGAATAGTTGTAGCTGTGCTGTAATCAATCTTGTCGCCAGCCTTACCACTCAAGTCACCAGAAGTAGTAATTACCTTGTTACCTTCATCTGCATCAACGTAATTTACAAGAGCCTTTTGATCCTTGGCTGGAGTTACTGGGTTGTAAATAACCGGAGTATCTTCAGTAGGTACACCTGGCGTAACAGTTGGGGTTTCTGGTGTGTAACCAGGAACATCGGGAACAGGTTCGTTTGGCGTTACCTTTGTTGGATCGGTTGGATCATTTGTGTAAGTAGGTGTTGGTGCGTCTGGGATTGGGTTATGATCTGGATCAACCGGAACAATCTTACCAACCTTCTTGTAAACAACAGTAAATACTCGGTTGCGTTGGGCATCACTCTCGTCATGAGTAGTAGTGAAGCCACCCGCAACGTACTTACCACCTTCGTTAGTGTAACCGGATACTGCTACATAGCCATCAATTACTGGGACAACCTCAGCAGTAAAGTCATTGCTGTCTTGATTCCAAGTACCACGTGAAACAAGGTCACCAGTTTCCTTATCATAAGTGTCACCAGTGTAGTTATAAGTAAAGTCTTGCGTCTTGGTTGGTTTTAATTCAATCCCCTGATCATCAACATACTTAACTTTTTGTGATGCCTTTACTTCTCGTTGATCACGAATTACTTGATCATTCTTGGTATAAGTTACAGTTGTTTCACTAGTTGGGTTATCAATAGTTACAGTAGCACCGTCAACAATCTTCTTATCAGCGTGGTAACCATCAATCTCTGGTGACGTTACGTTGTTGAAAGTATGACTTTCAGGAGCCCAACCCTTATCCTCAATTTGCTTACCAGTTACGTTATCGAATACTAAGGTGTGAGCAAATGTAGTATTTTGTACATTGTCATCAGCAGCCTTTGTACCATCAGCGTAAACATAGTGAACTGTTTGAGAGCCATCCTTAGTTAAAGACTTATCATCCGTACCATTTGGCCACTTAGGACCGTCTGGATCGTTAGGATTAATTGGTTCACCTGGAGTACCTGGCTTGTCTGGAGTAATTGTTGTGGTGTTATGAATGAAGTGTACTTCATAACTACCGCCATTTTGAGGCATTGTAGTTACATTAAAGTTGTCACTCACAAGCTTGTAACCCTTATTTTCAAGTTCGGCAATTGAGCCTGCAGTACTGTAGTTAAGTCCTTCACCTGGCTTTGCAGTGATTGACTTGTCGTACGAACTTAAGTCAGTATGACCTTCACCAGTAGTGTCATCAATATACTTAACAGTAACTGTTTGATCTTGAGCATCCTTAACGTAAGGAACCTTGACATCTTCGCCTGGGTTACCTGGAACTGGGTCAACTGGATCACCTGGCTTACCAGTTTCTGGGTGGTAGCCTGGAACAGTTGGTTTTGTACCTGGAGTAGTCTTAGTTGGGTCAGTTGGATCGTTAGGGAATGGTGTAGATGGTACACCTGGAATTGGGTTTCCGTTTGGATCAACTGGAACAACACTACCAACAGGCTTATAAGTAACCGTCTTTTCAATGTCATTTTGGGTTACGGCAGTTTCTGGAACATTAGCTTGGTCAGCGTAGTAACCGTTAACAACTGGTGTATTTACTTGATCATAAGTAGTTTTTTGACCATCCGGAATTTCCCAGTCAGTGGTGTATTGACCACCAGGAATAATTTCGTTAGTTACGGCATCAACTGTAACTGTCCGGGTCCACTTAGAGTTTTGAACTTGGTCAGCTGGAGTCTTATCTCCGGCACCAACATAATGAACTGTTTCCTTAACATTCTTAGTCAACTCATTTGGATCTACACCATGCTTATCTGGTGTATCTGGAGTTACTGGCTGTACACCATGTTTCATATGAACAGTAACAGTTACGTCCTTATTACCTTCAATTTCAGCTGGGATTGTACCATCAGTACTTACATATACATAGCCTTGTTTTTCAAGACCTTGAATAGTAGTTGAAGTGTTGTAATCAACCTTAGTTCCAGCATCTACTGAACCAGTATTGTATTCAGTATTAGGAATATCAGTGTTAGTAGTGTCATCGTGGTAAACAACCTTTACTGATCCCTTTTCAATAGCTTTCTTCAAAACAACGTTGAATACTGGGCCTTCTTGCGCAATAGTCACTGCATTATTCAAACCAGCCTTTTCAGCCGCTTCTTGAATAGCTGCTTTGGTCAAGCCAGAAACGTTGTACTTGTTAGTTCCTTCTTTAACTGCTTGTGCCCATTGATCATTAGTCTCATTGTACTTATATCCTTGAGCATTATTTTTAGCAGTTGCAAGATCAGATTCATAGGTAGTGTAATCAATGGTGTTAGCAGTAGCGTTACCAGCAGCATTAAATTCAACATTACCTTGTGCATCAATCTTCACTGGATTACCAGTTACAGTACCAACAATTGCTTGACCATTATTTGTAATTGGCGTTGCAGTATTGTTACCATCTTGCTTAAGGTAATTAATAATAGCAGTTTGCTTACCAATGTGGATAATTTCATCTTGTTCTTCATTAAGAATAGTTGTGGTAGTTGATACACCATTCTGCCCCTTTGAAGTATCAAGAGTTTTTTCACCAGTTGATGGGTCAACATTGTAGTAAGTAGTTGTAGTTGTCCGCTTTAATCCATTAACACCCTTTTGAACAAGTTTAACTTGACCAGGTTGAAGGTTTTCATCATATACAATCTTAACATTGTAATCTTGAACTTCTTGTTTTGTATCATCTTCTTGCGTCGGAATAATAGATGCAACTAATACCAAACGTTGTGAGTTAAGTGGATCAAAACCAGTAGTATTTCCATTATCGCCATCACCGCTATTATAGTTACCAATTGGCGTACCAGTCTTTTTATCTACTGGATTATAACCTGAACCAGCAGTAATATCGTTTCCACTAACTACGTGTCCTGGCCACTCAGCGGTATTTCCAGATTTACTGTACTTAGTTGCTAAGTGTTCAATATCAGTCCAGTATTTATCTGAACTATTTTCAAAATTCTTAATTGATTGAGCAATACTATCAGAAGTAGAATCATCAAAAGTATAGTTATTATCGTTCAAGTTCTTGTTGTTCCACTTAAAGACATAATACTTTTGACCAGTTGCATCAATTAATCCAGGCCCCATTGAATAATAAAGGTTACCCGCACCACTATGACCGATAACTTGCGAATTCTTTTCCCAGTTAACATACTTAGCACCATCAATTTGGAAGACAGTTGAAGTATTAGCACCAGAAGTCAATGAGTAAGCAAAAATTTCACCGTAGTAATCATCGTAATCACTTTGCCCGTCAAATGTTGCATTAGGACCGACATAAACTTCAGGGTGAGTATTTGATGCTTGAGAAATAATATTAAAGTTGTCAGCATATGGACGTTTTTCATTATTAGCAGCATTAGTCAACTTATAACGGAATGTAGCATCGTGTTCTACTCGGAATTTAGCATTTTGTCCCATTCCGATGTAGTTACCTCCACCGTAATAACCAGATGCATTCTTACCATCAGAAGTCATAATTAACTGTGAATGTGGCGAGACTTCAACTACACTGTTGGCATCAAGCAATAATCCTTCACCATTACCCTGATTATCAATATGGATAATACTGTGGTCACCAGTAGTAAAGGTTGCGGTATAGCCTAACACAATTCCGCCACGCCCAGTAATATTCATCGTAGTACTATCACCAAGCGTCATTGTATTTTTGTGCTTAGCGGCTTCAGCAGACTTATCACCTGTTCGACCATTTTCCCAGCCTTCTAAGCTAGAATTATTTGCTACGGCGCTTGTTCCACCAAACGGTTCGTTAATTACAACTGCACGTCCGTGACCAGCATGAATATTAATTGTTGCGCTATCACCCGATGTAAATGTTCCATTATCAAGAATGCGAACACCTGCGTTAGCATTATCAATGCTTGAGCTTTCTTCATTAGCACGAGAAGCAGTTTGCGCATCCTTTAAATTAATATTCAAATTAGCATTAATACCGACATTAATCTTACCACCGTCTGGTTCATTAATACCATCACCAGTAATCGAACGATTAATATTTAATGTAGCACCTTGTTCAACATTAACATTTGAAGCTGTAATGTTGGCAGCCTTCCAGTTATCGACTGTAGCGCCAGGATGATTACTACCAATTTGTTGTGTTAGCTCAGCACTAGTTAATGTTGTTGAATTAAACGCATCCACATTAGACGTAACGTTACCCTTAATATTAACAGTACCATTACCAGTAACCGAACCATTTACAGTAACATCAGCAAGCGTTAACTGGCCGTTATTAACAATTTTGCTTTGACCAAGGTTTAAGACAGCCCCGTCAATACCGTGGATAGTAAAATTACCATTAATAGTTAAACCATTACCTAGTAAAGTGCCCAAAAATCCAGGGGTAATATTACCCTTAATATTTACACCTTGAGCACCGCTTAAGACAGCATTCTGGAGGCCGTTCCAGTCAGTAACAGTCTTGTAAGTACTATATTCATCATTTGTTGTTGAACTAGAGACAGCTGATTGGGCAGCTGCACTATTGTTATTTGCTGTTTGAACCAAGCTTGTGAGAACGCTTGCGTAGTTTAAGTCATTGTTTACAGCAGATGAACTAACTGTAAATGATTGTGTGGCAACAGCGCTTGCGGTACTTGCTTGTACGTTTGAACTAGCAGTTGATGAGTTTTGAACAGCTGATGCACTGTTTTGTTGTGCAGATGAAGCACTATTTTGAGCAGCTGCACTATCAACATTGCTTGAAGCATCAGCAACAGCAGCGCTGACAGCAGCTTCGTAATCATTAGCAGCCTGTGCCTTAATGTCACCTGCTGGATTTTGAACGGCAGCAGATGCGTTATTATTTTGATTTTCAGCAGTAGCGGACTTCAAAGTAGAAGTACTTGCTGAATTTAATGTAAGATTGTGATCTGTTTGTTCTGCTGAATCGCTCCCAGAATCAGAATCAGCATTTGCAGTCGTACTATCTGCTGAGGCAGTTCCTGCAGCAAATGTCATACCAAGCAAAACAGACGCTACACCAACAGATAGCTTCTTAATGGTGAAACGTTGCTTTTTGGGTTCATATTTTTTAATTTGTTCTTCCCAGTTATTATGCGATAACATAATTTATGTGTCCCCCTTATTAGGCTTTATTGACAAACTAATTATACAAATTAACAGTGCACATAACTTGTTTACATTTACTAATATATAGTTTCTAAGAAAAAAGGCAACCTTATTTTTAAACTATTTTCTTTCAGCTTTCAGCTTTTTTTGAATTAAAGGGTGATAACTGCCTATTATATCAAGATTCTTTACTTTGAAAAAAATAGTGTTTTTTATTAAAAAAATTTACAACATATGAAAAAAACGTCATTCTTATTTCGGCTTATCTCCTCGTTTTACTTATCACCAATAAAGAGCATCGATAACCGCCCTCTTCCCCAATTATACAAGAAACACAATAATTATTTTCTTAATACAGTTCTTCTATTTGATTCGCATTATTTTGTGTTTATCTTATCCACAATTAATCAACCACTTAACTTAATGATTGTTCATTTCCAATCAATATTTATCGGGTGTTTAGCAAAAAGTGAGAAAGAGATAATTAGTTTAATCCTCAATTGCCCGCATCACTGTCTGGATGGGCTTCATTTACACAGCAATTTCTCCCTGCTAGTCAAGCAACACCTATGCCGAACACAAAAAAGCGGATACTCACCACTTTCGATGAGCATCCGCATTTCACTAGTTCAGCGCTTTTAATTAAGTTATGTCTTTCAGGGGGAATGATATTATCTTAATTATTTATCAGCTTTGCGTTTTTTAGCATGACCCACAGAACCGAAGAGACTTGTGAAAGCAGCAAGGCTCAAGCCAGCTAATGCACTGAACTTAGACGAATCATTACCAGTTTGCGGCAATGTCTTCGCTGATTGCTGGCTATTACTGTTAGTTGCACTATTTTGTGATTGACCAGTTACATTTTCGATTACTGAACCGTCATTAGTCTTCGTCACAGTTCCATTATTAATTTCAGCACCGTTTGGATGATCAATTGCACCATTACCAGAGTTCGTGTTTCCACCATTATCAGGGGTTACAGTACTTACATGAACAGTAACAGTTACTGTATCTCGTGAACCATCCGGGTAAATAATAGTAATTGTTTCAGAATGCGAACCAGGTTTCTTGACATCTTGACCTACTTGGTCTGAATTTGTCCAGGTGTACTTGGTGCCAACAGGAAGCTCTGCCTTGTTCTTAATACCATCTGCCGGATCTGGAACTTTACCTTCCGGAGTAGTAATCGGTTGTGTTTCTGGCGTGTATTTATCCGTATCACTTGCCGTGCTTGGCTTTGCAACATGAACTGTGACTGGCACTTCGTCCCTGGACCCGTCTGGGTATGTTACCACAACTGTTGCCGGCTTATTTCCTTCGGTACTTACATCTGGCGTATCCTTCCACGTGTACTTTGTACCGGCTGGTAACTCGCCCTTGTTCTTGATCCCGTCAGCTGGATCTGGGACTACACCAGTCTTCGTATTGATTGTTTGACCTTCTGGCGCGTACTTATCCGCATCACTTGCCGTGCTTGGCTTTGTAACATGAAC
>NZ_JACIVH010000055.1 GCF_014145615.1 Limosilactobacillus balticus | reverse complement strand
TTACGGGTACTAGCGAAGACATATGCATCACGCTGGGACAGCCCCAACTTCTGTAAGTTAGTTACCTTAGTTTTAAACTTTTTCCATTGCTTCCAGATATACTGCCTTATTCGGACCCGCAACCACTTGTCGAGGCGGTGAATAAAGTTAGTTAGTTTCCCAATTGAGTAGTACTGAAGCCACCCACGCATTTTTCGATGAATTTCTTCAAACATTCTTGTCAGAGATATTCCACGATTACGTTTAGTTAATAACT
>NZ_JACIVH010000054.1 GCF_014145615.1 Limosilactobacillus balticus | reverse complement strand
ATGCATCACGCTGGGACAGCCCCAACTTCTGTAAGTTAGTTACCTTAGTTTTAAACTTTTTCCATTGCTTCCAGATATACTGCCTTATTCGGACCCTCAACCACTTGTCGAGGCGTTGAATAAAGTTAGTTAGTTTCCCAATTGAGTAGTACTGAAGCCACCCACGCATTTTTCGATGAATTTCTTCAAACATTCTTGTCAGAGATATTCCACGATTACGTTTAGTTAATAACT
>NZ_JACIVH010000053.1 GCF_014145615.1 Limosilactobacillus balticus | reverse complement strand
TACTTTCACTCACACTCAACGATGTTGAGGTACTTTCGCTGGCGCTTACTGAAGCCGAGGTACTTTCACTTGCACTTACAGATGCTGATGTGCTTTCGCTGGCGCTTACTGAAGCTGATGTGCTTTCGCTCGCACTTACTGAAGCCGAAGTACTTTCGCTGGCGCTTACTGAAGCTGAGGTGCTTTCACTTGCACTTACAGAAGCTGAAGTTGATTCACTCGCACTTACTGAAGTAGAGGTACTTTCGCTTGCACTTACCGAAGCTGAAGTTGATTCACTCGCACTTACCGAAGCAGAGGTACTTTCACTTGCACTTA
>NZ_JACIVH010000052.1 GCF_014145615.1 Limosilactobacillus balticus | reverse complement strand
GGGAGCCGCCTAAGGCGGGACAGATGACTGGGGTGAAGTCGTAACAAGGTAGCCGTAGGAGAACCTGCGGCTGGATCACCTCCTTTCTAAGGAATAAAACGGAACCTACACATCGAAGGAACTTTGTTTAGTTTTGAGAGGTTTACCTCTTAAAACTTTAACCTATAAGACGCTTATTTGGGCCTATAGCTCAGCTGGTTTAGAGCGCACGCCTGATAAGCGTGAGGTCGATGGTTCAAGTCCATTTAGGCCCATATGGGGAATTAGCTCAGCTGGGAGAGCACCTGCTTTGCAAGCAGGAGGTCATCGGTTCGATTCCGTTATTCTCCATTATCAACCGACAGGTTGATAGAGTTTGTACTTTGAAAACTAAATACTATCTAATTTCTTTATTAACAAAACAATAAACCGAGAACACCGCGTTATTTGAGTTTTAATTAACGAATTATAATCGCTAACTCAATTAATCAGAC
>NZ_JACIVH010000051.1 GCF_014145615.1 Limosilactobacillus balticus | reverse complement strand
GGGAGCCGCCTAAGGCGGGACAGATGACTGGGGTGAAGTCGTAACAAGGTAGCCGTAGGAGAACCTGCGGCTGGATCACCTCCTTTCTAAGGAATAAAACGGAACCTACACATCGAAGAAACTTTGTTTAGTTTTGAGGGGTTTACCCTCAGAGCTTGTACTTTGAAAACTAAATACTATCTAATTTCTTTATTAACAAAACAATAAACCGAGAACACCGCGTTATTTGAGTTTTAATTAACGAATTATAATCGCTAACTCAATTAATCAGAC
>NZ_JACIVH010000050.1 GCF_014145615.1 Limosilactobacillus balticus | reverse complement strand
GGGTCCGAATAAGGCAGTATATCTGGAAGCAATGGAAAAAGTTTAAAACTAAGGTAACTAACTTACAGAAGTTGGGGCTGTCCCAGCGTGATGCATATGTCTTCGCTAGTACCCGTAAAGGCTACTGGCGAACTGCACATAGTAAGACCTTGAGCTATTCTCTAACTAATAGAAAACTGGAACAACTTGGACTTATGAATATGTCCAAGACGCTCCAGTCAATTCAATGTGATTAAG
>NZ_JACIVH010000005.1 GCF_014145615.1 Limosilactobacillus balticus | reverse complement strand
AAAGCACATCAGCATCTGTAAGTGCGAGTGAATCAACTTCAGCATCTGTAAGTGCAAGTGAAAGTACCTCTGCTTCGGTAAGTGCGAGTGAATCAACTTCAGCTTCGGTAAGTGCAAGTGAAAGCACATCAGCTTCAGTAAGCGCCAGCGAAAGTGCCTCAACATCGTTGAGTGCAAGTGAAAGCACTTCGGCTTCAGTAAGCGCCAGCGAAAGTGCCTCAACATCGTTGAGTGCAAGTGAAAGTA
>NZ_JACIVH010000049.1 GCF_014145615.1 Limosilactobacillus balticus | reverse complement strand
GGGTCCGAATAAGGCAGTATATCTGGAAGCAATGGAAAAAGTTTAAAACTAAGGTAACTAACTTACAGAAGTTGGGGCTGTCCCAGCGTGATGCATATGTCTTCGCTAGTACCCGTAAGGGCTACTGGCGAACTGCACATAGTAAGACCTTGAGCTATTCTCTAACTAATAGAAAACTGGAACAACTTGGACTTATGAATATGTCCAAGACGCTCCAGTCAATTCAATGTGATTAAG
>NZ_JACIVH010000048.1 GCF_014145615.1 Limosilactobacillus balticus | reverse complement strand
TTATATGAGAGTTTGATCCTGGCTCAGGATGAACGCCGGCGGTGTGCCTAATACATGCAAGTCGTACGCACTGGCCCAACTGATTGATGGTGCTTGCACCTGATTGACGATGGATCACCAGTGAGTGGCGGACGGGTGAGTAACACGTAGGTAACCTGCCCCGGAGCGGGGGATAACATTTGGAAACAGATGCTAATACC
>NZ_JACIVH010000047.1 GCF_014145615.1 Limosilactobacillus balticus | reverse complement strand
GCACCAGTACAAACGGTAATGGCAGATATTAATCAGAATGGTACTACTAGGGTGGAATATACGAGTGAAACAGAGCATTCAGAAAGTGTATCTCATTCGGAAAGTACATCAGCAAGTACTTCTAAATCAATTCAAGAGAGTGTTTCAAGCAGTACTAGTCAATCAATTGAAACATCATTAAGTGAAAGTCGAAGTGGATCGATATCGTTGAGTCAAAGCGGGAGTGCTTCAACCTCATTGAGTGAGAGTGCCTCAGCATCAGTAAGTGCAAGTGAAAGCACCTCAGCATCACTGAGTCAGAGTGAAAGCGCCTCAACATCGCTCAGTCAGAGTGAAAGTGCTTCAACCTCACTGAGTGAAAGCGAAAGTGCTTCAACATCCTTAAGTGCAAGTGAGAGTGTTTCGACATCACTAAGTCAAAGTGAAA
>NZ_JACIVH010000046.1 GCF_014145615.1 Limosilactobacillus balticus | reverse complement strand
GTGATGTTGAGGTACTCTCACTTGCACTCAATGAGGTTGAGGTGCTTTCACTCTGACTCAGTGATGTTGAGGTACTCTCACTTGCACTTACTGATGCTGAGGTGCTCTCACTTGCACTCAACGATGTTGAGATACTCTCGCTCTGACTCAAGGATATCGAAGCACTTTCACTTTGACTTAGTGATGTCGAAACACTCTCACTTTCACTTAAGGATGTCGAAGCACTTTCACTTTGACTTAGTGATGTCGAAACACTCTCACTTTCACTTAAGGATGTTGAAGCACTTTCGCTTTCACTCAGTGAGGTTGAAGCACTTTCACTCTGACTGAGCGATGTTGAGGCACTCTCGCTTTGGCTCAACGACGTTGACGCACTCTCACT
>NZ_JACIVH010000045.1 GCF_014145615.1 Limosilactobacillus balticus | reverse complement strand
GCACTTACCGAAGCTGAAGTTGATTCACTCGCACTTACTGAAGTAGAGGTACTTTCGCTTGCACTTACCGAAGCTGAAGTTGATTCACTCGCACTTACTGAAGTAGAGGTACTTTCACTTGCACTCAACGATGTTGAGGCACTTTCGCTGGCGCTTACTGAAGCCGAAGTGCTTTCACTTGCACTCAACGATGTTGAGGCACTTTCGCTGGCGCTTACTGAAG
>NZ_JACIVH010000044.1 GCF_014145615.1 Limosilactobacillus balticus | reverse complement strand
CGCTTTAAGCGGTGTTTGTACTACCTCACTTACCCTTAAAAGGGTCCGAATATTCCACACTTGTTAGCTTATCCATTGCTATATCATGTTTCTCTTGATCTCGGATATACTTCTTTATTGTGGATTCATTTAATCCAACTGTACTCACATAGTAGCCTTCAGCCCAAAAATGTCGGTTCCCATATTTGTATTTTAAGTTTGCATGTCGGTCAAACATCATTAATGCACTTTTCCCTT
>NZ_JACIVH010000043.1 GCF_014145615.1 Limosilactobacillus balticus | reverse complement strand
GTGGTGATGATGGCTTGAAGGATACACCTGTACCCATGCCGAACACAGAAGTTAAGCTTCAACACGCCGAAAGTAGTTGGGGGATCGCTCCCTGCGAGGATAGGACGTTGCCACGCAAAATCAAGCTTTGGCACCTGGTCTTAATTGTGCCAGGGCTTGGATATTGGAGAGTTGTCCGAGCTGGCCGAAGGAGCATCATTGGAAATGATGTATACGGGTTAAAGTCTGTATCAAGGGTTCGAATCCCTTACTCTCCGTTATTATGACCCGTTAGTCAAGTGGTTAAGACACCAGCCTTTCACGCTGGTATCGTGGGTTCAAATCCCGCACGGGTCACTTTTGGAGGATTAGCTCAGTTGGGAGAGCATCTGCCTTACAAGCAGG
>NZ_JACIVH010000042.1 GCF_014145615.1 Limosilactobacillus balticus | reverse complement strand
GAGGGCATAATCGTCTCACAAATTTAATATACCACTAATTCTCGATTTTTGAAGAAGAACCGGGTTGGTTTAGTATACTCTTCTTTTCTAAATATTTTTCTTGACTAATCGTAGGAAATGAGGCTGAGAGAAAACTTAGGGCATTATAACCTCGCCCTCTGATTTTCTCTCAGCCTCAATTATTTTTATGAACAATAACAAGATAACGTGCAAAACAACCACAAGGCTCGAGGCTAAGTCCGAACGATAATCAGCCCGTGCCGTGCTAATCATCATTCTAGCTTAGCCCACCGCCTTGTCGAAAAGGTTGTTTTACACTCACATTTTTCTTTAATTATTTCCAGCAAACTGACTATTATAAAGATTAGCGTAAAAGCCATGTTTATTCATTAATGATTCATGATTACCTGTTTCAATAATCTTCCCATGGTTAACCACAACAATCTGGTCAGCTTTTCGAATCGTTGATAAACGGTGAGCAACAACAAAACTAGTTCGTTCTTGCTGTAAAGCATTCATCGCTTCTTGAATCAAGACTTCTGTTCGGGTATCAACGGAACTAGTTGCTTCATCCAAAATCAAAATTTCCGGATCAGCTAAAAATGCCCGCGCAATTGTTAATAATTGTCGTTGCCCTTGTGAAATATTAGAAGCGGACTCGTCCAAGACCGTTTGATAACCATCAGGCAGTTCACGAATGAAGGCATCCGCCCGTGCCATCTTAGCAGCATGATAGACTTCTTCATCCGATGCCTCCTCGTTTCCGTACTTAATATTTTCAAAAATTGTCCCTGTAAAGAGCCAGGTATCTTGAAGAACAATTGCAATATGTTTACGTAAGGTATCACGAGTCATTGAACGCGTATCTTTCCCATCAAGATAGATATGGCCGCCTTGCGGATCATAAAATCGCTCTAGAAGATTAATAATGGTCGTTTTCCCCGCTCCGGTTGGACCAACAATTGCGACCATTTTATCTCGTGGTGCTTTAAGGTTAAAGTCTTGAATAAGTGGTTCATCGGTATAACTAAACTTGATATCCTTGAATTCAACTTTCGGAATATCTTTCCCAGTAAGGGACGGAATATCTTCAACCTTATTACTTATTTCTGGTTCATCCAAAACAGCAAAAATACGTTCTGCCGAAGCAATTGTTTGTTGGATGGTGTTACTTAGATTAGCGATTTGGGCAATTGGCTGTGAAAACTGGTTAGTATATTGCAGGAATGCTTGCACATTACCAAGTGTAATCTGCCCGTGAATAACTTGAATCGCTCCAATAACTGCTACAACAAGGTAACCAAGATTCCGAATAAAGACCATCATTGGCATCATTAAGCTAGAGAAGAATTGTGCCTTCCATGCCGCTTGGTAGTACTGCTGATTCTCTTTGTTAAACTTTTCTTCTTCATCTTGTTCCTTATTAAATGTCCGTACGATCGTATGAGCAGCGTACGTTTCTTCCACTTGGTCATTAATTTTTCCCAAAGCGGCTTGCTGACGACCAAATAGCCGTTGTGAAGTAGGCGCTACAAATGCAACTACCAGAATACTCAACGGAATCATCACAAGAGCAATAATAGTTAATTTCCAGCTAATCGTTAACATTAAAATAAATACACCAACAACCGTTAACACACTTGTAATGATTTGAATTAAGCTTTGTTGCAGGGTTCCCGCAATATTATCCATATCATTAACCATTCGACTCATAATATCCCCATTATTGTGAGTATCATAATATTTAATTGGTACTCGGCGCATTTTCTCTTCAAAGTCTTGACGCAAATTATAAACAACACGTTGCGATACGCGTGTCATAATTTGTAGTTGGAGGAAACTAAATAATCCAGAGAATAAATAAAGTAAAATGACGGTAATTCCAATTTGCCAAATCCGAGTAAAGTTAATTGGAAGGGTATTTAAATGGGCGCCAGCTTTCATTTCTGCATAACCCTTAATCATTCCGTCATAAATAATTGTAGTAGCTTCCCCAAGAATTTTTGGTGCTAAGATTGACAAAATAACGGAAATAACGGCTAAGAGAATTGAAAAAATAACCCCCACTCGCCATGGCCGTAAATAGGTAATTAATCGCTTTGTGGTTGACCAAAAGTGTTGAGCTTGTTCAGTTACTCGTGGTCCTCTACGCACGATCAACATCCCCTTTCTCGACTTGTGACTTAATTATTTGTTGGTAAGTTTCATTATGTGCTTTTAATTCTTGATGAGTACCTTGACCAACAACCCGTCCTTCATCAAGCACAATAATTTGGTCAGCATCAACAACTGTCGAGATTCGCTGGGCCACGATAACCGTTACAGCTCGTTGAATTTGTGAGTCTTTTGCTAAGGCCGCCCGGAGTTTTGCATCAGTTTCAAAATCTAAGGCTGAGAATGAGTCATCAAAAACATAAATCGACGCTGGCTTAATAATTGTTCGAGCAATCGCTAACCGTTGGCGTTGACCACCAGAAAAGTTACTTCCGTTTTGCTCAACAACTGCGTCCAAACCACCCTCTTCACGGACGAAATCTGCCGCTTGCGCAATCTCAAGCGCATGCCACATTTCTTTATCCGTTGCTTCCTCATAACCAAATTGAAGGTTAGAACGAATAGTCCCACTAAAAAGAACTGCTTGCTGTTGGGTAATAGAAATAACCTCATGCAAGTTATGTTGACTTAGTTTTTTTACTGGAACACCATCGACTTTAATCTCTCCACTTTCAATATCAAATAGCCGCGGAATTAAGTTAACCAAAGCCGATTTACCTGAGCCGGTTCCTCCAATAATCGCTAACGTTTGGCCTGCTGTAACTTTAAAGTTCAAGTCATGCAAAGCCAATCTTTCTGCCCCATGGAAACGAAAATCAACATTCTTAAATTCAAGCGAGGCTGGTTGATTAATCGAAATCTTTTCTTGATCTTTTTCCGGTGCATCATGAATACTGATCGGCTGGTCCAGAACTGCATTAACCCGGGTAGCAGATGCCGATGCTCGTGGAACAAAGACAAAAATCATTGAAAGCATCATAAAGCTAATCATAATCTGAGTAGCATATGTCATAAAGGCAATTAAATCCCCTACTTGCATGCTCATATTAGCTACAAGATGGCCACCTAGCAAAATAATGGCAACATTTGTCATTCCTAAAATAAGCGTTACTACTGGGAATAACGTTGAAACAATTGTAAAGGCCTTGATTCCGGTTTGCGTGTAGTCTTCATTTGCTTTTTTGAAACGGTTTTGTTCCCGACCTTCCTGGCGAAAAGCACGGATAACTCGAACTCCTGTCAGCCCTTCCCGGAAGATTAAGTTAATACGATCAGTTTTTTTCTGAATGCTCTTGAATAACGGAACTGCAAAGTACATAACCGCCATGACGATAATTGCTAAAATCGGCAAACTAATAAAAAACACTTTAGTTAGTTGCGGTTCTCGAACGTAAGCTAGAACACAGGCTGCAACAAGCATTACAGGTGATTGAAGCATCATCCGCAGCATTTGCACCATGACATTTTGAATTTGCACAATATCATTGGTTGACCGCGTAATTAAAGATGAATCGCCAAACTCATCCATTTCACGATTCGAAAAGCGTAAAACCTTATGATAGATTTGGCTTCGTAACTTTTCCCCCACCTTCATTGATTGAGTCGCCGCAAAATAAACATTTAATCCAGCTGCCACTAATCCAATCGCAGCCACAATCAGCATCTTAATTCCTTCATTCCAAATCACACCCATATCCTTTTGCACAATTCCCCGATTAACAAGGTCGGCGGTAACTGTCGGCAAATATAGGTCACACGAAACTTGGATTAATAAAAAGAAAACTGCACCAATTGTTGCCCATAAGGCTAAATTTTTTCGTGCTATACGTATCAAAACAATCCTTCCTTCATCTATTTTTAATCATCTTGAACTATTATACAGACTTTTTGAAAAATTAGCTTTTATTCTAATAATCTCTTTGATTAACACTTTTATATAAGATAGAATATTATTTGAAAGCAATTACACACTTTTGGCACATACAGAAAGAAGATAGATATTTATGGTTAAAAAAATTTTTGCTTTTAGTATCAGAAAAGATGAAGAACCTTACGTTAAAGAATGGGCTAAGGATCATCCCGAAGTAGAAGTAGAATATACGGATGAACTCTTAACTCCTGAAACGGCCGCAAAAGCTAAAGGAGCTGACGGGGTAGTCGTTTACCAACAACTCGATTACACGCCAGAAACGCTACAAGCACTAGCTGACGAAGGTATTACAAAGATGTCATTACGAAACGTTGGTGTTGACAACATTGACATGGCTAAGGCAAAAGAACTTGGCTTTGAAATTACTAACGTTCCTGTTTACTCACCAAACGCAATTGCTGAACATGCAGCTATTCAAACAGCCCGAATTCTTCGCCAAACCAAGGTCTTAGATGAAAAGATTGCTAATGGCGATTTACGTTGGGCTCCAACAATTGGTCGCGAAGTGCGTGATCAAACTGTTGGTGTTATCGGAACTGGTCATATTGGACGTGTTTATATGCAAATTATGGAAGGCTTCGGTGCTAAGGTAATTGCATACGATCCATTTGAAAATCCAGAATTAAAGAAGCAAGGATATTACGTTGACAGCCTTGATGATCTATATGCTCAAGCTGATGTAGTTTCTCTTCATGTTCCGGCTACTAAAGAAAACTTCCACATGATTGATAAAGACGCAATTGCTAAAATGAAAGATAATGTTGTAATTGTGAACTGTTCCCGAGGCGCATTAGTTGATACTGATGCTGTGATTGAAGGACTTGATAGCGGAAAGATCTTTGGCTTTATCATGGACACTTATGAAGATGAAGTTGGTATCTTTAACGAAGATTGGCGTGGCAAGGACTTCCCTGACAAGCGTCTTAAAGACCTAATTGATCGTTCAAACGTTCTGGTTACTCCACATACAGCTTTCTATACTACTCATGCTGTTCGGAATATGGTTCTGAATGCCTTTGACAATAATCTTGAATTGATTAATGGTGAAGAAGCTGATACACCGGTTAAGGTTGGTTAATAATCAC
Source organism: Limosilactobacillus balticus (assembly GCF_014145615.1). Classification (GTDB taxonomy): domain Bacteria; phylum Bacillota; class Bacilli; order Lactobacillales; family Lactobacillaceae; genus Limosilactobacillus; species Limosilactobacillus balticus. The sequence goes on along the minus strand of NZ_JACIVH010000042.1, from coordinate 385,050 downwards.
TATAAATGAAAAAAGAGATTGGATAAATTCCAGTCTCTTTTTTCATTTAGTATTATTGCAAGTAGCGTTTAAACGCAACCGTTAAGGGTTTATACAAGATAAAATAACAACCAAAATTACCAACCGCATGATAAAAATCAAATAGTAAACCACTTAGCCAGTACGCCATAAAAGCAGCCCAGCCCCCATATATCGACATTCCCAAACTAACTATAAATCCGTATTCAAAACCTAAAAACGTCGCTAAAATTAATTGAAGAGTAAAATGCTTCTTTAAGGGCGTTACTTTAGCTAATCCTGCTATTGTAACAACACAAACTACATATGCTAAAATTTGCGGAATTGTCCATATGCCAAATCCTAGTAAGAGATTTGATAAAATCATTATCATTACTGCTAACGATATTCCAAAACCAATTCCCAACATTAAAGTTGCAAGCATAATTAGATCAGTAACTGGCTGCACATTAGGAATCGGAATAATCTTAAATACTCGTAAAACAGTTCCTAAAGCAGCAAGCATAGCAATTAATGTCATCCGTTTAACTTGGTCATGCTTACTAACAACCTGCGATCGCGCTTTCATACTATTCCGCCTTATCTAGTGTAAATTGGACCTTATCATTATTCTTAAGAGTTTGCTGATTAGCTAACTTATTTACTTTTTTACCATTTACTGTGTATGTCCAATAAATACTCTTCTTTTGGTTTTCTTTTCTACCATCAATTGAAGTAATAAAACCCTTTGCTTCTTCCACTTTCCAATTCTTTTTTAATCCAGTAATTACTTTATCGTTCTTCTTTAAAGTAGTATTCTTTGTGGCAACAGTCTTCTTACCTTGTTTAAGGGTATAAGTAACTTTTATTGTATTATTACTACCCTTTCGATCTTTATCTGTATATCCAGTTAGTATAAAAAATGCCAAAAACATAACTAAGATACTGCTCAAAACTTTAAACTTTTTCATAAATTATTGCCTCCTGCGTCTTCCTTTGAAAGCGCTATAACTTTTACAACTTAAAAGTACAATTACTTAGGAGACAGTTCAATAGTTTATTAAAAAGCAGACAAATAAATTCTACTTTTTTCATGATTAATTAAAAAAGTAGAATTTTATCCTGAGTTTTTTTAGTTTTTTGTCAGAATTAGTACTTTTACGTTTGAAAAATAACAAAATATAGTTTTTTAACCAATTAAGCATTATTAAAGCAATCACAATAATAGTATTTTGTTCTTTTGACATTTTTTTGGAGTTCATGGAATGAAATTGAAGTCCATTTCCTGCAATGTATTCATATTTGTGAGCATTGCCTTTACTCCATCAAGCCATGGTAAGAGCATCATGGCCCCACTCCCTTCACCAACACACATATTAATATCAATATAAGGATCAAGACCAAGAGCATCAAGAACAATGCGAGATCCTTGTTCCTTTGATTTATGGGTAGGGATCATATAATTTACTACTCCTGGCTTGATTGAATTTGCTAGTAATGCTGCTGAATAAGATAAAAATCCATCAAGAAGAACAGGTTTATTCATTACACCAGCTGAAAGCATTGCTCCAGCCATTGCACCTAGTTCGAGTGCACCAACCTCACTTAATACTATAAGCGGATCTGGCGATTTAATTTTTTTCAAGTTTGCTCGTTCAAGACTTCTATTAACAACATCAATCTTATGTTTTAAACGTTCATCAGAAATATTAGACCCACGCCCAACAACTTCTGCCGCTGTTTTATTCAGAAGTGCTGCAATTATTGCTGAAGCAGCAGTGGTATTTCCCATCCCTAGTTCGCCTGTTGCAATTACCTGATTACCTTCTTCAAATGCTTTTACTCCCATGTCGAAGCCATATTGTACAGCTTCTCTCGCTTCTGCTATCAACATTGCTGGTTTATGGAGCATATCTTCAGTTTCATGACGGATTTTATGAACTTTAACCAAAGGAAAATTTAAATCTATTTTAATTCCGATGTCATAAACCTGTAAGTCACACTTAAATGCCTTCGCTAACGCTGCAACCGTAGTATGTCCTTTCATCATATTAACTGCCTGAATTGCTGTAATTTTTTGCGGGCTAGCAGAAACCCCTTCATGGACAACGCCATTATCTGCTGCAAAAACTAAGCATTTTCGTGGTGTAAGATCAAAATCAGTTGTTCGATAAATTCCTGCTAAGTGATCAGCAAGTTCTTCTAAGCGTCCAAGTCCTTTTACCGGCTTAGCAAGATTATCCATTTTCTGTTGCATTGCGTTCATTTTCTCTTCATCAAGCGGTCGCAATTTTATTTCATCAAATTTCATTTTAATTTTCCTTCTCATAGTGCCATAAGTTATCTAAAACATTTTCAAGTACGCGCTTTTCTCTATCGGGATATATAACTTTCAATCCCTTTTCTTGGATATAATTACCGGTACTCTCCCCTAAGACATAATAGTTAATATTACAATACTCATTACTATCTACTCTCGTCATAACTTCAAACATTCGATCGAAATTCGAATTACTCGTAACTAATGCGCTTGTAATATGTTGTTTCATAAAAATTTTAAGTGCTTTTCCTTCATGTTCTTTATCCCATGTATTTTTATAAATTATAATTTTACGTCCCCAAAAGTCAGAATAGTATTTCTCTGCTTTATCTCCAATAAGCCAACAAATATCCGTAACATGCTTGTTCTTCAATTCTTCTAATAATGATTTGCGATTCTCATTTGGAGCAACTTGGATAGGATTAGTAACTTTCTTTTCCAAACTTTGCTCAATTTTTTTACTAAGAACATAAATGGTTGCCGTTGAATTTAATCTTTTTAACTGATCGCAAAATACCTGTGCGCCAAAAAGACTGGTAATTGCCAGGGACTTACTATTTTGTAAAATTTCTTTACTTTCTCGCTTTAAATTAACCGCTTTCAAAATTCGGAATGGAAAATAAATCACATCATCTTTTTGTTCTAGCTTTATTCGCCAATATACCGGAACTTTATTCTTAGGATAAGTAATCAAAATTGCCATTTTATTATCTCCTCATATTTCTATAAACATGTTTTTATTGGTTAAGATACCAATTCTGAACAATACCATTTTTTATATTGATAACACTGTAACAAGATGCCAGAAATTTAAGCGAATAAAAGTCCGCTGTTGGATCAACTAATTCTTGATAAATAATTCTAATAGAACCTAAATGAGCGACAACAAACACTACATCATTTTCCATTGTATGATCTAATAACCACCGCAAACTATAATTTACCCGCTCTTTAAAATCACTAAACGCTTCTATTGTGGGAGGAGTATAAGTTAACGGTGCCGCTAACCACTTTTCCCATTCATCTGGATAGAGCTCTTCTATTTCATCTGCATCTAACCCTTCCCAATCGCCAAATCCTTTTTCAGCAAAATCCGGTAATACAATTGTGGGAACCGTTGGACGCTGTTCTTTTAATGGACCTAATGTTTGGATTGTTCGTTTTAAGTTAGTCACGACAAATAGTGTTGGATATAACTTATTTACTTTTGTTGCCAATAATTTTGCTTGTTCTTTTCCTTTTTCATCAATTTCCACATTGGCAGTGCCATAAAATTTTCGCAAACGATTAAATTCTGTTTCACCATGACGAGCTAAAATTAATTTCATAATCCCCACCTCGTCAATATTGTAAGGACAAACAAAAAGATTAACGGTGATAAACTTGCAAACGCACCTAAAGTATCCCCTGGCGTTCCCCCTAATACTTTCGTGACTTTTTTTCGATAAAAGATTGCTGTTATTGGAATTGCTAGATAGCTTATTAATCCTTGCCAAGAGAAACAGAAGCCTATTATTATAATAGAAAAAAACTGTGCAACGATAATTCGCCACGTGCTTATTCCTAACCAAATATTCGAAAGTCCATGTTTATTTCCGGGATAAACCATTTTATAAAATAATAAAGACAAACCAGTTTTAGCTAACATAGTTAAACAAATGGTCAATAAAATCATGTGAAATAAGTTAAAATATGAACTAATAATAATTCCTAATCCTATTACTAATACATAATAATATAGTAATGCGAGGCTCCCCATTGTACCCAGCCTACTATCTTTCATAATCGTATAAATTTTGTCTGACGTTCGTGATGAAAAGAAGCCATCCGCGGTATCCGCTAATGCATCTAAATGAAATCCACCTGTTAATAGGCCGTCAGTAACCCAGTAAAGGATCCATGCGAACCATACGGGGAATAAGTATGTAAATCCCCAAAAAATCAGTCCTTCGATACATCCTAATAAAAAGCTAAATAATGTAATGTATTGAATACTAGTTTTAACTTTATTAGTAGCATCATCAACCGGAATTGGAATATTTAACTTTGTAAAAAATTGGCCAAATAAAATCAATGAATCTAACATAACTTCACCTACTTTAACTTCTGAGCAATCCCACTTATAACGAAATAAACACTATCGGCTTCTTTAGCAATTAATTGGTTAGCTTCTCCATAAAGATCCCGTAATATTCGTGTCTGCTTGGTAGCCGGTACTACTCCTAATCCCACTTCATCGCTAACAATCACCATCGATTGCTCGCTTACCCGAACAGCAGATAAGATCTTTTTCCAATTATTAAGTATTCTCTCCCGAATTGTCGCTATTTCTTGTGAAGAGGCACTTTCTAGATAGTCATCGATTTTTTCCGGCGCTGTTTTTTCTAAAACTAAATCATAGAAAAGATTAGTAACTAACATAATGGCATCATCAAGCAAGTACCCATCTTGCTGACTATTATTGATAAGCTCATCGACGTGCTGATACTGCTCGCGAGTTATCCATTTATTTGAGCGTCGAGCTTTATGACGCTGAATTCGAAGTTGCATTTCACCATCGGGATTCTTAACTACTCCAGTCGCAATATAACAGATCCGTTTGTTCCGTGAACACAGGTGCTCAGCAAATTCGGACTTACCACTTTTTGCTCCTCCTAAAACAAAGGTTAAACTACTGTTATTCATTTTTGATAATCCTTTCAAAAAAGGGCCGTGACAACTATTGCCACAGCCCTCTAAATATTCTATTTACTTGGTTGCCGCATTAAATGCTGCATCAAATGCTGCAATTGTCTTTTCAATGTCCTCATCGGTGTGTTTAGTTGAGATAAAGTTAGTTTCAAATTGTGATGGTGCTACATATACACCATGAGCTAACAATTCCCAGAAGCACTTTTCAAATAACTTCTGATCACAAGCCTTAACATCATCAAAATTATTAATTGTATCACTGTTGTAGAAGTAACTCCACATTGTACCAACATGATGAACTGTCATTGGTACACCATATTTGTCGGCTGCTTGTTTAATTCCTTCTGTTAGAGCAGTAACTTTTTTATCCATTTCGACATAATCATCTGGTGTTAATTGTTCTAAAGTACTGATTCCACCAGTCATTGCTAATGGATTACCAGATAATGTTCCAGCATGATAAATATCCCCAGCAGGTGTAATATTTTCCATAATTTCACAACGTCCACCAAAAGCACCAACTGGAAGCCCGCCACCGATTACTTTACCTAAAGTTGTTAGATCTGGCGTAATGTCGACTAGGCTTTGAACTCCATGGTATGCTGCCCGGAAACCTGACATGACTTCATCAAAAATTAAAAGTGCTCCATATTCATTCGTAACGTCACGTAAAGTTTGTAAGAACTCTTGGGTCCCCGGAATAACACCCATATTTCCGGCTACTGGCTCAACAATCGCACATGCAATCTCATCACCATGTTCAGCGAAAAGTTTCTTAACACCTGGAACATCATTATAGGCAACGGTAAGCGTATCATAGGCTAAATCATCAGGAACACCAGGTGAAGTATTAATCCCAAAAGTTGCTAATCCTGAACCAGCATCAACTAATAGTGAATCACTATGACCATGATAGTTTCCTACAAATTTAACGATCTTTTTGCGATGCGTATAACCCCGCGCTAATCGGATCGCGCTCATGGTTGCTTCTGTTCCAGAGGAAACCATCCGAATCATTTCAATTGATGGCATAATCTTATTAACAATTTTTGCCAATTCAGTTTCTTGAAGGGTTGGCGCTCCATAACTCGTTCCCTTAGCAACTGCCTTATCTAACTCTGCAACTACATGATCATCTGCATGTCCTAAAATTAGTGGTCCCCACGAAAGAACGTAATCAATGTACTTATTGCCATCAATATCATAAATATATTCGTTCTTACCGTGATCAATAAATAAAGGATCACCACCAACATTTTTAAATGCTCGGACAGGGCTATTTACCCCGCCCGGCATATACTTTTGCGCTTCCTTAAAAGCTGCCTTTGATTTTGTTGTATCTAATTTACTCAAAACAAACCCACCTAACAAATTAAAGTTTTTTAGCGACATCCTTGGCAAAGTAAGTAATAATTAAGTCTGCTCCAGCTCGTTTCATTCCAACTAAACTTTCATAAACTATTTGGCCTTCATTAATCCAGCCATTAGCTGCAGCTGCCTTAACCATTGCATATTCACCGGAAACATTATATGCAACTAGTGGTAATAAAGTATGGTTACGAACTTCGCGCATAATATCTAAGAAAGCCATTGCTGGTTTAACCATCACAAAATCAGCACCTTCCTTTTCATCACTAGCTACTTCACGTAATGCTTCTAAGCGATTTGCCGGATCCATTTGATAAGTTTTACGATCTTTTGGCCCTTCTTTTGGCGAACCATCTGCTGCGTCACGGAATGGACCGTAGAATGATGAAGCAAACTTAACCGCATAGGACATAATTGGCGTATTCTTAAATCCTGCTTCATCCAACCCTTGACGAATAGCAGCGACATAACCGTCCATTGCATTTGATGGCGCAATAATATCCGCACCGGCTGCTACTTGGCTAACTGCTGTTTTAGTAAGATATTCTAAGGATTTATCGTTTAAGACTATTCCGTCTTTAAGAATTCCGCAGTGACCGGTGCTGGTGTATTCACATAAGCAGGTATCTGCAATTACGATTAATTCAGGATAGGTTTTCTTGATTAACCGAATCGCTTGTTGGACAATACCATTCTCTTCCCAAGCGCCAGTTCCAACCTCGTCTTTTTTCTCTGGAACACCAAAAATAATAATTGATTTAATACCAAGGTCCACGATTTCCTTGATTTCATCTAAAATGGCATCAAGACTATACCGATAAATTCCCGGCATTGACGGAATTTCTTCTTTGCCGTTGATTGTTGAATCCACGAAAACTGGCATAATTAAATCATCTTTATTTAAATGAGTTTCTCTTACCAAATCTCGCATTGCAGCGCTAGTACGTAAACGACGATGACGATCAAATTGCAACATTATTACTAATCTCCTTCAATAATTCCAAAATTATCCTTAGCCAATAACTGATCAGCAACCATCTTGCCGACTCCAGGCTTATTGGCAGGAACTGCTACTTCTTTAATTAAGTGTTCACCATTAGGGGATGCTATTAACCCATCAAAAACAATCTGCTGGTCCTGTAAGTAAGCATGCCCACCAATTGGGAAATTACAGCTTCCCCCTAATTCGCGCATAAATTCACGTTCAATTTGAATACACTGTGTTGATTCTGAGTCATTAATCTGACTAAGCATTTTAAGAACTTTTTCATCGGTTTTTCTGCATTCAATAGCGAGGCAGCCCTGACCAACAGCTGGAATAATACTATCTTTTAGTGACAGCTTATGGTAGTCGCTTAGGTCAATGTTCAAGCGCTCTAATCCTGCCTCAGCTAAAATAACCCCAGTAAGGTTTTCCGTGTCGATTTTCTTTAACCTAGTATCTATATTACCCCTAATTGGGATAATTTTTAAATCTGGACGGAGATTCAATAATTGTCCCTGCCGGCGTAGGCTATTAGTCCCAATTCGTGCTCCATGTGGCAGACTGTTAAGACTTGTAATTTTCTGCCGACTCACCAAGCAATCAAATGGCGATACTCGTTTAGGGAAGGCGCCAAGTGTTAATTCAGCAGGCAGTACGGGCATTACATCCTTAAGACTATGAACAGCAAAATCAATGGTACAGTTTTTCAGCTCTTCTTCAATCTCTTTTACAAAAACACCCTTCCCCCCAATTTTAGCTAAGCTTGCTTGCTGCTTGCGATCACCTTCAGTAATAACATTCTTAATTTCAAATTGTGTTGTCGGAAAAAGTTCCTTAAGTGATGCAATAACCAGCTTTGTTTGTGCCATTGCTAGCTTGCTCTTCCGACTACCAACAATTACTTTATCTGTCATTTTCTTGATTCTCCACCTTTAAATTGTCCATCCCAAAGATTTTACAGAAAAAGTCAATATCCGCTGTCGCTCCTGGAGTTACTGATAACTCTTTGATCTCTTTAATTGGTCCCTTAATCATCTGGTTAATAATACTCTTCATATGCTTGCTAATTACTTTACGTTCATGGGCATTTAATTCTGGTAATTTACGTAGAAGACTATCGTATGCTTCTCCTTCAATTTTTAATGAGTGCTCACGAAGCCCTCTAATTACGGGAACAATATGCAGTTGTTTTTCCCAAACATAAAAATCATTAACTTCAAGAGGAATTTCTTTAGCAATTTGATTTAACATTTGATTTTTCTTGGTGTCATTCGTTTCTAATATTGAGTGCAAATTATCAATATCATAGTAATTGACGCATTCACTATCATAGGCGACATTTCGTGGAACGCCCAAATCAACAATCACTTGCTGACGATCATCGGTTACCCGATATAATGGTTCTTTTACTGAAGCAGCAAAAACAGCAGCATCAACCTCTGCCATTACTGAATCTAACTGGCTAAATGGTCGTGCCTCCACTACTCCTTGTAACTCGTTAGCAATCTGTTCAGCTTTCTGGTCCGTGCGGTTCAATAGTAAAACTTTGCTAAAGCCCATGTTACTAGCATTATAAGCAGTATGTTTACCAATATATCCTAACCCAATTACCGCTAAGCTCTTACCTTCTAATGAACCAAAATCGCTTTTAATTTGATGTAATCCTGCTTGACCAGAAGACTGAGCCAGTTCACTTACCCGATACTCTGTATGCATTCTTTTAGAGAATGTAATTGCCTGCCGAAATAGATGATTCAATATTACTCCGGTTGTTCCTTGATCTGTTGCAACTTGAAATGCATTTTTCATCTGTCCCAAGATCTGTGGCTCACCTTTAATTAAAGAATCTAGCCCCACAATTACTCGGAAAAGATGACTTGCAGCATCATCCTTGGTGGTAATTGAAACATACTGATTAAATTCTTCTACCGTATAATGGAACCACTCCGCTAAAAAACGTTTAATGTAATAGCGACCCGTATGAACCTGGTCTACTACCGCATAGATTTCAGTCCGATTACAGGTTGAAATCAATAAGTTTTCTAAAATACTCTTTTCCGCATTAAGCAACCTATTGGCTTTGGGAATCTCGTCAGCTGAAAAAGAAAATTTCTCTCGTAATTCAATTGGTAATTGATGATAATTCAAACTCACACACATCAAATACATTCTTATTCAAACTCCTTATGAAATCTCTTACTAACCCATTCTTTAATCTCATTTTTCATTTTTTTAGCAACACTGGGTGATTTTCCCATTGTCGAAATACTGATAAACATATCATCTGAGCTAAGTGTTGCTAAATTATAAAAATCAGAATTAGTTTTATCACTAGTATTATTTACTAATTGAAAATGTGTTGCCTCCGCTTTGACAAGGTCGTTAACCCGCGCGTCATTTGTACACGCAATAATAATATCCATCTCTTCAACATATTTCCGCCGATAAATATCCTGAATCCAGTTAATCTTAGCTTGATCAATATTCGCAACTAACTCAGGACTAATAACTGTCGGTACTACACCAGCCAAGAGCAATTTCTTAATTTTACGATGGGCAACTTTTCCGCCACCAATTACTGCTACGTTTTTTTTCGCTAAATTTAAAATAATGGGATATGGTGCTTCCATCATCTTAATCACCCTTTACTTTTTGTTGAATCATGCAAAATCTGTTCAAACTTTTCCATATCAACATTTTGTTCAAATAATTGAGCAAGTTTCTCATATTGCTGATCTTTATAATCGCTAATCGAAACATTAGTGTTAACAAGTGGCGCTAAACCCTTGCTTGTCCTAATTTTGTTCAAAAAATGCCGTGTCCAATAAGGATTATCAAAAATTCCATGAAGATAAGTTCCCATTACAGTTCCATCACTACTAACAGCTCCATCTTCCCGCGATTCCGATTGACCATTAGTCGTATAAATAACAGAGAAAGGCGTTGCATTTAGGCCTAATTTAGTAGTCCCCATATGAATTTCGTAACCCTTTAAGGTATAATTCTTTCTTTTGGCAACGGCCTGTGTTGTTGTCTTTTGCTCGTTAAAGGTTGTTTCCGTGTCAAGCAGCCCCAAACCTGCTTGTTCCTTAATTGGTGATTCAATTGCTTCAAGATCATAAAGTTTTCGACCAAGGATTTGATAACCGCCACAAATACCAACCACCTTACTACCATCTTGGTGTGCTCGTAAAATTTCTTCATATAGCCCATTCTTTTTAAGAGCAGCAAGGTCCTCATTTGTATTCTTGCTTCCAGGGAGAATTAGAAGGTCTGGCGTACCTAATTCGTCTGCTTTTACAACGTAACGAACAGATACGTCCGGTTGGATTTCAAGACTATGAACATCGGTAAAATTAGAAATTTTATCAAGATCAATCACAGCAACGTCCAATGCTTTTCCCGCTTCTTTTTGACGCGACTTCCGAGTTAATGAAACACTATCTTCCTCATCAATATCGATGTCACTCATCGGTAAGACACCAATAACAGGTACTCCCGTTAATTTTTCAATCATCTTGTTCCCTGGTTCAAGTAAACTTTTATCGCCTCGGAACTTATTAATAATAATCCCTTTAATCCGTCGCTGATCTTCTGGCGGCATTAATTTAATGGTTCCGTAAATAGAAGCAAATACGCCGCCTTTGTCAATGTCGGCAACAAGAATTACAGGAGCATCAACCATTCGGGCCATCCCCATATTAACGATATCATTATCGTTTAAATTAATTTCAGCAGGACTGCCGGCTCCTTCTAAAATTACCACATCATTTTCACTTACAAGTCCTTCATATGCTTCCATTATTTGGGGAATTAATTGCGGCTTAAAATTGTAGTAGCTTGCAGCATCCATGTCAGCAAGTACTTTGCCCATTACAATTACTTGCGAATCTTTATCGGTTGATGGCTTAAGCAGTATTGGGTTCATCCGCACATCTGGTTTTACCCGTGCTGCTTCCGCTTGGTAGACTTGTGCCCGTCCCATTTCATCACCAATATCAGTAATAAATGAATTCAACGCCATGTTCTGTGATTTAAATGGAACAACTTTTTTCCCTTGATTAGATAATATTCGACAAACAGCTGCAGCTAACCAACTTTTTCCGGCATCTGATGCTGTTCCCTGAAACATTATGGACTGTGCTGACATGATCATTCCTCCATAAGCTTAATAAAATTAAGTACCGATGGAGTAAACTATATCTGCCCCATCAACTTGTGTATTAATATTTGGTTTCGCCAAAATCAGTTATGTTTTTCTTCAATCGCAAATAATTCTTGCTCACTATCGTATAATGGCAAGCCCAGTTTCTGGTGAATCTTTACTAGCCACGGCTGGTCAAGCTTATTTTCCCGCAATAATTGTTCATCATCAAAGACGGTTTGCTTATCTCCCTGCTTTAAAATCCTCCCTTTTCCTAATAAATAGAAGTAGTCACAGGTCTCATACATGAAGTCCATGTCATGGCTTGATAAAATTATTCGCTGTCCGTTATTTACTAATTTTTGAATCAGTTTTTGCATTCTAATTCGACCATCCGGATCAAGGCCGGACGTTGGCTCATCAAGCAGGATCCATTCTGAACCAATTACCATTATTCCAGCAATCGCAACCCTTTTTTTCTGACCACCGCTTAAATACTGAATTGGTTGTTCCTTTAATGATAGAATATCAAGTTCACTTAATACTTTTTCTACTCGTTTATTTATCTCTTCGCTAGGAACTTTAAGATTATGCAGTGCAAAAGCAACATCGTCTTTAACAATTGAATAAAAAATTTGCTGATCTGAATTTTGAAAAACAATTCCTATTTTCCGCCGCAGTTTACGTAGTCCTTTTTTGGAATATTCTACAGGTTCTCCATCAATTAATATTTCTCCGCTAGTCGGCTTTAGTTCGCCAACTAAATTAAGAAACAGAGTTGATTTACCCGCACCATTGTGACCCATAAAGCCAATTACTTTATGATTATCTGCACCAATCTTTAATGAAATATCATCGAGAATTTTTACCCTATCGTCATAACTGTAGCTAAGGTGTTTTAATTCAATCATTGCATCCTCCTAGATATAAAATTCTCCATCATATAATTTAGCATCTAATGCTTTTGTCATCATTTCATAGTTAATAATAACTTGTTCAAAAAGCATCTTCGCTAAAATACCAGATGAATGAATCATTAGTCCAAAGGAATCGTATCCGAATCGTAGTTTTTGCGCTCGATGAATTTGATCGAATGCATCAACAAAGATAAAGATAAAGCGATACATTAGCATCGTGACCTCAATCATAACACGGGGGAATCTCGCTGCTTTGAGTACCTGCAAAATCTGAATAAAAGGTGTTGTTAATGCAAACCAATAAGTGCAAACAATTGCCGTCATACACTGCAACGCCATTTGCCCAGCTTTTGGCATCATAACCTTTGCCATCCCAATATAGACGCTTACGAATTTTATTGGCCAAATTAGCGCGCTTCGTTGCGGAGAAACCGTCACCACGATTCCAATAACACTTAAAAGGACAAAGGGAATAATTGCATAAAACCAGCTAAGATAGCGCCTAAAAGATACCTTTGTCACATAAATCGTAATTGTTGCAACTACTACCAAAACTGCTAACTTCAGCCATTGAATAGGTTGAAAAGCAAGAATAATTCCGCCAAGCCATAATAAAGCCTTAAGTTTTGGTGACCAGTTAACAATTCGATTTTCATAAGCATATTTATCAATACTCAGCATGAAATAGTCACCGCCTTCTTCTTAATTACTTACCTGTGACTTGTTGCTTTCCATCATTCTTAGAATTTTCTCTCGCTTTTTTCTTGCCATGCGCTACACCAATAAAGTAACAAATAACTCCTGTCCCTAAAGAACCTTGAACGGTAAAAAGAAGACTTTCAATCTCGCCCGATGGTGGTGTCCAAATCGGTTGTGCCCACACCTTATAATGAGGATCAAACTTCTTTATTTGTTCAGTCCCTTGGTCATCACTACCTCCGTACTCACCCTTAACAAAAATAAATGGAATCAGAATCAGCAAGATAACACAGATTAATAAGATAATGTTAGTCTTTGTTCGCTTCTTCATTGTAAAGCCGACTCCTTCCAAAGATCATTACTGATTACTAAGTTGTAAACAATAACCGTTAATAAGCCTTCAGCAATCGCTAATGGAATTTGTGTTACGGCATAAATTCCGAGGAACTTGACAAGTGCTGCTCCAACACCACCGTTTGGATCTGGAAAAACAATTGCTAATTGAAAGGCAGTTGTTACATATGTTGACCAATCCGCAAACATTGCACAAAGGAATAATGATATAGACCGTCTAACCTTCATTGCTCGACAAAGCTTCCAAACAGCATACCCAACTATTGGTCCAACAATAGTCATCGAAAATTCATTAGCTCCAAGAGTAGTTAATCCACCATGAGCTAACAATAAAGCCTGGAATAATAGCACAATAACACCCAAAACAGACATAACACCTGGGCCAAACATTACTGTTCCTAAACCAACACCTGTCGGGTGAGAACATGAACCTGTAACTGACGGCAGTTTTAATGACGAGAGAACAAAAACAAAAGCTCCACAAAGCGCTAACATAACCTTAGCATTAGGAATATCTGAATTGACGATCTTGTGCATTCGATATAATCCATAAATAAAGAATGGTGCGGATACAACAAACCAGAAAATACACCACTTAGGCGGCAGCATTCCTTCCATGATATGCATTGCGTGAGCTGTCATCGGATAAGCAAGGGTATAAATAAAACCAATTGCTAAAAATAACATAAATTTTCGATATTTTTTCAATGCTCCCATAATTACGCCTCTTTTTTCTTTAATAACGCGGTTGAAAAATACGGTAGCTGGTCGTCTGCTGAATATTCTGTTAACCGTTGCACTCTTTGATTAGCCATTGATGCATTTTCGACAATAACGGTTTTATCTAATAATTTTCTTTCTTTGAGGATTTGATAAACTTTCTTAAAATTGGTGGCAATTTTCATAATGACAACATTATCATTTAGGTCAATTACCTTTGCTAACTTCTCCTTATCGGCCGTTGCAGGGACCACTTCTAGCGATTCATCATCCAGCATTAATGGAATCGATAAGCTAGCTGTAATTTGGCTAAATGATGAAATTCCAGCAATTGTTTGAACATCAATGACTGGTATCAATATGTCGGCAAGGTAACTAAAAGTACTGTAAACGGATGGATCCCCTAGTGTAAGGAAACCAACATTTTTTCCTTGTTGCACATCATCTTTAATTTCATCCGCAATCTTACGCCAACTTTCCATCTTAGTATCCCAATCTTTTACCATTGGAAAATGGCGCTTCTTTATTGCTAATGTTGCTGGCAGATATGGGGTTGCAATTCTTTCTGCAACACTTTTACTTCCCTTATGCGCTTGCGGTACATACAAAACATCTAAATTCTTGATAGTATTGATTGCTTTAACAGTCAATAATTCACTATCTCCAGGACCAACACCAATTCCATAAAAACTTGCCACCTAATTCATCCCCTCTCAATTGTCGTTCGTAATTTAGCAATAAACATTTCTTGAATTTCTTCATACTTACCCAATCCCTTTAATACAGGATGACCAACAATGTCATTTTCTTTTAGGATCGTCTTCCAAGAGTTCGGCTGATCTGATGCCATATCATTATGGGCGTGATTTCCTGCCACCATCATCAATGGCTGCATATATACTTTCTCAACCTTTGCGTGTTTTAGCCGCTTAATTTCATCATGAACGTCAGGATAGCTTTCGACAGCCCCAACATAGCTTTTTGTTCCTGCAAGCATGTGGTCTAAGCAAGCATAAGTTGTAAAGGCACTATGAGCTGTTCCATGTCCCATCCATAAAATAGCTTTTCCAGATGGTAAATACGCGCTTTGCTTCTTCAAAAAATTAACCAGCTGTTCATAGTCCGCAAATTTGTCAAGCAATGGCGGAGTAGCAACAAGTTTCTTAAATTGTGGTGAATAACCATCGATAGCATTTTGGACTAATTGGTATTCAATTCCCGGAATAATATGCAAAGATTGCAAGTAAACTTCTTCATAACCCTGCGCTCTTAATTTATCTAACGCTTCTTGGATACTATCAACTTTGATTCCTTCATTTTTATAGATACGTTTCCGAACAATCGTTGATGTAAACGCGCGGAATACATCATAATCAGGAAACTCTTCACTAATTTTCTTTTCCGTAGCTCCAATTGTTTCTTCACGGGTTTCCGGATATGTTGTCCCGAAGCTTACTGCTAATATTGCTTTTTTATTCACTCGCTAACTCCTCCTTTACCTGCTCAATTGTTGCTTTAATATTTGGCTGACAATTGATTACTTTTTTAAAACCATTCTGCGTTGCAAAATCATAAATGGATTGTCCCATCACAAAGGCTGTTAGGTCCTTTAATTGCTTAAACTGCTCTTCATTTAACATACTCTTAAAATCCCGTAGACTAGCAGTGCTAGGGAAAATCACTGCATTAAATTCTTCAAGGTCAAACGGCAACTCATGTGTTTGTTCTTTTCGTTGGTAGAGACTAAGAAATTCTTTATGTGAATAAGATGAATTTTGACCGCCAACTTCAAGTACATCATCAGAAAGTTTTGTCGTTGTAACAACTTCATCTACCAACAACCCCTGTGTTGCAAGATATTTTGCAACACTTTGATTACCTGCAAGAATCTTTTTACCTACCAATGCGCGAATATCTTTTTTGCTTGCTGTAAGTAATTTAATAAATTCTTTATAAGCAAGATAATCATCAAATAGGATTGACGAATATAAATCAAGAACAGGTAACTTAGCTGGGACGGATTCTACTATTGATCGCTGATAAAAGTCCGCAGTTGCGCCTAAATCTTCAAAGCAGTTAAATAATCGCTGCCTCTTACTATATGGTACTAATACATGGACTCCTGCAAGCGGCTTAGCAACATTTAACTGCTTACTAAGCTTAACAACATTTCCTACCACTATTAATGCTGGTGATGATAACCCGTTTTTATTTACCAATTCCACAATGTTTGAAAGATCACCACTGACCATCTTTTGTCGCCATTGAGTTGCCCATTGAATAATTGCAACAGGAGTTTCCACCGTTTTTCCATGAGCTATCAATTGATGACATATATTAGGAAGTTGCGCCATCCCCATCAAGAAAACAAGCGTTCCTTCTTGGTTAGCGATGTTTTCCCAGTCGAGTTGCTGCCCATCCTTTTTATGATGTCCCGTAATCACGTGGAAGCTCGACGCAAAATCACGATGGGTAATCGGAATCCCAGCAGCCGCTAACCCAGCAATAGCACTAGTAATTCCAGGAATAATTTCAAAATTAATTCCCTGTTGTTGTAGTATCTGAGCCTCTTCGCCACCACGACCAAAGACATATGGGTCGCCAGCTTTTAACCGAACGACTTTTTTCCCTGAGTTTGCATAATCAACTAACATCTCATTGATTTGGGACTGCTTCACTTTATGGTACAGAGGCATTTTCCCAACATCAACTAGGGCCGCATCATCATTTGTAAATGATAATAATGATGGATCAATTAACCGATCATATAATACTACGTCAGCCTCTCTCAGCCGCCGTTTACCGATTAATGTTAATAGTTCAGGATTCCCAGGACCTGCACCGAGGAGCGTTACTCTACCACTCATAATTTTCCTCCAAATACTCTTTTAGCTCGCTCAAATCAGCAACTACCGCAGGATAATTTAATTGCGGTCGACGAATAATAACACACGGAATTTGTAATTGTTCACATGCGGCAATTTTTTCCTGAATTCCGCCTTGGCGCCCGCTTTCTTTTGTAACAACCACAACTGAATTGGCACGCTTAAATAATTCATAATTTAATGCTACTGTAAAGGGGCCTTGAATCGCATCAATTTGAGATGCAATAAACCCCGCTGCAGTTAATTTCTCCATTACGCGAGTTGTTGGTAAGACCCTGACGTGTAATCGGTCAACGCCCAATTTTTCCGCATATTCCTGTGCCGTTTTACTTCCAGTTGATAAGTAAACGTTCCCCTTTACCGTCCTTAAATACTCACAAGCTTCTTCTAATGAGTCCACCATTTTTAATTTGGCGTTTTTGCTGTAAATATTCTGGCGTTCATAACGCAAATAAGGTATTTGGAGTTCATTTGCCTTGTCCATTGCTAGTTGTGAAATGACTCGGGCAAAAGGATGAGTAGCGTCAAGAATGAAGTTGATTTGGTTATCGTGACAAAAACTTAACAGACTTTTATCAGTAAATGTTGTTTCAACAATGTTTTTAGCATGACGGCGGGCCAGTTCCGCACCATAATCGCTAATAACCGATAAGACAAACGGAACCTTATGTTTAGTCAATTCATCCGCGACGGCTAAACTTTCTGTAGTTCCACCCAATAAAAGAATCATAAGGTATAACCTCGTGGAGTAATCATTCTGCCATCTTTAACATATGTATTTTTATTACCAACAATGACAATCGAAGTCATATTAATTTCGGTTTCATCAAGATCTTTAATTGTTATAACCTTATCAATCTCTTTTGGCCGAGCAACATCTTTACCAATTCCAACGACAGTATCAGGCGACTTATACTTGAGAATAATATCTAAAGCCTTACGAAGATGGTGTGGTCGACCTTTACTACGTGGATTATAAAGACAAATTACAAAATCAGCCTTAGCTGCTGCATCGACTCGTTCTGTAATTACATCCCACGGTGTCATTAGGTCACTCAAACTAATGTGACAAAAATCATTCATCAATGGTGCGCCAAGATGCGCTGCTGCTGCAATACTTGCAGTTACACCAGGAATCACTTTGACATCGATATGGGTATCCATCTTGCCAGCCAATTCAAGAACTAGTCCTGCCATCCCATAAATACCGGCATCACCACTTGAAATAATCGCAACATCTTTTCCTGTTGCTGCAATTTCAAGCGCTTTTTTACACCGTTCAATCTCACCACGCATTCCAGTAACAACCAATTCCTTACCCTCAATCATATCCTCGATCAAACGAACATAAGTAGCATAACCGACAATCGTATGAGTATTTTCAATTACCTGGCGTGCTTCTTCTGTCATCAACTCTTTTGATCCTGGTCCTAATCCAACTACATATAACATCTTATTTCCTCCTATATCTCGTGTAACCGACTAAGTGCTATTGTTACTTCGTGGTTAGCGTATCTTTCTGTAGCGTTTCGCTCACCGCTCGCATAATCAGCAGCTGCACAAGCAACATTTCCAACTCCAACCGTCTTCAAGACAAAAGCCGACTCAGGATAATTAATGCTTACGTGCTGCAGTTCGTGAGCCGAGTAGAACTCCGCTTGAATATTAAATACCTGAGCTAAATATTGAATTGCTGGTTCATTCTTTTTAATATCAATTGAGGCTATCTTTACAATTGATTCCCATAATAACTGATGTTTTGCGCAAAATTCAGCAAATGTTTGTTGCATCATCTCATTAGTGACATTCTTCCGACACCCAATCCCAAGGACATTAACCCGCGGAATAACGTGGATAGCATCTTTATTTTTAGCGAATCTAGAATGATCTGAAATGATAACTAACGGCACCCCATCTTGATGCTCATTTATCTTTGTTAATACTTCAAAGCCATCGAACTGCTTTACATAGTGTCGTAAGTAGGTTTCAATATATAGTTCAACCTTGTTACCTTCAGCTAATAATCGGTTTATTTTTTTCGTGTTTTCTTTAAAATTTGGGTACCAACCATTAACTCGTTTTGCCAAAATATCAAGTGATTGAACCTTTTCCGTATCTGTTGCGGTTGTAATAACAGGGGTTGCTCCTGTTAACCTAGCAATTAATCTTGTCCATTGATTTGCTCCGCCAACGTGTCCTGAAAGCAGACTAATTACGCTGTTAGCCTGCTCATCCATTACGATAACAGCAGGATCTACCGTCTTATCAACAATTACTGCTGCCAATGAACGGACTACAATCCCTGTTGCCATTATGCAAATAACACAATCATACTGTTTAAATAGTCGATGCATCGTCGCTGTAAATTCGCCCTTAGAATAATAATTTTCTTTCCCTTGAGCTAACCGTTGTGGTAAGACAACTTCCGTATGATATGTCTGTTCTTGTAAGTGTTCTTGCAATTGACGGGCAGTTTTCGCACCACCTGCTGTTAACGCTATGATCACAAACCGTTTCATTTTTACTTACTCTTTTTACGGAACATTGTACTAAAGCCTGCATCATAAAGGTGTGAGTAATTGTATTCATCCCCAAGGAACTTCCCAACCATAATCAATGCAGTTCGGCGAATATCGGCATCATGGACTTTTTCAGCTATATCTGCTAGTGTTCCACGGACAACTTTCTCATCAGGCCAAGTTGCCTTATAAATAACTGCAGCTGGCGTATCTGCTGGATATCCGCCTTCCTCAAGTTGTTTAACTACTTTTCTAATTCCCTGAACGGAAAGGAAAATTACCATTGAAGTTTGGTGCTGAGCTAATGACTTAAGTGATTCGCCTTCTGGTACTGGTGTGCGTCCCGCCATTCTTGTAATAATGACACTCTGTGCAACTTCTGGGACTGTATACTCAACACCCATACTTGAAGCCGCACCAAGAAATGAACTAACCCCAGGAACACATTGATATTTTATTCCGCGCTTTTTCATTTCTTCAATTTGTTCACGAATCGACCCATAAATTGAAAAATCACCAGTCTGTAGCCGTACGACTGATTTATCGTTTTTCACCGATTCTTCCATCCGGTCAACAATATCATCTAAGGTCATCTTCGCACTATCATACTTTTCAGCACCATCTTTGCAATAATTTAGTAAGTCCGTGTTAATTAATGAACCGGCATAAATTACCACATCAGCCTCTGATAATAATTTATATCCCTTTAACGTAATTAAGTCCGTTTCACCGGGACCTGCACCTACAAAACTTACAATTGCCATTTTAATCATCCTTTCTACTTTTGCGCGCTTACAATAATTGTTGGATTATTCGGCTTAAAGAAATGTCCTTTGCCTAACTTATGCCAGCGCAAAACACCTACTTCAATTAACTCAATCTCCTTAAATCCATTATCCTGCAATAATTTTTCAACCTGCATTGCATTCTCAAACAGAATGAAGTTTAAGCCAATTGCACCGCCTTCAGTTAAATGAGTGCTTGCAAAGCGAATAATTTCATTAAGATGCGCACCGCTACCGCCAACAAAGATTGCATCATATTTTTGATCTGGTATATCTGCTGGGGCGGTACCCTGAATTAATTTAATATTATTCAAGCCAAATTTATTTATATTTTGTTGAATAATATCAATACCATCCGAATTCATTTCAACTGCCGTTACAGCTAGTTGCTTAAATTCACGGGCAGCTTGAATGCTAATACTTCCAGTTCCTGCACCGACATCTAGCATCGATTTCTTATTACTTAAGTCTAGTTTGTCAATACTAATTGCCCGTACCTCTGATTTAGTCATCGGCACCTTATTTCTTAAGAACTCTTCATCACGCATCGGTAATAATCACCACATTCATCTCATAATCACGATTCTCAATCGTTTGCTCATCATACTTAGTTATTTGTTCATCAGGATAGCTAAGTTTCTCCCCCACGTAAATAATTCGATGGAGACCACGTTTTTTTATTGCCAGACCTATTTCGTAAGGGCCAATTACCTTATCCGTTACCATTCCTACTTTCGGATGTTTTAACAAAAAATCAAAGTCTGGCACACGACCATGACTACTTGTTAGGTAACAGTCATTCATCGATATTTGTAATTGGTGAAACATATATTGAACTGAACTAATCCCCGGAACAATTTTGACTTTCTGGTCACTTAATTGGTTTCTTATCCAAGTTCCAATACCATATAAGAGCGGATCACCAGACGCAAGCAACACTATGTTCTTTTGCGGATTAGCTTGTACGTAATCTTTTAATTCAGCTAACCGAGGTAGTTTCATGTGTTTTTCCGCCATATCTGGAAAAATAGCTAATTGTCGTGATGAGCCAATCACCACATCCGCTTGGGCTAGACATTTGTGTGTTCCTTGCAGCATGTATTCTTGATCACCTGGACCGATTCCTAATACTGTAATCATTGCCACTCACCCTTGATCTCTTGAAGCGGTTTGCTTGCAGCTAAGAAGCCGCTCTCACGAGAAAATATTACTGCATCAATTTCAACGTGTGGTTCACGATGAGCAAGCAATTTTTCTGCACGCAACTTAATCTTATCGGCAATCATCTGGTATACCTCTTGATAACCGGCTTCATCAATCATTTTAATCATTGAAATTGTTGTTAAACACTGGTTAATCTTTCGTAAAAATGCTGTTGGCACGCCACCCATTAAAGCAAGGTTAGCAACCATTATTTCAGCGCGAGCATCCGCATCTTTACTATGAGTAGAAAAAATTCCGCCAGCAACTTTAATCATTTTCCCTAAGTCCCCAACAATTAGCACTTTAGTAAAACCAAGCCGCTGAGTTTCATGTAAAACATAACCAACAAAGTTACTCATCTGTACGATCTTGGCACTCGGTATCCCAAGCTCATCCTTGGCGAAGTCCTCACCATAGTTTCCTGGAACTAATACAATAGTGTTATCGCTACGTTTTCTATGAATATTCATCTCAATTGAAATTGAATGTTTCCAACTCGATTCAGACATCGGAGTAACAACACCACTTGTTCCTAAAATCGAAATGCCACCAACGATTCCTAACCGCGGATTATAGGTAAGCTTTGCTATTCTTTCGCCTTCTGGAACCGAAATAACGATATCTACGCCGCGCTTCTCACCTACTTCTTCACGTGCCGCCGCCTTGATAACCCGCCGTGGTGTTGGGTTTATGGCTGGCATTCCGGGCTTATTGGCAAGACCTTCTTTAGTTACCCTACCAACGCCTTTACCGCCATCAAGATGAATCTCATTATCGTCACGTAGCTTTACCGTTGCAAAGATCAACGCGCCATCAGTTGCATCCTGGTCATCGCCGCCATCTTTTTTTATCGCGCAGCTTGCTTGTTGTTCGTCAAAATCCGTTTGCTCAACATCAAAAATTGCTGTTTTTCCATTAGCTGCATGTACCGTTACCGTCTCTTGCGGCTCCTGATTTAGTAATGTCCTAATTGCCGCTACCGTTGCTGCAGTCGCTGTTGTTCCTGTTGTAAATCCTTTCCGCAGTTTACGTCCGTTATAGTAAACGTAATTATCTTCTGAATTATTGTTTGGTGTGACGGCCATATTCATCACCTAACTTTTCAATATCCATGTTGTACATTACGGCATTAATCAGTGCCGCAGCCAGATTACTTCCACCCTTTCTACCGAGTGCTGCAATTGCCGGAATATTTGATTCATACAGTGCCTGCTTACTCTCAGCTGCCTCAACAAAACCAACCGGCACACCAATTACGGCTGCTGTTTCCAATTGGTTTTCATTGACCATCTCAATGATTTTGCAAAGGGCAGTTGGTGCGTTCCCAATAATAAATATTTTTTGTCGTGAATCATTAGCTGCTACTTCAACAGCGGCCATCGAACGGGTAATCCCCTTCTCTTTAGCCATTTCGATAACCCGAGGATCACGAATCAAACAATGATAGCTCACACCAAGTTTATCCAATCGCCGCTTATTAATTCCCGACAATGCCATGGTAGTATCAGTATAGATAACTCCCCGATTCATCAAGACACCTTTTATTTTTTCCAATACATTATGGGTAAACTTCAAATTCCTTAAATAATCAAAATCAGCAGTTGTATGGATTGCCCGTTTGATTACTGCTTCCTGTAACTGATTCTCAAATCGATAATCAGGGTCTATCTTTTCAATCTCTTCTTGAATAATTTGAAAACTCTTATCGGTTATTTGATGTGGAATTGTAATATAACTTTCTTTTTCCATCCTTCTCACTTCCAAACAATTAATAATCTAATAAGTTCAAAACATCCTAAGCTAAGCAATGATGCCATATATAACATCGTAATCGTCCGACTTAAATGCCAGTTAGCCGCAACTACTAGATGATTATTTCCAATATATGGCTTTTTTACTAACTCGCCAAAGTAATAGTGCGGGCCGCCCAGCTGAAGATGAAGTGCTCCTGCTACTACCGCCTCACTAAATGCGCTATTGGGACTTAAATGCTTCTCACAATCTCTTTTACCGACTGCAATTGCTTCGCTAGTATCATCACGAAGTATCCAACTGCTGATTATTAGGAAAAGCCACGTTAATCGGGCTGGGATGTAGTTTGCGATGTCATCCACCTTAGCGGAAAATTCACCAAAATCCCGATACTTTTCATTTCTATATCCAACCATCGAATCTAGCGTATTAATTGCTTTATACATTAATCCGAGAACCGGCCCGCCGATAACTAAAAACAGCAGTGGGGCGACCACACCGTCACTCGTATTTTCGGCAACCGTCTCAATTGTCGCTTTAGTAACTTCTTCAGCACTTAAATTCTCGGTATCACGACCAACAATCATGCCTACTTGGTAACGCGCTTTTTTGAGGTTTCCCTGCTTAAGACTTTTCATTATTTTTTCTGCTTCAATTGCTAATTGCCGAGCAGACAAACAAGTGTAACTTAAGTATGTCCCTACAATCATGTATAAATAGTAATTAAACATTGCTAATTGCATTACGACATAGGCTCCAAGACCAGTGCCACCGACCGTAATCAGCCATGTTGCTACGCCTAAGTATTTACGCTTTTTCCTAGAATACTCCGGCTTATTAAACTTCTTTGTTAACACTGCGATTAATCGTCCAATTGCTTTTACTGGGTGTGGCCAAGGATGAGGATCACCAATCAAAAGATCGAGGACAAACGCGAGCAACACTATAATTACAATGTTCATTGCATTTCAGCTCCTAAATTGCGCAAAAATTGAATAAATAATTGCTGATTTTGATAGAAATGAACGTGATGGTAGCTAGCAAACGTTCTTCTTACTTGATATCCACCATCCCATGCATCCACTATCTTGTTATCCCGAATTTTTTGCATATTGAGAACTGAAGTTAGATGCTTATCTAGGGGTGTAAACGTAGAATGGTGGAATTCATGTCCAATAATTTTTTGTCCCTTGTTTCCTAGCAAGCAATCTTGTTTAGGATAGGCAACACAATAGCCAAATTTCTTTAAACGCGAGGTCATTTGACTCTCACCATTAAAAATCCCAATCATTGAGTAATTCTTATTCTCTTCTCGTAATGTTTTTCCCAAGTACATCAGGCCGCCACACTCAGCATAAATTGGCTTTTGGGCTTGAGAAAATGCCATTATTTCGTTTTTCATTGCTACATTTGCGGCCAGCTGGGCAGCAAACTCTTCTGGGTAGCCGCCTCCAATATACAAAGCGTCCACATTAGGAAGCTTCTTGTCTTTAAGAGGGCTAAACGGAACTAATTCAACACCCGCTTTTTTAAGCAAGCTTAAGTTATCCGCATAGTAGAAGTTAAACGCCTTATCCTTAGCGAGGCCCAACCGGAGTTTTACCCTTATTTTGGAAAAAGGATTGCGATAAACATTAGTAAGCGGTCGGGCAATTTCAACTAATTGCTCAAGATCAATATGTTTCTTAACTTCTTCTGCTATTAATAAAATTTTTTTATCAATATTTGGCAGCTCATCATCTGGAACTAATCCTAACTGGCGTGATGGTAAACTCAATACTTCATTATGCGGTAGGTAACCTAAAACCGGTAAGTTCAAGTATCGATGAATCGCTCCTGCAATCAGTTCATAATGATTTTTGCTCATTACATTATTAATAATGACTCCCTTTATCGGTACAGCAGGATCAAACTCGATAAATCCCTTTAAGATTGCTGCGGCTGAAGTAGAAGTAGCACGCGCATTAATTACTAAAATAACTGGAATATTTAATTGTTTGGCGATACTAGCAGTCGAATAAGCATCTTTATCTGTCCCAAGTCCGTCATATAATCCCATAACGCCTTCAACAATTCCTAAATCAATCCCTTTTGTATCAGCTGTGAATAAATAATTTAACGTTGCTGGTTCAGGTACGAGATAATTATCAAGATTACGTGCGGGACGTTTAGTTATTCTAGTATGAAATTTTGTATCAACATAATCAGGCCCTACTTTATATGATTGAATTTTATACTGGTCGTTCAATGCTTTTAATATTCCAAGAACTGCTGTCGTTTTGCCTGAACCACTTGTTACCCCTGCAATCAAAACTTTTTTCATCGTTCATCACGCCCTAAAACTTTCTTTAGCGTATTCACAAGTAATACATTATCCTGCGGACCTTTTACTGCCACTCGATAATATTCTGATCCAAGTCCTTCATAGTCGTCACATTGACGAATTAAAATCCGTTGCCTTATTAACTTCTCTCTTAAGTCCGGATCAGAGCACTTGAACAGGAAGAAATTAGTAACACTAGGAAAGACTTTTATTGCTTTAATCTTTCTAAGTGCTTCATATAACGCCGGTTGCTGTACATCCAGCCATTGATGAGTTAACTCTATGTATCTCTTAGCCCTAAACATATTTTGGCCAAATACATCAGCGATTCCATTAACTGACCATGTATTTTCTTGGACTTTTATTAATGATTTCAACTTATCATTTTTTGTAATTCCATAGCCTAGCCTTAATCCCGGTATTGCAAAGAACTTAGTTGCAGCACAAACAATGTATACTCGGTCTTGATCCGTCAACTCGGTAACAAAGCTTGGCTGGCTACCAACTGTCAAATCGATAAAAGATTCGTCTAAAATTAACAATCGATGATGCTTATTACAAAAATTGGTAAGCATCCTTAAACCTTTAGGGGAAATTATCTGACCGGTAGGATTATTAGGACTAGTTAAACAAATGACGGTTATTTCATGATGAGCCCTCAGCAAATCAAGAAGGTTGTTCATCTTAAGAGTAAAATCATTCTTCTCTTGTAACTGATAATGGTGGACTTTTACTCCCGTCCGCTTAAATAAACGCTCATATTCGCCAAATGTTGGTGCTAATATTAATGCATCAGTCGCTTTTTCAGCCCTAATAGCTTCATCCAATATTTCAGTAGCGCCATTTCCAACAAACACATCATCTGCATCTACATCAAGCTGTCCTGCAATTGCTTTTTTCAATCCAGGATACTTTGGGTTAGGGTATACTTCGATATTAGCAAATGACTGTACTAATACATTCCAAAGGTCAGAAGGAAAACCTAGTGGATTAATATTTGCGCTAAAATCCTTTATCTCTTCAACAGGGACGTTTAATTTTTCCGCTACTTCCTCAATATTTCCGCCATGATGAATTTTACTCACAATACCACCGCCAGTTCTATAGTAAGCGTTTTCTTATACGCTAATTAGATTACGATGTTCGTTTAACAAGTTCAATAGTTAACAACATATATGACAAAGAAAGATTAATCATATTTGGATTAGTTAAGAAAAAATAATTATTAGTTTCTTGTAGTCCTCATTTTTGTCTTTTTTCGTAAAGCTATTAGTATATTTTTGTAATTTCCGTTAACTACCCTTTTATTTCGATGTGATAGCATTATATTTTTGAGTTTTTTAGCTGCTTTTAGTATTATTTAGTCGATTATTGTAAAATTAGCCGACTCATTATTGTTTAAGTAGTAAAATTAGAGCAAAATAGTGAAAGGATTAAGTCAAATGAAAATCTACACCAAGAATGGCGACAAGGGTCAAACAAGGATCATCGGAAAGCAAATCCTCTTCAAGAGTGATCCACGTGTTGAGGCATATGGAGAAATCGATGAGCTTAATTCATGGGTCGGTTATACTAGATCACTTTTAACCCCGCAAACAGCAAAGTTATCTAATGAACTAGAAGAACTACAACAACTGTTATTTGATTGCGGGCACGATTTAGCGACTCCTGCTGAAGACGAACGACATTCATTTGAATTTCATCAAAAAGAGCCAACAGCTTGGCTTGAACAAAAAATTGACACTTACACAGAAATAGTTCCAGCAGTAAAAAAGTTTATCCTTCCGGGCGGCAGTCAGGCAGCTTCTGCACTTCATGTTGCGCGAACAACTACTCGTCGTGCAGAAAGACGCATTGTTCTATTGATGCAGGAAGAAGAAATAAACCAAGACGTGTTAACCTTTATTAACCGCCTTTCTGATTACTTCTTTGCGGCAGCTCGATATGCCAACTATCTTGATCAAAAACAGGACGTACTCTACCGCAACAGCAAAGACGTGTTTCACTAGCCCCCCACAAAAAAAGAGAAATTACACTTCAGAATTAATCTGAGTGTAGTTTCTCTTTTACTTTACAAAAATATTTTGAAATTGTGGATGTGTTTCTAAATAGCTTTTAGCAAATGGACAGTTAGCCTTTACTTGGCGGTCCGCTCCTTCAACAAGCCACATTAGCGTTGTCATTATCTTGTTTGCGAGTCCTTGGCCGCGACATTCAGGAGCCACCGTAACTTCCTCAATCACTACCGGTTTTCCCTCTGAATTATCCAATGTGATTGTCGCAATCTTAGTTCCTGAACCATCTAGTAATGCCAATTCATTTGGTGAATAGCAGAAATTATGCCCCATATCAATACATGCTTGATAAGGCAAGTTACTCTCACCGATAAATTGGGCAAAATCTTTAATATCCTGAGCTAAACGGCTTGCAAGTTTTGCATCATGATTACGGCCATCCTTGAAGACTGATTGAACATTACCTATCGCAATTGTACAATTCATTACCCTCATCCCCAAGTACCGTAATACCTGGTGAAGGTGTGCATTAGCAATAATACCCCCCTTTTCGCCTGCAGAATCAGTCATTGCTAATACCGGTTTTCCTATCAAATGCTGGTTGGGCGAAGGAACTGAAAGAACATCCAATGCATTTTTCAATCCCCCTGGAATCGAATAATTATACTCCTGCGTCACAATTAATAATGCGTCAACACTATCTGTTGCTTTTCTAAATGCTTGCCATTCGATTGGCGGCTTTTTTTCTAAATCCGGATTATAGAACGGTAATATTGAGTAATTCAACTCTACAAACTCAAGACTAGTAGGAAGAGCAGTAAAATAATCAGCTACCTTTCGACTGTATGAATCTTTACTTAAGCTACCAATTAATACCCCAACTCTTGCCATTATAACCATTCCTTTCAAACTACTTACTTAGTCGCAGTTTCAACCAATCCTTTTGCAAATGTATTTAAGCGTTCAATATCTTCTTCATAAGGCTCTAAATCGATCTTCACTTTTTCAGCCCCTGATGTTGCCCCTGCCTTTTTAAATGCTTCATCAAAGTGATCAACGGTTGTATTAAAATATTCACCATAAAATTTATCGCCTGAGCCTGCAACTCCATAGACCTTGCCCGTCAAATCCGTTTCCTGGAGGTCATCATAAAAATCTAGTCCCTCTTCGGGCATTGCGCCTTCGTCATATGTATATGCGCATACAACTAAAATATCGGCCTTGGCAAACTCAGTAACGTCCGTCTGAGAAATCTCTGACTCAATCACTTTTACATTTAATTTCGTTAAACTATCACAAACAATATTTGCAACTTCCTCATTATTGCCAGTCATTGTGGCATAAACTACATGTGCCGTTAACATTTTGTATTCCTCACTTAATTATTTAATATTCCATGGCTATATGTAACCGCTTTTATTATAATACAGTTAAATAGTATAATTTTATAGAATTTACCGGAGGCAGTAACATGAAAAGGACTATGTTTATTGGTGCAATCGCTTGTGGAAAAACAACACTTACCCAACGTTTAGAACATCAGCAAATTAGATATAACAAAACGCAAGCTGTTGAGTTCACTTCAAATATCATTGATACACCAGGTGAATACATGGAACACCACAATATGATGAGCACGCTCCGTGTAACTTCAATGGATGCGGATATCGTGGTTTTATTACAAAGTGTTGTTGATAAGCGATTGGTTTTCCCTGCTGGTTTCTGCTCAATGTTTAGTAAGCCAACAATCGGCGTTATTACTAAAATTGATTTGGTAAATGACCCAGCTGATATTGAATATTCAAAAAAACTATTGCTTAGTGCCGGAGTCAAAAAGGTTATCCCCATCTCCGCCGTTAAAAATATCAATATCGATAAATTGCTTGCAGAACTTAACTAATCAATATACACAAGTGATTTATTAAATGACTATTCCAAATTATATATAATCCTGCTAAAACATATACAATCTTACTTCCATAATTACCATATTTTTCTAATAATCCTGCAATCGGACCAAATGAAACAATTGTTTTCCCTAATAAGATAAGGATAACTGAACAAATTGTAAAAATTATTCCAATCTGGAGTATTTCCAGCCACGATAAATTTACCGCCCAAGGAATATAAACGGCTAAGTTATCACCGCCAAGGCTTAAACAAAACAAGAATAATGATATAAAGCCAGTGTTAATATTCTCATTATCATCGTCATTTTGACCGAATACTGCTAGAAAAATTAAAACGATTCCCATAAAGCCCGTAATCCAGTCAGGGAAAAGCGCTGCTAAACCTTTTCCTAACACCACCCCTAAAATCCATAACGTAATCGTTGCTGTAACAAAAGCAATAATTGGCAATCGATAGTTATAGTTTCGTAAAACGAATAACAGGGCAATGAAAGTATCAATGTTCAACCCGATAAAAATCATTAGGACTGCCAAAAGATTCATAATTTACCAATTCCTTTAAGTGGCCTGTTATAATAACATACCTTCTGCTTTCCAGTCACCGGATCAACTTGAATTTTACTCACACTCAAATTTCGCGGATTCTTAAAAGCAGCACCGTCTGTGTTATTCAAACACAAAGAGATAATATTTTTGATTACCCAGCCGTGTGTCACAACTAAGATTGTTTGACTAGGATATTCTCGTGAAATTTCAGTAACAAACGTCCAGATTCTCTTCCGTGCATGTGCGAAGCTTTCACCATTGTTGATTTCAATCGAGTGCGGATAAACATCATTGGTTTCCGAATCAAAATATGTTGTGTACTGCCTTTTCAAATCAGCAATCGCCGTTCCGTTCCACTGTCCATATGAGATTTCTGACAGTCGTGAATCAACCCGCACATTAATATTGGTGTGATTACAAATGATTTTACTGGTTACTAATGCTCTTTTTAACGGACTAGTGTAAGCAAAATCAATTTGGTTATGCTTTAACACTTCTTGATAGGCTTTTGCATCTGCAATGCCCTGCTCTGTTAGTGTTGCAAGCCTATTATTTAGCGTTCCCTGAATATAATTTAGCTGATTCGCATAAGTTTCACCATGACGGATTAAAAGAAGAGTTGTCATTACTATCACCTAAAATAATTATGTATAAATAAAGCAGTTAATAATGTTACCGCTTTACTTATTTTAATCATATCGTAAGATGGGCAAAAGCTTAACCGTAAAATTAAGCTTTTGCCCATCTTTACTCAAGTATTCAAACAACTTAAATTACTTTTCTAGGTACAGATACTTTAACTGTTCAACCATTGAATTACTAATTTGCAAGACATCATGTAAATAATTTTGCATTCCGCCATATTTAGAATTGATTAGAGAGATTGCCTGATCATAATAACACTTGTTAGCTGTTGAAAGATCATAAATTGAGTGCAAGTAATTCTCACCCAGATCAGCCTCCACAGCAAAGCGTAACCGTTCCTTTATTCTTTTAACAGAAGTTTTATTAGTTAAAATATAATCCTCATAAATTGTGGATTCCGGAACACCTAGCAAACTTAGCAAGTAAATAGCTGCTAGCCCTGTTCGATCTTTTCCCGCCGAACAATGAAACAAAATTCCGCCTTGCGTTGAATGCAGGCATAGTTTTTTTATAAATTGATGAAAAGCTTCCTGCGCTTGCTCATCAGTAACAAATTGGTGATACACAGATAGCATCCGATTAAATCCCGCTCGCGGATCTTTGGAAAATACTTTCCGCGCTTCAATAATGTCAACGTTGCTCTCAGTAATATCATTATCAAATACTGGTATTCGAATATACTTTATCAATGATGTTAATTGGTCCGGATACAATGCAACTTCTGATGTTGAGCGGAAATCAATCACTGCCCTTATGCCATACCTATAAAGTTCTCGTTGCTCAAATCGATCAAAATAGGAGAGATGCGCAGAACGAACGAGAGTGTTCCATTTTAAGACCTGACCGTTTAGCGTCTTATACCCGCCAAGATCACGAAAATTAAAACCGTTATTAAACGTCAAGATCCGCTGGTGCGTCGTCATTTTGCATCCCCCTCCTTTCTAAAGAAGTGCATTCATACAATTTACTGAATGAATACACTTCTAAACTATGTTCGTGTAATCTCAGGAACATCAAAACCTAGTAATGCATGTAGTTTATCAACAACATGACGCAAAGCCGATTCAACCTCGGAAACTTCACCGACGATAACAACTGATCCACTAAAACGATCAATAAAACCTAACGTAACGTTACTGGATTTTGTTGCAATATCACCAGCAATAATTGATGCTTCACTAGGCGTAATTGTTAGAATCCCAAGTGCATTTTTAGGTGTCTGAATTCCCAATTTTTCGTAAATATCTGGCGTAGGATTGGCTACAATATGGGCTAATGTCACCTGCTTACCTGGAACATATTCTTGAATTGTTCGTTGAATATCCTGTCTAGCCATAACACCATCCCTATCCTACTGTTGCTGAGTTACATTCATTACATCACGAGCAATAATGATCTCTTCGTTTGTCGGAATAACTGCAACCTTAACTTTACTATCCGGTGCTTCAATACTAAGCGCATTCTGCTTATTTTTTTCTTCATCAATCTTAACCCCAAGATAATCAAGGTTTTTACAAATTTGACTACGAATATAAGCAGCATGTTCGCCAATTCCCGCAGTAAATACTAAGGTGTCTAATCCGTCAAGGTCAGTTGTATAAGCACCGATATATTGCTGAATCGAGTGAACAAATACATCTAATGCTAACTGAGCACGTTCATTACCATTTTTAGCCGCACTTTCAATTTCCCGTTCATCATTAGAAATTCCTGATAATCCCTTTAAACCGGAATCTTCATTCATGATTCGGCGCATTTCGTGAGAATCAATGTTAAGTTCTTCTTCTAAAAATGGAATTATTTCTGGATCAATATCACCACAACGGGTTCCCATTACAACCCCTGCTAAAGGTGTAAAGCCCATTGATGAGTTAACTGACTTCCCGTCTAAAATTGCTGAAACGCTCGATCCATTACCCAAATGGCATGTAATCATGCGACGTGTCTTTTCTTTTCCAAATAATTCCCGTGCCTTTTCAGAAACATATTGGTGGGAAGGAGCATGGAAACCGTAACGTCTGATTTGGTACTTCTCATAAAACTCATATGGTAAAGCATACATATAAGCTTTTTTCGGAATAGTATGATGGAACGAATTATCGAAAGTCACAACTTCTTTTGCATCAGGAAGAAATTTTTCAAATGCTTTAATTCCTGCTAAACCATTAGGATTATGCAATGGAGATAGCACTTTCAATTCATCAATTCGTTTTTCTACTTCTGGAGTGACTGCTACTGCATGAGTATAGTAGCTTCCACCATGTGAAATTCGGTGTCCTACACCATAAATTTCAGATTTATCCTTAACAACACCACTGGACATTAAAATATCAATAATCTGATCAATTGCCTCTGAGTGATTTTTTAGCGGAACTTGTCTAGTTTCACTCGTTTTGTCAGTTTTGTACGAAAGCTGGCTTGTAGAAGAACCAAGATTTTCAGCAGAGCCACTAATTAATAATTTTTCTTCTGGCATTAAATAAAGTTTGAACTTAATTGAAGAACTACCAGAATTAATTGCAAGTATTTTCTTAGACATCAAATCACTCCAAATAAACTAAATTAACGAATTACTGCTTCGTAAACCATCTTTAAATCATCATCTGAAGGAACTACTGGATTACCAGGGAATGTTGCATCTTTCTTTGCATTTGCAACAACAGTATCAGCTAATTCTTCAGCTTTAGCAGGATCAACGCCGAATGCTTGAAGAGTCATTGGACAATTCATTTGACGTGCCATTTCCCGAATTTTAGCAATTAGCCGCTTTACTGCAAGACGATCACCTACGCCTGGCGCAGCGATTCCAGCTTTCTTAGCAGCAATTGCAAACTTATGCAATGCTTCTTCACTGTGTTCAGCATTATATGCAACAACATATGGTAATAGCATTGTATTAGCCAAACCATGTGGGACATGGAAGTTAGCTCCCAATTGGTGTGCAATTGAGTGGCAAATCCCTAATCCAGCAATATTAAATGCAGTTCCAGCAATATTTGATGCTTCATGAACAATCTTACGAGCATCTACATTATCGCCGTGACGATAACATTCAACTAAGTGTTTAGTAATCGCATCAATTGCTTCTTCTGATAATGCAACTGTAAATAAGTTTGCATCCTTAGCAACTAAAGATTCAAGTGCATGGGTTAAAACATCCATTCCTGAATATGCAGTTACACTCTTAGGAGCAGTCATAACTAGTTTAGGATCTAGTAAAGCACAATCAGGTGTCAAATAGTCTTCCAAAATAGGAATTTTACGATGTTCTTTTGTATCAGAAATAACCGCAGTATTCGTAACTTCTGAACCAGTACCACTTGTTGTTGGGATAGCAATATATTCATTGATCTTGCATTTACCTAACTTTTCACCAAAGAAACGAATTCCTTTACCAGTATCCATGGCTGACCCACCACCGATACCAATCACAATTGTTGGCTTAAGCTTAAGGAACTGTTGAACCCCTTCCATAATTTTATCTAGTGGTGGATCAGGGACAACATCAGAGAAGATTTCACACTTATTGCTATTATTAATGTGATTCTCAATTTCTTTTAAGGTATCACTACCAGGTAAGAAAGAATCACAAACTAATAAGATACGTTCATTATTAAGTGTCTCTAATTCTTTCAAACTATCTGTTCCCGAATAAATCCGAGTTGGCATACTATATTTTTCCATTGGAATTATGCCTCCCATTAATACCAGTTACGTACTGAGAATCCTTGTGGTGAGTTCAAACGAACCCGACGAGTAAATGTTCGTGCAGTACATGTTCCTTCACCAGTTGGTGTAGCAATTGTTAATGCTGAAGCACCTGAGTGAGCACCATTATCAGCAACACCAGTACCAACATAGGAAGGACCATTAACAACAAAGATTGAACATTGCATCCGGTGAGCAGCATTATTAATATGCTTAAGGTTATTGGAATGAATAGTAGCCGTGTGATGATTACCCTTTTCAACTTCAACAGCAGTCTTCAACACATCATCAAATGTTGGGCAAGAAACAACTGGCAAGATTGGCATAAGCATTTCGGTCATTACCAATGGGTGTTCCTTAGGAAGTTCACAAATAATTTCAACTGGATGACCTGTGTAAGGAATATTAGCTTGGTCTAGGATGTAAGTTGCGTCCTTGCCAACAAACTTACGATCAGGAGTACCATTTTCCTGGATACACATATCAGCTAATTTATCGGCTTGTTCACGGTTAACTACAAAGGCACCTTCATCTTGCATCTTACGGATTAATTCATCTTTAATGCTGCTTTCTGCAACTACTTCCTTTTCAGCAGTACATAAAATGTCATTATCAAATGAAGCAGACTTAATAATATTATGAGCAGCTAAATCAATATCAGCAGTAGCATCAACCATTGCAGGAGGATTACCAGGACCAGCACCAACCGCTTTCTTACCACTAGTCATTGCTTGATGAACAACAGCTGGACCACCAGTTACTGCTAACATTGCAATGTCAGGGTGTTTCATCATTTGTTGAACTGATTCAATTGTTGGTGTTTCAATACTTACAACCAAATTATGAAGACCTGTTGCATCAGCAATAAAGTCATTCATCTTCTCAATTGTCCAACGAGTAATATTCTTTGCACCAGGGTGAGCACCAAAATAGAGAGTATTCCCACCAGCAAGCATCATGATTGCATTAGCGATTACAGTTTCTGAAGGATTTGTACTTGGGCCAACCGCACCAATAACACCGTATGGCAGCCGTTCATACATAACCATTCCACCGTCACCGTTTTCTACAACTGGTTCAAGTATCTCAGGACCAGGAGTGTTGTATAAGGCGTTATTTAACTTAGCAATTTTAGCCTCTACAGTTCCCATTCCTGTTTCTTCTTTAATATCCTTAGCCATCTTTTCAATATATGGACGGAACCCTTCCTTAATGGCATCAATTACTTGTTGACGAACAGCAATTGACTTGTCACGATATACTTCCTGAGCAGCCTTGGCAGCAGCAATTGCGTCATTGACATTAGTGAAAATTCCACGATGACCATCATCAGTAGTAACTGCAGCATTTGTACTTGAAGAGCTGGCATTGTCTAGTTCTTCAGCAAGGATTTTGCGTACAGCACTTTCAATATCATTAATTTGCATATCTACTTACTCTCCTTCAAAAATTCTGCAACAGCAGCTTCACAGATTGATTGATCTTCTTCAACCAATCCACCACTAACACCGATTGAGCCGATAATTTCACCGTTAATCTTCAATGGAATACCACCTGCAAAAGATGCTAACTTACCATCAAGCATTGTTTCCATTTGGTACAATCCGGCACCTGGTTGGATATCCTTACTAATATCCTTAGTAGGTTCCTTCATTGCCAATGCTGACCATGCCTTCTTAGGAGCTAAAGTACAACTTACTAAGTTAGCATTTGGCATATGATAGCTCATCTGTAATACTTGATCAGCCTTCATAATGGCAATTGTTACACCAACACCCAATTCATTAGCACGAGTTACAGCCGCATCGATTACCTTTTCCATTTTGTGCCGATCAAATAGATTTTTAGAAGCATTATTATTGATTACGCTTTCAACAATCTTACTAATTTGTTCCTCGTTCATTCTTAACGCACATCCTTTTCTTCTTGATAACGTTTATAAATTTTTAATACGTCATCAGTTACACTATTCAATAAATCTTCATAGTCTTCATCACGCGCTACAATATATAAGAAATCCGATAAACGGTTAATATATCTTTCTAGCTCTGGACGAAATTTTACATCCTTTGATAATCGTACAAAGAGTCGTTCTGCTCGACGACAGATTGTTCGACAAACATGAAGTTGTGCACCCGCAGTACTTGAACCAGGTAAGATAAAACTATGAACAGGTGGCAGTTCCGATGTATATTTATCAATAACCTCTTCAAGTTTTCGAGTATCTTCATCGGTAATAATCTTACTTTTATCAGTAAAATACTGCCGTTTCTCTGTCGCTATCTCACCTTGAAGGAAAAACATTTTATATTCGATTTCTTGTAAAAGTTTCTTATTACGTTCACTTTCACAAAACTTATCTGCCAAACTAATATTAGCGTTTAATTCATCAAAGGTTCCATAAGTTTCAACTCGTAATGAATCCTTAGGTACCCTTGTTCCATCGAATAAACTTGTTTCTCCCTTGTCACCACCTTTTGTGTAAATAGCCATTTCGATGCCTCCAATGCACACTACTTATCAAAACGGTCAATTATTCCAACAATCGTACAGTCATTAACGTCCCTTACTTGGTCCTCGTCGCGCTCTTTATCAGCACGCCTTGCACCAGCACCACGAACTATTAATACATTATCGCCAATTCCAGCATTTACTGTATCAGCGGCAACTTGTTCAAATCGAACTGGTTGTTGGTCTGAATTAATCTGTTGAACTATCATCAGCTTTTTTCCAACCAAGGATGGATCCTTTTGGGTTGCAACAACACTACCTACTACTCTCGCCATATACAATTTTCTTCAGTCCTAATCTTTATTTTAATTTTTTTATAGTTACAGACATCAACTGCTTCATCTGTAATACGTTGCTTTTGATATCTAACAAGAATTGATTTATCTGGTTTAGCAGCGATCTCTTCTCTGGTAATAACCCGATTATAACTGGCAATCACTGGCGATTCGTTATTCACAACAAACAAGATCGGCCAGTCCAAAATCATCATCCGTGGAATAAAATTAACCATCTGTTCATTAACTAAAAAGTAAAATTTAACATCATAGCTAATTCCTTCTAATACCCATTTAATCCAAGCATTAGTCTTTTCCATTGAATATAAGTCCGTTATTAACTCAATCGAAACATTTTTTAGGATAACTTTCCCGTTTTTCAAAAAAATCTGTTCACTAGGCGGGGCAACTTGATGATTAAAAGTAACTTCTACACTTGTATGTTTCCGTTCTTCTAACCGTTGCATAACCTGTTGTACTAGGTTATCCATCTATTCACCCCCTTGGTAGTTTCTTAAAAAGTTAGTTTTTCTTCTTGATAATAACTTTTCCGAAAGAATTATTGCCTAGTCCGACATTAGCAGCATTTGCTTCATCAGTATCAATGTGCATTTCAAGAACAAAGTCTTCACGAGGACGAGCAACTACATCATCAAAAATAGTTTTACGTCCACCATCGCCGTCTACTTCAACCTGCATTGAATCTCCGAGTTTTACACCAAAACGCTTAGCATCCTCTAAACTCATGTGGATGTGTCGTTTTGCAACAATTACACCCTGGATTTCAATTTCCGCATATGGCGAGCGAACCTTAATTGAAGGAGTACCATCAAGGTCACCCGACATTCTAATTGGTGCATCAACTCCTAGTGTAAAGTTTTCTGAACGAGCGATTTCCACTTGTGAGTGTGAACGGTAGGGTCCCATTAGACGAACATGTTCAATGGTGCCCTTAGGTCCGATCAGGTCAACTGTTTGCTTTGCAGCGAAATCCGCATGTTGACGAAGTTTCTTTAGCATTTCAATCTTCTGACCAGGGAATAACTTTTGAAAATCTTCTTCCGTCAAATGTACATGGTGGTTTGAAACGCCGATTGGAACTAGGTTAGGATTAAGTGTTTCTCTAACAATTGTCCGGATAAGTGTTCTTAATTGTTCTTCATCCATACGTAATCTTCCTTTTTATTAAAATTTTCTATTCAGCGTCTGAGTCTGATCCACCCGGTAAAATCTTTTCAACTTCTTCATGTGGACGAGGAATTACGTAAGACGATACAACTTCACCGACACCTTCAGCAGCTTGTACACCAGCATCAACGGCAGCCTTTACAGCACCAACATCACCACGAATCATAACAGTTACCAGTCCACTACCAATCTTTTCTTGACCAGTTAATGTTACATTTGCAGCCTTTACCATTTGATCAGCAGCTTCAATAGATGCAACTAATCCTCGTGTTTCAATCATTCCTAAAGCGTTATTCATAGTTATTTCCTCCTACTTTTTCTTTAATTCGTTGTAATGGATACACTTCTTATGCGGCTCTCCTAATTTCCGTGGACACTTCGGATCTCCGCACATATTGCATGTGACTTCATTCTCATCAGAGTTGATATCTTGTTTATCATTAGATGATCTTGAATCTTCAACTTCATCTTTCTCATCTAATGATTGCTCAGCTTGAACACTAGATTCATTAGAATTTTTATTTTTCTTTACTTCCTCTTCTTTAGTTGAGGATAGTTCAGCAACCGTTTTCTTCTCAGTAAGATCATTATTTTGTTTCTTTTCTGGATTTGGTTGCAATAAATCCGTTTTACCCAAGAAGTTCAACCCTGTTGCTGGACGACCTATTACCGCTGATGTTACATATACATCAGGTAAATAGTTTTTTACAGCTTGAACTGCAACTGTTATTGCTGAAAGTTCACCAGAAACTTGTAAGGTGACCCATCCATTACCTTTTGTATTTTGAATACTACTAAGCTCAACATCTGCAGTCTTGAGCATCCGGTCAGCAGCAACAATAGCGCCAGATAATCCATTACATTCTACATAGCCTAAAGACTTCATAGTTAAATCACCTGTTTGCTATTTCCTTAAAAGGAATTCCTTTTACTAATCTCGCCGCATTTGCTCCTAAAATCCGTAATTGCTTTCTATCATCAACTGTCATGTCGAATAAAGGATGCTCTTCCTTCAAGTTCTTATAGTGAACGATAAAATGATCTCCTTCAAAAGCAATTCCGACAGATAGTCGTGACGCAAGAGCTGATTGATATGCTCTTTCAATAGCACCATCTATATTGATTTTGCGAACTGAGACTGGGATCTGTTCTTCTTCAATTCCATAGAAAAGTGGCTTAGCACTATCTGGAATCGTTGTTCCATTTTTTAGTCCGACGACAATCGAGGGACGTTGTGAATCATCGTTGTTCATAACGCTTCCTTCTTTCTTCGCCATATCTTAAAATTAATCCAGTTGCAACGGCATTTCGTGGCCCTTCAATTCCACGAACGTTTCCACGACCAGCAACTAAATTGAAGTGTGCTAATTCATCGGTAACAAGTTGTGGAATTTCAAAATCTAAGGCTGACCCACCGACAATTACAACAAACGGAATATCCCGAATATTTCCTGTTGGACTAACATACTTAAGTGCTCGTACTGCATTAGTAACGAAGACTCGTTTCTTTGCGTTCTGACGAACTAGCTTAATTTTTTCAATACTTGGATTTCCTGTTACTGGCTCATATCCATCTGGTTTAATTACTACAACTTTTGCAAATAACGAAGATGGTAATGGATCTTCAAAAAATTGAACAGAACCATCTTCATGCCGGATCTGGAAAAGATTTTCTACTTTGGCTAATGGATAACGTTTAATATCTTCTGCAAGGTGAATATCATTCAACCCCAGTTCAGAATTAATAATCATCGTTACCATATCACCAGCACCGGCTAAATGTATTGCAACAGTCTCATCTTCTTTATTAATAATGGAAGCATCTGTTGAACCCGCTCCTAGATCAAGAATTGCAATAGGTTTATCTGTTCCCGGTGTCGTAAGTGCTCCGCGAATAGCAGATTCAACTTCAGCACCACCAATTTCAACCTTAGTATTAAATTCTTTTTCAATAAGCTTGGCAATGACTTCCATTTGAAGATGATCTGACTTAACCATCGCTGCAATTCCAACTGCTGACTCGTTTGAAAATTCACCAGCTAGACCACCTCGGACCTCAACCGGTACTTGAGTATCAACCGCAAGTAAATCTTGAATCGCAATCTCGTTATTTTTCTTTCCCGTAAGGTCTGCCATTGTTTGACGAACATTTTCCAACATTCCTCCAACATTGGTTCCAGACTCACCAGTTATATTGTTAATATGGCGAAAACTAGAAACCTTTTTCATAATAGCGTCAGCACCTTCAGAAACTCCGACTTCTTCTTTTCCGGTATCGCCATTAATTATGATCTTACCTGCCGGAATTACACGCGCTTTAACATCCCCAGCTGGAGTTTTAATAACAACAGCTGATCGATTCCCAATAAGGGCCCGTGAAACCGGAACAATATTCTTAGTCTCTTCTGGAGTTAGTCCAAATAAGGTAGCGATGCCATATGGGTTTGAAAGTTGTGAAATTACTTGTCCAGGGCCAGCAACTTCTACAGCTGCCAGCATATTTAACGGAACTTTGTCAATCATAGCAACTTCATCGACAATCGGAATTTTATGATTTAACCGATTATCAACTAAAACACCATCATCGTTTCTTAGAATTGCTGCTGTTATTTTATAACCAGAGGCGACATAAGCATTGATAAGTTTAGCAACGTCTTCAAAATCAATATCCTTAGGAACTACAACAATATAGTTTTTGCTTTTATCAGTTTTCTTTAAGAGATCAAGCAAACGAACTGTTATCCCAGCCCCTGTTCCTATACCACCTGGTGTATCAGGATTATGCCCAATCATTGTTGATTCTGTTACAACGGTTTCTGTAATAGTTTCCATTGCAACATCACCAATTACTGGTGTGGCTTCATTGATTCGAATTAAATCAATATCATCGATTGTCAGATTAGACTTATTCAGAACTTGAGTAATTGAATCTCTAATTCCAACTAGATTCTGCTTAGTACCTTTAATCCCAGTAGTAGGAGCAATACCAGAGTTAATAAAGTGAACTTGTCCACTATCGCTTACATCTGCTAATGCAACTTCAGTGGAAGAATTCCCAATATCAACACCAATTACTTTTTCAGTTGCCATATATAAAACTCCCTACTCTGACTAAAAAGCTTAGTTATCGCCTTTTAGCTTCTTACGACTTTCATAATAATCTGCAGCTTCTTCAAACCATGCTGCGCAAACATTAGCGTCATACTTGTCCCGTAATTCCTTTGCAATATCCAATAATTCTTGCTTAGTTGAACGGAAAGGACGCAATGCATCATACATTTCAAGAACACGTTCGTCAGGTACTCGTGTTAATTCTGCAGCTCGTTGAAGATTCTTTTGAATAGCTGGACGGCCAGCATTAGCTGCAATTTCACCTTGAAGTTTTAAGGCTTCTGGTGTAATACGCAATTCTTTAGGATCAACCTGGTTATTTACAACTTTTTGTAAAGTAATTTCATTAAGATTGTGTCCTTTCGGTGTTTTTACTAAATCACGATGCTTTTGATAAAGCGGATAATCATCTGCTGTCATTTCTTTATCAGCACTTGTAGTAGAAGTACCTGTAGAACTATCAGAAGATGAACCATTTCCCATTTGAGCCATGATCTTTGCTACTAAATCATCAACTTCACTCATCATTATGCCTCCTTAGTCAAACGTAACTTTAATTTCTTCTTCAGGCTTCCCAACAACAACTTGGTGAGTTTCACGAATGTGCATAATTGCTGAAATAGCTTGATAGTGAATACGAGCAAGTTGATCGTTTTTAGCTGGAACTGGTTCTGGAGATTCACCTTTAGCATACATAGCAGCATTCTTACCAATTGCACGATAAGTTTCGGGAGTAAGCACTGGAGCTTGTGGGAATAATTCGAGGTTACCAAGAGGATCTTGATCCTTTTGGTGAATAACTGTCGTACCCTTTGATTGGATACCAATAGCAATTCCTGAACCAGAAAGGTGATCACCCTGGACAGCACAGAATGCTACATCTGAACTCCGGTACACTTTAACTACCCGAGCCTTAAGTCCTTCTTCTTCAATACCAGCAATAACTTGACGAAGCACTTCTTTATGAGGAATACCAGTCTCTGTCTTATCAAGAACTGTTGCGAATGCAGGTCCGACTGCAATTACAACTTCATCCTTAGAATATCCAGGCTTTGCTTCTCCAACTGGTTGGAACCAGTCAAGTTTCTTTTCTGGAACAGCTTTACTATTTGGCTGTTGAACCTCTTGAGTTGCTGTTGCAGTGCTGTCATTACTTTTATCAAAGTCAATCTTAGTATCGATTTGATTAGTTTCACTTAAAACTTCTTTAACGATTTTCCGTAATAAGTTTTCATCAATATCAGCCATAACAGATTACCCCCTCTCTACAGTTCCAAGTGTTCTGGATCAAGGGC
Source organism: Limosilactobacillus balticus (assembly GCF_014145615.1). Classification (GTDB taxonomy): domain Bacteria; phylum Bacillota; class Bacilli; order Lactobacillales; family Lactobacillaceae; genus Limosilactobacillus; species Limosilactobacillus balticus. The sequence goes on along the minus strand of NZ_JACIVH010000042.1, from coordinate 342,184 downwards.
GAATGGTAAGTCTTTAATCCGATCCCATTCTTCCTTGTCTTCATATAGACGATATCCAGTACCTGGTCCTTGGTAATCATTTCCGTCGTTAACAGCAGAAGTGATGTTCCAATCTTTATCAAAAATAGAAGATGTTTGAAGGTAATCACCAACAACTTTTTGTTTTTGAAGGTTCAAGATTGCTTCAGCAACATCCTTAAATCCATGGTTGTACAATGCCTTGATAATATCAATAGCAGTAATTCCACGATCCATCATATCTTGAGCAGCCTTCATATCTGCAACCATGTCACGCTTTGGCATGTCATCATGAGTGTTAGCATATGTTGCTGCTTCTACTTCTTCATCAGTAATCTTTGGTAATCCAAGATCTTCAAATACTGCTTGAAGGGCTTTAGCAGCCTTATTACGAGCCTTAATAATTGTTTCTTCTTGAACTGGATGAATACCATAGTATTGACCTAAGTCACGTTCCATAACATACATGTCGTCGTAGTCCATTGCATCAGTGTTTGAACCAGCGAATGTATTATCGTAGTTAGGAGTTGATGAGTAACCAGAGTTAATGTAATCAGTACCGGCAATAAATTGACCAATAAACCGTTCAGTCCGCCGCATATCTGAGTGTGAGTATGCTTGGTCACAACCAGAAGCACATTCAATATCACACATCATACATAATAGGTTTTCACCAAGAACTTCCCGGATACCGTTAGGAACAGCACCTGGAATTTCAATACAACTTACGGCACCATTTTGAAGCCCTTGAACACCTGAAGCCTTGGTAAGTAAAATACAACGTGCTTCAAGATATAACATTGACTTCCCTTCTGGGTAACCCATCAAAACTTCTGAACCGGCACCTGAAGTAAACCGCATCTTCAAACCACGTGATGCATAACATGATGCAAGGAATCCTTTAGACCATGGAGTATCGTCACCATCGGTAAATACACGGTCAGTACCGTAAACTGAAATGGTTTCGGCATATGCGGTAAAACCACGCATACCTAATTGCAATTCAGTAGCTTCTTCAACAGAGCATTGTGTCAATACACCAGGACGACCTGTCTGTGCCCCAATTAAAATTGAAATAGCATTAAATGGTGCATAACGTGCCACAGCTGTCGTGGTTTCTTGTTCTGGGAATCCACGAAGAGCAGCATCGGCAGCATCAGCAGCAATTTGAACTGGATTATCAACAGTGTTGGTAACGTGACATTGGTTATCAGGCTTACGGCGTGGACGCATCTTCTTGATAGCCATAATCATTTCACCAAAATCAAGTTTACTGATGATCTCTTCAGCCTTAGCAGGAGTCAAAGCTGATGTAATTTCAATAATTTCATCACGAGAAACATTAGGATCAACAAGCATCCGTGCAATCTTTGTAGAATCCATATTCATAACTTTTTCAACGTTATCAACATTGATTCCATACTTAGCAATGTACAAGTCAATCAAGTCAAAATCTTCGAGCTTTTTACCATCCATCTCTACGATCTTGCCATTTTCAACTTTTACACTAGGCTTAGGGTCATTTGGGCCCATCATTGCAACGAAACCTTCTTCTGGCCATTCTTTAACAAATGTATCTTGATGAATTGGCCGTTTTTCTAGTTCTTCAAATCGTTTTTGACGTTTCATAATAAAGTAGTCCTCCTTTTAGATCTACTTAATGTATGATGGGAAATCATTAACTGGTTCTTCACCAAACTGTGACAATAACTTTAATCCTACTTCACGTCCAGCCATAACAGCTTGACGAACAGCCCCTGAGTCACCGGTAATAGTTAGGCAACCTTCGTTAGAGAAACTTGTACCATGACTTGGTGAAGTAAAGTTAAGCGGTTCAACACCAGCAGTCTTTAAAGCCTTATCTCCCATTACAACGCCAATTCCGGAAGGACAACCACAAATCAAACCAAATGCTTTCCCTTCAACTGCACCTAATCCAAGATGTGCAGCACCTGCAGCACGAGCTGTAAATTGTAATTCAAGGTGACCTGTTTTGGCGTTATAAACATCACCAAATGTACGATGAAGATTATCAAGTGCAACCCGAATAGCTTGGCGGGCATCTGCCGGATCATCACCACCAATGATAATTAAACATCCATGGCCTCCTCCACCTTTAGTATCACGTGGCCATTCAACATCAATACATTCCATGTTAGTGGCCTTAATTCCTTCATCCATTGCCATAATTTGTGGGCCAGCACCAGTACGATCACTCAAAATACCTAAAGTCTTGTACTGTTTTGTAACATGTAATTTATCTAATAGCTGTTGGTCAACTCTCGGAATTACCATTCCAATTGTATCTCCAATTTCGCTAGCACCAACAAACTCTGGAACAGTACTAGTAGAATTCAGAAAATCATGCATTATTTTTCCTCCTGACTATAAAAGCTCTTAACAATAAAGCTCTTAATACAGATTCCTGTACCTAGCCGTCTGTATAAGGGCTTTAATTTTTATAAATTATTCTCCATGATGTGGTAAGAGCTTATCAACTTCAGATTGAGGACGAGGAATTACGTAACTCGAAACGACTTCTCCAATATTTTCGGCAGCTTGTACTCCGGCGTCAACAGAAGCCTTAACAGCTCCAACATCTCCACGAACCATTACTGTTACTAATCCATGACCAATCTTTTCTTGACCAATTAATTTAACATTAGCAGCTTTTACCATTGCGTCAGCAGCTTCGATTGAAGCTACAAGTCCTTCGGTTTCAATTAAACCAAGTGCTTCTTGTCCCATAAGAATGCCTCCTAAGTATAAAAACAAATAGCGATAATTAGAAATCGCTTACAATTCGGTACATGTTAATTTTATAACATGAGATTTATGATATATTATCTTAAAAATTGTATGATACTTAAAAAGAACAATAATTTATTATTATGTATCACAAAATTTACAAGAAAGCATTTTCATGTGTAAATGTATGCTAATATATAGAGGTAAACGGCATTAATCCTTAAAAAATGGTAAAAAAGTAGGCGAAATTCAAATGTACGAATATTCTTCAAAATTCTTAAATGACATTCAAAAGGTAACAAAAACATTTCAAGAAATAACTAATAATAATATAATTTTCACAAGCATTACTGGAGCAATTGTTGACTGCAATACCCTTCTTTTTGACCCAAATATTTCCCTTGAACATTTACGAAAACTTGATTTTAAAAATTACTTTGTTTTTCCATTAGTTATAAATTCATCTTTAAGTGGTTTCTTCGTTCTTGATGAATCACACATAGAATCTGATGCTATTGATTTATGTAGCAAATATATTGAAATTTCTTGCAAAAAGTTTATTGACAGTTCTAATGACCGCATAATTGTTCTTACTCCATTTGAGGCCCCTAAACTAAGTTCACTAATCAAAGTTCTTAATGGGATTCTGAATATTTCCGAAGATGATTCAATAACTAATATTGCTAATCCTCCTATTTTCAATAACAGAAATGATGGTGCTCTAAGTGATATTGAAAAAAATATAACCATGGCGCTTAAATACATTAATTCCAATTTAGAAAAATCGCTTACTTTAGAAAACGTTTCTCAGAGGATCTATCTCTCACCATCATACTTAAGTCGAATCTTTAAAAATTATTTTAATGACAATTTTATTAACTATATAAATCTCCAAAAAATTGCACTTGCTCAAGAAAAATTAATTTTTTCAAATACACCAATTAATAAATTGGCTCATCAAGTTGGTTTCTCGCAGACAAGTTACTTCACTAAAATTTTCAAGCAAAAAGTAGGAATGACACCATCAAAATATCGAAAATATAATTCCGCAATAAAAAAAATCTATACTATTCCGAGAGATTTACAATGGCGCTCAAATAAATCCGTTTACGAAATCTCAAAAGATTTTTTCAATAAAAACGATATTTCCTTTAAGGCCCGTGATTTGAATGGATATCCATATATCTATTCAATAAATGATCTGAATGATGTTAGTAATAAAGCAGGCTGGGTTTATACAGTAGATTGTTCTCAACCTATTATTCCAGCTAGTGAAATTAATGTATTTGATCGTTCAGTAATTCAATGGATTTATACTGAAAAAATTATTTAAAATTAAAGGGAGTAGGACTAAAAAACACGCAAGCAAGCTTTTTAGTCCCACTCCCTCAAGGATCTCTGGATTCTGAACGCTGATAAATCAACGCCCAGAATCCAGACGTCGACTGCGTTTTGGCAGTTTACACTTAAACAACAAAGGGGTTGGTTTCTCAGCCTCTTATTTATTTTAATTATCAAACATTGCAATCCCTAATGGCGTTACAAATTGAGGATAAAGTGGTTTATAAACTTTACGCTTTAAATCTTTACTAAAAGTTGTTGTGAATTCAGTAAAGTTAGTCGCACCTCCCACAACTATAACTGGATCAATAATTTCAGATCCCATATTCTGAACAATTGCTGCCATCTTCTCCACTACTGGTTTAATAACAGCGTATACTTCAGATTCTTTGTCCTTATTACGCTTTAATTTCTCCGCCTCATCATTTTTTATTTTATACCTTCCCCCAAGAACAAGCGTCATATGAAATCCACCGGTTGCCTCATCAACAACATGAATTAGCTTGCTATCCCTAAAAACACTTATACCGGTCGTTCCTCCTCCAATATCCACAACAGTTCCATTTGATAAGCTTAAGAACTTGGCAGCTGCTGTTGGTTCATCTTCAATACCGGTACAAATCAAACCAGTTTCTTCGATAACATTGGCAACTACTTTGGCACTCTTCTCTCCTGTCTTTGGCGGAATTGCACCACAAGCTGTTTTAAGTTCACGTCCTAATACTTTCTCAGTTTTTTCTTTTAAGTGTCTTAAAATATTAACTGACTCTATAAAATTAACTACAATACCATCTTGAACTGCATGATCATATTCATATGCCCCATATACAATTCTGTCTTTAGAATCAAGTACCGTTAAAACAATTGATGAAGTCCCTAAATCTACACCGACCTTTAGCTTTTCATCCACCGAAATTTTACGTAAAGGCTTATCGCCATTAACAATCTTGGCAAATTTTTTTAATTGTTCATTACTACTTTTTAAAAATGCTTTTCTCATTAATTTTCTCCTATGAGGTATTTCATATTTTATTTAAACTAAATAAGGAGGCTATATTAATTAGCCTCCTTTTTTCTAGGTTTACTAAACTAGTGCCGTTTGTAAAGCACACGCAAGAAGACCTCCAACAATTGGGCCACACATTGGAACCCATGCGTACCACCATTCTGAAACGCCCTTATTAGGAACTGGCAAAATAGTATATGCTAATCGAGGTGACCAATCACGGGCTGGATTTAAGGCGAAACCAGTGGTTGTCCCAAGACAAGTACCAACAACTGCAATAACCATCCCTACAATAAATGGCTTTAAACCTTGCGTAAAGTTTCCAAGATTTAAGAGTACAAAAATAAATGCAAAAGTTGCAATCACTTCTGAGAAGAAGTTAAAAATTGGACTATTTATCGCTGGGCGAGTAGCAAAAATACCAACATTATTTCCTTCTTCTTCATTTGGAGTAGCTTTAAATTGTGGATAGAATTGAATAATTACTAATACTGCACCAACAAATGCACCTAAAAATTGCCCTAGCAGGTAAGGAATAACATTACTCCATGGGAATAATCCGAATACTGCAAAGGGAATTGTTACAGCGGGATTTAAGTGCCCTAATGAGCCCAGAAATCCGGCAACATAAACTCCCATTGTAACTGCTAAGCCCCATGAAATACAGATAAACCACCAGCCACTTTGTTTTCCATATGTTTTATTCAAACTATTACCAGCACAACATCCTGCTCCTAATAGGATTAAAACCATGGTGCCAAAAAATTCGCCAATAAATCCATGCATGTCTAAACACCAACCTTTTTATATTATTTCCAAATTGTATGCGCTTTCTATACATATAATGCTAACACATTAATTATGTATTTTATTGTCTTTATTGTATTAACTGTTCAATAACGGCAATATTTTACAAATTAATACACAAAAAAATCATGTTCCTTACCAGAAATTATTAGCTATTCATTTAAAATGAAACTCAGTCCCAATAAAATAATCATCAGGAAAATTCCGCAATAAATATATCTTTGTGGATGTCCTTTTACATGTCCATACCGATAATCATTATTATACCGTTGCATCGCTCCTATTATTAATCCACTAATTCCATTTATTGTTGGACTAAGAGCAAAGGACGCCGACACTCTGCTCATTTCATTATTAATAAAGCTAAACATAATAAAAAGGACTCCACTCACCACTGTTAAAATTATCGTTGCAAGATTAATTCCAACTAGCAGTTCATAGATAATACTATTATTAGCTGGAACTTTAATAAGTATTCTAGGTACCTCTTGCCAACTTCTTAAAATAAAGAAAATAAGTAAAATGCAGTCAGCAATAATAAATGGCAAAGTCCAACTATTATGTAATTCTAAACTTGGCGGAGTTACAATTCCGGCAGTACATAAAACTACTATAGGCCAATACATCGAAGCAAATTTTTGACGTGATTGTGACCGTTCTAGGAGAGCAAAAAATTGTCCCAAAAGAGCTTGCAAGCAATTTAAAACAATAAATATCATGACCCATATATTTAAGTAGTTAGGAATTAAAACTACTTTGGGCTGTCCCCAAGCTAAGACAATTGAAATAATTAAAATAATAGCTAATAACAAAGCCCTTGGTGCATATGTGGAAAGATTTCGATATTTTTCTACTCGTTGATAAATTAGTATTAGGTTATAAATGTTCATCACTAAAATAACAGCTGAAACCAGTAAAACAGAGTCCTGCAACTGATTGGGGGATGGTGGTTGGCCACCTAAAATAATATATGCTGACATTGTACAAAGCCATCCCACTGTCCACATCAATGGAATAGTTGGTGTCAAGATTAATGGCTGACGTGGCAACCATTGTTCCATGTGAAACACCTCCTTAATATGGTATCTTACCATAAGAAATTGTTCAAAATCTGGTAAGATAAAGATAGTAGTTAGTTTTTAGGAGGTAAGGTATATGTTTTTACCACAATTAGGATTAAAGGGAAGCAGTCAACTAAACCAAATTGATGATCGCTTACAATATAATCCTGCTACTTATGAATTTTACACTGATGCTCATGACTTTACTGATGAGGGTTATCATCGTCTCTATGATGCAATTCAATACGTTAAAGACGCTGGTATTAAAAATATTATTCTACATCACCCAATGCAATTTCAAGATCATCATTCAGAAGTAGTAGCCCCGGAAAAACAATACCCCGACCTATATCGCTTCATCGAATTCACAACTGAAAAGCTACTTTATTTGGCCGATGACCTTGATGTGCAAGTTTTGGTTCATGGTGGTTATGCCGGTCCTGAATCACGTTACTTTGTTTCACTCTATCCTAGTGTAGAGGACGCCCGAAATGCTGTTTATCAGCGATTAGATCGTTTTGCAGATGCTGGCGGTGATCATATTATGTTTGAAAATTCAATTGCGCCAGTCTTTGCTTATGGCGATCCTCTTCAAGAAGATGAAATTCTTGCGCATAATTATCGACTTGCCTTTGATACATCCCATTGTTTTATTGAACTTCATGGAAACAACCAGAAATTAGCCGCATCCCTAGAACACTTAAAAGATCGGGTCGTTCACTATCACCTAGTTGATTCAATGGGTGAAACTCACGATAGCCTTACTCTCGGCACTGGCAAAATCGACTGGGCTAATGTTTTGCCTCACTTAAACTCAGTTGCTACTAGTATTTATGAAATTAACTTACATGATCAAAATAATTGTCGTGAACAAATCGACAGTCATAATTATTTAGTTAAACTTTATCAAAAGCTTAATATATAGAGGAGATTTATCGTGAAGCAATATATTAATCGCCGTCATATTTCTTTAGTACTAGCCTTATTTATCCTCTACTTGGCAATCACTTATTGGGAAATTGTCGCTAAATTTATCCAAACAATTTTTTCAGCAACTATGCCTCTTTTAATAGGTGGAATAGTCGCTTATATCGTTAACCTCTTATTAAGACAGTATGAACACCTCTACTTATATTTATTCAAGAAACCAAGTGCACAAAAGTTTAAGCGTCCAGTCGGAATAGTGCTGTCCTACTTAACAATCATCCTAATAATTGCCATCGTTTTTGCCCTGGTAATTCCTGAACTTATTACGTGTGTAAGATTGCTTATTGCTAATCATAGTCACATTATCAACCATTTTATCGATTACTTTGAACATAGTAGTGATTTTAAAGGCTTCATCAATAGTTTTGATGCTAGTAAAATCCAATGGGATAAAATTGGTAAATACCTTACGTCTGGCGTTGGCGGAACTTTCCGGACAGTCATTTCAACAGCCTCGTCTGTATTTTCTGCTGCCACAACTGCAATTATTGCTTTTTTCTTTTCAATCTACCTCTTGATCTATAAAGAAATGTTGCAACATCAATTTACTAAGTTACTTTCAACATACTTTAGCCGCTACCAGTCACAAATAATTAGAGTCCTGAAAGTTTTTGATGAAAGTTACAGTAACTATATCGTTGGTCAGTGTAAAGATGCTGCTATTCTTGGCATCTCGTGTTTTATCGGGATGACGATCTTACGAATGCCTTATGCTTCAATGATCGGCGTTGTAACTGCATTTGGTGCTTTAATTCCAATCATTGGCGCCATCCTTGGAGCTAGTGTCGGAGTAATTATCATTTTTGCCGTTTCTCCACTTCAAGCCGGTATTTTCTTAATCTTTATTATTCTCCTTCAACAATTAGATAACCGCATTACCTACCCCCTAGTTGTTGGAAGATCAATTGGACTCCCAAGTGTATGGGTATTTGCCGCGGTTATTATTGGCGGGGGAATTTCTGGAATTCTTGGAATGATGTTCACTGTTCCCTTATTTGCAGCCCTTTATAAATTATTAAGTACTGATGCAAAAAATAGAATAACAATTCAAAAAGAAAATGAGTGAAAAATGTCGACATTTTTCACTCATTTTCTTTTTTATAAATTATCTGGAACTTCGGCAATCGGTTGGTCCTTAGTTAGTTGATAAACTTGCGATGCATTTACACCAAAGTATTGGTTAATTAACTTACTCAATTCTTCCATCGCTTCATTAGCGCGTTCAATTTGTTCTGAATTAATTGCTTCCATAACTGCAACTACATTTTGGGAATCTTCTGTCAACATTGTTCGCTGAGCTTCACGCCAGTTGAGGCAACGACAAACAGCACCTTCATCGTCATAATAAATAACTTCGCCCTCCAACGCAGGCTCATCATCTTCAGCACCTACTGGACGAAATGCTTCGCCACCTTTTGCAACGCCAAGGTGAAGGTCACCAGCAATCTTATTCCGATCTTCAATTCCTACTGGAACACCATAGCTCAAGGAAATACTATTGTAGACATCCACAAGCGGTTCAATTGGTTCAAATTTCCGTCCTTGATTGGCACGTTTTAATAGCGCCTCAATTGATGAGCGTGCACCTTTCTTTTTCTTAAATTGTTGAAATGCTTGACGCCACTGGTCAACAACTGGATTTAAGCGAAATGTTTCATTAGTTAAAAATTTATCAGCCTCGCGAGTAGCTTTTGCTAATAGTTTCTTTCGTTCATCATAGTTATCATCAGCATTATGATTATTAATGCCATTTGCAAACAAAATATTTACTTGTGCATCTGGAAAAAGTTCCCAAAAACTTGGATCAATCGTCACTTGCTTCATAAAAATAATCTCCTCTTTATAAATTAATATTGACGCTTGCCCCCATGCTTGACAGTATCCCAATCACCATCAATATTTTGACGGATACGAACTAGATAATCATGAACCTGCTGAGCCTCTTTTTCCGAGAAGCCTTTCAATGCCTCACTATTTGAAAATTGGTTTTCACGAATAATAAAGGGATAAATCTCTTTTCCTTTTTGAGTAACATAAAGTCGCTTGATTTTCTTATTCGTTGGATCACTTTTTCTTTCAATAAAGCCATTTTTTTCAAGCTTTTTTACAGCACGGGCAATCGTTGTTCGGTCTACTTTTATCAAGTTTGATAATTGTTCTGAAATAATTCCTGGATGCTCATAAATACGAACAACATATAGGTATTGACCACGTGCTAAATCGATTTTCTTGAACTCAATATTGGCAATCGAATCGAGGGCTCGATCAATCATCCCTATTTCACGTAAAATATCAATCATTGATAAAAATTCTCCTCGTTTACAATATTAAAATCTTTTTGTTGTAATTGCAACAAAATAATTAAAACTAATTATTTTCCAACGGAGCAGGTTGAGCAACTTTTTGCATTGCAGTTAATAATTGAGCAGCATCCATTCGCGATAATACTGACTTCAATGCTAAAGTCATTAATCGATCATTTTGTGGATTAATCACATTAGTACTTGGAATTTCTTCTCCCGCTAAAAGTGCATTTAAGATTTCGACAAAGCGGTCATAAGCAGCTTGCGGGTAAGAATTCATAGTAACCTGAGCAATTCCTGCACGAATATCATCTAGTGAAAAATTTGATTTTAATAATCCAATCAGCAAAAGATCTACTAATTGGTTAACAGCATACTTTTTCTTGATTGGTGCTTGAATAACTTTCTTTTTCACATAATTATTTACCATTGATTTGGTGAGTGGCTCAATTCCCAAATGATTTAATTGTTCATTTACAATTGCCACCACTTGGTCCACATACAAACCTAGTGTAGGTAGTTCTTTCCATCGTGGAAACCGCACCCGTGCTAAATTATTTTGCCATCGTTGATATTCTTCTAATTTATCCATATCACAACCTGCTTTCTTATGGGGCAATTCCAATCGATTGATTCCGAAAATCATCGGTAGTAACTGCTTGTTCAATTATCTGTGCTACTTGTTCTAATCCAATCTCTTTACCTTCTAAAGCACTACCCTCACTAACAACCTTAAGAGAAGTTTCTTCATTAGTAATTGGCAAGGCTCTAATAATAGTATATGGCAACTCAAATTCATCAATCATTTTAACTGCATATTGATGAGCAAGAACAGCCTGAGTTGCCTGTCGTCCATACCATTCCTGTAATTGCTGATTGGTCGCATCATCTGCTGTTCCTGCAATCGAAAGCATTACTATTTTTGATGGTAAAAACAGTGAATGGTCAATCAATTCAGCTAACTCTTGGACTTCATCATCTACATACTCCGTAACAGTGGGAAGCCAACATAATATATCCCCACGCTGAATTTCAAATTTAAAACTAGTAAGCGCAACTGCTTCTGGAACCCTTTTGATAATCGTTGGTACTAAATCGTCATGCCGGTGACTAATAAAAACTATCCGACCCATAACAACCTCCAAATCTATTAGTAAGCCATCAATTCATCTTCAATCGTTGCATCTTCAATTCTGATATCAGTAATGGTGCTCTGCTCTAGTAATGGCAATAATGTTTGGATATTTCCAGTAAAGAGGAACCGGGTCTCATTACCTGCTTCTTCCAACATGTGTGCTCCTAACTTTACCGCATTATCAATTGACAATCCGGTACCCATTACTGTCACTGTGCAATCTACACCATCATTCATTGATAAATCTCGTGTAGAAGTCAAATGACTGCCATTAAAGTAGTAAAGAGTATGAGCAAACCTCATCAATGTCGAAATATTTTTACTTGTGAAAAGCACTAAGGCATCGACCTTTTGCGCATAGTCTTTAACAAGGTGACCAATCATTTGCCGGTTGTCTGCCTCCAAGCCATCAAAGGCATCGCTCAAAATTACGATTGAACATTGCCAAGTAAGAAGGAGCGCCATCCGTAATTCTAGTTGTTGAGCCTCACTTAATGCAGCAATCATCTGGTCTGGTTCAAATTTTAATGATTTAAGCATTTGAAGTGCTTGCTCTGGTTTTAAAGCATTTTTACGATGGCGTAATGCGTGGTCAACAGCTTTCTCCACTGTTTTTCCTTTTAAAACCACATCATCAATTCGGCCGATCTCATTTTTGCTTTGACGCTTATATTTTTTGAATGGAACCCCGTTAATTGTTACATCCCCATTTAAAATTTTTCCACGGACAGATAATAGATCTTCTAATGCAGTTGCTGCCCCTGTATCGTTACTGCAAATTCCGACTACTTGTGGTGACTTTAGTTCTAATGAAACGTTGTCTAATTGATCTCCTGATTTAGCATCATAGACTAAATCATTAATTGTAATACTACTCACTATATAACCTCTTTTCTTAAGCTATCTACCTTTACTAATCTTATCATTTTTTAGGTAATGAACGAAATAAACATGTCCTTCTTTTTAACATGCTTTAATTTATAACGCCTTATTTGAATGGTAAAATAATATACATAAATTGTACTTACCAATCGAAATGAGGAATGTTATTTTGAATGAGGGCCAACTATTCACAAACTTTATAATTATCATCATTACATTTATCTTTGCGGCATTCTTTGTGGCTGCCGAATTTGCGCTTGTGCAGGCACGGGTAACGGCCCTAGAAGAAATGCAAGCAAAGCGCGATAAACCATCTGCGAAAATAAACCGTGCAATCAAAATGGTCACCAATCTAACGGAATATCTTTCTACCACTCAAGTAGGGGTTTCAATTTGTGGAATTATCCTCGGTTGGGTCGGCGAAGGAACAATTGAAGAGCTCTTAACTGATGCTCTCTCGTTGCCAAGCTGGTCACTAAACAATAGTGGCATCCATGTTATAAGTGCCATTGTGGGAGTTCTTCTTCTAACATATTTTGAAGTGGTCTTAACCGAGATTGTACCAAAAAACATCAGTATTGATATCCCAATCAAGACTCTGATGTTTGTTACCACCCCACTGCACTATTTTCACATTACTTTTTATCCTTTCGTCTGGTTGCTTAATAGTTCTGCCAACGGAATTGTTAAAATGTTAGGTATGAAGCCAGCTGATGAGAGTCAAGACGTTCTTTCGCAAAGTGAGATCATTAGCCTATCTCGAAACGCTGTCAAAGGCGGTGAACTTGAACATAATGACTTATTATATATGGAGCGAGCCTTTGATTTTAATGATAAAGTTGCTAAGGATATTATGATTGATCGTACGCAATTAACTGTCATTGATATAAACAAAACTGTGAATGACGCGATTAAACTATATCTTAAAACAAAATACAGTCGCTTACCGGTAGTTGCTAATAATGATAAGGATAAAATTTTAGGTTATGTTTTTAACTATGACTTAATTCGACAAAAACAAATTAACGGAGAGGTATCCTTAGCAAAAGTACTCCGCCATATGCCTACTACTCCTGAAACCACCCCAATTACCGAAGTTCTTAAGTTAATGATTAGTACTCGGGTGCCGATGGTAGTCGTTGTTGATGAGTACGGGGGAACTAGCGGAATCATTACTGATAAAGACATTTATGAAGAACTCTTTGGAACGGTAAGAGACGAAATTGATAATGTTTCAGATAATATGATTTCTAAACTTGGTAAAAATCAATACCGAGTTGATGGAAAAACGACCATTTATGATTTTGAACGTTTCTTCCACGTTGATCTTAAAAATTCTGAAGATAGCGATGTGGTAACTTTATCAGGATACGTATTGGACAATTACCAGGATATTCATGAAGGGGAAACAATTAGGTTAGCTAACCTTGATTTAAAAATTCAGGATTACCGCCATTCATATATTGATAGCTTTATCGTTACTACTTTATCAAAGTAAAACTTTACATTTTGGCAACAATAAGAAAATTATCCTTTTATTTAGCGGTTAATTCTACTAAAATAATTTTGTGATATTAAAATAAATTTAAACTAGAAGGAAGAAATTCACATGGCACCAATGAATATTATTTATATCTCGCTTGAGGGAAATACCCGTTCCTTCTTAACGCGGATGCAGGGATATGCTAAACAACAGCACAGTATTAGCGAAGATCGTCCACTTATTGAATTAAAAGAAGTTAGCGATCAAACTCTTCCTGCCGATGAAACAGAACCCTTCTTTGCTTTCGTGCCCACATATTTAAATGGTGGTAACGGGATCGATTCTGGTTTTACTGAAATTATGACAAATGCATTAGGTGAATATATTGCCTACAACGATAATGCCAACCAATGCGTCGGCGTCGTAGGCAGTGGTAACAAGAATTTTAACGAACAATATTGCTTAACTGCTCGTAAATACTCGCGAGACTTTGACGCACCATTTCTCGCGGACTATGAATTACGGGGCACTTCACAAGATATTGAGCGTATTTATACTATCTTAACTAAACGGTGGAGCGAAATTAACGCCTAGTCTATAAAATAAAAGCGACTTGGAAATCCAAGTCGCTTTTATTTTATATCAGCCTTGTTTATTAGCACTTATCAGCCATGTTATCCCATACTTATCTACAACCTGCCCCATTACATTATTTAGTATCCAATCACCAAATGGTACCGTCACACGTTGATTTTCCGATTTTGCTAAACGATTAAACAAATCACGTGCTTTATCTTCCTCTTCTTCAAAATCAAGTAAAATTGAAATTAGAGTAGAAGTTTGGGGATTGCCCATTGTTGCATCTGCACAAATAATCTTTTGCCCAGCAATCATAAATTCGCCCCGCATTGTTGTTTGGCTCAATTGATCAACTGGTAATCCTAGACTTTCCGCCTGCTCTTTTGTCAGGGCCTCATGATATATGATTTGAGCGCCAAAGTCTTGCTCATAATAAGTCATCGCTTCCTTCGCATTCTCAAATGTTAGGTATGGGTATATAACCGTCATAGTGTTCCTCCAAAAATATTCATTGTTGATTATATATTTTGAATCGCTTTCCGTCAAACTAGTCTCTAATTGGATTAACTACTTCTAACCGTATATTAATCATAACTAAGGCCCCATTATGATATAATTGTCTAGTCTATTATCAAGCTAATCTTATGATGAAAGGATGAATTTTTTGGAAAAACTCAAAAAGCATAGTCCACTTCTGATCCTTGGATTATTTTTCCTTGGGATCTGTATGCGGATGCCGATTACAGCAATACCATCTGTCATTAAAGATATTGCACAAACTTTTAATGTCGAAACTACCAGCTTAGGAATTTTAACAACTATTCCCCTGCTTTGTTTTGGATTATTATCATCAGTAGTTTCAGCACTCGCTCAAAAAATTGGTAATGAACTAACGATTGAGTTAGCAATGATTTTAATGTTTATTGGTTCTTATTTACGAATTTTAAACTTCTCATCGTTAATGATCGGAACAATATTAGTCGGGGCTGCCATCACTTGCATTAACGTCTTATTACCTGCGATTATTTCTGATAAGCTACCAAATCAAATTGGAAGTGTAACCGGGATGTATAATGTCGCAATGACTTTGTTTGCTGCAATTGGCGCTTACGCAATTACCCCAATTACCCACGCTACTAGTTGGCAAACAGCTGTTATCATTATTAGCATTGTTGCTTTAATCGCAGCTATTATCTGGGTACCGAACTTACTCTATAATCAACGTGCTACTAACGAAAGCAGTTCTACTGATCGAGGAACTAACATGTGGAAAAACGCAAATGCATGGTGGTTACTCTTATTCTTTGGGGGACAATGTTTCGTATTCTATAGTATTGTTGCCTGGTTGCCTACAATTGCCATGGATGCCGGATTAAGCAGTGATAATGCGAGTCTAGTTGCTGGATTACTACAACTATTATCAATGCCATTTGCCTTTGCAATCCCCGTAATTGCCACTAAGATGAAGAATCGGCAACCAATTATGCTATTTGCGGGAACCATTTCTTTAATCGGAACTGGAATGATGTTCTTTCCGGTAAATTCCCTTGTTTACTATATATTTGTTGCCCTATTTCTTGGTGCTGGTACAACTACCACTTTTGTTCTTGCAATGACTTTATTCGGACTAAAGACCAAGAGTTCCGCTGATACACGAAATCTTTCAGGAATGGTTCAATCAGTTGGATACTTAATTTCTGCATTAGGGCCGATCATTGTCGGTAACCTTTATTCACAAACACATAACTGGTTCGCAAGTTTAGTCGTAATTGCTATTGCCGCTATCTTCTTTACAATCTGTGGTGTAATAGCAGAACGGAAACAGTTTGTGTAAGAGACGTTTTAAAGCTGAGGAATTTCTCAGCTTTTTTATTTAGTTTAACTTCATAAGTTTTAATTGTAATTAATTGCAAATTTCTTTTAAAAGTTTTTTGATCTAGACCATTAATTGACAAGCGCTTGCCAAAGACTAATAAATAAGCCATTTATCGTTAATGGTCCATTTCCGTTTTCTAAGATATCTTCTCAGAAAACGTTTCCTTTGATAGTGCAGATTATGCTTTAAGAGTATATAATTGTCACGGTATAAGAATTTTCTGAAATTTCAGAAGGAGTGAACATTTTGGCTACAGAAAATAAGGCTGTCATTACATTATTTGGTGCTACTGGTGACCTTGCAAAGCGTAAACTTTATACTGCTTTGTTCAAGTTATATCAAAAGGGTTACCTAGCTGACCATTTTGCATTACTAGGAACTTCTCGTCGTCCATTAACTGACGAAGAATTCCAACAAATCGTTCGTGAATCTATTAGCAACATTCCAGAGACTGAGGATGGCCAAGCAGAAGCATTCTCAAAACACTTTTTCTACAAGTCACATGATGTTACTAAGCCAGAACATTACGAAATCCTTAAGCAACGCCTTGCTGAATTGGATAAACAATTCGGCGCTGAAGGCAACCGTCTCTTCTACATGTCAATGGCACCACAATTCTTCGGGACTATTGCATTGAACTTGAAGAAGCAAGGATTATTAACTGACAATGGTTTTAACCGTCTTGTTATTGAAAAGCCATTTGGTCGTGATTTTGAATCTGCTAAGAAGCTTAACGATGAATTATCACAAACATTTAGTGAAAATCAAATTTTCCGGATTGACCACTACCTTGGTAAGGAAATGGTTCAAAACATTCAAGCATTACGTTTTGGTAACACCATGATTGAATCACTCTGGAATAACCGTTACATTGATAACATCCAAGTAACATTGAGTGAAAAACTTGGGGTTGAAGAACGTGCTGGTTACTATGACCAATCTGGTGCATTACGTGATATGGTACAAAACCACATCATGCAAATTGTTGCCCAATTAGCAATGGAACAACCAGTTGCATTTACTGATGCTGATGTTCGAGTTGAAAAGATTAAGGCTCTTCGTAGTCTTCGCCTCTACACACCATCAGAAGCAGCTGCTAACTTTGTCCGTGGACAATACGATGCTGGTGATGAAACTAACGCTTACCGTCATGAAGATGGTGTTGATCCAGAATCTGGTACTGAAACCTTTGTTGCTGCTAAGTTAATGTTTGATAACTATCGTTGGTCTGGTGTACCATTCTACGTTCGGACTGGTAAAAAGTTAGCAGACAAGTTTACTCGTATTGATGTTGTCTTTAAGAAGCCATTAATCGATATCTTTGCTAACCCACGTTCTGAAAGTGACCAATCTCTTAACTCAAACGTATTAACTATTTTTGTTGAACCTAACTCAGGTTTTGCAATCCAATTAAATGCTAAGCGTGCGGGTCAAGGCTTCACAACAGAGCCTGTTGATTTACGATTCTTACAAAGTGATTCTGATAAGAAGGAATCTCCAGAACCATATGAACGTCTTTTCCATGATGCACTTGAAGGCAACCATACAAACTTTGCCTCATGGGCTGAAATTGCTTATGCATGGAAGTTCGTTGACGTTATCCGTAAGCTTTGGGATATTGAAAAGCCTCAATTCCCTAACTACACTCCTAGTTCCATGGGTCCAGCTGCTTCTGACGAACTACTGGCTCGCGATGGACGTAAGTGGGTTTATCGTTTAAATCATTAGTTACTAAAAGTAATTTATAGCATTCGTGCTGTAAATTACTTTTTTATAATAAAAATTGATGTTTAGCGTTTGCACTATCTTTAATTTTTGTTATAATCGAGGTTGTGAATTATATTACATAAGTATTGAGGAGAGTGACTTTAATGTCTGATCAAAAAGCACAAATTGGTGTTGTTGGTTTAGCTGTTATGGGTAAGAACCTTGCACTAAATATCGAAAGTCGTGGCTTCACGGTTGGTGTATACAACCGTCACCGTAACCGTACTGACGATATGATGCGCGACCACAGCGATAAGAAGTTAGTACCTAGCTACACTGTTAAGGAATTCGTAGACTCATTAGAAAAGCCTCGTCGGATTCTTATGATGGTTAAAGCCGGTAAGCCAACTGATGCTCTTATCGACGAATTATTGCCATTACTTGACAAGGGTGATGTTTTAATCGATGGTGGTAACACTAACTTCCACGATACTATGGCTCGTAACGCTAAGTTAGACAAGTCTGGTATCAACTTCATCGGAATGGGTGTTTCCGGTGGTGAATTAGGTGCCCTCCACGGTCCATCACTTATGCCAGGTGGTCAAAAAGAAGCTTATGACTTAGTTGCTCCAATCCTTACTAAGATTGCTGCTAAGGCTGAAGAAGATGGCAAGCCATGTGTTGCTTACATTGGACCAAATGGTGCTGGTCACTATGTTAAAATGGTTCACAACGGTATCGAATACGGTGATGAAGAATTAATCGACGAAAGTTACAACATCATGCGTAATGTATTAAAGATGCCTGTTGATGACATTGCTAAGACTTTTGCTGAATGGAACAAGGGTGAATTAAGTAGTTACCTTGTTGACATTACTGCTGATATCCTTACTCGTAAGGATGACCTTGGTGACGACAAGAACAAGCCTATTGTTGACATGATCCTTGACCGTGGTGCTAACAAAGGTACTGGTAAGTGGAGTTCAATGACTGCTCTTGATGGTGGTGCTCCTCAATCAGTTATTACAGAAGCTGTTTATGCTCGTTACATTTCAATGATGAAGGACGAACGTGTACAAGCAAGCAAGGAATTGCCTGTTGAAACTGAAGCTATTTCAATCGACGACAAGAAGGAAATGATTGAAAAAGTACGTCAAGCTCTTTACTTCGGTAAGCTTATGAGTTATGCACAAGGTTTCGAACAAATGCGGATCGACTCCGAACGTTACGACTGGAACCTTAAGTATGGTGAATTAGCTCAAATCTGGCGTGCAGGATGCATTATTCGTGCACAATTCTTACAAAACATTACTGATGCCTTCACTAAGAACCCAGACTTGAAGAACTTACTTCTTGATGATTACTTCAAGGATATTGCTAAGAAATACCAAAAGGCAACTCGTGACGTTGTTGCTCTTGCTGTTAAGGCTGGTATTCCTGTTCCTTCACTTAGTGCTGCTATTAGTTACTACGACTCATACCGTTCAGAAGTGCTTCCTGCTAACTTGCTTCAAGCTCAACGTGACTACTTCGGTGCTCACACTTACGAACGTACTGACCGTCCTGGTAACTTCCACTACAGCTGGTACGAAGAACAATAATCAAATAAATTTTGATTTAACGACTGAGATCTGTTCTCGGTCGTTTTTATTTTAAATTTCTTAACAAGAACATAGAAACGTGGTTTGATTAGAATAGAGGTGAGTATCATGAATAAAACATTTATGAGCGGCTATTACCAAGGTGTCATCGAAGCAGCCCCTGCTACCCTTTCGGCTGCCAAAACAGAACAGTTAGCAATTACAATGACAATTCTCCATTTACGCCATGCCGGAATAAACATTACATCGATCCACGATTTTCTTATCAACGATCTTCATGCAAATGAACGCCTTGTAAATAAATATATTAATTTAAATGCAGATGACTTAGAAACTGCCCAAGCCCAAGTTATGGCAATCGCTTTCAATTAATAATTATTTTGATATTTCTTTCTTTTTCGTAAAACTTTACTAAAAGTGCATTGACTTTTTCCATGAAAACGCTTACTATTATTCGTGTAAGATATTATATGTTGTTGTAGAAAAGGGGAGTTAACATGGATGTAAAACTAGATAATGCTAAGAAAGAATCCCATGTTGTTCGTTCTCGCCTAGCTTATTCTCTAGGTGCGTTTGGGCATGATGCTTTCTTTGCATTACTTTCTACTTATTTTATGATGTATGTCACTGGTCACCTGTTTACTTCTAGTGATAAGTCCTTTGATAACCGGATGGTTGGATACGTTACTCTGATTATCATGATTTTGCGGATTGTTGAGTTATTAATTGACCCATTAATCGGTAATGCAATTGATCGGACTAATACCAAATGGGGTAAGTTTAAACCATGGGTTGTCGGTGGTGGTGTTATTTCTGCCATTCTCTTAGCAGCCCTATTTACGCCACTAGGTGGATTGAACACAAGTAATCCATTCCTTTACTTACTTGTATTTGCCATTATTTATATCGTTATGGATGTGTTCTATTCATTTAATGACGTTGGCTTTTGGTCAATGGTTCCTGCTATGTCATTCGATTCACACGAACGTGACAAGATAGCTACCTTCGCCCGGGTCGGCTCTACTATTGGTGGTCAAATCATTGGATTTGTTATTATGCCAATGGTTCTGTTCTTCTCAGTTAACCAAAACGGTGGTACTGGTGACGACCGTGGTTGGTTTATCTTTGCTGTAATTGTCGCTGCTATTTCAGCCATTACTGCCATTGGTGTGGGGATTTTTACTCACGAACAAAAGTCACTTCTTCGTGAAAACAAAGAACAAACTAAGCTTAAAGATATTCTTCATATCTTAACTAAAAATGATCAATTATTAGCTATTGCAATGTCTTACTTATTCTTTACTACTGGTCAAACGTTGTTAAATAGTTTTGAGCTTTACTACTTTACTTATATTTTAGGCAATGCCAAGGCCTTCTCAATTTTGGGAGGATTAAACACAATTGTCGGTGTTATTTCTGTCTTTGCTTTCCCACTATTTTCAGGTAAGATTGGGCGTCATAAGCTCTTCTATGGTGCTGCTTCAATTGAAGTTCTTGGTGCCTTAATCTTCGCCTTTGCTGGCAAGTCATTAGCTCTTGTTTTACTTGGTGCTGAATTATTCTTCATTCCACAACCTATCATTTTCTTAGTTGTTTTGATGACTATTACAGATTCAGTTGAATATGGTCAGTTAAAATTAGGACACCGTGATGAATCACTGACATTATCAGTTCGTCCATTATTGGATAAATTTGGTGGCGCGGTTGCTAACGGTGTTGTCGGTGCCGCTACTGTTGCTGCTGGAATGACTGGTGGTGCTACTGCCGCTACTATTACAGCTCATGGCGTTAGCGTATTTAAGGTTTACATGTTCTTAATTCCAATCGCCTTAATCCTTGTAGGTATTATCATCTTTGCTATTAAGGTTAAGTTGGATGAAAAATCACACGCCCAAATTGTTGCTAAACTTGAACAAACCTGGGGTAAGCAATTTAATGGTGATGACAGCGATTCAACTGAATCCACCCCTACTCCACAACCAGGTGTTACTGAAATCACTTCTCCCGTTGCTGGTACTTTCGTTAAGTTACAAGACGTTAATGATGAAAACTTTGCTTCTGGTAACATGGGTAAAGGATTTGCCATTAAACCATCTGATGGTAAAGTAATTGCTCCATTTAGCGGAACAGTACGAGCAACCTTCTCTACTCGGCACGCAATCGGCCTTGAATCAGACAATGGTATTATGTTACTGATCCACGTTGGTATTGATACCATTAAACTTCGGGGTACTGGATTCATTAGTTACTTTGATAAGGATCAACACTTTGACAAAGGTGACGAATTAATGGAATTCTGGGACCCAGCAATCAAGAAAGCGGGTCTTGATGATACTGTCATGGTAACAGTTACTAACAGTAAAGACTTCGATATTAAATTATTGAAGGATGCTGGTGAAAAGGTAACTACTACTGATATCGTCATGGAAGTTACTAAAAAGTAATTGAATATCTTCTCTATTAAAAAAAGGAACTGCTCTGATTTGAGCGGTTCCTTTTTAATCTACATATTTTATTCTGAATCTTGTTAATGTTACAGCATTAATCAACGTTACAGCGGTCATAATGATAACCACAAGCGTAAACGCTGAATAAAACCATGAAATTCCAAAGCCAACAATTGTTGAAACAATAAAAATACTTACAACAGTCTTATTCACTTTTACCTTATTGTAATAATTAGCAATCCCAAGACCAATATAAAACAAGGCAAAGCCAAAATACATACATGTTACTGCAAACCGCGGATCGGCCTCTGTATCATCAATAAACTTCATCGCCACAGTTACTAGACTGAGCCCAAATAAAATAAAGTAATGAAGATAGATCATTAAATTTCCAGTCTCATGACGTTGATGTTCGTTAATTAAATGGTCAAATTCAACAATGTAGGTAAAGAATAGCGCTGCAACTGTGGTAAAAATAAGAATAGACTGAACTGAGAAATTTGTGGCAGTAAAGTAATCAGCAATACCAACAATCGTCTCCCCAAACATCACGATAATTAATGCTGTAAGCCGTTCAAGCAGGTGCGAAAAGATGATGGGATGATGCTTTGTATATTTTCCGGTAAAGCCGGGCGCAATCCAACTGATAATAATACCGGCAAAAGCAATTGCCACTCCACCTTTACTTTGATAAAAAATCCCACCAATAAAAAGAGTAACAGACCTAAAAATCAAAATTCCAATAAATGCTCGTGTAATCTGTTTATCTATCTTCTTTTCTGTCTGAAAGTAAACTAAAACATATTGGATACATAACGTTAATGATAACAAGCCAGCAGCTACGAAAAAAATTGCTAAATGCCAATTGAATGTTGTTGAAAACGAATTTGACATATAGAGGAGAATTGCCATATCGACGAACGAAAAGACGATATTGGTTCCCGAAAGCTTCCCATACCGATTTGTAAAAACCATCTGCACCATCCAGGAATTAATAAATACAATCACAACAATTGCAAAGATTCCTAAAACCGGCAATCCAACAATCCCATGGTGCTTTCTGTCGCTTGGGAAACCATGTAAACGAACACTAAATCGTAAAATAATTCTACCAAGGAAACTCGCTTAGTAATTTCATCTGCCACGCTAACACATCCCTCATTTTTTATAAAAAAAGAGTTAATGGTAACATCTACCACTAACCCTCATTGCTAATATTCAATGACTATTTAACCTGATCTACATCAGTCCGGACAACCAGCACATCAACTGGCGCATTACGTTTTACATATGACGTAACTGAACCCATTACGGCTCGTTGCATCCGTGATAATCCACTAGCACCGATAATAATCATGTCATTGTGGTGATCACGAGGGAAGTCAAACGAAATAATTGTCTTTGGATTACCAAGACGGATGTGAATATCAAGATTATCAAAATCATCCTTATCCTTAGCAGTCTTCAATAATTCGTCAAGGTATTGCTTCGACTTATCAACTAATTGGTAAGCAATACTTCCATCTGACATACCAGCAAAGTTATAAGCCATTGCTCGGGTATCGATTACATTTAAAATATCTATATGAGCACCATTACGCTTTGCAATTGCGATCGCACGGTGTAATGCAAATTCTGATTCCTGAGAACCATCAACTGGAACTAGGATGTTTTGATATTCTTGATCCATAGGTTTGAACCTCCAAACAAACAAGTGATATATTTACTTAAATTATACCATTTTTTTGAAGAATAAAGCGAAGGAAACCAGAATAATACTGACTTCAGATAAAATTCAATTAATTCAAAATTTCCTAAAATTTATACTATACATTAATCTTTAATTAGAGTAATCTTAATGTATCCAATATACCTTTAATATTTGAAAGTGAGGCCGCATCTTATGGACAAGATCGATAGGAAGATTATTAACCTTCTTCAAAAAAACGCCCGTGCTTCTTTGAAAGAACTCTCTAAAGAATGTTTTATCTCATCACCAGCAATTGCGGCGCGAATCAATAAACTTGAACGAAATGGGATTATCACTGGCTATCATACAAGTGTTAACATGGAAAAAATTAACTTTCATGTTAAAGCTTTTATTCAGGTACAACTCGAGCCACGACAAAAGCAAGAATTTTATCCCTACATTCAACAAATTCCCAATGTGATTGAATGTAACTGTGTAACTGGTGATTATTCTGAAATTATGGAGGTTGTCTTCCCTTCTACCACAGATCTAGATGACTTCATTAATACTATTCAACAACGTTTTGGAAAAACAAGTACACAAATCGTATTTAGTACAAGCGTGGACCACCGGGGAGTTAAGTTAGCACCAGCAAAAGATACTGTTAATTCAGAACAAGTATAAATATAAAAGCGAAGGTGAGTATTTCCTCATCTTCGCTTTTATATTTATTATTCAGCTTCGACATCAGTTTCTGTTGATGTCTTTTCTTTTCCGTAATTATCTAAATATGCATTATATTTTTCACGGTCAAGTGCACCTTCAGATTCACCGATAACAAGTGTGGCAATTGAATTACCAACCACGTTTACGGCAGTTCGTCCCATATCAACAAAACGATCAATTCCGGCAATGAAAGTTAGACCAGCCATCGGCACACCAATCGTGGAGACACTAGCAAGCAATACAACAAAGGAGGCACCTGGAACCCCAGCCATCCCCTTACTAGTAATCATCAAAACTACTAACAACGTGATTTGATGAGAAATACTAAGGTGAAGACCATATGCTTGTGCTAAGAAGATCGCTGCTAATGATTGATAGATTGCAGATCCATCAAGGTTAAAAGTATAACCGGTTGGGATAACAAAAGCTGTAATCCCCTTGCTTACCCCCATCTCGTGTGTCTTTTTCATCAAGCGAGGTAACGTAACTTCTGAACTAGCTGTAGTAAATGCTAAGACAATCTCATCAAGGATAGCACGCATCGTCTTCCAATAACGCAAATGGAAAATATGAGCAGTAATCCCGAGGACAACAATAATAAAGATTAGCATTGTCACATACGCAATCAAAATAAACAATCCTAATGGTAGCAAAGCGCTAATACCCATTTCAGCGATTGTCATTCCAATTAAACCAAAGACCCCAATTGGTGCAAACTTCATGACCCAATTAGTAACTTTAAACATAACTTCTGAAACTGCATTTAATACGTCAATTAAAATTTTAGCCTTTTCACCCACAGCTGCAATTCCCAATCCAAAGAGAACCGAGAACAGGATAACAGGCATCATGTCACCATCAGACATGGATTTAAAAATATTCGTTGGAATAATCGACAAAATTAATGGCCAAAATCCGCTATTATGTTCTGCAGATTTTGCGGTGGACATATATTGCGAAATATCAGTTGCATGAAGTTTATGAATATCAATAAACGACCCTGGATGAGTAATGTTAGCCATTACGATCCCTAAAATCAACGCAATCGTGGTTAAAACTTCAAAATAAATTAATGTTTTTCCACCAATCCGTCCTAACTTTCTAATATCACCAATATTAGCAATTCCGACAGTCAAGCAAGAAACAACAATTGGCATTACGATCATTTGAATCAGCCGGATAAAGATTGTTCCTAAGCTCTGCATAACAGTGATGGCACCCTTATTTTGATAGAAAATTAATCCACAAATAATACCAAGGGCTAGCCCAATCATAATTTGCCAGCCCATACTAAGGCGTCCGAAACGATATCGCTTCACTTTATATCAATCTCCCTTATGTAGTCTTATTATACTTTAGCACATTTTCAGTAAGATTTTAGCAAATTTTAAGATTTTATTTAATTAAATCCGAACACTTTTTGCGCTCTCCATGTATTTTATTCACTTCAGTATAATAATTCTAATTTATAATTCGTAATTTTCACTAAAGAAAAATAAGACTGCTATTAAGTATTTCTCTAATATGATAGAGTGTTTAGAGAATATTTAATTGAACAGGAGTAATTTATGAACGCTTGGATAACGGAATTTATTAACCAGTTTGGTTATTTCGCGATTGCCTTATTAATTGCCCTTGAAAATGTCTTCCCACCGCTACCATCCGAAATTATCCTTACAATGAGCGGGTTCATGACGACCACCACCTCTTTATCAATTATTGGGGTAATTATCGCCGCGACAATTGGCTCGCTTATTGGGGCGCTTATTCTATATGTTCTCGGCCGCCAGTTAACTGTTAACCGCCTTGAACGTCTTCTCGGACATCGCTTATTTAAGCTTTTAGGCTTTCACCAAGATGATGCTAAAAAAGCAGTCGATTGGTTTAATAAACATGGGGCAGGCGGTATTCTTTATGGCCGATGCATTCCCGTTATTCGCAGTTTAATCTCTATTCCTGCAGGGATCGCTCAAACTTCATTAGGAAGGTTCTGCCTTCTCACTACTATCGGAAGCGCAATCTGGAATACACTACTTGTCGTTCTTGGCGCTTGGGTCGGCCAATCATGGCATAAGATTGTCATTATCTTCAACGATTACACGACTGTTGCTATTATCATCATGGCGATCGTTTGCTTATACTTTGCTTATCGGTGGTATCAAAAAAGAATTAAAAAATAAAATGATTCAGTTTCTATTAGTAAAAGCACTAGTGCCATTACTATCAAAACTGAATCATTTTTCATATGCTATCGGGTTGTTTGCCGTTTGATCAAGTGGGTTCCAACAACTGTCTTACATGGATCATTATTCGGATTCTGCAAACGTTTAATCATCATATCAACAGCGGCATGGGCCATTTCATCAGTGGCAACATGAACTGCTGACATACTTGGATAAACGTACTTAACAATTGCTGTATCGTTAAAACTAATCAGCGCAATTCGATTTGGAACGTTGATTTTGGCTTCTTGAATCGCTTTAAGTGCGCCAACCGCCATCGGATCATTGGCAACAAAGATTCCATGCGGCATATGGTCACCAAGCGTCGCAATTGCCTTTTTCATCGCATTATATCCTGACATCGAGGTGTAGTTGCCAGCAAATATAAATTCTGGATGATAAAGATTTTGTTGACGCAGGTTACTTTCAAAATAGAATCGCCGTAAATCAGGAACAATTTGTTGGTCCGTTGTCTTTTCCGTTCCTGCTAGCATGCCAATATCGTTAATCCCTTCACTAACAAATTCCGAAATAACTGACCGCACTGCATTTTCAAAATCCGGTACTAAGCAATCGTAACCAGCAGCCAAACTATCGTAATCAACAAACACAATATTAGAAGTTACTAACCGCAATGCTTGAACTTGCGAATCACTAAATTTTCCAATCGCGATGATGCCCGTAACATCGCGAGGAATCTCTTCCATATTGTTTTGGTAAATGGGAACCGTCTGTAGTCCCTGTTGTTGAGCCGCTCGTTCGATCTCCATTCGAATTGCCATGTAATACAAATCATCCAATTCCTGCGTTAGAGAATACCATTGAACAACAGCTACTCGTTGTATTTGGTTATTGCGTGCTCGCTTATGCTTAGTATAGTTAAACTCTTCGGCAGTGGCTAACACTCGCTGACGTGTCTTTTCATTTACAGAAAGCGTCACATCATTATTTAAAATTCGCGATACAGTCGCAATAGAGACCCCTGCTTTATCCGCGATATCATGCAATGTTACTGCCATACTGCTTCAGCGCCCCTTTCTTTATTTTAGGTTAAAACTATTTTAAGGCATCAACGAATCGTTGCCAACCTTCATTTCCAGCTGCGTCATCCTTAAAAATGCCCGCATTTTCTAGAACATTGGCAAAGACATTAGCAAGTTCTTGTTCCATAACCTCATTAACGTTATCCTCGGTGATATCAATTTTTGATTGAACTTCTTTTGCCCATGGAAGATGATTATCTGCAATCTTATTTTCAGCACCAAGCCAAAACTTCTTAACTTCATTTAATTCGTCTTTAAGCCGAGCTGGTAAGATTGCCCGTCCCATTACTTCAATCAAACCAATATTTTCCTTTTTAATGTGCCATAGTTTTTCATGTGGATGGAAAATTCCGAGTGGATATTCATCATTAGTATTATTATCCCGCAATACTAAATCAAGAACAAACTTATCGCCTTCCCGATGCATGATTGGGGTAACAGTATGATGACGAGTTTGCCCATCAAATGCCTTAATGTCAAGACTCTCATCACTGTATTGATCCCACACTTTAATAATGTGCGTACCAAGATCAATTAATTGCTCAGTATCTGTACTAGTTAAGCGAATATCACTCATCGGCCAGTTAACAATTCCTGCATCAACAGCTGGATATTCTGCAAAGTGCAATTCTTTCTTAATGGAGGCCGTCATCATTGGGAAAATATGCTTACCACCTTGGTAGTGTTCATGAGCAAGCATTGAACCACCAACAATTGGTAAATCAGCGTTACTTCCAACAAAATAGGTTGGGAATTGCTTTTCAATTTCAACTAGGTTAATTAAAGTTTGCCGATTAATCTCCATTGGCTCATGCTTACTGTCGAGGAAGATACAGTGTTCATGGAAGTAAGCGTATGGCGAATACTGGAAGCCCCATTGTTGTCCGCCAACTGTAATTCGAATAATACGGTGGTTGCTTCGTGCTGCTTGTCCAAGACGTCCCTTGTAACCCTCATTTTCCATGCAAAGAGCACACTGAGGATACTTCTTAGCGGTATCATGAGCAGCCGCTGCAATTGCTTTGGGATCCTTTTCCGGCTTTGAAAGATTGATAGTAATTTCAAGATTGCCGTACTTAGTTGGTTTATCAAAGACAACATTCTTCTTGATAGCTGCTACTTTAACATAGTCGTTGCTAGTACATAGGTGATAGAACCAATCAGTTGCAGTGGCTGGAGATTGTTGATACTTTTCCCAGAACTTATGATTAACTACTGATGGCGTTGGAGTCAGCAAATCATAAAGCTGATCGTTTAAGATTTCTTTAGCAGTTTGACCATCATCAATTTTGCCGCGTTTAACTGCTAAATCAACAAGTTGACTAACAACAGATTCATCATCTTTAGCTTCAACATCTTCATCACCAACAAAGCCCCGAATCTTGTTCAAGACATAGATCCGGTCGAGTGGTT
The DNA here is from genome assembly GCF_014145615.1 of Limosilactobacillus balticus. Classification (GTDB taxonomy): domain Bacteria; phylum Bacillota; class Bacilli; order Lactobacillales; family Lactobacillaceae; genus Limosilactobacillus; species Limosilactobacillus balticus. The sequence goes on along the minus strand of NZ_JACIVH010000042.1, from coordinate 313,109 downwards.
CATAAGTTCCACTAGCAATTACTTGGTCAGCAAACTTTTCCATTAACTTCATTTTCTCATTCCCCCACTAAAATACTATTAAAGCTTATGTGGTCCATCAACAACTTCAGCATCATAGAAACTGGCATCGTAACCAATCTTGTCACGATAAATCTTGCCAACGTTCTTCTTAAAATTGTCTGCTTCTGACTTCTTAACAATGGCAATCGCACTGCCGGCAAATCCACCGCCGACCATTCGGGCACCAAGGCAGCCCGGCTGATCCCAAGCATTTTCTGCTAAGGTGTCAAGTTCTTTACCAGTCACTTCATAATCGTATTTAAGTGATACATGAGACGCATTGATTAGGCGACCTAACTCTTCAAGATCACCCTTTTCCATTGCATCAATGGCTTTCTTCGTCCGTTCATTTTCACTAACTGCATGACGGGCACGACGAATCAGCGTATCATCATCAATTAAGTAAGTGTATTGATCAAATGTATCGGAGTCTAATTCGCCAAGTTTGTTAATATCAAGTTTCTTGTTAAGGCGCTTAACTGCTTCTTCACATTCTTGAACCCGTTCGTTGTATTTCGAACCAGCTAAGGAGTGGTTCTTATTAGTACTCATGATAACAATTTCATAGTCACCAAGTTCAAGTGGCAGGTACTTATATTCAAGCGTGTTGCAGTCAAGATAAATTGCGTTATTTTCTTTACCCATTCCAACAGCAAATTGATCCATGATTCCAGAATTAAGACCAACAAAGTCATTTTCCGTCTTTTGGCCAAGTTTAACTAATTCAATTTCATCGATATCAAGATTAAATTCATCTTTCAAGATATTTCCCATCAACATTTCAATTGATGCTGATGACGATAAGCCTGAACCATAAGGAAGAAAACCGTGGATGTATAAGTTAAATCCGTGATCAATCTTGAAGCCCCGTTGCTTTAGATAAACCAACATCCCTTTAAAGTAGTTAACCCACTTTTCATCTTTAGCACTTTGCGGTTCTGTATCATTAATGTCAAAAGTAATAACCTTACTGTCTTCTTCCTTAGCCGAATTAGCTGAGTAAATGGCGACTGTTGTATCTTCACGCGGACCATATACCCCATAGGTTCCAATACTGATCGCACATGGAAAAACATGACCGCCATTATAATCAGTATGTTCCCCGATTACATTAATCCGGCCTGGTGAGAAGAATACATCCTTACCTGGTTCCTTAAATACATCTTGGTATTCAGCTAAAAATTGTTGCTTATCCATCAGCATAACCTCCATACATCAAACAAACATTGGTAAACTTTTACTAAATACAATTTACTACTTTTTAACCACCTCGTCAATAAGCGCTTACAAATAATTCAGCTCAACAAAGAAAACGATTACACCACAGTAAGTTTGATAAACATAATACATTCTTTAATGCTAAACTAGTCTTAAATAATTGGAGGATTCAAATGAAGAAATATCTACCAACTGATCTAATTAAGTTTGCTTCACGTACTGGACGCTGGACTATTAAAAAGCTTGATAATAGTCCTACTTTATACACTACTAACCTTGGCAGCTACCTCCGTTTTAAGGTTTCAGACGCTAAAAAGTGTCAAATTACTGTTTTGCCAAATCAAAATTTCCTATCTCCTAGCCAAGTATTTGCTTTTCGAATTGATGAAGGAAAGTGGCAACGGACACAAGCTAGCTTAGGAAAAATCGATATTCCACTTGATTCGACATTACATGCCATCGAAATAATGGCAGCCGGTAATACTGACATTGACGAAGTGTGGCAAGGTAATGAAGGCTTTGCAATTAAAAATATTTATCTCGATAGGGGCGAAATTACAGCAGCCTCTCAGCGTCCTTTGATCAACTTTATTGGTGATTCAATTACGGCTGGTTGTTGGGTAGTTGGGAACCATCCTGCCGCTGACTACCGACCAGAAACTAACTATGCGGGAATTTGTGCAGATCTGCTTAACGTCGATAGTGTTCGAATAGCCTACTCTGCTGGGGGAGTGCTAAGACCTGCTACTGGCGGGGTCCCAACTGCCGATGTCTTTTTAGGAAAAATTGACGATCAAACATTATGGACGCCTAATCACCCTGATCTCAACGTGATTAATTTAGGCGTTAATGACCGTCGTTTCCCCCTAGCTCAATTTATTGCTGCTTTCGACCTTTTTATCCAGCAAGTTAAGCTAACTTTTCCTCATGCTCCCTTAGCAATCATAATTCCTTTTAGTCAGACCTTTGCTTCTGCGATCCGCACAATTGCCACTAAACATGACTGTTCGATAATTGAAACTAAAACTTGGCACCATAGCTTTACTGATGGGCTCCATCCTGACCAAGCGGGCGCTATTACTGAAGGAAAAATGCTTGCACAAGCTTTACAACCGCTTTTACCTCAATTCAGTGTACAATAGTAGTAAGAGTTAATACGAGGAGGATTCTCATGGCTAACCAACGCTTACTTCCAATAAAGAATGGGTACAACTTTCGTGATCTTGGAGGCTATCCCACAGCAGATGGCCATCAAATAAAATGGCATCGTCTTATTCGTACTGGTTCACTTGCTCGTTTAGATCAAAATGATCTCACTGTTTTAGATAATATTCCTATTTCGCTCGATATTGACCTCCGTGCTCCCGACGAAGTAAAAAAAGATCCTGATCGAGTACCTTCCCAAGCAAAATATTATCATTTGCCAGTTTTTGAAGCCGACGAAACAGACGCCTCGCATAGTGATGAAGAAATCGCTGCGCAGATGCAACAACCAGGAAATGGCTATCACCATATGATTGATGTTTATCACCGAATGACCACGACCCCTTCAGCTAAGCAAGCTTATCAGAAATTATTTAATCTCTTATTGAATAATGAACATGGTGCCTTACTATTTCATTGTACTGCTGGTAAAGATCGCACAGGGATGGCTGCTTATCTTATTCTTAGTGCCCTCGGCGTTGAGCAAAAGATTATTATGGAAGATTACCTGTTAACGAATACTGTTACACAAGATTTTCGTAATCACTGGCTGCAAGACATGCGCAATCACGGCGCTAGCGAGGAACTAGTGACGAATCGGGCTGCCCTTGCCTCGGTGGCTCCCGATTATCTTAATACAGCAATCAAAAATATTATCCAGACTTATGGAAACGTTAATCAGTATCTCAACAACTATCTTGATATTACGCCTGCCGAAATAAAAGATTTACGAAAATTGTATTTAGATTAGGCTCGGTTATAATTGTCTTATAAGGAGGATTTTTTATGCAAATCTCAGTACCATTAGTTAACGGAATGTTAGCGGATGAATATGGTAAATATGCGCCAGCAACTGATATGCTAGCTGACCATCCAATCAAATCATTCCCAATTAAAATTACCGGCGCACCAGCAAATACAAAAACATTTGCAATCGTCTTTATTGATTATGACTCAACACCTGTCTGTGGTTTTACTTGGATCCATTGGTTAGCCGCTAACATCCCAGCAATGTTAACAGATATTCCAGCAAATGCTAGTCGAGAATTAGCAGATAAATTTGTGCAAGGGAATAATAGCAATGCCGGCTCATTGGTTAACGGAAATCCATTGATAACTAGTGGTTATGTTGGGCCACAGCCTCCCGATAAAACCCATGATTATACTTTAATGGCGTTTGCGTTAGATGATACTTTACCCTTAAAAAATAAATACTGGCTTAATGACTTTATTCACGCGGCCAAGGGTCATATTCTAGCAAAAGCACAAATTGATTTACCAAGCCGTGCATGAGGAGGAACTTATAATGGAAACAAGAATTTTCTTTAATCCAGGCGATTCAGTCGCTAATATTCATGACTATAATGAAGCTGTTCGGAAGGGACAAATTTTTAAACAAGTACGTCACAATGATGAACTTGTCATCGCTAAAGATCCTAACGATAAAGAATACGCAATTTTTTACGCTAAGGATGCATTACCAGCTGAACACGAAAAGTCAAAGCCCTACGAAATTAAAAATCGACTTTAAAATAGAAAATGACTCGCGGAAATTTCCACGGGTCATTTTCTATTTCGATAAAAATCTTAACGACCACCAACAATTTTGGCTGTCGCATTTTCAAGTCGTTCAATTAATGAATCAGCATCATTCTTAAAGTCATCAATAAATGAACTTGATTGTGGTTGGATGCGTCCTACTTCATCACCCATAATATCCGTAATTACTAGGTCATCCCCATCCCACTTAACATCATCATAATGACCTTCAAGAGCTTCATCAAAAAATGCTTGGAGAATATCCCGAACAGCATTTTGAATAACAGCCTTTTCGTCAACTTGCTCACCGCGTACCTGATGTTGAGCCAGCTGCATTGCTACTTCTTCCATGTTTTCTGGAATTTCAACGCTCATTATGGATTCCTCCTCTTAACAAATTAATGGCGACGTAATTTCCGCCGAGCCTTTTTACTAAACTTGATTCCTTGAAGGGACTTCTTTTTCCGCTTTAATTGTGAATCAACTTGGTTATCATTACTCTTAGCTACTTGTTGCTTTTGTTTCATTTCGCGTTGACGCTTGAGCAGGCGCTTACGTTCATATTCACCCCACGGATTCAATAGACCACGCATAAAGTCAGCAACTTCCTGCTTATGATCGTCCATCCACGCTTCTGCTACATCTGCATCATCAGTATCGATACCATTACTATTGATAAATGATAAAACTAATTGGGTTTCCCGCTCATCACGATTTAATGAGGCAAGCATGTCTTCTGATGGTTGCATATTAGCAATTGCCTTTAAGCCCAACTTGTATTGATCCATGTTAATGTAGTCATTTTGCTTCAAGTATTCGAACAAGGCCTGCGCGCTCGGTACGATGTTATGAATTTGCTTTATTGAAATATGTGGATCTAATGGCATCATCATGCCTAATACACGTTGCAAGTTGCTGAAAGTCCATTGTCCTGGATATTCATTACATTCTTGAACCATTAATTCCAAGAACTCTTGCACAACATAGTTCAATTCAACATCATCTAATTCAAGATTATTGAATTGAGAAGCTGACTTAATAGCTTGTTGGACGTTCGCTAATAAGTCCTTGAACTTCTCCGGTGTCCACGTAATTTCTTTTTTAGCAGGACTAGCTTGAACCGGGGTTGCTTCTGTTTCGTCATTCTCCGCATCCCCATGTAATTGTGCCCATGTCTTATGTGCTTTCCGACACTCGTTCATCTTTGTCCGTTGTTCTTCCATTGCTTTTACAACTTCCGCAAGATTTTCAACTTTCAAAAATTCTTGATAAGCTCGCAAAACTGGAACAACCGCAATTCCAAATTGATTAGTTAGTGCTGGATCAGCGATAAATTCCCCGACCATGACCGCTTTTACTGCTTCTGGTGTCCAAGTAGTATCGGTCAAATGCTGATCATTTGCCATCTGGTTATTAAAACGCGTCAAAATATCCTGTGCATGTTTTTGCTGATTAGCAGATAACTGATGATAGTTGGACGAAGTAAGAAACTGGTCAATATGTTGTTCTTGTTCGTTCATTATCTATATATCCTCCGTCTCCAAATTGAATTTTCCTTTCTATCATATCATAATTATATCTAGTAAATATAATAAGATTGCTAATATCCAAGGAGAAAACTATACCAATGCAACGAAAAAAGATTCAAGAAGCAATGAAAAATGTCTATTTTCAAAAAATGACTGCAACTGGCTATCACGAAATTGAGGAACAAATTGCGAAATTACAACAACAAAGGCCTGCAAAAATTGAACAATTAAAAGCAGCCCGTGCACTTGGTGACTTATCAGAAAATACCGAATATAGTACTGCTAAGCGTGAGTTACGCCACCTTGAAAGCAGACTTCGGTATCTCAATAAACAACTTCAATATGCTGAAATTGTGACCCCCAAGAATGATCACACTATTGATTTAGGGACAACCGTGACAATTGAATTTGAGGATGACCATGAACAAGAAACTTATCATATTGTGGGAAAGCAAGAAGCTGATCTTGCTAAACAAAAAGTCTCTTTTGATTCGCCCCTCGGTCAAGCCCTTCTTCACCAAACCGCTGGAACAACCGTGACTGTTGAAGCTCCGCAATCTTCATATAAAGTTAAAATTGTTAAAGTTGAATTATAGTGTTGATAAGTCATTCGATGCTCCGTAATCGGCTAAAGGAAATTTTTAAATTTATTATTTTCAACGATAGGGTTAATTTCTCGGCCTTTAATTAATTTAAGCAACCGATTAAATAAACTTTAGGGTATTGCATCCCTGATTTTGACCCGGTATACTATTAAACGTTGCTTTTTCGCATCCACAATATCTTGTGTTACCGGCCGGCAGTAACCACGATATTGCACAACATATAGTAGAGGGAGTTATATTAATGATTAGCGATTATTTTAAATTTCTTGCCCACCAATTAAAGGGCTGGCCACAACAAAATTATTACCTATTCTTTTTCAGTCTTGGCTGCCAGGTAATGACTTTAGTTAGTGCTCCAATAACGTGGGTAACTGTCATTACATTTATCGGAACCACGCTTGGAGTACTTTGCGTTTTGGCAATTAATGCTGCAAAGTCGGTAAATGGTTTCCTAGGTATTCTATCAGCATTATGTTTCATTATCGCTGGTTTTAGCGCTAAAAATTATTTAAGTATTGCCGAACAAATCGCCTATGTTATTACCCTCGATTTACCAGTATTACTTTCTGCAAACTGGAATGTTAACATGGCATCAAAGATCCGTAAATTCAATGCTCGTTCATGGACGGTTGCTATTATCGCGACAATTATCGTTTATTTTGTTTCTGGATATTTAATCGGGCACCTTACCGACGATCCCCGGCCATGGATTGATGCAATCAGCTTTTCCATTAGTCTTTCCGCTGGTGTTATTTGCTTCTTGCGTTTTAACAATCAATATTTCTGGTGGCTTGCATCTGGTCTTGCACAACTAGTACTTTGGTTTGTTTCTTACCAGCAAGGATCTGCTACTTTAGCAATGGCTGTTAATAGCTCAATTTACCTTATTAATGATGTTCTCGCCTTTACCATTTCACCATGGTACAACGAACGTGAACGTCAACGACTCAGTAAAGAAGAAGCAGCCTATGCCAAAGAAATGGGCTTAGAATAAATGTAAAAACAGCAAAGAGATTGAAGTGTTTTCAGTCAATTTGCTGTTTTTTGTTTAATATTGTTTATTGTATTCATAAACTAGTTCTGGTTCACGACCAGTACGATGATAAGCATTTAATGCATCTATCTGGGCCATTTCTTGGGTACTAAGTTCAAAATTGTAAATATCAGCATTTTGGGTAATTCGTTCTTCATGAACTGACTTAGGAATAAAGGAAACACCATTCTGGAGATGCCACCGCAATATAATTTGCGCAGTGGATTTATGATGAGCAGCAGCAATATCTTTCAATACTGGTTCATTGAGAACTGCTCCCCGCCCTAGTGGACTCCAAGCTTGCGTTACTATTTGATGTTGATGATTAAATTTTAATAATGGTTTTTGCGTTAATAACGGATGCAACTCAATTTGATCAACAACCGGCATTTCATTTGCTTGAGTTGCTAAATATTGGAGATGGATCATTTGATAGTTACTTACACCAATTGATTTAGTAAGACCTTCTTTTTTCATTTCTTCAAAGGCTCGCCAGGTATCAAAAAATGATCGTTCAACTGGCCAGTGAACAAGCAGCAAATCAACATAATCCATTTGTAATTTACGTAAAGATTCTTTGACAGATTCAATAGCTTTGTCGTAACCTTGATTTTCTTCCGCCACTTTAGTTGTCACAAAAAGATTATCGCGCGGAATGTCTAATTGCTTAAAAGCCGTCCCAACTTCTTGCTCATTTCCGTATAACTGAGCCGTATCAAAAAGGCGGTACCCATCTTCATATGCCTTTTTGACTGCTTGATTCATTGTCTCTTGTCCATCTACCTTATAAAGGCCAAAACCTTCCTGAGGCATTTTATTTCCATCGGCAAGAGTTAATAGGTTATCCTTAATATCCATTAAAAATCACTTCCTCTACTTATCTTTAATCAGCAATTTAGGATTGTCAATATTGAAATTTTCTTTTCTAAACAAACTAATGTATGATGAGCTTATACCTATTTACGAGGAAATAATTATGGCTAAAATATTCATCGTTGAAGATAATTCTGATATTATCCATTCTACAACTCAAGAATTAAATAAATGGCAACATGACGTTATCACAGTTAAGGACTGGCAGAACGTTGCAAATGAAATTATTACTGCAAAACCAGATCTGGTCTTATTTGATATTACCCTCCCGACGTTCGATGGTTTTTATTGGATTCAAGAGGTTCGTAAACAGAGTCAAGTACCAATTATTGTTATTTCTGCGGCGGAAATTGATACCAATGTCATGCATGCAGTGGCCGCTGGTGCAGATGATTATATTATGAAGCCATTTACAATGACGGTGCTTTTAGCTAAAATTCAAGCTTTGTTACGGCGAAATAAGCAAACGGCTGATGCAGAAGAAATAATGTGGGATCATAATTTATTCAATCCCCTTACTAATATTCTTACAAACGAAAACGGTACTGCCCAGCTCACTCCTACTGAAGGTGCTATGCTACAAGTTTTACTCAGTCATCGTAATAAGACCGTTTCTAAGGAGCAATTACTTCAATGGTTATGGCAAGGTGGCAAATATCTTAATGAGAACACCCTTAATGTTAATATTAGTCGGTTAAGAACTAAACTAAGCACAATTGGTTTACGACAATGTATTCACACAGAACGTGGTCTCGGCTATCGATTGGTGGAAAACAATGAATAAACATTATTTCAAATTATTTTGGCGCTCAATCCTTCTTCCTACTATTGGCTATCTTTTTCTCTTAAGTCTGATTGGCCTTTTAGTAATTTTATATAATCTCCCAACTGTTTTTTGGGGCGATGTGATTCGCTTTTCTCTTCCCTTTTTTATAGTGTGGCTTATCGGCAGTGGTGCAATTAAATATTATCGATTGCGCCATTTAAATATTTCTCAGCTTGATAAATTTACTCCTACCAATATGGCTGAGGGAAAACTTGTTGAATTATTACAAGACGAACAAGCAAAAAGCATTGACACAATCCGGCAATTACAAGCAACCCAACACGAACAGCTTGACCACCTTGAATTATTTACTCATGAAATTAAAAACTATTTGACAAGTCTTAATGCCGCGGCAGAAAATTCGCCAGCTGTCGCAAGCACAGAAGTGAAAAAGAATATCCACCAAGCTAACTATTATCTCAACTTATTGTTAAATGACGAACGACTAGCAATTAATAATCATGATTACGATTTTCAATGGATTGATATTGCCAACTTAATTAATAATATTTTGCAACAAAATTCGGCCATCTTCATTCATAAACAGTTGATTCCAGAATTAACGGGCTTAGACGGAATTAAAGTTCTCACCGATCGTAAATGGTTGCGGTTCTGCATTGAACAACTACTTTCAAACGCAATTAAATACTCTGCTCCTAATAGTACAATTAATATTTCCTGGGAAATGAATTCTTTGCGGATCGCTGACCATGGGTGTGGTATCTCAATGAATGATCTTCCGCGAATTTTTGAAAATGGCTTTACTGGTAAAAATGGGCACCAAACAACTGCTGCTACCGGGATGGGATTATACCTTGTTAAAAAAGTTACTGAGCACTTAAATTTCAAGGTTAGCATCTCATCAGTTCAATCTCAGGGAACAACAGCGATTCTATCTTTCCTACCAGATAATATCAGATCATCAAACTAATTCTTACAAAACTGTAAGGTTCTGTACACTTCCGTAAGTAGGAAGATGCACAGAACCTTTTTATAATTAAGACATAATCAAAATTAGTTCTCTACCAGAAAGGAAAATTACTATGACATTATTAAACCTTCAACACGTTCAACGCGTCTATAATCCTAACTCCGCTAATCCAGTAATGGCCTTAAAAGATATTACATTTAAAGTTGAAGAGGGAGAGTATGTTGCAATTATGGGAGAATCTGGTGCTGGTAAAAGTACCTTATTAAATATAATTGCAACTTTAGAACAGGCAACCAACGGACAGGCAATCCTTAATGGTCAAGATCTCCGTCAACTTTCCAAAGACAATGCAGCACGTTATCGACGGGAACACCTCGGCTTTGTTTTCCAGCATTTCAACTTACTTGATAGTCTCTCAAATCGTGACAACATCTACTTACCACTTGTTCTAGCAAAAACTCCAGTTGCAACAATGGAAGAACGGATCAAGCCCTTAATTGATCGCTTACGTATTAATAAAAGTATTGATCGTTTTCCAAACGAAATTTCTGGAGGCCAGCAACAAAGAATTGCCATTGCACGGGCGTTAATTACCCATCCTGACCTCCTTCTCGCTGACGAACCTACTGGAGCTTTAGATTCGAACACCAGTAACGAAATTCTTGAACTCTTTGATGAAGTTAATGCTAACGGCCAAACAATTATTATGGTTACGCATAGTGCCGCGGCTGCTAGTCATGCTAAACGTACACTCTTCATTAAGGATGGACGAATCTACCATGAACTCTATCGTGGTGATCTTTCACTTAAAGACTACCAACAACAAATTAGTCAGACAATGATGACCTTAACGAATGGCGGTGAATAATGATGCTCTTTTTCAAACTGATTAATTCTAGTTTTAAGCGTAATCTTAAAGTTTACATCCCTTACCTCATATCAATGACAATGCTAGTCGCTATTAACTATATTTTTAAGGCAGTTGAAATTAATCGCAGTCTTAAAGATTTGCCGAGCGCGGCTGTTACTAAGGCATTAATGCAGACAGGATCAACTTTTATTATCCTTGTAACACTTGCGTTTATGATTTACGTCAATCGTTTCTTATGGCAACAGCGTCAACAAGAAATGGGCCTTTATAGTATGCTGGGGATGACGAGACGTAACTTACAAGTGTTAACCGTCATTGAAAAGTGCTATCTTTTAGTAATTAGCCTTTTCCTTGGGATTTTATTTGGGGTTATTTTTGATCGACTCGCTTTTCTTGGTTTTGCTCATCTCTTGCAAATCGAGCATTTATCTCAACCTTGGATTGAAAGAGGCGCTGTGATAAATACAATCGTCATCATTGGTGGCTTTTTCTTAATTTTAATGATCATTGATCTGATCAAACTATTCCGGCTAAATCCAAATGAATTATGGCATCCCCAACAAACCAAAATCGCGCATCATGGTAAGCTCTTTACTTTTGCCGGACTTTTGGGTGTTGCAGTTCTTGCCTACGCCTATTATCTTACAATTACGGTTAAGCCGCGAATATCCGCTTTAACAACATTCATGACTGCCGTCTTTTTAGTTGTGATTGGAACATACCTCATTTTTATTGCTGGTAGCATCATTGTCCTCAAACTCCTACAAAAAAACAAAGGGTATTACTATCGCCCTCGCCACTTTATTGCGGTTTCTGGCATGCTGCAACGGATGGAACAAAATGGTGCTAGTCTTGCAACGATCTGTTTACTATGCAGTTCTGTCCTTGTAATTTTATTTACATCCTTAACTATGTATGCCGGCATTAATGATACGGTTAATTCTTTTGCCCCATGCGACCTTACAATTATCACCTCACAGAAACTCACTGCCCAACAAGAATCGACCATCAATTCTGTTGCCAAAAAACACCATGCTCACCTTAATAAGCCCGTTAGTTTTACAACGAGCGCTCCGCAATATGGCTACTGGGAAAATAATCGTTTCATCAACCAGGGCAATTTAGAGAAGATGACTAATCAAACTACCAATACAGTCATTACCATGTCAACTGCAACTTATAATCGGATTGCAGATAAACATATTAAATTAGCAGCAAATAAGGCCTTGATTTATTCCCCTGCTAAAGAGCATCATGGTGCTTTACAGATTGGTTCACAAAAATATCAAGCTACTCCGATCCATAACTTTAACTACTACTTCAATCCAAGTCACGCTATCTACTCACCAATCTTTATAATCACAAATAAACTTCCGGCCAACACTGCCACAATTAACTTTACAGGAATTAATTATCACTTAAATGGCAGTAAGAAAGCCCATCTTAATTTTGAAAATGATCTTCAATCCCAGCTCCACTTGCCAAACCAAGCATATTCTTCCCGGACAAACCTTCGCAGTCAATTGACCAGTCTCTATGGCGGAATCGTCTTTTTAGGAATTCTTATTAGCTTTGCCCTGGGAATCACGACAACTGTTGTAATTTACTTTAAACAAATTACTGAAGGTTATGAAGATCAATATCGCTTTAAAACTATGCAACAAGTTGGTTTAAGCGAGAAAGAAACAACCAAGAGTATTCATGGTCAAGTACTGATGGTCTTTATGTTGCCAGTGGTTGGTGCAATAATTAATCTTTGCTTTGCGATTCCGGCAATTCGCCAAATTCTAATTCAATTTAATTTTTATAATGTTCGATTAATGGCGATAATCGCCGTATCAATCACTCTTGTCCTCTTATGCCTTTACTTTGCTATTTACGGATTTACCACCAGAATGTACCGTAAAATCGTTGAGCAAGGTTAAGTACTATAAATTGACATTTCTTATTTTAACGGTTACACTTTAATTACTATAAATAAGTACGGCCGATAAAATGAGGAGATGTCGTTCATGATTCTTATTAACACCATCATAGAAAAACTTACAAGCTGTTGCTAAAACTCACGACAGATTAAACTGCCCTATTTAGGCGTGATTAATCTACGTTATTGTTTAGTGACAGCTTTTAGTTTGGTTCAAATTATATTGAGGTGATTTCATGACGGCAACTCCATTAAGAATAGGAATCCTTAACTTAATGCATGACAAAGTAGATACTCAACTGCGGTTCACAAAAGTACTTTCTGAGGGGCCCTACAATGTAGATGTACAATACTTTTATCCCAAAATGCATTATATGTCTCGCCCTGTCCCTAACCTTGTTCAAGAGATTTCCCAGCCTTTAGATTTAAAACAAGTTGCCACAATGGATGCTTTTATTATCACCGGTGCACCAATCGAACAACTTACATTTAAAGAAATTACGTATCTTGATGAGATTCATCAACTAATTGACGTATTAGTTGCGAATAACATTCCGCAACTTTACGTGTGCTGGGGAGCGATGGCAGCTGCTAACTACCTTTATGGTATCCCCAAATTTCAATTACCTGAAAAAATTTTCGGCGTCTTCCACAATTATTTGCGCTCGCAAGACCCCCTGTTAAAAGGATTACCCGATGGCTTTCTTGCTCCCCATGCTCGTTATGCCGAACTTGATATTGACAAGATTATAAAAGATCCACGATTAGTTATTAATGCTGTGACCAAAAATAATCTCTTATTCTCTTTCCGTGCTCGAGAAAAGAACCAATACTTCCTTTTCTCCCATCTTGAATACGGAAAGGACGCCCTTTTAAAAGAATACTTACGAGAACGGAATGCTAATCCCGGCGTTGAGTACATCAAGCCACAAAACTACTTTCGCGATCCGCTTCATATGAAAGATCCCGAATTTAACTGGGCAATTACCCAACGAGTTTTCTTTGATAATTGGCTTCATTCAGTTGCGGACCACATAGCCACACAACATTTTGTAAAGGAGTAATCAATATGACAGAAATCACAAATTCAATCGTAAATTTAATCGGTAACACTCCGATTGTTAAGTTAAATCGCGTTGTTCCTGAAGATGCAGCAGACGTTTATGTAAAACTTGAATTCTTTAATCCTGGTGGGTCAATTAAGGATCGAATTGCCCTTGCCATGATTGAAGAAGCGGAAAAAGCTGGTAAATTACAAGCAGGTGGCACCATTGTCGAACCAACCTCTGGAAACACTGGTGTTGGGTTAGCAATGGTTGCCGCTGCCAAGGGATACCATCTTGTCATCACCATGCCAGAAACAATGAGTGTTGAACGCCGGAAACTCATGCAAGGTTATGGGGCCGAACTTATTCTTACTCCTGGTGCCGATGGAATGAAGGGTGCAATTGCAAAAGCAGAAGAACTAGTTAAGGAAAAAGGTTACTTCATGCCAATGCAATTTGATAATCCAGCAAATCCAGCAATTCACGAAAGAACTACGGGAAAAGAAATCCTAGAAGCATTTGGTGATGATATTCCTGACGCATTTGTTGCTGGTGTTGGTACTGGAGGAACACTTACTGGGGTCGGTCATGCATTGAAAAAAGCTGATCCTAATGTTCAAGTTTATGCTCTTGAACCAGTAGAATCTCCAGTATTAAAAGAAGGAAAGGGTGGCAAGCACAAGATTCAAGGTATCAGTGCTGGCTTTGTCCCCAAAGTTCTAGATACTAATGTTTACGATGAAATCCTTGAAGTTAAGAGCGATGACGCAATTACAATGGCACGCGAAGTCGGTCATCAAGAAGGAATTCTTGTCGGTATCTCGGCTGGCGCTAATATCAAAGGTGCGATTGAAGTTGCCAAAAAGCTTGGTAAGGGTAAGCAAGTTATTACTGTTGCTCCCGATGGCGGTGACCGTTACCTTTCAACAGAATTATTTGATTACTAAAAATTAAAAAGAGACTGGAATAATCCAACCTCTTTACTATTTTACTATTTCAAAGTATAACCTGCCAAAACGCAGTAGCTGGCTGTATTCTGAACGTTGATAAATCAACGCGTCCAGAATACCCCAATAGGCTAGTTTCGCGTCGTAGCCATCCTTGCGGGGGTGGGACTAAAAACTCGCAAGTGAGTTTAGTCCTACTCCTCTTCCTTTTTTCTATTGACCACGACCTTACGTCATTAGCTACACTTAATAGTATGAAAGGAGTGGTCAATATGTATACGACTGGTCAATTAGCAAAAAAATGTAATATTTCAATCAGAACAATCCAATACTATGATCGCCGTGGGTTACTTCATGCTAAACGGACTGAAAACGGATTGCGCCATTATAATGATCATGACCTTAAACAACTTCAAGAAATTCTAATTTACAAACAACTAGGATTCAGCTTAAAAGATATTCAACAGATTATTAATGACCCTGACAATAATACCCTAAAAAGCCTAATTGTTAACCAACAAAGAAAACTCAAGCAGGAAATTAAAGACGCTTCAGAACAATTAGCTAGTCTATCTCAACTAGAAAATTTTTTAAATAAACAGTATGATTTCCCAGAAAATATCAGTCAAAGCATTTTTGACAAGATCAAAAAAGTAAAGAAGTTAAAACAGTTCCGAATCAAATTATTACTTATTGGCAGCATTATCGACTTCATTCTTTGGGGTAGCATTCTTGGCTTTCTTTTTTATCAAAAAAATTTGCTATGGTTATTATTAGGAATTCTTTGTACAGTTGTTTTAACCTGGTATATTACCATAAATTATTATCATCATACTTGCTATATTTGTCCTCATTGTTATCATCAGTTTAGGGTGTCGCTTAAAAAGTGGCTCTTTGCACGTCATACTCCTAATACAAGATACCTTAAATGTAATAAGTGCTCTCACAAAAATTATTGTATTGAAGAGTATTATTAACAAAAAATGACTAAGGCTGCACAATTGCTGAGCCTTAGTCATTTTTATAATATTGGTGAAAGCAACCGTGAGAAGTATTGCTTGAATTTCCGCCACTTTGATTGATTAGCAAAATACTCAGGAGTAAGTAACGTACTCTTTTTCATGTCATTTTCAAAGTCTTGCTTTAACTGTGCTGTTAATTTTTCATTATAAGCAAATGCATTGACTTCAAAATTAAGTCTAAAGCTGCGGTAATCCATATTTGCTGAACCAACAGAAGCAATATTGCTCCCACTAACCATCGTCTTTGAATGGATAAAGCCATTATTGTACTTGTAAACTTTTACCCCATTATTAACTAGGTATTTAGCATAATATTCCGTTGCCCGATAAACAAACGGGTGATCAGGCATACATGGGATCATAATTCGGACGTCAATCCCACTTCTTGCGGCAATTACTAATGCTTCCAGTACTGAATCTTCTGGAATAAGGTATGGCGATTGAATATAGACATATTTTCGGGCCGAACTAATAATTGATTCATATCCCCGTCTAATTGAATAATTTTCATTATCCGGACCAGAAGATACAATTTGCATTGGAACCTCATCTGGGTCGCCATCTGGTGCAACTAGTTCAAAATTCTTAAACTCGCTTTCAAGATCAATTTTCTTTTTATGAGTTTTTCGACAAGTTGTATTCCAGTCCATCGCAAAACGAACTGTCATCATCATCGTTGCTTGCCCCACGACACGGAGATGGGTATCACGCCAATAACCAAACTTAGGATCTTCACCAAGATATTGATCACCGATATTGAAGCCACCAATGTACCCAATCTTGCCATCAATAATAGCTAGTTTACGGTGAAGATGATAGTTTAAACGTGGTGTTTGAAAATGAGCTTTGGCAGCTGCAATAAATGCTTGAGCTTCTCCGCCCAGCTCTTCTAAATGCTTAAAAAATTTGAAAGTAGTTCCATGAGACCCACTTAAATCATAGAGAACACGGACTTTTACTCCCCTAGCTGCCGCATCTTCTAAGGCTGCCAACACTCGCTTCCCTAGATTATCAGCATAAAAGGAATAGTATTCAATATATACATGATCAGTTGCATGATTTATATCATCAATTAACTTATCAAACTTCTTTTTCCCATCAATAAATACGTGAACTTTATTATTAAAGGTTACTACTGAATCATTCAAACTCAGAAAAAGGTTAACCAACTGGCGATCGCGCGACAACCGGCTCCCTTTGGGCATTAATTCATGTTCTTCACTTAGTTTTCGTTGCTTTTCAAGATATTTGATTCGTAATTGTTTTTGCTCATCTTGAATACTAAATATCTCATCATGGGATAATTGTCGTCCCACAAAGAGATATAGGATAAATCCAACTACTGGCAAAATAGTTAATACTAATAACCATGCCCAAGTTGAAGCAATATCCCGACGACTGCGGAAAACTGTCCATACTGCAAAAGCAATGTTAATTAACCATAGGACTTCAATAATTCGGCGAACCACATCCCATGTCCAAACAATATCCATAATTTAATAATCTCCCTAGTAGTATTACTGATTTATTATAGCCATTATTTGCTTACTTTTCAGCATGTTCAGCGATTATTTCCGATAAAAACGACGAAGAGCAAAAGATAAGCCGATCGCTAAAATACCATAAATGGCCCCTACATAACCAAGAATCGTTAAATTAGCAAAGTTAACAGTAGTCGAAGCCGTAAAAGATCCAAGTGAAATCCCGACATTAGCGAAAATCGAAATTAACGATGTTGCTAAAGCTAATGACTGCGGATATTCTTTTTCTGCTACACTAATAAATACCAATTGGATAGTTGTCCCATATATAATTACAACGACGCAAAGGGCTGCTAGAACAAGCATTCCTGTAATCTTATTTCCTAATGCAATCCCAAGAACAAGACTTAAGATTGTCATGATAATAAAGACAAGCGGCAGTTTCTGAACTCCATTGTGGCTCGCAACTATCCCAGCAATTTCATTACCAATAATACTCATTACCCCTAAAAGAAGCAGTAACCAATTTAAACTCGTTAAATTAAAGCCCATCACAGTAGTAATTAACGGCCGGACATAAGTATAGAAAGTATACTGAAGACTTAAGACAGCTACTGTGATTCCAATCCCTAATAAAACACGGTGGTCTTTTAATAATGCTAACTGCTCTAAAATACTTCCTTTAACTTGAGGGGTATCACGAGGAGTAAGCCACGCTAATAAAGCAAAGACAATTAATGTTAACCCCGAAATAATCCAAAAACTATCATGCCAAGAAAGTAATGTTGCAATGGTTGTACCAAGAGGAACCCCAATGACCGACGCAATACTAAAACCTGCGCCGACCCATGCTAGAACCATTGGCCGCTTGTCCATTGGCGTAATTATACTAACTAACAAGTTAATTAGTGAAATAATGGTTCCAGCGACGGCAGCAGTAATAATTCGTGCAAACAGGAGCCAGCCAATTGTTGGTGCCATTGCAGTTAGAGTATTACCAATAAAAAAGATAGTCATTAATAGCATAAGAAGCTTATATCGATTCCAATTGCTAGTTAAGGTGGTAATGATTGGCGTGCTAATCGCATAGACTCCTGCAAAGGCTGTCACCAAAAAACCAACTGTTGAAAGTGGGACATGGTAACTCCGAGCAATGTCTGATAAGACACCCACAACCATAAATTCATTACATCCCAGCATAAATGCAACAAGAATAAAAGTGAACGATCGTAATGTTGTGTGCTTCATAATAAACCTCCTTTTAAAACAAAAAAATTTTCCGGAAAAGTCAATCCAGAAAATTATAAACGTTTAACAATTAATTTCCAATAGTTTTGAACTATTTAGCTTAATAAATTTGTGATTGATATGCGGCAAAAGTTTTATCATCAAAGCAAACCATCGTTACTTGATCAACATAATTGGCAGTCGGAAGAAAATTTTTAATCGTCTTAATCGCAATTTTCGCTGCCCTTTCAAGCGGGAAAGCATATACCCCGGTACTGATAGAAGGAAAAGCAATTGTCCGACATAAATATCTATCAGCCAACAGCAAACTATTGTGATAAGAATTAGCTAACAATTGATCTTCGCCATTATCACCACCATGCCAAATTGGTCCAGGCGTGTGAATAATAAACTTAGCTGGTAAGTTAAAACCGCCAGTTATTCTTGCCTCTCCTGTTGGACATCCATGAAATTTTTCACAGGCCCCATATAAAGCTGGACCAGCCGCTCGATGAATCGCACCATCGACACCACCGCCACCCATTAAAGTTGTATTAGCAGCATTAACAATTGCATCAACTTTTATTTTGGTAATATCTCCTTTGATTACGTTAATTACTGACAATAAAATCAACCCTTTCGTTTTTTAAACTGTGGATATAGCCAAATTAACGCTACAAATGCAATACTTTTAATTGCAGTCACAAAGCCAATCCCAAAATCACGTCCGTTATTATAGCTATCAGAAATATTGAAACGGTAATCACTTATTTTCATTAATAAGACAGTGATAATAATGAGCGTTATTATCACCCCAACTTTCTCTTGTCCTTTAAACTTCTTCCAATCACATTTTGATATCAAATAGTAAACATTTAATAATGCTATTCCAAACATAACACCTAAAACAACTCGCCAGATTGAACTAAGAGAAGTAGTTTTTACTAAGCCAATTGTCTGAAGTAAGAAATAAATACATGAAAGAAAATTAATAATATATGAAATAGTAAAAGTATTATCTTTCTTAGCATTCATTGTATGCTCTTCTTTATAGTTATTTATCATCTCATGATCCTCCCGTAATAAATCATCCAAACTAACATGGTAGAGATCACTTATTTGAACCAACATAAAAATATCAGGATAGCTTCGACCATTTTCCCAACTAGAAATTGTTTTACGTGAGATCAACAATCGTTCTGCTACATCCTGCTGAGTCCATCCTTTTTGACGACGATATAATTTCATTTTATCGGCAAATTTCAATAAGTTCTCCTACCTTCAATTAAATTTATTTCCCAGGAAATTAACTATGCTTAAACTTTACCGAAGAAGGCGAAGTTTGTCACGCTAAGAATCATAGCAAACAAAAAGGCTGGAGAAAATTCCAACCTTCTGCGAATATTAATTTACCAAATATGAACCCGATCTTCTGGTGCCCGGTACATTTTATCTCCAGGCTTAATATCAAATGCCGTATAGAAATCATCGAGATTTTCTGCTTGAATATTAGCCCGCAGTTTTTGTGGGGCATGAACATCAATTGAAAGCAGTAATTGCATGTACTGTTCCGTTGCCTTCATTCGCCAAATAGTTGCCCAGTTAATAAAGAATTCTTGGACATTGAAGTCAGCTTCAGTTTTCGCTGCTTCAAGTGCGCAACTGAGGCCTCCTGCATCGGCAATATTTTCAGAAACCGTAAGCTTCCCATTTACCTTTTGACCAGCAAATGGAATCCCATCAAATTCATCAATCATCTTTTGGGCAAGTTGTTTAAAGTGGGCAGAATCTTCATCTGTCCACCAATTATTAAGATTTCCAAACTCATCAAATAATGACCCGTTGTTATCAAAGGCGTGGGAAATTTCATGGGCAATTACTGCACCAATTCCACCATAATTTTGACTGCTGCTTTGCTTCAACGAGTAGAAAGGTGCTTGTAGGATGGCAGCTGGAAATACAATAATATTCTTAAATGGATGGTAATAAGCATTAACTGTAGCCGCACTCATTTCCCACCGTATCCGATCAACAGGTTTATTCCAACGACTGAATAACTCTTTATTAGCTGTCACTGTTAATTGATTCAAGTTTGCAATCAATGATTCTTCTTCATCAACCTTAAATTGATCATAGAGAGCAGGGATCTTGTCTGGGTACCCGACTTGAATTCCTAGTTTATCAAGCTTAAGAATAGCCTTATCACGGGTATCCTTGCTAAGCCATTGATTATTAGTCAAGCGGCCCTTATAAACTTTAATCATTTGCTCAACCATATGGTGAACATCTGCCTTAGCTTGCGGGCCAAAATACTTCTTTCCATAATAATCCCCAGCTACTTGACTAAACATGTCACGTGCAAGATAGAACGCAAATTTACGTTGGCTAACTGGTTTCTTGCTTCCAGAAAGTGCTCGACCATAACGTCCATTGATTTCACGCATTTCATCATCAAGGTAACTAGCATTTTCGCGAATAACACGAATTAATGCCCAGTTTTTAAAGAGCTCAAAGTTATCTTGTAAGATCTTGTTCAAGGCCTTAAAGTAGTCCGGTTCTGTCACAATTACTTTTGCCGGTTCTTCCCCAACTAACTGCTTAATTATTGCTGCAATATCAAGTTGGTCAGTCGCACTAGCTAGTTCGGCAACCGTTTGTGGATTATACATCTTACTGTAATCAGCCGCTTCTTCAGCACTCTTTACATTTGGCGCAAGAAGGGCATCGAATTTGATTGCATCATCAATAATTTTTCTTGTTTCTTCTTTGCTATAACCCAACTTATCCATCAAGGCTTCAACCATTGAAGACCATAGTTGGAGTAATTGATCGTGCTGTGCCTGCTTTTCAGCTTCATAGTAGCTCTTATCAGGCAAAATAAGGGATGGAGATGAGGCAAATAAGGCATAAACAGTTGCATTCTTCATGTCAGCGTCAATATCAAAACTAATCGGTGAAGGCATTCCCGCTAAAATCCAGTTTTTCCACTGAGATTGGTAATCTTCATACGAATTAAGATTCTCCACACTTGCCAACATTCGTTTAAGCGGTTGTGGGCCAACTTTCTTACGCCAATCAAACTTTTTAGCAAGGCGATATAGCTTAATCATCTCATTAAAACGAGAATCATCAGACTTTTCCTTGCCCTCTGCATAGGCATCAAAATCATCCATCAGTTGCTTGTCAATCTCATCAACGAGGTCATTGAACCCCCCGGTAGCTGGTTTATCATCAGGAATCTTCGCCGTCTTTAGCCATTCCCCGTTAACTGCTTCGTATAAGTCGTCTTTAATTAGTTCGTTATTCACTGCCATGTGCAGGACCTCCTTAAAAGGTTACATTAATTACTATTATACTATGCTTACTAGAAGTTCATGTAAATTTGCTTCAATCTAAAAAAGGACTTAATAAAGTTTTCCGTGCACTTTCTGAAAACCAGGAGTCGTGTTGCATCAGTAATTGATTTACTCCTTGGTAATTACTTAAGTCAACCTTACCCTTGATTAAGCCAGCAATTTGGAGTTGCCGAGCAAATTGAACATCTGCCGACTGGAGAACGTTTCGAAAAATCGGCTGTTCATCAGGATCCCACCGTTTATTAAGAAGACCGATTGCTCGCTCATATTCCTTGCTATGGGTAAGTACTTTTTGCATGGCCTGTGGATTTAAAATTGTCGTCATCAATTATCCCCTCATTTCTAATACTCTTCCCGGTGGCTCTTTAACTGATAATTGATTAGCCTTTGTCATCATTAGCCAATAAACATTTTGATAATGATAATTATTGATTCTTTCCTCTCCCCACCCATCAGTAATAATAATAATTATGCGATTACGTTTAGTTAGGTGGTGCTGATGGAGATAATTAAAAATACACTGAAAACTTGTACCCCCGCCACCAGTTCGTCTAAAATCAAGTTTTTTACCATCATGTAGTTTTTGTTTGGCAGTCACCTGGGCATCAAACGAGTAAACGCTAGCTGTCAGTTTCGTTTTCTTAAGCATCTTTTCAAGCGTCGTTAGTGTTTGACTGATTTCTTGGTCGGTAACTGATCCAGAATTATCAACAAAAATGTCAACAGCCGGATCCAATCTCGTAACTTTGCCAGGCAAATCCATTCTTAGTGGCTGTCGACGATTAAAGCGAGCATGTGACTCAACTTGTCCTCGTGCAAGTAATCCAAACTGCCGCCTAAGAATCTGCCGCCAATCAACTATTCTGGTTTGGCAAGCTTTTTGCAGCTGTGATTTTATGTTGCCCGGTAATAACCCACGATCTCGTTGCGGGGTTTGCTTCCAGGAACTAGTCAAAAGCCGCTTAATATTCGCTAATCGCACGACCTGATTGCTGACCTGCCGACTTGCCTTAGCTTCCTGCCAGCCGTTATGAGTATCGGCTGTTTTAACCTTATCTGCCGTTGCATTTTCTTTTTGCTTACCACCATTTAATTTTAGGCCCGGTTGATGTAATTTTTCTTGTTGTTCAGCGGGTAGCTGTTCTAATATATTGAGATAATCCTGTGAATCTAATTTTGGCATTAGCCTTTGACGAAGAATTTTCTCCAATTGGCTAAGGGTTACTGTTCCCTGGGGCGCCGCAGTTAAATACTGGTTTACCGCTACATCGGTCGCAATCTGAACTAAATCTGGATGAGGATAAGAAGCATAACGTAATGGATGCATCCAGATAAGGTGAAGGGCTTCATGTTCTAATAAACTTTGCAGCTCATCATTACGAACATGTG
Organism: Limosilactobacillus balticus; assembly: GCF_014145615.1. Classification (GTDB taxonomy): domain Bacteria; phylum Bacillota; class Bacilli; order Lactobacillales; family Lactobacillaceae; genus Limosilactobacillus; species Limosilactobacillus balticus. The sequence goes on along the minus strand of NZ_JACIVH010000042.1, from coordinate 290,029 downwards.
CTAATTTTTCTGGATTGATAACCAGGACAAGACGATTGTCATCCCATCTCAATCCCATCATTGCGGGTAACTGTAAATCATTTTCTCGTGGAAGCTGTAACAACACCTCTCCGAAAAGTCGCTGTTTTTGAAGGATGCTAATAATTGTATCCCTAATCCGTTGCGCAGACGTTACATGGCTATTCCTTCCATCATTTTGGCGTAGTCGTGCTAGAAAGTCACCTAAACTCATTGATTATCACCACGCGTCGCAACCTCCGCAAAATATTGATAAAGTTGTGCTACTGAGCCTTGAGGATGTTTGATGGCTTGCTCATACATTGCTTGCAAGAGGTCGATGAAATCTTCACCAACTGTTTGAACAATCGCATACTGACCATCCTCACTAACTAATTGAAGATACTTAATAAATAAAGCTGCCTCTTCTTCAGATGCCAACTTAGGACTGAGCCATGACCGTAATACTTGAATTTTGGTTGCTTCATCAGCATTTTCAAACTGCTTCTTGCCATCTTTAGCGTCTTTCAAAATCGCTACGGTAAGCTCTTGCCCCTGTGCAAGGACAAACTGAGCAAAAGCCACCCCTACTTCGTCACCTAGGTCACCGCTAAATATATCAGCGGCGAGTTCTTTTTGTATTTTCTGATCTAACGCCTGTAATTGATCAAGATTGCGGGAAACTCTTTCCCAAGCACGCGGCGTGGGGGCCAAATCTTCATTATTTGGATCAATAACTAATAATTGTTCAGGGTATTGTGTAAGATAGGCGGAAACAAGGTCATTAATTCCAGCGGTCTTGGCCCATTTTAACCATTCAGCCGTCGAACTCGTCATTACTAAACGAACTGTTCGGTCTTTAATCGCAGCATCCCCAGTCGCAACACCATATTCACGATCAGTAAAGCCTGTCATCGTAGAATCAGGATTCTCCGCAATAATGATCCGCACTGTGGAAGGTAACCGCAAAGAATTAATCTTTCGTTGAAGGACCAGATTCATTAATTCACTTTGAACAGCTTGTGTTCCGCGATTAAATTCATCTAAAAACCAAATAATTGACTGATTAGGATGGACCTCGGCATACTTAATAATGCTAATTAAAGTTTCAGAGTAGCCGAATTGTACATTTGCAAGGCGGCCATAATTTTTCGTCTCAACAAAGGATTCACTAGTCAATGGAGGAACTGGAATTGCAAGGTCTCCTTTTTCACTTAAACTGACAACCGTAGTGAATAATTCCGCATTCAGATTAGCAGCAATTTCACGAACTAAAGCAGATTTACCGATCCCCGCATCCCCGACAATATTCGGAACATTACCCGCATCGAGAACAACAGGAACTGCCGTTAATAGTTGTTGATAAGTTAGTGCCATTATTTACCCCTTCCAGCCATGACATTCCAGATCCATGTCTTGTTTTTTCACATTTGATACATAGGGATTGCCTTTTACATAAAAGCGGCGTGGACTTAGCCCGTCCTTTCCCTTTAAATTAACTCCAATCCGCGCAGAAATAGCGATTTCTCCAGGAATTTTATAATTATGTAAATCAACCGTTAGTGGACTTGTTTCCATTGGCTGCCCGTCTAAATCCCGTGAATGAATTCCAAGCGCCTGCACCAATTTGCCAGGACCATTAGTAATATTTACCCCTGACATGTGCCGATTTTCGATCATTTTATCGATATTTAGTGCTGGTTCTATTCCGCGGAGCAAAATTCCTTGAGGCTCTTCTGCATCCTGAACCACAATATCAAAACAATAATGTCCACGGATTTGGTACAGGTAAATATTTCCAGGCATCCCATATAAAGATTCCGAATAGCCAGTGCGTCGGCCATTAAAGGCATGTGATGCAGAATCTTTTTCCCCTAAATATGCTTCTGTTTCAACAATATAACCACCAATGATCCCATTTTCAGTTTGGTATTTTACTAGCTTTCCTAAAAGATCCTTCGCAATTTCGACTGTAGGCCGTCCAGTAAAAAATTGTTGATATTTTGTTAGCATATTTATTTTCCTCCTAAAAAGAACTATCCTAAACATAACACTAATTAAAGGAGAGGGCATAATGGAACTAAAAATTGAACGAATCTATACTAAACCTGTAGATTTAGATGGTTATCGTATCCTCGTTGACCGCATTTGGCCACGTGGGATTTCAAAAGAAAATGCACATCTTGATAAGTGGCTCAAAGAAGTTGGACCCAGTACCGAGCTTCGGAAATGGTTTAGTCATGACATCGCTCGCTATCCAGAATTTAAAGAGCGTTATCTAGCAGAATTAAGCACCAATCCTGTTTACTATAATTCATTAAAGGCAATTGTCCAAAGTCAGTTGCCAAGTCAGAACGTCATTCTCCTTTACGGGGCAAAAGATGAAAAACACAATCAAGCAGTTATTCTTGCTGACAAACTCCGAAACGATTTACGACTCACTATAAAATAATAGAAATCAATAATTTTGTATTTTTTAGGAATAATTTGTTTTATAATAATATATGAGGATTTTATTCATAATTCTCTAGTACCCATCGTTTCACTAACTTAGTTATAAGGTATCAATATTCCCAAAGTCCTTATAAGTTTTTTTGGTGACTTATTCTAAATCGTGCAATTAGAATTACGGGTATTTATAACCCCCTAGTTTCATTTTGAAACAATTATCTGATAAGGTGGAAGTCTATTGTTGAAGTGGTAGGTAGACTTCTGCTTTATATTTTAAATTAATTATTTATCAGCCCAACTACGACCATCGAGCTCACCGGCGGCATTAATTAGACGTTGTGCTTGTTTAAGCATTAACTGATCTAATGCCCGGTAAAAAGCCTGATCTTCATATGTTGGGCTATTTTTCATTAATCTTGTTAATTCTTCGTGTGCCCATCGTTGATTCTCATCCATTTTAGTCATCCTCTTTTTCCCGTAGCCAGCCGATAGAAGTGTGCAAATCATCTAGCTCTTCTTGTTGGTCTTGTAAAAGTGATAATAATTGTTCTAATTTAGCTTGTTGAAGAGGATCTACCTCTCGAGCGATTTTGGTGTTAAGGCGATCAATAAACCATTGTGTCTGATCACTAAAATGCAAGAAATTATCTAAGGTCAAGTATTGTTGATATTGAATAAATAATAACTGGCGCTCTTCTTCACTCTGTTGGGCGAATTGATAGATCGGCAATGGTGGTAAATACTTCATCCCCATTGCGTGTGCTAAAGCCTGATATGGTCGTAAAATTTCAGCAATTGTATACTCTTGACTGGCGCCTGGTTGAAAAGCAGAGGCGGGATGAGCAACTGTTGTGACAATCCCCAATTCGCGGCCCTTTAGCAAATAACTACTTGTAAGTTGTGAATTCCATACCTCATCAAGCCATTGCTTTAAGATCGCTGGCGCACTATACCAATACAGCGGAAATTGAAAAATAATTCGAGTTGCCGATTTAAGCAACTCCTGCTCTTGAGAAATATTAAAAGAAGCTTTTAATTCATGCCACATAACGTTATTTTCATCATCAGCGGCTGCCTTTAAAAACGATTCAGTCGATGAATTTGCAAGTTGAGGGTGCGCCACTATCACCAGTGTTTTCATCAATTTCACTCCTTTAATTCTGCAAGACCTTGTTTCAGTACATCTTCTGTAACATCGACAGTTAAAAATCGTTGTAGAGGCGTTTCACTATGACGATCCTTAAAAGCCATTGGTTCTGCTTTTAAAATTACAACGGTCAAGTTATTTTCCGTCATCATTAATTGGCCTGGATGCTTAAATTTCCCCTTAGTATGTTTCCCGGTCCGCCAAGTATGTAATTTAGCTTCACCATTTTGGTCGAACTTTAACTGATACTTGCCACTAGCATCTGTTTCGACGGGAATCCCAGTAAACTTTTGAACATCATACTTATCTTTTTTACCCATAATATATCCTTCTTAATAATTAATCTAATTTTACGGTTCCGCTTTTAATTGGTCGGCATAGGTATTAACTTCATCCTGTTGGTCTTCACTTGTGTAGTAATTATTTATCAAATTCGTAACAGTGGTATGGGTAGTAGTCATTGATACTCCTGCCACGCTTTGATTTTCAGTCGGTTCAATCATTTTAATTGTGACATCATTTCCTTTACGTTTAAACCAAATATAACTAGTCGAATCACCCTTTGTTGTTACATATTGATAATCCGCAACTTCACCATAACCATAATGTGTCCCGTAATACATTTCACCATTTTGAACCCTATTCTTAAACCAATCAGAGTTCTTTAACAATGCAACTAATGTTCCTAGTTGCTGGGTAGTTAATCCATCCTTAGCCGTAAGTGTAACTTTACCACGCATATCAACAATTTGGGTCTTTTTTGCTACTTTCAAAACACGATTAACTTCCCCATGCGTTTTGGCATACGTCACCATTTCAGCGAGTGTTACGCCTATTTTGCGAATACCATTACTACTGTTCGCATAGTAAACCTTATTTCCGACAATTGTATAATAGGTTGAATTTAAGTGATCGCCATCTTCATCGCTTTCGAAAGTTAACTTAATAGTATATAAAACTTTGGCACCCTTAGGATAAGTCTTAGCAGAAGGTCCCTCTCCCCAAGGCACTGCTTCCTTATCATAAATCTTAACCGTTGCTCCCTGATCATTATTTTCCATATCAGCAGAATAATCGTAATCATTTGCACCTGGCATATGGGCATCACGATAATACAATACAAGAGCAGCAGTTTGTTCAGGTGTTAATCGTTCAGCATTTAGTCCTGTATCGTCCCTTGTTTGTTGTGTACTCGATAAAGAACTAGTCATACTACTAGCTGATCTATTAATACTTGAGGATGTTCTCCCACAAGCTACCCCGACCAGCATTGTCAATGAAAGCATCAAAATTAGTGCTATTTTTCTCATAAAGATCCTCCCCACAGATCTTATATTTAAAGCTTTATTATACCTTAATCTTTAGGAGTTACCTAAAAAGCCTCCATAATTAATTTGGAGACTTCCTCATTTTATTCGGCAAAATAATCCTTAATTTCTTTGTCTGACAAGTCAAACTTTTCTTTCATCTCTTTCTTGATTGTTGTTTCATCAATATTCAGCGCTCTCATTGCCACAATCGATGTTTTAATTATCATCTGCTGATTTTCGTGCAATTTTTGTTCTTTTTTCTGAATTAGCTGTTCTTTTTCTTTGAGTCGATCCTGGCCTTCTTTAATTTCACGTTTACTTTTCTGAAGCTCACGTTTCCCTTCTAATATCTCCCGTTTGCCATCCTGTATCCTACGTTCACCCTCACGAATCTTTTTCTCGCGCATTTCTTGATCCATTTCATATACTGAACGTCGCATGTATTCCGACCTCCATTTCCGATTCCGCTTTACAACTGCTATTCTCTCCTTTAATTTTACGACAAGCGGATCAGTCGCCTCAACTTTTCGCTGAGCAATCACATCTAAAAGCGCTTGCATCTTGGGATCAACATCGTGACGCATGGAAGGGACGTTAAATAAGATATCGGTTTGTCCATCTTCTATAATTTGTTCGGGAATTTCATCGATATGCTTGTGTAATATATAGCGTTGCTGGCCAAGCTGGAATGGGTCAAAATTGCAGAAGAAAATCACATAGGAATCATCAGCTTGTTCATATGGCTGCCCTTTATCGTAGGCTTCCATTGAGCTAGCCGTTTGATAATAACGAATTCGTTTAGCGATATTGTGGTGGTCAGCTACTTGCATCTCAATATCATAATGGTTACCTTGTTCGTCGGTCGTATAGATGTCAAAACGCACTGCCTTAACATCAGGAGCGACAGCAAACTCTTGCTGGTTATTAGGTAACTTAATCTTTTTAATATGCAAGTCGGGTAAGATCCGCCGTAAAACTTCTAAACAAATATCATAGTCAAGCATCACTTTATTGAAGATATAATCATCGGCTAAGCCCGCCATCTCCCACTTTTTGCGCAAGAATTCATTCATCTTTATAATCCCCCTGTTAAATAGTTCTATAAAGATATATACGTAAAAGACAAGAATCTGCACTTTTTTACTCAATATTTCTTCAATGTGCCATAATTACATATTAATAGCGCTTTATCTTTTGGCTATCGATAAGATCCGACTATAATAGATAGTGAAAAGTAAATCTTCTTTATTAGGTATTATCTATGGTATGTGTAGATAGGATGTTGAAAGGAAGTAATACTATGTTCGACGTTATCTTTTGGATTCTTGCAATCTGGTTTGTAGTAAACGTTGTATGGATGTGGTTTGCCCTTAACAATCAAATTCTACAAAAGACATTCGCATGGATTAATGTATGTGCTATCGTAATTGGTTTTTGGGTATACTACGGCATGACACACGACGGCAACGCACTTAATGGCTGGTTCCTTACAATGAACTGGGTAAACATTGCAATTGCTGCTATCCAATTCTACTTTGGTTATCGTGAAAACAGCGTTACCCACAACGGTCACACAACCGCATGATTGGTTTACTTTTCAATTACAGAGCTATGGCTTAGGGTCATGGTTCTTTTTTAGTTTAAAAATCGAGTATATATTTTCTGGTATGGATGGAGATTCCATGCCAGATTTTTTTATACAAAAAGAGGACATTTGCTGTCCCCTCGTTATACAATCAATTCACCACAAAAATCATGAAAGAAGGTTTAAACAAATACCCCATAATGATTTTATCTTAAATACTCTTGGAATTAAAAATAAAATTATTTCTGTCGAAGAAGCTGAACAGTATGACTATCTAAACATTCATCAAGCGTTACGTCCTCGACAGTACCAATCTTTTGGAGTTCATCAACGAAAAACGTCGCGGTAATTTTACGACAAACTCTCTTAACAGTTAGGTTTCCATAGTTCAAATAATCGATTGTCTTTTCTCCCCCCCACTTACATGAAACTCCTTAACAGCCGCAAATCGTAGTCACCCTACTTCTTCCCAAACAAAGCTGCCATCTTTGCGGCTACTTCGGGATCAAGATTATCGGCAAGCGTACTTTCATTTGATTTTTGTTCATTTTGCTGATTAGTGATCGTCTGCTTAAGATCATCAATGACTGCTTGTTCACCAACTTCGATCAGATTAACCGTCAACCGGCCACCTGCAGCATCAGCATGGCCACCACCGTTAAAGTATTTTTCGGCAAATTTAGCCACATCTAACTTTCCGTTGCTTCGAAGTGACACGCTTACCGGACTGACTACCAAGGCCGCCTCGACTTCTGGATGTTGCACTAATAATTCGTGAGCAATTTCAGACTTATAGTCACTTGCATATACGACCCCAAATTTATGATCATCGATATCTGTAATCAAAACATCTTTCAAATGGCTCTTAAGGTACTTTGCCCGCCGTTCGTTTAGGGTCCGAATCAACAGCCGATTTTCTTCCTGATATTGTTGCCAACTGGTATTAAAAACATTTTGAACAAACTCTTCCGAATCTTGGAGAGGATAAAACCAAAAGAGCTGGTCAAAATTATCAGCATCAACTCGTTCCTGTTCATCCATTTCAGGATCATTTTGCCAATCCCACGTATCGTAAGCACGAATTAGTTCAACTAGATAAGCAAGGTCTTTTTGCCGTTGCTCATCAACCTTTGCAAAAGATGGCTGTTGTTTTAGCCAATCCCATACCAAACTTGTGGCACTTGGATTAACCGCTGGATTAGCAGGTACGATACTATTGGCCACATACTTTTGGCGTAGTTCAGCTTCACTTTCATGATGATCAAAGACAAGCCAATGATTAGCGAACCGTTCATTCAATAACTTAAATGAATAATCGCTATCCGGCGTCATATCCATAATATAAACATCTGTAAAGCGCCCTACTTCCGCTGTTTGCATCCATCGACTTAATTCTTCATCGATTCGTCCAGCGCCACAGTTTGTCATATCAAATTCTGTGTCTTCAAACATTACTGATTGGAGTGCTTTTAATAATAATGGAGCCCCGAATCCATCTAAATCATTGTGGGAAAATAACTTTATTAACCGTTGTGCCATTTTTCGATCCTCGCAATTCTGATTTTGTTTCTTATTATACCGTAGAAAATCGGCTAAACCACACTTAATTACTGACATCACGCTAACGAACTGCTATCATTGAAATTAGTAACTTATTTTAAGAAAGGAAAATAATATGGAAGTTTATGATTATCGTCAAGAATTGATTGACCTCTTAAATAACACCGCTGATGATCCACAAAGCTTACTGCAAACACAGCGGAGTCTTACCACCATTCTCAATATTTTAAATCATTATCAAGACAGCAAACCCGTTAAACAAAATGCACCACGGTTTGTTCAGCGCAAAATTCAATCGTCAAACGAGTTGCCTCCGCAAGCACGGAAAACACTAAAGTCGCTGCTTACTGGACCTGCTAATGATGAAGAAAAGTTAACATCAGTAGTAAACCCCGTTGTATCTTCTTCAATTGAAGCACCAAAAGAAATTACTGAGGAAGAACGATTAGCAGCTGACAATCGCTACTTAGTACACCGAAAATTAAGTGGTGCCGAGATTAACCACCGTTATTATCCGGAAGCAATTCTTCATGCATTACCATTTCCTGTTGAAGATGGGGATATTGCCCAGTTAGACTATGAACAAAAGGTCCGTGCCCTTCCAGTTATTCGCCGGATCACTGGTGACCACCTTAGCGATTACACCCCTGAAAAAGTCAATGTGATTGAATACGGTGAATTAAAACGCGTGCCCGGTTCTGATGTACTTCAACTTAGTAAAACAATTAAGGGTAATTCAATCGTTGACGAAGCACCAGAAAATACCATCGTAATTGATCCCTTTAAGTACCCTGGTCGTGATATTAAACCGGGGATGGTTATTGATTTTGCCTACTATGACCGCGGAAACGGCCTAGCTGATGCCAAAGATGGCTCAATTCGCTGGATTCATGAAAAACAAGATTATGATACAACCAAGCAACCAGCTAAACCAAAAGTTGTTAAAAAACCTACTAATCCTCGTCATGATTATGAGAAAAAACTGGACTATGACCTTCATCAACGAAAAGTGCTTGTTATTACTGGAATTCGTAGCAAGGTGAAGGGCCTTAAACCAGTCGTTGATAAGCACCACGGTTTGTTCCGCGGATTAGATGCATCTGCAGAAGAAAAAGTTTCTAGCAGCAAACTAAAACGTGAAATTCGAGATGCGGACTTTGTGATTGTCTGCATCGATGCAATTCACCATCGAATTAGTCAACTCGCCAACCATCACGCTAAACGTTATGAGAAGCCACTCGCTATTGCAAATGTTACCTCTAATACTGCTGTTGAGCGAGCTATTGCACGGGCATTAAATGGTGATCCCGCATATGCTGAAAGTAGCGAAGATTTGAAAAATTATAAATAAATTTTAATTTACTGTTGACTTTGATGAGAAATCGGTTAATATTAATGACAACAATTTAATTATTCGATCGCAATGAGAAAGAAGAGTATGTTAGACGATAGCTTCAGCGAGTCTCGTTTGGTGTGAGGAGACAGTTTTAACTCTAATTGAAAATCACTTTCGAGTCTACAGCTTAAATACCAGTAAGCTGTAGTGGTTACACCCATTATCGTGTCAGCGTATCGCCATGATGGCCGTACGTGTGAGGTATTGCTAGCAATAGCAGTACAATGATAGGGTGGTACCACGCTCAGCGTCCCTTAGCCAAATTGGCTAAGGGACTTTTTTGTTGGGATCAGATTAGGAGGAGAAAACATGCAAGATTTAACATCGCGCAAGTTAACATTCAAAAACTATTTAGTTGTTGCATCATTGCTTTTCGGTTTATTCTTTGGGGCCGGAAACTTGATTTTCCCGTTACACCTTGGTCAATTGGCTGGTAGTCATTGGGGACCAGCTGCAGTTGGCTTTCTGATTACTGGAGTTCTTTTACCACTTCTATCAGTTCTCGCCGTTGCTGTTACGCGTGCAGAAGGAGTCTTTGATATCGGTCGTCCGCTTGGCGTTGGTTTTGCCTTAGTATTCATGGTTCTTATCCACGCTACGATCGGTCCATTATTCGGTACTCCACGAACTGCCACTGTCTCATTCACAGTTGGTCTTGCCCCATTCGTCGATAAACAATATCAATCTCTTGCCTTGCTATTATTCTCAGCATTATTCTTCGGGGCGGCCTTCCTCTTCTCATACCGGGAAAATGATATCCTAGCTAACATCGGAAAAGTATTAAATCCCGTCTTCTTAGCCCTTTTATTCCTTGTCTTTGTCGTTGGTTTCGCTCGTCCGCTTGGTAATCCTGCTACCGCACCGACAACTAGTGCTTATGTTCACGGTGCGCTCACTAACGGGTTCCTTGAAGGATATAACACGATGGATGCGCTGGCTGGTCTTGCCTTTGGAGTAACGGTAGTAACTGCCGTTCGTTCGATGGGTCAACGGTCAGCAAAAGATGTATCCAAAGTCGTTGCAAAAGCTGGTGTCCTCTCGATGGGTGCCGTTGCTTTTATCTATTTATTATTGATCCTTCTTGGCGCAATGTCTCTTGGTCGTTTCAAAGTTTCTCCAGATGGTGGAGTTGCCTTTAACCAATTAGTTAATGCTTATGCCGGTGCATTCGGCCAAGTTGTATTAGCATTCTTATTAACTGTCACTTGTTTAACGACGGCTGTTGGTTTAGTTGCTGCTTTTGCTCAAGACTTCCATAAGCACTTTCCAAAGGTTAGCTACCATGCATGGCTTGCACTTAGTTGTCTTGCCTCTTTCCTTACTGCTAATTTTGGCTTAGATCAAATCATCGCTTGGTCAACACCAATGTTAATGTTCCTTTACCCATTATCAATGGTGCTTATCCTTTTATCTGTGACATCACCACTCTTTAACCGTGATGGCGTTGTCTACTTCTTTGTGGTCCTCTTTACCGTTGTACCAGCTCTCGGTGATATGGTCGTTGCTTTCCCAGCAGTTGTTAGTCAAAGTTCATTTGGGTTGTCTGTTGCTGCATTACGAAACAACTTACCACTTGCAAGTATGGGATTATCCTGGCTTGTTCCAGCACTTGTCGGCTTAGTCCTTGGTCTCTTAGTTCACTGGTACCGTCATCAACGGGTTGCTTCCACCAGTATGCAAAGCGAAGTACATTAATAAGTGTTTTATAGGTTAAAAAAGCGTGAGAAATAGCTCATTACAAGAGTCGTTTCTCACGCTTTTAAATTATTATTTAACATTATCGTATTGGGCAAGATTAAACTTCTTAATCGCATAGATCAGCTTGCTGGCATAATCTGGATCGGTTGCGTAACCATTCCGCTGTAATTCGTAAGCTGCCTGTTGATAAGTTTTTGCTGTTTGTACTCCATGGAAACGTGCATGATTATCAGCAGTTCCATTTACAATGAGCAATGTGTGCGCATTAATTGAATCAGCCCAGCTATTGTAAACCGTAAAGTATTGTTTTACTTGAACGTTTTTACCACGAATATTTTCGGTAGTATACATTTGAACCTTTTCGTCGTCACTATTAGCTTTAATTCCAAATAAGTTATTGTATTTATTTGCTAACCGGCTCCGACCCCAATTAGATTCAAGTCCTGCTTGCGCAATCGTAATGCTAGCCGGAATATGATATTTCTTCTGTTCACGTTGGGCAGCCGGTGCAATCTGACGAACAAATTCATTGACGGTTATATCTGTCGGGTGGGTCTCACGTTGAATTTGGGGAGATTCGTGGATAATAATCGCCACAATCCCAAATAAAACAATCAAAAACGCAAGCACACTTCCACAAATGATTTTTGTTTCTTTTTTCATGATGTGTCTTTCCTTTTTATGAATTTGACGCTATTATAACCACTTCACCATGAGAAAGCGAGAATTTACAATAATCCTATTTACTTTTAAGATCATTTTTATAGTTATTAAAGTATTTACTATCAGTCATCTTCAATTTAGGGAAGCTCTTGATTAGTCGACGATGGTTCCAGCTTAGTTGCTTGCCAGCGCCCTCTTTGTTTAGATATTGAGCAAAATGCCGTTGCCAATCTTGAAGATGATCTTTAATTGCCAATTTATCCTTAGGAGCTGCTTTTTCAAGTCGATTCAGCAATTTCTTTCTGTACGCGGCTGCTCGTTCATCCCATTGCTGAGTTGTAATATGGAATTTTTCCACACTAATAACGCTGAGGATAGTGTCAGTTCCCATCACGAGGACGATAATTAGGGCAAGCATCCCGTGAGTCCATGATTCTTCCCAGTTAATAATCCGCTGAATAAATGGCTGAACAAACTTAACCAGCAAGACAACGCCAATCCCCCAGAAAAATGATATTTGAGGAGCAACTCGTCCCTGAATATTTCCTTTCAGGTGTGAATAATCCCATAGTTTCATATGGAACAATTTCTCCAAGAACCAGCTAGCAACGTATTCAAAAATCGAAGCAACAATGAATCCGACTATAAATAGTAAAAAAATATTATCTTGAAACGGAAAGGTCGTAATCAAGATTGTCGTAACCGCAAATCCATATACTGGACAATAAGGGCCAAATAAGAAGCCACGATAGGCAAAATGATGGTCCTTAATTGAGCAATAACATGTTTCCCATAGCCAGCCAATAAATGAATAGGTAAAAAATAAGACAATGATTTCAGAAAGTGAATAGGGCACTCGTTTCCACTCCTTTTTGAATTCATTGTCTCATATATTTCTATTTCAAGCTAAGTTTTTCAACGTTAAGGATCTTATCAAGCCATCCTTCAAAGAATCCTTGTTCATGACTAACTAAAATTAAATTTCCTGGGAAATCTTGCAGTGCTTTCTTCAAACCTTCCTTAGTTTCATCATCCAGGTGGTTCGTCGGTTCGTCCATAATAAGAAAATTGCATGGAGTTAATTCGAGGATTGCCAACTTAACTTTTGTTTGTTCGCCCCCTGATAAAAGATTCATTTTCTTCATCGTGTTGGCGGCGTTGATTCCAGCCCGCGCAAGTTTTGTCCGAATCGTCCGTGGTTGCATCGTTGGAAACATATTTTGAATTGTTTGCAGTGGCGTAAGGGTCGGGTCATTCCACTCCAGATCCTGGTCAAAGTAATTTATCCGGGCTGATGGGGAGAAGGTGGCTGTCCCGCCCAGCGCTGGAATTTTCTTTAAAATTGATTTAATCAAAGTCGACTTACCAACCCCGTTAAATCCAGTGAACAATAACTTTTCACCCATTGTCATTGAAAAAGTTACCGGTGCCAGTAATGGTCGATTATAGCCAACTGACAATTTTTCTACCCGCAGTGCATTCGCTGATCCAGTATTTTCATATGGGAAATGGAAAGTTGCTTTCAGATTATCTTCAGGTGGATCAATTTTCTTCATTCGCGCAAGCATCTTTTCCCGCGATTTAGCCATAGTCGATTTTGAACCAGCTTTGTTTTTCCGAATAAACCGTTGTGCCTTTTCAATAACTACTTGTTGCTTCTCATATTCCCGTTCTTGAGCTTCCTTTCGCTCTTCCTTTTGGCGCATTGCTTGTTGGAAACTTCCTCGGTACTTAGTGATTTTACCAAATGATACATCACAAATTGTATTCGTGACCTGTTCAAGAAAGTCATAGTCATGCGAGATGATCATTGCAGCTCCATCAAAATCATTAAGATAGTCGATTAACCATTCAATATGAGCCGTATCAAGGTAGTTTGTCGGTTCGTCTAGTAAAATAACATCTGGATTTTCAAGCAACATCTTAGCGAGAATAATCTTTGACCGTTGTCCCCCACTCATTTCAGAGACAACATGATCCTTACCAATGTCTGTCAATCCTAGCCCATTCATCACCCGTTCGACTTCCGTTTCAATTTCATAGAAGTTATTAGCGTCGAGTTTTTCTTGAATACGGCCTGCTTTGGTGAGAAGCTCATCATCCATCTTCTCTGCATAATCCGCATAAAGCTTATTCATCTGGTCATTAAGCTGATAAAGTTCCGTGAAAGCAGTATGGAGGAAATCAATCAAGGTCATCCCCGCTGGAATATCAACGTACTGGTCTAAGTATCCAATCTTGACTCCTTTTTGCCATTTAATAGTGCCATCGACCGGGAGGGTTTTCCCGATCAAGATCTTAATCAAGGTACTCTTCCCAGCACCATTTTGCCCGACAATCCCCATATGTTCATGCTTTTCTAGTTGAAAGCTGGCATCTTCATAGAGCTTTTTATCAGCATAGCTCATTGTCAGTCCTTCAACATCTAATACTGCCATTATATTCTCTCCTCTTTTTCTTACTTATTACGAGCTAAAACTGCTATCCATACTATCATATTTTAGGCACGAGCTTCAATTTATTGGAAATAGTCCTACTTTAATGAAGCAAGGATCCACCATATCATTCCTAAAACAACTATAATAATCCACCACTTTTTTGCAAGAAAGTCCCATACTGATGAATAATGGTTATTCTCTTTCTTTTTCATCCTTTTCACCTTCCAACTAATTTTCTAAAGGCAACAAATTATTTCAGGTATTACAGATAAAATATAATATGACAGCTAAATGAAAACTTTATTTTAAATAGTTCTTATATATTAAGTATAAGTTATCTAATAAAATTCTTCAGTAATTTGAATTATTGATATAACAAGCATACAACAAATCTTTGCTAGTTTTAGCTTGATAAATTTCATATACTTATCCAAAAACAAAGGTGAAGGTACTTTCAAAATGTTACTATCCCAACTCCATGATATGATTAAGCATAATTAATGAACATGGTTTATACTCTCAAGATTACACTTCTAAATCGAACGGTTCCAAAACCTCCAAGATTAAAAATTCAAAGAACTTATCTGACTTTCAAAGGGGGAAAAGACCAGGCATACGAAGATTATCAAGTTAGCAAAAAATTTAGATTTTACCCCAAATTACCATTTGTACTTTTAAACTTAATTTCCGGAAATAGAATGCAAGAAATCATAAGTTTTATAAATGGCTATAATCACGCGAAACATAGACTTAAAAATAAATAATCCCAAATTCAAGAATTATTTTTAGATTAATTTATATATTAAGGAAATACTATATGAATATAGATTCCTTCAGCTAACTTGCTAATGGATTAATCATATTTATTGGACATGGAAGTAACAATGTGCTTCTATGTCTATTTATTTTTTGTCACATATAATTGACACCAAATTCAAGTAATGATAAAATTCCTAGCACAGATGTCATATATATGTGTCATAAGGAGGGACCAAATATTTGAACCGTGTTAAACAATTTCGAAAAGATCAAGGATTATCCCAGTTAAAGCTAGCTCAAAAAATTGGAGTAGCTCGTCAAACTATCAACTTAATTGAAAATAATAAGTATAATCCCTCGTTAGAACTTTGTATTAATTTAGCTAAAGCATTAAATACTGATCTTAATTCACTATTTTGGGAGGAACGCAAGAATGAAAGAAACAATCAGCACCAAAATCATTAAATGGTTTTACGGTATTCATGGACCATTAGATGAATATCGCCGCAATGAACTCAATCGAATCGGTAATAATATTGCCATCCTTTTATTAACAGTAAATGTATTATTAAGTTTTATTGCTAGCCTTTTAATGCTTAGTACTAATAATTCTGAACTTACTCTTGATATCGTAGTAAGCGTCCTACTATTAACTTTTTTCGTTTCTTTAGGCTATATTCTATATGAAACTAAACGACATCATTTAACAGAAATTGATGTTGAAGCCAAACAGGAGGGCAAGATTAAACAAAAATTTATTAAAAGAGCAATTGGCTTAGGAATTTACTTTGCAATTGTAATGTATGGATTAACAATCCTTATCGATTGGCTACCTAATAAAGGAGCCTTAATTCCATTACTTACAGAACCTTCTACAATTAGTAGTGCTATTGTCAGTGGCCTTATCTACGGACTATTAATGGGTACTTGGGAAATACATCAAATTAAAAGCGATCCTAATGATAAAAAGGTAACTCAAAATCGCTTACATCAAAAGTATTGGTTAATTTTATTTATTATTATCATTATTACTAGTCTTCTATTAATACATAAGTAATTATATTTACAAAAAAAGGAAGGTGCCATTACGAAACTCAATAATAAACTTATAAGAAAATGTCCCAAAATTGAACACGTCGCTTTCAATGACAAAACTCAACGGGCAGTAGTTCGTGCGTATGCTGAAGAAAAAAATTATTCCAGACACTGCAAAAACTTTTGTTAATACTGATGACGCAATGAGGGAGCTTTTCAATGACAAATAATAATTGAAAAGTTAGTTTTGATCGTCAATTTCAACTTGATATTGATTTTGACTAACACATTTATCGATTTTATTTTAGTTGTTTTCTCAATTTTAAATACTTATCAATTGCGCGCCCCAATTCAAACACAGAGCCTATAAACAAAAAATTAACAATTGCGCTTAACCAGCTCCACGGAATCATATGTCTTAAACAAAATCCAGCACTTGTTAGTATTATCAAAAATGAATAAATACAAAAATCGCTTCTAAGCTCTTTCATTTCTTTTTGAATCTCATCATTAGATTTCGTCATAATAGTTCCCTTTCTCTGAAAGAATAATTGTATCTAGTCATAATACCATATGCCAATGTAGATACCTTAACAATATCTCCTTAATTTATAAGGAAGAAAAAAGCACTTCATGATGCAGCTTTCATGAAGTGCTTTTTCTAACCATAAACTTTTTGAATCACTTGAAGCTTAATTAATGCATAAATTCGTTCAACATCACTTTCTGTTCCACGGGATTCAAAAGCTGTTAAAAATGGTATTTTATAATGATTTGCATAGGCTCGGGCAGTAATAGCATACATTCCACTTGATGCATCACCAGCTCCAATAAAACCTAAACATTTTTCATAATTATTATGTGTTTTTAAGTGATGATGCATGGGTGTCGTCAAAATTTCTATCCAATGTTGAGCAAAAGTAACAGTGTACGTAGGCAAGATCACAAAAAAGTTACTTCTTAATTCAATTGGTGAAGTATCTTTGCGAATTTCTGAAAGAGAAATTAGCGGACTATCTTCATTAATACAGTGTTGCTGTAATGCGTATTGTTGGAGACGTTCCACAAATCTCCTAACATTGCCTGAAATAGACATGTAAATAACATGCACATACATTGTGCTCACTCCTTTATTTTCTCTAAATAACCCCTAAATCTAAAATCAAACATTATGAAGTCGATATTTCTTTTCGACTTCTTTTTTTACTTTTGAGTGAAGATGTTTTATTGAATATTCATTTTTAAACTCACATTTAACTAGCAATCTTTTCTTATTGTTATCAGTGCATGTTAATAAGATAAGATGATTAGGAGCGTTCTTAAATACTATATCTACTTGCGACGGCATAATTACTTTAGTTGCGGTTATTGTATATTCCTTAACACTTTTGCCATTAGTAACTAAAACAGTCCTACCTATTAATCTATGAGAAGTAAGTGGCGTAAATAGGGCAGTACTAGAGTATCCAATATTATGAGCGCCAATAATAAATTCATTACTTTCTTCAAAAGAATGCGGTACTAACATGCCAGCGCCTAAAGTATAGACATCATCAGCTGTATAAGCTGCTAGTGGTACATCCATTTGAAGAGACGGGATTATTACTGCACCCATATAAGTAGCAGTTGAATGTCGATATTGGCTAATAACATTAAAAAGGTTTAGATATTTAACATTGGGCCAACTATTCCGATCATCCGCCATCCGCATCTCTGCTGCTTGAAGTTGCGGATGATAATTATTAACTAGAACTGTTTCGCACATCACTTCCAATCTCGCGTAATTGAATTGAAGAACACCTAGTAAAAATAACGCAATTATAAATAAAGATTTCGAAGTTTTGGGAAGATTATGCATTAGCGGTATAGATGATGTCTTTTATCATTGATTAACTGAACTATCTCTGATACAGAAACAATCAGCAAACCATACCCCAGATTGCGTAACTTGTGCTCACTTCGAGTACTATTACTACTTGGGAGAATTTTGGTATTGTTTTTCGAATTATTATTAGGGGGTCGAAAAGTAATGCTACTGTAATTAATCGTCCATATAATCATGATAAATAAGACTTCAATTATCCTGATAAGATATCGTTTTTTCATGCTACCCCTCTTTCTCACAAAGTATTACTTCAATCCGCTCGTATTGTAGCAATTAAATTTTGTCGAGTTAATAGATTTCGAGGATTATGTCCCATGAGTAAAAAAGTAACCTCAATAATATAAGTTGTATACAGTTGGTGTATTTTCTATATTAAGTTGTCACATATCTTTTATACTATGGAAAGAGCTGTTTGCCTAAGATAATTAATTAAGGAGTTGAAGATTGGAATGGATATAAGGAAAATCACTACACAAAGTAGGATAAAAGAGGGATTCATAATAACTTTATCGACAAAACGGTTATCTGAAAGTACAACAACTGATATTGTTAATGCAGCAGAGATTAGTAAGAAGACTTTTTATAATTACTATCAAAACAAGCATGAATTGCTACGAGAAATTGAAAATGAATTACTAGCTGGTCTAAAACAAGCATTAAGCCAAGACCGGAAGAAATTAAGTGATTTGGAGCATCTTCCAGAAGGTGATGAGATTAGGAACCTAGCTAATACGGCATTCGACAAAACAATCGCTTATTGCAATGAGCATAAAGTTTATTTGTCACGGCTCCTTTCTGACAATGGCGATATTCGCTTTTTACAAATGATTGTTAAACTAGCAAACGATGAATTTGACGCACGAGTACCTTATTTATTTGGAAATATCAAGGTAGCTAGCCGTTCAATTATGCCTTTTACATTTATCAAAACGATTTACGTAAACACAATCATTAACTTGCTTATGCTATGGGAGTCTGACCCTGATTCATTGAGTACAAATGATATTAAAGATATTGCTGGCTTGCTTCAAACAAAATCACCAGTTGATTTAATTGATATGTATAAAAAATATTTCGGCTAATGAAACAAGATCATCAACGTACAAATTGATGATCTTTTGCTATACGCCGCAGTCACAGCGCTTTGTCGCGTATGGAAAATTCTTATTCCAATAATTTCCTCTTCAAATTATTACAAAAATTTAACAATTATGTAACAACTGCCACCCTTAAGATATTTTTCATATCTTCTTCACAATATCATCATATAGTAAAAGAGTGCACAAATTAGTTGCATGCATAAAATAAAAAACAAACAATAATTCAGGAGTGAATAATTATCGCTAAGAAAAAAACAATGTCAAAAGTCCTTGCTGCTGCCTTAGGTGCTGCTGGTGCATTAGCTGTTGCTAACACTGCAAGTGCTGACACACAAGTTCAAGTACAATCAGGAGATACAGTTTGGGGATTTGCTCAACAATACGCTACTACTGTTGATTCAATTTCTACTGCTAACCAATTAGCTGACCCTAACGTAATTTACGTTGGTCAACAATTAGTTATCCCATCTTCTGCTATCAGTACTGCTTCTACTGCCGCAACCGTTGCTGCACCTACTGCAACTGATAACACTACTGCTAGTCAAGCAGCCGTTGAAACTACTGAAACAACAGCTGCATCAACTACTCCAGCTGTTTCTACTACAAACGCAAGCAATGTAGCCGACCAAGCACAACCAACAACAGTCGTATCTGCTACTTCTGATAACAACACTACTGCTACTCAAGTTAGTGCTGCATCCCAAGCTTCAGCTCAAGTAAGTGCTGCTTCTGCTACTATTAACGTTGCTCAAACTAGTGCTACAACCACTAACACCAACGTTACTACTTTAGCGGCAACTACTAACACTGCTGCGCCAACACAAACTACATACGCTGCTACTGAAGCAGTTGCTACTCCCCAAAGTAACACTACTGTTCAAAGTACTGCAGCTGTGACTGCTACTCCAGCAACTTCAACTGCTGCCGGCCAAGGTAATGGTTCCACTGCTAATGCGGTTGCCGTTGCTCAAGCACAAATTGGTACTCCATACGTTTGGGGTGGTAACCAACCAGGCGGATTTGACTGCTCAGGATTAGTTCAATATGCATACGGTCTTGGTTCAAACTACCGGACTACTTACCAACAAACTAACCTTGGTACCCACCAATACGATATCCAAAACGCTCAAAGTGGTGACCTTTACTTCTGGGGTCCAGACAGTGCTCCTTACCACGTTGCAATCGCTACTGGTAATGGTGGTTACATCCAAGCTCCTACACCAGGTCAAAACGTCCAAACTGGTAACATCAACTACTACACTCCTAGTTTCTACATCAGCATGAACTAAGATACGAGTAGTATAATTATTGAGTAAGATAGAGGATTTTCTTCTACCTTACTCTTTTTTCTTAGCAAATTCTAATAATTATATTGACAGTTTTATAATCATTAGTTATACTTAACAACAATTAATTATGTAGGGAGTAAGTATAATGAACGTATATCAAACTATCAACGTTAATACTCGTTGGCAAAGCCGGTAATTCAGGTTGTTTCGTCATGGATGCGACCTGAAGAACAGATTGCATCTGTGCCGGCTGAGTTTGATGTTCATTTCAGTCCGCATGGATCCACATGCGAACTTTTATTTTGCCTTTCAAAAAGCGAGGGTCCGTCATGTGGGCTCTCGTTTTTTATTATTTTGTGAGGTGAGATTTGAGATGAAAAGAATGTATAGTTTAATTGCAATTATTATCGCTTTCCTTTGTTTCGCATTCTTTAGGGAAAACAATGAGTTTGTAAGTAAACAACGAATTCCAAAAGTTGGGGTATTAACTTTAATGCACCACCCAGCGTTGGATGAAATTTATAAAGGATACGTTGATGAATTAGCCAAGGAAGGTTATCACAACGGTAAAAACATCAAGATCGAGTATCAAAACGCGAATGGCGACCAAAGTAATCTTAAAACAATGGCTTCTAAACTCGTTAACGATAACTCAACTGTTCTTTTTGGCATCACAACCCCTGCTGCTCAAGCATTAGCTAATTCTACTACTAAAACACCAATTGTCCTTGGTGCTGTTACCGATCCAAAAGCAGCTGGACTAGTGAAAAATAATCAGCATCCTGGTGGCAATATTACTGGAGTATCTGACCAAGCACCAATTCGCGAACAACTCAATTTGATCAAGCAATTCATGCCGCGAATGAAAACACTGGGAGTAATCTACACTTCAAGTGATGCTTCAGCAGTAGCCGGTTACCACCAAATCAAACGTGAATGTCGTAAGATGAATATTAATTTGAAGGCCTATTCAATTGCTAACAGTAACGATCTAAATCAGGTTTCCGAGCAAATGCTTAGCCAAGTCGACGCAGTAATTGTACCAACAGATAATACAATCGCTGGAGCAATGCAAACCTTAGTTAAGAATGCCGACGCCGCTAATAAGCCAGTCTTTCCGGCAACTGACACAATGGTTAAGCAAGGTGGCGTTGCAACTTACAGTGTTAATCAACGTGCTTTAGGTGTCCAAGGTGCAAAGATGACGGTCGCAATCCTCAAGGGTAAGTCAAAGCCAGCTGATACCCCGATTGAGTACATGAAGCATGGGACTCCTGTTCTCAACATTAAGCAGGCTCGAAAACTTAATTTACAAATTCCCACACAATTTGAAAAGGATGCAGAAACGAAAGGAGAGGTTTACAAATGAATCTAATTGTATCGTCAATCGGTCAAGGACTATTATGGGCTTTACTTGGTCTCGGTCTTTACCTAACCTTTAGAATTCTTGACTTTGCTGACATGACTGTTGAAGGAACTTTCCCTCTTGGTGCTGCCAGTGCTGTTGCTGCAATCACACATGGTATCAATCCTTTTCTGGCAACTTTAATTGCGATTGGTGCTGGAATGCTCGCTGGTTTGATCACTGGATTGCTCTACACTAAAGGAAAAATCCCAAGTTTGTTAGCCGGAATTCTAACTATGACCGCCGCCTACTCCGTTAACCTCCGCATTATGGGTAAATCAAACGTTTCATTGCTTGGCCAAAAGACCCTCTTTAGTGGTGAATTCATGCGAAGTTTACCCCAATACTTTGATAGTGTCTTCTTGGGAGTAGTTACGATTGCAATTATTACTGTAATCCTGATCTTTTTCCTTTCAACTGACTATGGACAGGCTTTTATCGCAACTGGTGATAATCCGACCATGGCAAAATCATTCGGTATTCACACTGACATAATGGTAATTATCGGCTTAATGGTGTCAAACGGAATCGTTGGCCTTTGCGGTGCTTTGATTGCTCAAAATAATGGGTATGCTGATATTAATATGGGAATTGGAACGATTGTTATCGCCCTTGCCTCAATCATTATTGGTGAAGTAGCCTTTGGTGAATTAACGCTTAACCAGCGACTTGTCGCCGTTACTCTTGGTAGTATCATTTACCGAATTATCTTACTTGCTGTGCTACAACTTGGTTTCTCCGCCAACGACCTCAACCTTATCTCCTCAATTGTCCTTGCAATCTGCATGATGTTGCCACAACTTGAAGAACGCATTCACCTTAAAAAGCCAATTTTGAAAGGAGTCCGGCCTCATGAATAAACCTATTTTAGAATTACAAGGCGTCAAAACCATTGTTAATAAGGGTACATCGAGTGAAACAACTATTCTTAAAGGCTTAAACCTTAAAATTAATGAGGGAGACTTCATTACGATCGTTGGAACGAATGGTGCTGGTAAATCAACCCTTTTTAATGTCATAGGTGGAAACCTACACGCTGACGAAGGAAAAATTTTGCATAATGGACAAGACATTACCAATACGACAGAAGAACAGCGCACGGCTTTCCTATCCCGTGTTTTTCAGGATCCAAAATTGGGGACGGCTGCACGAATGACAGTTGCCGAAAACATGCTGTTAGCAACTAAACGTGGTGAGCGTCGCCATCTTATTCCCCGGAAGTTAAAAAGTAACATGGACCGTTTCACCAAGCTAGCTGCAACAATGAATAACGGCCTCGAGAATCGCATGAATACAGCTACCGGCGCCCTTTCTGGGGGACAACGGCAAGCATTAAGCTTTTTAATGGCAACAATTAAAAGACCTGACGTTATTTTGCTGGATGAACATACTGCTGCTCTTGATCCACACACAAGTCTAAATCTATTACACGCTACTAATGAACGGATCACCAAAGATCACTTAACTGCCCTAATGATTACTCATAACCTTGAAGATGCCTTAGAGTATGGGAATCGTCTAATCGTGCTTAAAGACGGTGAAATCAAAGCAGATTTTAATGCAGAGCAACGAAAATCTCTTACTCCTGAGAAACTTTATACTTATTTTGAAGGATAGTTTGCCTATATACTATTTTCGGTATATATTTAATATATCGAATTTGATATATAGGAGATTTAATTATGAATTGGTGGATTATTTTTATCACATTTCTTGCCGTAAACCTCGATTTCTTTTTCATCTTAATCTTTTTACTCGAAAGGTATAACCTTCGTGATGTAATTATTGGCTATCTTGGTGCCCTTCTTGTTCTAGTTACCATCAGCTTTTTACTAGGAAAAACTCTCGCTATTTTCCTCCCTGAATGGATTTTAGGAATACTGGGGATCCTGCCTATTTACATGGCTCTCCATGACAACGATGAAGACCCAACTCATACCGAAAAGCACGGCCCAATTATTACCACCTTAATAACCTATTTAGCAGTTTGCGCTGGTTGCAACCTCTCAATTTTCTTACCAATTTTAACGAATCTTACCTTCCAACAATTTACTCTGGCACTTCTTTTTATCGCAGTCCTTTCAATTGCGATCGTAATTCTCATTAAGGGAATTGGTAATATTCCACTAATTAAACAAGCAATGCAGCGTTATAGCGAAACCTTAATGAAGGCTATTTATATCGGTGTTGGTTGTTATGTTTTTTGGGACAGTGGATTAATTACCCACCTTATTCACCTTCTTTAGTTTGGTATAATAATTACTAAATCGATTAAAAGGAGGAGCAGCAACCATTGTCTTCCACACAAGCCTTTATTGATGAAGCTGCTAAAATCTATAAAGTCCTAAGCAATAGTACGCGTTTAAACATCTTGTATTATCTTCGGCACTATGACGGTGAGGCTGATGTTAAAACAATCGTTAATGATCTTCATCTTGCGCAACCGATCGTCTCAAAACAGCTTGGTATTTTATATCGTTACCAGTTAGTCAGTCGCCATAAAGAAGGGACACGCGTTTACTATGCTTTAGATGATCCTCACGTTATTGAAATGATTGATGACATGCTAAAACACGTTAAACACGAAATAAAGGGCGAACCTCATCCCCGGAATTTATATAAATAAAGAGTGAATGGAAAATAATCGTTATAAAAATTTTTCCACTTACTCTTTTTTAAAGGAGATTTAAAATGGACGAGTTATTTGAACATTCTTCAATTAAGCGGGCATACTTTACATTAGCCTTACCTGTTGTGTTAAGCATGGCTGTAACCTTGATTTATAACATGGTTGATACTTTCTTCGTAGCCAAAACTGGGAATCCCAATTTAGTTGCCGGTGTTTCTCAGGGAGCACCAATTTTTACGTTAATGATTGCTCTTGGGGATATTTTTGGCCTTGGCGGAAGCTCAGTTATTTCCCGCTTATTTGGCGAACATCGTGATAAATTAGCGCGCTTTGTCAGCGGTTATTGCTTTTATGCACCAATCATTTGTGGGATCATCGTTACTGCAATAATGATTATCTTTCAAACACCAATTTTACATTTATTAGGTGCCTCGCCAGCTACTTGGCAATATGCACGAGAATATTACTTGGTGATCGCTTGGGGCGCAGTTTTCATTATCTTTGGTCTTTCACCAACTAATATTTTACGAACAGAAGGTCTAGCTGTTCAGTCGATGATTGCTAGCATGGTAGGAACCGGAATTAATATCGTTTTAAATCCGATCTTTATTTTTACATGTGGGCTTGGTGCGGCTGGATCAGCACTGGCTACTGTAACAAGTACCGTTATTGGTGATATTTTAATGATTTATTATTTGCGAACAAAGAGTAAAAAGCTAACAACTTCAATTCACGAAACGAAAATCAGTTGGAAGCTTCAATTCGAAATTTACGCTATCGGAATTCCAGCCTCGGTTACTAACATTATGGCAACGTTTGCTGTCGCTTTAACTAATCGTTACTTGATTGTTCATGGCGCAGATAGTGTAGCTGCCATGGGAATTGCGATGAAAGCAAATATGATCATCAATATGGTGATGGTTGGGTTTGCATTTGGCGCGCAACCCTTGATCGGCTACGTATACGGCGCTAAAGATGAGCAACGGTTTAATAAAGTTGTCAAATTTGATATTCAAGTAGTTGCTAGTCTTGCCTTGATTCTCACTATCATTCTTTTCATTTTTGCTCCCCAGGTTATTCGCATTTTCATGAACGATCCTCAAATAATAAAAGAAGGTGCTTTGATGCTTCGCTGGCTGTCAGTTTCGACTACTCTTGCTGGTATCATTCTTGTTTTTACAACCATGTTCCAATCGATGGGAAAAGCAACGCCTGCATTTTGGTTATCATTCTGTCGTCAGGGATTGATTTTCGGGGTAGTGATTAGTATTTCCGCAAAATTATTTGGTTATACTGGAATCATTGCTGCTCAAGCTGTTTCTGATTGTTTAACCTTTATCCTAGCACTTCTTTTCTTCTACTTCTATCGCCCACATTTTAAATAAAATATATTTCGCCAGATAAAAAGGCTTCTACCGTTCGAATTTTTCAAACGTTTAGAAGCCTTTTAGTAATTTATTCAGTTATTTTTCGTTCAAAGTAATGAGCTAGTTTAGCTTCTGGATAATATCCAGTTACTTTTTCTTTCGCCTGTCCATCCTTAAAAAGAACCAGACTTGGCACACTCATCACTTTATACCGTTGTGCGATTTCCTGATTTCCATCAACATTCATCCGCACAAACTTAATTTTATCACCGTATTGTTTTTCTAGCTTCTTCATAGCTGGTTCCATCATTTTACATGGACCACACCATGGTGCCCAAAAGTCAACAATCGTTATTGAGCCTTGAATATCATTATCAAATGTCTCAGCTGTCGCATCAATTGCCATTTTATTCTACCTTCTTTTTCTGTGATTTACGTATAAAGTGAATAATAATCGTTACCGCAAAAACAAGCAAGATAAAACTACCGAAAATCCCTGATGGAATCTCGATATCAATTGCAGGAATCGTTAAGAAGAGCTTAATAGCAATCACAAAGATTAAAATATATGCCATCGGTTCTAACTCAGGAACTTTGCGCATCAGTTTCATAATAACTTCAGCAATCCCTCGCATACATGCAATCCCAATCAAGCCACCGATTAAAACAATAACTGGATTATTTGAGACGGCTAACGATGCCAAAACAGAATCAATGGAGAAAATAATATCCATAAATTCAATCTGTAAAACAACTGTCCAAAAAAGCTTACGTCCAGTTAAACGTGTTTTACCTTCACGAGTCTTTCGCATTGCTCGTTTACCAAAGAATTTATTATGAAAGTAACGATAGACAAGGTAAATTAAGTAAGCCGCTCCAATAACCTTGATTTCCCAAAAGTTAATTAGATAAACACCAATCCCGATAATTAAGAAGCGAAAAATGTAAGAACCCCATATCCCGTAGAAAAGTGATTCTTCTTGTTCCTTTAATGTCGGTAATACTCGTGTCTGAGCCGCTAACACAACAGCATTATCAACTGACAGTAAACATTCAATCATAACCAACGAAAAAATGATTAACCAATCCTGTCCTGATGTAACGACTGTTGCCCAGTTATGTGGATCAAAAAATGGTCCATACAACTTCTCTAAAAGTGACAATTAATGTCCTCCCTTAATTTAAATTTGCTTTTTAGCTAAGTTATATTTTACCAAATAATTTTTAAAATACGATGGTAATGGCGCGCTAATATTTAAAGATTTCATTACGAAAGGTAATATGAGTTTTTGCGACACACCATGAAGCAGCATCCCTTCTGTTGACGAAGGATTATAAAGCGGATCACCAACAATCGGATGGCCACTATGCGCCAAATGAACCCTAAGTTGGTGCGTACGGCCAGTTGCTAAGCGAAGTTTCACTAAGGAACGTTCATGATTACTTGCCAATGTTTCATAATATGTCAAGGCTGGCTGCGCGTTTTGCCCGTTCACTTGATGAAGATGGGGATTTACTGGATTACGCCCAATTGCCCAATCGAGCTTTCCACTTTTGGCCATTTTCCCTTCCACTACCGCCAAATATTGTCGGTGAATTTGCCCCCCGCTAATTAATCGATTGAGGATTGGGACCACAATTGGATTTTTAGCAACAACTACTGCTCCACTTGTTTGTAAATCTATCCGATGAACCATATAAGCATTATTTTCACTATTCACTAAATAACCCGCCACATCATTCATTAATGTTCCTGTTTCGCCATGATAATTAGGGTGTGTTTTTTGTCCCCGCGGTTTATTTACTACTAACAAATCACGATTCTCATAGAGAACTTCCAAATGTGGCTGCGAAGACGGAATATAATCATTTGCGGCGGGGGTACGAATTTCATCACCACAAAATAATAATTGAATATTATCATTGTTCTCCACAATCTCATTCATGGATCGATAGTTGCCATTAACAAGCACTGTCCGCCTAATCCGCAAATAGTGAATTAGCCGATTAGGAAGCAGCCATTGATCATGAAGTAACTTGCGTAATGGTTTCGCCACCTGGTTATCAGCTAACTTTTCATGAATCTGCCACCGATAATTCATTTTACTCACCTCTCTTTAGCCTAAATTCTGATAAGATTATTTTACTGTATTTCCCAGGAAATATTTAGAATATTTTTAAGCCGGTTTACTTTTATCCAATAATAGCGTTGAATAGAGTATGAGTAAATTAAAGGGGATGGGTACTGATGTTAACAACAGAACAAATTAATGATCATAGTAAATGGATAAGTATATTCGAACCTCTCCCCCATGAACGTTTAGATTTAATTGAAAAATATGAGGTTACTCAAGAATTACTTGATTACGCAATTGACCCCTACGAAAAAGCCCGGGTTGAAATTGACCCAGATGCAGGAGTCACATTATTAATTTTCGATGTCTATGTGCCAACTCATGCTGTGACAGCTCCACAGACTGCACCAATTGGCATCATGCTAACCGCTAATAATATTATTACTTTTACAAATGCAAAAACGAACTTTGTAAATGGAATCATTGCCAATCAGCTACAGTTATTAAAGAAGCATGGTGAAAATGACGACAAATTAAACTTAGTCTTCCCAGTTCTTTATCGACTTTCAACTGACTATTTTGGCCCCCTTCGTCGTGCAGACCAGCAGCGACAAGAAATTCAACAAAATCTTCAACGGCGAACGGGACGCCAAGCGATTACCCAATTTATGGAGATTGAAACTGGGTTAGTTTACATTCTTACCTCGCTCAAGGGGAATGTATCTCTACTTGAAGAATTTAAACGCCGCTTTGGCAATCACATTACTACTAAACAATATAATGATCTCGATGATGTAATTGTCGAAGCCCAGCAAGGTCTAGAGATGGCACAGATGACTTCAGATGTTTCTGCCCGTGTCTCAAATGCCTATAGTAAGGTTCTTGACAGTGACCTAAATCAAACGATGAAATATCTAACCATTTATTCAATTGTTCTCTCAATTCCAACAATTGTATCTGGTTTTTATGGTGAAAACGTCAAATTACCCCTTGCGAACGGAACCTATTCATGGGTTTTTACAATCTTCATTACTATTGTCTTAATGTTGGCATGTGTCATCTTTCTTATTAATCGTCATTGGTGGAAATAAAAATCGGAAGCTGAGAACTTTTTTCTCAAGCTTCCGATTTTTTATAAGTTATCGCCCCGTTCAAATTGGAACTTAGAATTTAACAACGCTTCATGCAAAAGCTGGTTAATCAATTTATGGGTTTCATTCAGAATATGATTAGCGGTTTTCATATTTTGTTCAGTTAGGTAGTTAATTAAATTAGCTGAATTTTGAATCTGGGCTGTTCTTGTAATTGTATCTACTCGTCCTACGCCATAGCTTTGACACCGATCACGGAAATCATTTACTTCATTGATAAATTCATGATATCGTGGTTCTACAATAACTTCTAACAGTTTATTTAGCCAATAAGCACTCTTATCCGGCTGGGCATCATCAGTTGCATACTTATATTTTGCCGGAGTATCACTAATATTTGTAAAGAACGGAACGTAAGGACTATAGCAATAAAAGCCAAAATTAATCCATTGAATAGCAGCATATTGCGCTGGTACATCATTTCGAATTTGCAAAATACATGAGCTTTGATTTCGATCAAGAGCAATTGAACGGAATTTTCGCTGTTCCTCCGGTGTTCCAGATGCATAAGTTCCCATTGGGTCATAAGGGGTACCATTATAATGCGATGAGAGGAAGTCCTCTACATCCTCAACCGCAATTTTCTTTTCTGCATGTTGAATAAATGGAATGTTTTGGCTCGTTGGCTCCTGTTTTAATGATGGAGTAAAGAGTTTTTGACCATACCAAGAACGAGGGGTGTTGTAGTAGGCATCTGCCTCATCCTGTGTGCCAAAAATATTCCGGAAATTAAACGTTTGTGGATCAGGATTTAAATGATATTTTTCAACAAAATCTTTAATTTGCGGCGCATACATGAAGCTATCGTGATCGTTAAAGTCGACCTCTTCGATACACATAATGTTCGGTGCAATTGCATAAGCATCATCAGGAATCCGCTGGGCAACCCATTGATGACCTCCACCGGTCTCAAAGTACCAAACTTCATCCTTATCGCTAAAGGCAATCCCATTGCTTTCACCAGTACCGTACTTTTCAATTAATGATCCAAGCCGTTGAACACCTTCACGGGCAGACTTAATAAATGGTAGGACAAGATAAACCATTGAATCTTCATTAATTCCGTTTTCTACTAACGGATCATGACCAAGAACCCGAGCATTTGTCATCTCGGTTTCTGTCGCACTCATTGCAACGTTATATTCATTAATGCCTTGTTCATCCCAACGTCCTTCATCAGGCACGCCATTGGGAGTTGCCGTATAACGGCATCCTTGTCCCTTCATCTCAACAGTTAACCCATTATATTTTGAAACATAATGTTCACCGGTGTAATCCTTGGCAGGAAATACTTTGAAAGTCTTGGGATTGACTCCATCTTCAGCATCCTCATCACGTGCAATAATTGTTGAACCATCAATCGTAGCATTCTTTCCAACAAGCATTGCCGTACAACTACTCATTAGCTTTTGCATACTATACGCTTCCTTCCACAGTAGTTACTGTACTTTCTAATAATACCACTATCTGGAATTAACTAGATCATAAGAAAAAAACTGAACGTTAGTCACACAAATTAATCTAAAATATCATTAATACCGAACAAGGCATTGAAAATATTCGGTATTAGTGCTAGGATAACTACATCAAATAAATAGCCTATATAATACCGAAATATGGTCGGTTAGTCTCTACCTAAAGCCGTAAACTTTAGACTATAAGCACTTCTTAAAAACTGACACTGTCCGTTTTTAACTTAAAGCTTTTAAAAATCGGTAGAGAGGCTGAATTTTTCAGTCTCTTATTTTTATTTAGGCGTGTTAATTTTTGGGGAGGTATATTTTGAAAGAACCTGTTTCATCTATTCAAGCACCTAGTCGTCACACTAAAATCGATTTCACTCGTCAATGGCAAAATTTTGTCCTTGGTTTCCAGCACTTACTTGCAATGTATTCTGGAGACGTTCTTGTTCCGTTATTAATTGGACATTACTTACACTTCTCCACATTTCAAATGACTTACCTGGTCTCGATCGATATTTTCATGTGTGGTGTTGCAACACTCTTACAATTAAAGCGAACACCATTAACTGGAATCGGCTTGCCAGTTGTCCTCGGTTGTGCAGTTCAAGCTGTTACCCCTCTCGAAACAATTGGTGGAAAACTAGGAATCACTTATATGTATGGGGCCATTATTGCAGCCGGGATCTTTGTTTTCCTAATTGCTGGCTTTTTTGCCCGCTTAAAAAAGTTTTTTCCGCCGGTCGTTACTGGATCTTTAATAACTATTATTGGATTTACCCTTGTTCCAGTAGGTTTCCAAGACTTAGGAGGAGGTACACCAACTGCTGCTTCATTTGGTGATCCCGCTAACCTCCTTATCGGCTTTCTAACAATTGCTATCATTCTATTATTCAATGCCTTTGCTCGTGGCTTTATGAAATCAATCGCCATTTTATTAGGAATTTTAATTTCTTCTTTCATTGCAGGCGCATTAGGCTTTGTCTCTCTTAAACCGGTTAGTGAAGCTGCTTGGTTCCACGCTCCACAATTATTCTTCTTTGGCGTTCCACGTTTTGATATGAGTGCCATGATCACAATGATTCTTGTTTCGCTCACGACAATGATCGAGTCAACCGGAGTGTTCTTTGCCCTTAGTGACATTACTGGCCGGCAATTAACAACTAACGACTTAGAACGTGGATACCGTGCTGAAGGGATTGCTGCAATTTTAGGCGGACTTTTTAATACCTTCCCTTATTCTACTTTCTCTGAAAATGTGGGTGTTCTTAAAATGTCCGGAGTAAAAAGTCGCCAACCCGTTTACTATGCCGCCTTTTTACTCTTATTACTTGGTCTTTTACCTAAAGTCGGCGCCCTCGCAACGGTTATTCCAGAACCTGTCCTTGGGGGTGCAATGATTGTGATGTTTGGAATGGTCGGTGTTCAAGGAGTTCAAATTCTCCATAAAGTTGATTTCTCTAACAATGCCAACCTTCTTACTGCATCTGTATCAATTGGACTAGGATTAGGGATTACCATGTATCCGCAACTGTTCCAGCATATGCCAACTGAATTTCAAATCATCCTGGGTAACGGAATTGTCGTCACCAGTCTTTCAGCCGTTCTTCTTAATCTGTTATTTAATCACCGGTGGGCTAATAATAATTAATTCTCATTCTTTTTTAATTTAGTTGTTGACATTCAAATCTCAGCACGATATTATAATTTCAACAATTATCGTTTCAGTAGAACCTTCGTTGGGCGTAAGAGAGCCGGTGGTTAGGTGCGAACCGGTCAGGCGGAGTGTTTCGAATTATCACGAGATCTGAATTGTCCGGCCATATTCAGTGCCGTTACCACCTGATATGAGTGCGCATAAAATCAAGATGCGTAGGTGGGTGGTACCGCGATTAAAATAATCGTCCCGTTGATACTTTTATCAACGGGACTTTTTTATTTCTTTTCTAAGGAGGAACAACGATGAAGAGTATTCGTTTCAAAGAGGCTGCAATCCTCTTACTTATTATGCTAATAATTTTAGGAACTGCCGTGATTAAGTTTGGTTTGTCACCACAGATCCCTGTCCTTTTTGTCATCGCTTTACTTATTTTTTGGGTTAGGTTTCGTGGTGCTAGTTGGGATGAGATTCATAAGGGGATTCAAGAAGGAATTGGGACCGCAATCATCCCCATCTTTATCTTTATCCTTATTGGTGCGTTAATTGCCGTTTGGATTCAAGCTGGAGTTATTCCTACAATTATGATTGTGGGATTTAAACTAATTAGCAGTCAATTTTTTGTTCCATCAACATTCATTGTCTGTTCTTTAGTCGGTCTCTCCATCGGTAGTGGTTTTACAACTATTTCGACAATCGGAATTGCCTTATTTGGAATGGGGGTTGCGCTTAATGCTAATCCTGCGCTAGTAGCGGGTGCGATTATTTCGGGAGCCGTTTTTGGTGATAAAATGTCGCCACTCTCTGATTCAACTAATCTTGCCTCTGCAATCGCAGGTAGTGACCTTTTCGCCCATATCAAGAATATGATGTGGTCAACGATTCCTTCTTTTATCGTTTCGCTAATTCTATTCTGGTTCTTTGGTAATTCCGGTTCCCATATGAGTGCTGGCAAGATCGCCCACACAATGGCTATCCTTAATCAACAATTTATAATTTCATGGTGGGCCCTATTACCAATCGCCTTAATGTTTATCTGTGCATGGCGCCACATTCCTGCTATTCCAACCTTATTTATCAATATCATCGTTACAGTAGTCATGATCTTCTTCCAAAAGCCAGGAACCTCTCTTCAATCCCTCGCCAAATTAGTTAGTGATGGTTTCGTTTCTCACACTAGCGATGCAACTGTTAATACGCTGCTTACCCGTGGCGGGATCAGTAGTATGATGGGAACAGTTTCCTTGATCATTGTTACCCTTTCGCTTGGGGGAATTTTGATGAAGTTTAACATTGTTCAGTCAGCAATGAAGCCGCTTGTTGACCACCTTCATAAGCCTGGCAGCCTTATTACTGTTACAATTCTTTCGGGTATTGGAATCAATCTTTTTGTTGGGGAGCAATACCTATCCGTTATTCTTCCCGGTAAGGCATTTAAGGGTGCGTTTGATAAAATGGGTCTTTCACCATTAGCTCTTAGTCGTGTCCTTGAAGATGGCGGAAGTGTTATTAACTACTTAATCCCATGGGGTGTTGCTGGATCATTCGCCGCCTCAACCCTTGGTGTACCAGTCCTTCACTTCCTACCATTTGCTTTCTTTAGTCTGTTTTCACCAGTTTTCTCAATTTTAAGTGGAGTTACTGGAATTGGTTTGAAGTGGCAAAAAGGAAAGCAACGCAATACTACGAATGAAAAGCAAATAAAGGAAGCTTAAAAAAGTCTGGGTTTGAGAATTTCTCTTACCCAGACTTTTTTATTATCCTGCAATTAATACTTCTGTTACCAATAACCCACCACCAAAGATTAATACAAAGACAACTACCGGCCACACAAAACGCAACCAATGTGAATATCGCATATTGAGCATTTGCAAAGTTGCCATAACTAATCCAGTCGGTGCTAAGAATAACATTGCATATTGACCAAATTGATATGCAGTAACAACTGTATACCGTGGAATATGAACCGTATCAGCTAGCGGCGCTAAAATTGGCATTGCTAGCACTGCTAAACCAGATGATGATGGAACAATAAAACCTAAGACAAAGAATACCAGCATCATCACAATAATGAAAAACGATCCGTTCATATGTGCAACCATTTTTGAAGAAGCATAGAGAATTGTATCAGAAATATAGCCATCATTAAGCACTTTATTAATTCCTCGTGCCAAACCAATAATTAATGATACACCGACTAAACTAGCTGCTCCATCAGAAAAAGCTGTTGTGGTCTTATATTCTCCCAAACCATCTTGGTGCCCAAAACAAGTTAAAAACATAATAATAATAGCAATTGTTAAGAAAGCAGATGCCATGTTAGGGAAGGCCCATCCTTTGGCCATTACTCCCCAAATCATAATTGGGAAGGCGCAAGCAAATAAAATTAAAATAATTTTCTTTTTTAATGTAAACCGCTGATCTTTTTCTTCGCTAGTAGCCATTCCCCACATTTGATCAAATTTATCCCGATCATCATACGAATAGGAAAACTGTGGGTTCTGTTGTACTTTGCGTGCATACCAATGCAGATAAAATAATAAACAAGTAACTGCAATTACCAAGCCAAAAATTCGTCCTGCCATTCCTTGCGTAAAAGTTGTCCCAGCAGCATTTGACGCAATAACAACTGAAAACGGATTGATGACTGAAAAGGTTGTTCCGAGCGAACTTGCCAAGAAAATGGCCCCAACACAAACAATTGAATCATACCCCATCGCAATAAAAACCGGGGCTAAGATTGGGTAGAAGGCAACCGCTTCTTCTTCAATCCCACATAGCGTTCCACCAAGTGCCAGTAAAACTGTCACGAGGAACACCAAAATAAATTCTTTCCCCTTAGTCTTGGTAGATAATGCTGCTAGTCCAGATTCAAAAGCTCCACTTGCTTTAACAACACCAATCAAACCACCTAAAACTAAGATAAAAATCATAATATCAACTGATTCAATTGTACCATCAACCATACTAGAGAAAATATCGCTGATCGAAGCAGGATGCTGTTCAAGCCGTTTATAAGTTCCTGGTACTGAAATTGGCTTATTAATTGCTCCTGATTTAAACTGGTCGACATCAATTTGAATGTGCAATTTATCTAATGTTGCCTGTGTCGCAGGATAACTAATTTTTTCTCCAGTTGGTTGCGTTACTTGGAGATGATTATTAACATATGCTAGCTTAGAATAACTTCCCGCTGGAACAATCCAAGTAAGCATTACTGCGATCACTGTCAGAAAGAATAAAATTGTAAATGCACCTGGCATTTTTAATTTAAACCGATGCTTTTTCCCTGCTGTTGCTTCTCCCATCATCCTCACTCCTTAAGTCTTCTTTCTCCCTCCTCCTCAATTTTAGCAAGCGTTTTCAACAAACTTCATAATAAGTCAGATTAATTCAACAAATGCATATTTATTATTTAAAAAGCAGGTTAAACCCATTAGATTTACCTACTTTTTAACATTTTCACTTTTATTACTTAGGCTACTTATTATATTCAATAATTTCCATATCATTATCAGTCAGCGTTGCGCGCGTCAGACTTCCATTTGCCGGGCGCTCTGTCACGTCATACTTTCCATGACCAAAACGTTCGACTAAGCTTAAAACAGTATTTCCATGACTTACCCATAAAACATTGGCGTCGTCGGGTAAATCAGCGTTACGAATTAATTCAATCCCTTTGTCCATTCGTTGCCAGTACTCTTCATTATTTTCGGCATCATGAAATGGATCAGCATCCTTTAACCAGTCTTTGGCTTGACCGATGGAATATGCTGTCACAATTTCCCGGAAGTTCTTAAAGCCATGAGGAGCACCCGCGTTGTACCAGGCAAGATCCATATTCGTTCCTTCATATGATCCATAAAACTCTTCTCGAAAATAAGGAGCGGTGACTGGATGAGCAACAGAATTAGCGTTATTAAGGTTTAAAATTACTTGTGCTGTTTCCATGGCTCGGGAAAGGTCACTACAAAAGGCCCCATCAAAGTGAATGTTTTGCAATTTCTCGCCAGCTACCTTTGCATCTTCTTTGCCTTTCATAGTTAGTGGGGAGTTACTCCACCCTTGCAATTTATTGTAAATATTAAAAAAAGTCTGTCCATGGCGAACAAGATAAATATTCAATTTAGTCATAACAATCCCTCCATAATCTTATTGTACCGCTTACAAACTCTTAAAACTATTTAAGGATTAACTTTGAGCTTTAAACACAGATTCTTCATATCCTCCACGTAGACTAAAAAATATAGAAGGAAGGAATTATTATGAAACTTAAAGATACTAGTCAACCAAATATTGTCGCTGCTAAGATTATTAATGTCACTCCGAAAAATGTTACCGTAATTACTGAAGAAGGCCACTTACTCAAGATTCCATTAACTAAACAATATCGGGAAGATAAAACCTTACGGGCATCATTGGTTGATATCTTGAAAGCAGGAATATGGATTCCAGTAAATAAAAAACTTAAAAAGTTATTTAGTTATGACTGGCTTTCTGTTCCTGCCTTGGTCCCAGCAAAGAATTAAGTTTCTTCAATGATTTCCATAAAAAGGATGTTTTGTAGTAATCTATGATAAAATAATTCTTGATTTGTCGAAATTGTACTTCGATAATATAGAACAAACCATATTGATTGCGAGGAACATTCCTAATGAAAAAATTAAGCAAATTTGTGGATACTAGGATTGGTTTTTTCACCCTCCTAGTTATCCTTTTTTGGTTAAAGACCCTGTTTGCTTACTTTACTGACTTTAAGCTTGGTGTTACGGGAATTTTTCAATACCTTATTTTAATTTTTAACCCGTTAGCGACCACTTTTTTTATTTATAGTTTAGCATTCTACTTTAAACGTTCGCGGTTCTTCTACCCAGTTATTATGGGGTTAGACATTGCAAACACATTATTACTCTATTTAAACGTCATCTATTATCGTGAATTTACCGATTTTATGACAATTGCTACGATGACTGGTTATTCAAAAGTTAATCAAGGTTTAAGTGGTAGTTCACTTGCCCTCACTAACTTTCATGACATCTTTTACTGGTTAGATATCGTCGTAATTCTTATTTTAATGCTCTGTAAAGTCATCAAATTTGATCCACGAGCAATTGGAACACGATTAGCATTCGCATTTAGTTCCGTTGGTCTTGTCTTATTTGGGGTTAATTTGTCTTTTGCGGAAATGAGCCGCCCTCAATTGCTTGGACGGACATTTGATCGTTCTTACATTGTAAAATATCTTGGTATTGATACTTTTACTGGTTATGATTTAGTAAAATCGCAACATATCAATAATATGCGACAAAGTGCTACTAAACCTGAACTGCTAAAAGTTAAAAAATTCACCGATAAGCACTACGCTCCGGCTAATCCCCAAATGTATGGAATTGCCAAGGGTCGTAACGTGATTATCATCCACCTTGAAAGTTTCCAACAATTTTTGATTAATAAGAAGATCAACGGTCAAGAAGTTACCCCATTCCTTAACTCGCTTTATAACGGCAAAGATACCTACTCGTTTGATAATTTCTTCCATCAAGTCGGTCAAGGTAAAACTAGTGATGCAGAAAACCTCTTAGAGACTAGTACATTTGGCTTGCCACAAGGATCTTTATTTGCCACGTTGGGAAGTGATAATACCTTCCAAGGCGCTCCAGCTATTCTTAATCAACGCGCCGGTTATACGAGCGCAGTCTTCCATGGAAATGTTGCTAGTTTCTGGAACCGCAATAATGTATACAAAAATTTAGGTTATCAATATTTCTTTGATGCTAGTTATTATGATACTTCTGGAGATAAGGCTACCGGATATGGCCTTAAAGATAAGTTATTATTCAAAAACTCGATCAAGTATCTCCAAAGTTTACAGCAGCCATTCTATGCTAAATATATCACTGTTACTAACCACTTCCCTTACACGCTTGATGACGAAGATAAGGATCCTAACTTCCAAACAACTAATACTGGGGATAGTAACGTTGATAATTACTTTGTAACAGCCCATTATCTTGATCAATCAATCCAAGAATTCTTTAATTATCTCCAAAAGACTGGACTTGATAAGAAATCAATTATTATGATTTATGGTGATCATTATGGGATTTCAAACAGCGAGAATACTTCCTTAGCAAGTGTTCTTGGAAAGAGTGCAGATGATTGGACAGACTTTGATAATGCTCAACTTCAACGTGTACCACTAATGTTTGTCATCCCTGGTACGGGTCACGGAAAGGTTTACCATACCTATGGTGGAGAAGTGGATGTTCTTCCAACCCTCCTTCACTTGTTAGGAATTAGCAGTAAACGCTACATTCAGTTTGGAACTGATCTCTTCTCTAGCAAGCATAATCAAGTAGTTGCCTTCCGTAATCGAGATTTTGTTACCCCAACTTATACTAGTGTGGGCGGAACAATTTACAATAATAAGACTGGTAAAGAAGCTAAACTTACCAAGAAGCAACAAGAGAAGTTAAAGAAAGATCAAGAGTTTGTAAATGAGGAATTGACTCTTTCTGATTCGTTAAACGAAAAGAATCTCTTGCGGTTCTACCATCCAAAAGGGTTTAAAAACGTTAACCCAGCTGATTACAATTATTCAAATGGTCTAAAACGAGCACAGCGAATCGAAAAGAAGAAGGGAATTAAATCAACGAGTATTTACTCAGAAAACGGTGACCGTTCAACTGTCGATGACTACAGCACTGACGCCCCTGAACAAAACCACTCTTCAACTGACTCTAATCGGATTAAGATTACTAATCCAGATGCGAATAATAAGTAGCACGGGTACAACATAGCATAATAGAGCCTAGCAAAACATTTTGTTTTGTCTAGGCTCTGTTTTTTAAGTTTAAGCTAATTTCAATCAACTAAACTTTTCCTCCAGTAGCAAAAGTGATATTGTTAACTTATACACAAAGAATAATGGAGGGATTTTTATGGTTGAAGAATTTGGCTCACCATCGTCGTATATTCAAGGTAAAGGTGTCCTTTTTGAAAGTGATAAGTATCTTAAAAACTTTGGCACAAAGCCGTTACTATTGGCTGGCGAAACAGTCTATAAAATTGTAGGTAAGCGGTTTGAACAATATCTTCAAGAAAGCGGTTATGATGTTACCCGTGTTCAATTTAATGGTGAATCATCCACTAACGAAGTAAATCGAGTCACAGAAATTGGTAAAGAAAATAATGTCACTGTCGTTTATGGTCTTGGTGGTGGTAAAACAGTTGATACTGCCAAAGCGATTGCCGATAACCTTAACTTACCAGTTGTAATTATGCCAACATTGGCTTCAAACGATGCACCTTGTTCTCGTCTTTCAGTAATCTACACTGATGACGGTGGCTTCGATCATTATCGTTTCTACAACCAAAACCCTAATCTGGTTTTAGTTGATACTCAAGTTATCGCTAATGGTCCCGTTCGGATGCTTATTTCTGGAATTGCTGATGCTTTAGCTACCAATGTTGAGGCACAAGCAGTTGCTCAAGCTCATAGTGATACAATGCTTGGTGCAAAACAAACCCTTGTTGGAAATGCAATCGCCCAGAAATGTGAAGAGACATTATTTAATTACTCGCACCTAGCTGTAGCAGATGCGGGAGCACATGTCGTTACGCCAGCATTTTCTAATATTGTTGAGGCTAATACCCTGATGAGTGGTCTTGGTTTTGAAAGTGGCGGTTTATCCGGTGCTCATGCTATTCATGATGGCTTAACAATTTTAGAAGAAACACATGATTTAACACACGGTGAGAAAGTTGCATACGGAACACTTACCCAATTAATGCTCGAAGGTGCTGATAAAGAACGTTATAACAAATACTTCCAATTTATTCTTTCTTTAGGCCTCCCAACCACTCTTGCTGATCTACATTTAGAAAATGTTACTGATGAAGAATTGCTCAGTGCTGGAAAAGCCGCCTGTTCAGAACAAGATACCATGGATCGTTTGCCATTTAAGGTAACTCCAGATGACGTTGCGCAAGCATTACGAGCAGTTGATGCATATACTAAACAATATTTAAATAGTCACCATTGTCATCATAGCCAGATGTAATAAAAAATCAGACGCAGAATTTTTCTACGTCTGATTTTTTTGTTATTTACCCCATAAGAAATTAATTAATGCCTTATCAACTTGAGCATTATTATGAAGTTTCGAATGTTGAGCATCTTTTCCTGTTATTTTTAGGACACGGTACGACTTTGCCCGAGCAGCTACTAGGTACTTGAGTGATAATGACGATGCATTATCAACAGTTCCATCTGTATGATTACCAATATCACCGATAATATTAAGAACTGCTACTTGACCTTTAGGATAGGTTTGCCGTACTTCTGTCATTTGACGATATGTAGCGTT
Organism: Limosilactobacillus balticus; assembly: GCF_014145615.1. Lineage (GTDB taxonomy): Bacteria > Bacillota > Bacilli > Lactobacillales > Lactobacillaceae > Limosilactobacillus > Limosilactobacillus balticus. The sequence goes on along the minus strand of NZ_JACIVH010000042.1, from coordinate 249,603 downwards.
CATTTCATTTGGCTTGCCGTCTTTATTTAATTTCATTCCAACTGGTTGCTGGATAGCAGCAGGTACTTGTTTAAAATTTAATCCAGCAAAATGACCTGCAATATCAACCTGTTTTTGCAATTGAGGCATATTCTGATTCTTACCGTTTTGCAACATATAGTAAATAATCGAAATATTTCCCAGGGAATGACCAACCATATTAATCTTAGTTATGCGATAGCGTTTCTGTAATGCCTTTACAACATTTGTCGCATATTCGCCATGCTTATTAAAATTCAACTGTCTATTGTTATCATAATTTACCTCAACAATTGGATTGATAGCCCCTTTATGCATTGAACCATGAAGGGTAACTTTCCCGTTATTAGCAACGTCAGCTCGCAGAACTGTACTCGTTACCCCGGCTTTTTTAGCCGCATTTACCATGTGTTCTTCTGCATGATAACTACTGCCTCCACCATGGAAAAATAGCGTTGGCGTTGTTGATTGCACATATTTGCTATGTTTTTGCTGACGCCAAACTGCACCACCAACTATTGCCAGAATAACAATTACTATCACTACACCAATCCCAATATGGCTTTTTTTCATAATTTCACCCGCTTTTTTGTTTACTTAGATTATAAGCCTAAGAACAATAATGCAGCCAAAACTTATTTTAATGCAGGAGACGTTGCCAAAAGTTGCCGCGTCGAACATCATTAGCACTATATAGGGAATAAGTTAGAGGCTCACCATTAAGCGTTTCCAGCTGATCACTAGTTATTCTTAAACTGCCCACACGTTCACCTTTCCAAATAGGTGCTTCTAGTTTTTTCTTTTTATATTGTGTTCCAAGTGTATAGTTAGTTTTTGTATCGTACGGACTCCAAATGGTTACATGTTGTGGCGTGAGTTTCATTGTTTTTTCAACACTATTAGCTACTTTACGCGTTGTTACTGATGATGGAACTTTTATTTTTTGTAAATGATCCTCTGTCTTAAGGATCTTATATAAATTCTGAGTAGCCTTAAATCGATTATCTTTATTGCTCCCTTTTGAATGTAAGATAACAGTAATAATGCGATGCCCCTGATACTTACCTGTACTTGCAAAACAAGCTCCTGCACTGTCAGAAGTTCCCGTCTTCAGTCCATCAATCGTTACTCCTTTTACAGCGTACTGCTCTCCCGGTAACATCTTATTAAGATTTTTTTCAGTCTTAACTTGATCTTTCGCTATTTGAAATTTTACTTCTTTTTGTGCTGTAATTTGCAAAAGTTCAGGATAATGTGTCACAAAGTATTGCGATAAAATGGCAACATCACGTGCACTCATTGTATTAGCAGCATTATTAGGAAGGTCAGCTAACTTAAAACTTTTCATATCTCCATTATCTAATCCAACTGAATTAACAATGTTGGTCTTAGTCATTCCAATTTTTTTGGCTTTTTGCATCATTTTAAGATTAAATTCATCGGTTCCATCCCCGGTAGCGGTCGCAAGTGCCACGGTAGCTCCATCAGCTGACTTTACAAGGGCTGCATTGATTAATGTCCGAACTGAATAAGATTGACCAGATTTTAGGCCGATTGAAGAATAAGCAGCATCATTAGAAATAGCCGCAATTTCAGGAGTTATTTTTACTTGAGTATCCCACGAAAGCTGCTTCTGTTGGATTTCATCTTCTATTACCAAAATAGTTAATAATTTTGTAATTGAGGCCACTGGCAGAGCCTTATCTACATTTTGCTTATAGATAATTTGCCCTGTTGAAGCATCAGCCATGATCGCTGCAGAAGCATCAATTCGACTATTTGCTAATACTGATTGACTCCCCCCCATTAGCATCATGAATAGAGATAAAATAAAAACTGTCAATTTTTTCATAAAATCTATTCTCCTATTTTCTCCAAGTACGGTAAGATAAACTTAATAATAAATAATAAAGGAATTCATTATGAATAAAGAACTTAAATCTCTGCTTTTCATCTCAACTGGCCTATTCCTTATTTTTGTTCTAATTTTTAACCTTTACACATATAATGCTACTAGATTTATTCCTCAAGCTAGCAAAACAAGTCAAATTCTTAACCAAAATCGCCTTCGTGCCCCTAATATTCACCGATCCTCTGAAAATTGGGCATATCCCAAGCTTGATAATGCTCCCATTGAATTGATCGCCATCAAACAAGCAAAAAGAATTCTAGTTATCAACTCAAATAAGCGACAAGTTATTTACATTATCCATGCACAGATTAATTTACCAGCGCAAAAAAAGGCTTTTCGCCTACTTCACGCTCGGGGACAGCAAATTTATCATATTAATGGTTCCCAACAAGCCATCGCTAAGAATTGGTTAGGAATTACTAATGGGAACTACATCGAAACTCCTGTCACAGATATGAATAATCATCAGGTCTCACGCAATTTACGAAAAGTACCCAAAATTGAAAACACAATTCAAGTATCAACCCCCGATGCTAAATGGCTTCAAACTTTGCCTGAAAACACACCTTTAATAGTTAAGGAGGACTATTAAAATGATTTCACGATTAAAATATGGACGTTTCTTTAATCACTTATTTGGAAGTAATCTTATTTCACTAATAATAATTATCTTTTATAATCTTCTTACATACTTCATCCCATTAATCAAAATTTCAATCACGCAAATAATTTTTTTCTTTCTAATAATCGATCTGCTCTTGATCATCTTTAAAATTTTAGCGCTACAAAATTAGCCGACAACCTCAATCTTAGTACCGACTGGCAAATTCTTTTCCATCCATTGAGCGTCTGGTACTGAAAGTCGAATACACCCGTGTGATCCTTGTGTCTTTCCAAGTTTAGCTGCTTCTTGTTCATTATATTTTCCGTCCGCTTTAGTCGGAACACTATGGAATAAGTATTCTCCATGATTTTTCCAGGAAACATAGTAATTAGCTCCTTCTTTTAATGATTGATTAAAGAAGCTATCTCCTCGCTCTTGTTGAGCATAAAATGTTCCTGTCGGAGTCACACTTTTCATCTTACCTGTTTTAGGATCCTTTTTGTAAATTCCGCCTGTGCTATACATTGTATAAATGATTTTTGAACCATCATACAAATATGTCCGATTATTTTTTAAGTCAACTTTAATCCAAAAATCCTTCACTTTACTTAGATCTGGGTATGGAATTGTTTCTGAAGACTTATGCCAATCAATGGGGGTTCGCATATGACTTTCACTACTGTTGACATTCTTTTCTTGTGTTGGTTTTTCTTTTACTTGCGATTCAACTACTGCTTTTTTGGGATGTGCATTTGAAGCAGCATGTAATTCTGGACCAACTGCAATTATTGCTACTAATAAGCAAAATATTCCATAAATCCAATGCTTTACTCGTAAGTTCAAATTAATTTCTCCTTTACAGATAATTCAAAACATCACTATTATAATTATAGGGAATTTTTTATTCAATATACTTTAAAAAAGGTGTACAAAATGCGAGATAATCTTAAAGTTTCATACTTAACTGCTATCTTTTTCTTTATTGTTGCTATCATTTATGCAAATCTTGCGTAAACAATCGTGAGGATTATATTATGACATCATTTTTTTCATTCATATCAAATATTTGGTCGTATACCATCAATCATAAATGGTCAAAGGATATTTTACGTGCCAACCTCCTTTTTATTCTTTTAGTTATTATTTATGATCTTTTTCACTTTTCATTAAAAATAATTAATTGGCGGATCTTCTTCAAAGTATTTCTACTATTAAATATTTGTTTGTTTTTTAAGTTTCTTTTAGATGGTATTGATCGCTATTTAAGAACCCGGTAACTTTACAAAAAATTCTTTATTGAGTTATCAATTTTCCGTGCTAAGATAGGAACGTAATTATTTATTTTCGATTTGAGGAAGGTACAATGCATTCAAACATTAAATACTGGATAGCAGGAATAGGAGCATTATTAATTATAATGATTGCGGGGATGACTGTTCACCAGAAAAATCATTTCAACAAAAACGTAACCATCAATAATATTGCCGTTGGGGGACTAACAGCCAAGCAAGCTTTTGATAAGGTAAAGGGGACCTCAGGAGCAACCAAAGTATATGTTGACAATAAGCTAGTTTACCAAACTAAATCAATGAAGGCTAACTTTAACAATAATGATGAACAAAAATTTAATCAAGCACTGAAAAAGCAGTTTACATTTTTCCCATCACGTAAAGCAACAAATTTATCAATAAAGCCGGATAACTTTGATCAAGATTCGCTTAATATTGCTAAAAACAAATTAACTAACAAGGTACAGCAACTCAACACAGGCCGTAAAGCTCCCGTTGATGCCTATGCTGTCTACCAAAATGAGAAAGTTACTGTAGTTCCAGCGGTTAAGGGTAATAAATATGATTTACAAAATGCTGTTAATCAACTAAATAATCAAGCCGGAAGTACTAAAATTAACATTACCTTACATAAGGAGCAGCCGATTGCTGCAAATAGCAAAACCGTCAAGAACGAGGAGAAACAATTAAATAAGTTAAAAGGGAAGAAAGTTACTTACCTTGTTCAAAGCGAAAAGTATGACCTTACTACCAGTCAAATTATTACCCGGGCAACTTATCAAAATGGCAAGTATCATTTCGACACTGCAGCCTTAAACAAACAAGTAAAGGAAATCAATGAAAAACATGCAACACTTGATAAACCATTTAAATTTAGGACTCATTCTGGAGCAGAAATTACCACTACAGCTAATGGGTCCTATGGTTGGAAAATTAGCGAGAAAAAAGCTGGCAATTCGTTAACTAAAGCAATTATCGATGGTCGTCAAGAAGTTGATGGGAAGCACGATATTGAAGGTAAAGGCTATAACACTGCTGGGCTCGGCTACAATGTTACATCCAATAATGGTATTGGAGATACTTATGCTGAGGTTTCATTAGCTGACCAACGAGCTTATTTCTACAAAGATGGTAAATGTGTCCTTGAAACGGATATCGTTAGTGGGACTAATAACGAAGGCAACAAAACGCCCAAGGGAGTCTGGTATATCATGTACCAACAAAGTCCTTCCGTTCTCCGTGGACAAAACGATGATGGATCAAGTTATGCAAGTAAAGTTAATTATTGGTCGCCGTTTACTTTAACGGGATGTGGCTTCCACGATGCAAGTTGGCGTCACAATTGGTCCAAGACTGCTTACCTAAGCGATGGTTCGCATGGCTGTATTAATATGCAACCAAGCGTGGCTGGACAAGCCTTCCATGATTTAACGCAAAATGAACCAGTTATTATTTATTAATACTCTAAGGAGGTTGGGAACCACCCCATCCTCTTTATTATTTTAAAAGAACGCCTAACCGGACTGTGGTGAAAAACTTGCAAGCTAGCTTATTTTTATTCTCTTAATTAATATATACGTAAAAAATTTCCCTTTGCACCTCATAATTCTAAAATAGTGGTACAGTAAAAATGTATCTTAATCTTAGGAGGCTTAGATTATGACTGATAAAATTGTTACTGCAGAAGAAATGCGACATTACGATTCTTACACCATTAATACAATCGGTATCCCTTCCCTTGTATTAATGGAACGAGCCACATTAGCCGTTCGCGATGAAATTTTACATGCTTTTCCAATCGCGCTAAAAGATGTAGTAGTAGTTGCTGGTAGTGGAAATAATGGCGGAGATGGAATAGCTATTGCACGTTTGCTTCATATTGCCGGTGTCCATGTAACAATTCTCAATGTAGGTAATCCTAAACATGCATCTGCTGAACACCAAATACAAGAAAAGATCGCGCACTATTATCAAATTCCTGAAACTTCTGATCTCGCTGTCCTTAATAAGGCAACATTAATTGTCGATGCCATGTTTGGAATCGGAATCGATCGCGCGGTAAAAGGAGCTTATGCCGACGCGATTAATGCGATCAATAACACTGATGCGGTTGTCGTTGCAGTAGATATGCCATCAGGAGTTAATACTGATACTGGAGAAGTAATGGGAACTGCTGTCAAAGCTACTACAACTGTAACTTTTGCCTATAATAAGGTCGGCTTAACCAAAAATGGTGGAAAAGATTATGCAGGAAATGTTGTCGTTGCTAATGATATGGGAACTTATGCAGTAGACTGATTGGAATATTATTTACCAAGCCGTTTTACTATTAATCGCCGAATATTAATATTATTATAATCAGTGATGAACGTTTTAGTGAACTAATTTGGAGGTAAATAATATGTCAGAGTTAACAACCAAATTATTTATAGATGTAAAGAACTTTGAAAAATACCAATCAATGTTAAAGTGCCAAGTACACATTGAAGAAGAACGCCATGGTGATTATTGCTTACCTGGTTTTCCTGATCGTCATAATTTTCACCGCCTTCTCCGGATTCTACGTAAACATAATGACGGTTTAACTAGCAAACAACTAATTTACGACTTCGATTACCGGCCAAGTGACCTCGAAGATGCTACTAAGGCATTAGTAACAAACAATTTGGCAACTACCACCCCAATTAATGAGGAAGACTATAAAATTCGGCTTAACACTGAAGGTATCGAAGTTGCTGATAATTTGCTAAAGCGTCGTGACAAGATTGCTGAAGCTGCTTACCACACATTGAGTGAAAATGAACAACGAGAATTAGACCGGCTCGTAAACAAGCTAACAGAGGATTATGCGAACCGCGATGTAAATTACAACGCCCTTGGCAATATTTGCCATTAAAACGAGATTCGACCAAAAAAGCAGCGACTAAGAGAATTTTGCTATAATCTCTTAGTCGCTGCTTTTTTTAGCGGGGTCAAGCCTTCTCAAAAAGGAACTTTCCCGCTTGCGTTTAATTTAGTTATTTCAAATATTCTACCGGATTTGCTACAAAATCGCTAACTTTAATAGTTGTTGCATCCTTAGTAGCCGCATTTTTTAATTGGAAAGTTCCTTCTTCGACTTCACGAGCGCCAAAAACTGCAAAGTACTTCGCATTACGACGGAAAGCTTCTTTGATCTGCTTACCAACTTTTACTCCGCTGTAATCTTTATCAGCCACGATTCCTTGCTGGCGAACCTTACTGAGGACTTCAAATGCCATTTCATCCCCCTGCTGATCAGCACTAGCAAAGAAGACATCTAATTGATCTTGAGGAGCAAATGCAGGATTTTCTTCTTGGAGTAAGAGCATTAACCGTTCAACACCCATTCCGAAGCCAATTCCACCTTCTTCAGGGCCACCAAGCTGGCTAATTAAACCATTATAACGGCCTCCTGCACAAACAGTCGTGTACCCGCCACCAAATACTGGTGAGTCTGACATAATTTCAAAAATAGTATGGTTATAGTAATCGAGTCCCCGCACCATATTGGTATCAATTTCAAAATCAATTCCTAATTTCTTTAATAAGGCCTGCACTTCGTCAAAGTAAGCTTGTGACTCTTCATCAAGGTAATCAAGGATTGATGGAGCTTCTGCAACAATCTTCTTATCACCTTCATCTTTACTATCAAGTACACGCAATGGATTCTTATATAAACGTTCTTGAGAGTCTTTACTCAATTCATCATAATGAGGCTTTAAATAGTTAATTAATGCTTCCCGGTAATCTTCACGAACCTTCTTATCCCCTAGAGTATTAATAACTAATTTAACATTTGGCACCCCAAATTTCTTAAAGAGAGCCATTGCCATTGAAATAACTTCCACATCAATTTGTGGTGACTCATTGTTTAATGCTTCAACCCCAATTTGGTGGAATTCACGTTGTCGTCCTGATTGTGGCCGTTCATACCGAAACATTGGCCCCATGTAATAAACTTTATAAGGTTTAGGATATTCTGGACCATAGAGCTTGTTTTCTACGTAAGCCCGTACTACTCCAGCTGTCCCCTCTGGACGCAATGCAATATGACGATCACCTTTATCATGAAAATCGTACATTTCTTTTTCAACAATATCTGAGGTATCACCCACATTCCGTGAAAAAACATGGTAATCTTCAAACATCGGTGTTCGAATTCCACGGTATCCAAACTGGTTAAAAACTTCGCGCGCATTTTGTTCTACTTTTTCCCAAATGCTTGTAGTTCCTGGTAAGATATCTGCAGTTCCCTTTGGCTTTTGATAATCCATTAACTGTGTTTCCCCTTTCGTTACGTATAAAAACAAAAGCCCTCTAAGACCTTAACAGCCTTAGAGGGCGATATCTATCACTGTTCCACCTCTATTTACAGTAACCTCACAGTCACTGCCTCATGGAGTTGCGTTAACTCCTGACGATAACGGAATCACCGGAACAGACTACTAAAATTCATCCTTTCAGCTAGTAGAGGTGGATCATGTCTGCTCCCAGCTCTCAACTCAACTGGATCTCTGTCAATTACACAGGCACTTTGTTTCTACGTCAATGCTTTTATAATACATTAGTGATTTTACCATAGCTTACAGATTTTGGGTATCATTTATCTCAATTAAGTCGCTGCTGAATTCGGTGTAAATACCATAAATAAACACAGATAATAAGCAATGTACCAGTTATTAAGCAAAATACTGAAATAAATAAGAATTGGTAACTTCCTTTTTCAATGACAAATCCACCGTATAGTGGACCAATCGCGCGGCCAACCGACATCATAATATTAAGTAATCCTTGGTAATGCCCAGCTTCGTCAACATTAGTCAATTGCGCAATCCAAGCAGGTAAGCCAGCAAAACTAGTCATTTCACCAATAGTTAAGATTACAAAGTCAATAACAAAAGCTGTCAGAGTCCGAGCAAAAATTAATAAGAGGAAGGATAAGGCAAAAATAAAGATTCCCACAATAATTTGCGTTGATAAACGAACATAGGGACTTAATTTATTAACGAGTGGTTGTCCGATAATAATTAACATCCCATTTAATGTCCATAACATACTATAGGCATAGAATGGAATCCCCATATTTGTCATATGGACTGCCATTACACTTTCCCATAAGGAATAACTTAAATGAACCGTAATATAATTTATGAGGATAAACCAAACCAAGATGATCCATCGCGAATGTAATTGGCGAGAAACATGATGGCGTTCCTGTATCCCTGAATTATCTTTAATTGCATCTACGGCCACATTAAATGTTAAAACTACTACTAGCATTAACAAGGCATAAAAGATTGTTGCTACAGTAAAAACTACCACTACACTAATCGGCAAAAGAACGCCAACTAACAACGTTCCAATCACAACCCCAATATTAAAGGCCATATAAATATAATTAAAAACATAACGGGAAGAATGATCACTAACCAACGTCCCATAAGAATTAACAATGGTAGCATTGATTCCATCACCAAAACTATTAACCGTAATTAGGACAGCATACCAGGGCCAACCATGAATAAAGATCAACAAGAATATTGCTAGCGTAGATAGGCTACCTCCTAAAATGGCTGTTTGATATTGCTTCCAATGGTCAAATAACCATCCTCCTAAATAATTCCCCATCATCATCGCAATCGACATTATTAACATTACAAAACCAGCAGTTGTCAAAGTTTGTCCAAGATAATTATGAAGGTACATTGTTGTAAGCGGCCATAAAAAAGCTGCCCCAGTGTTGTTCAACAGACTTGCTAGGGCAACCCATTTTAATTTGACTGTTTGCTGTTCCATTTTAACGTTCAGATACCATATCAGAGGAAGGTACACGTAAGAGTGTATAAGTTACAGCACTATGATTTGCTTTTAAACCTAAACCATTAATAGCAGTATTTTTGTACTTTACATCCATTACCGCTGCAAAAGCATGTCCTGTCTTGGCATCCTCTTTTTCCAATTGCTTTTTATCCCATGGTAAAGCACTCGCATCTAAGGTAACTATCCGTGATCCATCAGCAACTGATCCGTATCGCGAATTTGTTGTGTATTTATCATTTCCAGCCCAGTACGTATATGACACAATTGGGTGTTTCCCACTTTTACTCCGGGTCGCTAAAACATAATAGAAATCATCGGACTTATTCCCCATTTGAAGTGGACGGTAAGTGATCGAAGTCTGTGTTTGTTGATGATTATTAATATCAACTGGGCGGAAAAATGTGAGATATGACATCCCCCCGAGCCAACATAACGAGACAAGTAATAAGATCACATAGCGAATCACTAAATTTAGTTTAAATACTTTTTTTGTCTTAGCAATCAGCATTAATTGCTTAACACGGATATAATGGATTACATAACAAAAAAAGGCAATTGCGCATATCCACGATAACCATCCTAGCCAATTCCAACTCATAATTTTCAATACTCCATTCTCTAATATTATTTACTATGATTATCACACAAATTGATTCGCTTGTCGTTAAATCTTAATAACAAACGAATAAATTTAATAAAATAACTACAAGGATAAGTTCAAACTGTGCTAAACTAATTTTTGGTAACAAACTGTGTCTTGATTTAGAATAAGAGATAAGGTTAGTATTATTTAATAATATACCTACTAAGGAGGAATGTTTTCATGGACAATTTGAGTGAACTTGCTCAAGAATTGATTAACTTTGAGCGTGAAAATGACTTAAATGATAATGAAGTTGCTTTCGGCAGTCATTTATCTGTTGAACGAATTCACGAAATTAAATCATCTAATACCCCAGTGACTTCAGAAGAAGCCGAATTGCTTCAACGGTTCATGCAAAGTAAGTAACATTACCATTCGTGCCATTGTGGCAAAATCAAAACTGAATACCTTCTAAAGCAGAACTAATAATATTTCTCTGCTCTAATCTAAAAAGGACCTGGAAGAAAATATCACTTTCTTCTAGGTCCTTTTTAGATTTATTTTGGCTGATAAAATTCAACTGGGACAAGTTTGGTTTCTATCTTTTCATGAGGTGTTTCTATTCGCTTCATTAAAGTATCAATTAATTCCTGTACCAATGCTGGAATTGGTTGAATTACCGTTGGGAGGTAAGGCGCCACTTTCCGAATTAATTGTGAACCATCATAACCGGTAATAAAAAAGTCTTTATTTATTTGCTTTCCTGCCTGGTAATAAAGATTACTAATCGTTAATGCTTGAACATCATTAGAAGCCAGCACGCCATCATAATCACCAGGGAAAGTCGCCTCAATATCTAAATGCTGGATAGCTAACGGGTCAAAATCTCGTTTCTGTTTATTCAAAAAATCAAGTGCCCCTTGAATTCGATTAATGGTAGGTGAAACAGAAGTATCTTCATCCACAATTACTGCTAAGTGCTTTACATCATGTTCTACTAAATACTTCGCTGCTAGTTCGCCCCCATGGTAACTATCAGCGGCAACAATTGGAATATTATCAGCAAGATACCTATCAAAAGAAACAATAGGCGCAGTAAGTTGATGGTATTCCTCTATTCCTAGATTATGAGAACCCGAAATAATCCCATCCACTTGATTTGCCATCAACATATTTAAGTATTCATGCTCTATTTCCGGATTTTGGGCCGAAGATGCAATGATTGTTTTATAACCCTTCTTAAATAATTCGTGTTCAAGTTCATTTGCTAATTCAGCAAAAAAGGGATTAATTAAATTAGGAAAAATCAAGCCAACAAACTTAGATGGCTTCCCCTGCATCGCCCGTGCTAAAGCATTTGGTTGGTAATTTAACTCCCGCATTGCCGCATGGACCTTGTCAATTGTTTTTTGACTTAAAGAGCCATAATTATTGATTACTCTTGAAACAGTAGTTACTGAAACCCCCGCTAATTGAGCAACATCTTTTAACTTAGCAACCATTCTAAAACTCCTTGATTAATTTCGTTTAAGCTATTCCATTATTATAGCTCACCATATTTGAACAATCGACGGTTACTTTTAAATATAATTTAAATTGCTATTTTTATAAAAATAGGTTTGTTTACATATGTTTAACTTATCATTTATCTAAAAATATTTTTCATTTGATAAAACATGTTTTGTGAAGATGATAATTATTGATTTTATGATCTTTTCTCTCTGGTTTTAAAGGATTTTACTAGCTTTTTTACATTCAAATTAAATTGACGCTAAAGAGAATTAATGCTAGTTTATAGGTAGTTGAATCTTTAGAACTTCTTAAACTTTTTGACCTTTTTGATATTATTTTAATTTATGAAATGATTAATAAGCCACTTTTAGGAGTAATGTTTAGGAATTTCAAATATAAATTAAGGAGTCACTGCCAATGAATCGTCAATCTAATAATGATCCATCAACCCATTTTAAGATGTATAAAAGCGGAAAAAAATGGGTCTTCGCTGGATTAACTGCTGTTACCTTATTAACTGCTACCGGTGCAGTTGCTCATGCTGACAATGCTTCAGTTTCTTCTGAAGAACCTGCTGCTACTACTGCTAATACACAAAATAATACAAATAGTGCTGCTAATTCTTCTGCCGTTGCTCAAAATACGTCAAATAGCGCGTCAGCAGAAAGTACTGTTGCTTCTAATGCCAATCAAGCTGTTACTAGCCAAACTGCCGCAGATTCTGCTTCAGCTCAGTCTGCTGAAACTAAACAAGCTGCTCCAGCTGCTCCAAAGGCTGATAGTGCTGCTACACCGCAAGAAAATTCAACAACCGATTTGAGTACCCTCCATTTCAGTAACAATGCTTCACAACAAGCTTTCATTCAAAGTGTTGTTCCTGGTGCAATCCAAGGATGGAATGAATACAAGGTTCTCCCTTCAATTACAGTTGCCCAGGCTATCGTTGAAAGTGGTTGGGGACGCTCAGCCTTATCAACTCAGGCCCATAATTTATTTGGAATTAAGGGTTCCTATAATGGAAATTCAGTTGTAATGCGTACACGGGAAGTTTATGGCGGTCGGAGTGTTTACGTTAACGCTAACTTCCGGGCCTATGCTAACAACTCTGAATCAGTTACTGATCATGGTCGCTTTCTTAACGTAAATAGTCGTTACAGTAACTTGCTGGGTGATACTAACTATGTATCTGTTGCAAATAAGCTTCGGCAAGATGGCTATGCTACTGATCCAAGCTATGCTAATACCTTAATTCGTTTTGTTCAAACGTATAACTTAAACCAGTTAGATGCCGTTGCACTTTCTGGGAAAGTCGTTACGAATAAACAAACCGAGAGTGCCCAAACTCCAGAAACCAATGTAACTGTTTCAAATACTGGATACTACACTGTTAAAGGCGGAGACACGTTATCCCGAATCGCAGGACAATTCAATACAACTGTAAATAACCTTGCCTCCTTAAATGATATCCATAATGTCAACCGTATTTATGTCGGGCAACGACTTTTGGTTCGTCAACCTACTACTGAGCAACAACAGACACAGACTAAGCAACCTGAAACTAATACTACGACTAATAGTAATACCTACACCGTTAAAAGCGGGGACACTCTTTCAGGAATTGCTGGTAAGTTTAACACTACTTATACTCAATTAGCTCAGCTCAATCATATCAGTAACCCTAATGTGATTCGTGTAGGTCAAGTATTAACGCTTCATCAAACTGCGGCGCAAAATACTACAACTAGCCAACAAGAAAGCAAGCAAAATAAACAGGTTACTACTGTTGCTAATGGCACATACACCGTTAAAAGTGGTGATACCCTTTCACAAATTGCCGCGCATTTCAATACCACAACATCTGCATTAGCTTCAACTAACCACATTAGTAATCCTAATTTAATTGAGATTGGTCAACAATTACGGATTAACAATAGTGCTAGCGCTCAAAAAGCTACCTCACACTACTCTACTACTAACAATAGAAGTTACGTGGTTCAAAGTGGCGATTCATTATCAAAGATTGCCGCTTACCATGGATTAAACTGGCGCTCAATTGCAGCTAAGAATAATATTCAAAGCCCATACACAATCTTTGTGGGACAACGTTTGTCATTGTAATTAATAAATTTTAAATAGTTACATATTATAAAGTAAGAAGTATAAGAAAATCTTTGCTTCTTGCTTTTTTGTTTTAAAAAAATTCTTTTCTGTTCTAGAATAAAGGTAGGCAGTTTATTATTAATATTCACTAAATCACTATTAGGGAGTTTATAGAAAGTAAGTGATATTTATTGTGGTAGACCGTTGGACAACAGATATTCCAAATGTTAACAAAATCAGTCAATTATTTAAATTACTAGGAAATCCTAAAAGATTACAATTATTATATTTGCTGATTCAACATTCAATGAGTGTTTCAGAAATTAGTACGAAGTTGAACTGGGAACAATCGGGGGTTTCTCACCAACTGCAACTATTGAGAAAATATAATTTAGTTCAACAACGGCGAGAAGGGAAAACCGTTATCTATCATTTAGAGGATCCGCAGGTAATGACCTTAATCGCCGATGTATTAAGTCATGCAGAAAAAATCATTTAATTTAGTGAATATTCTTTGGGATCCCCCCATTGAAATAAAAGAAAGGCGTTTAGAACTCATCCTAAGTCAAACTTAGCTGATGACTTCTAAACGTCTTTTCGCTTAGTTAACAAATTTAATTTCTAATCGTTCATTTTCTAAAACTCCTTTTACAATCAATGTCTTACCATCATAGAATTGATGTTTATCTAACCAGAAACCAAGATGCGCATGGCTATAAAACTTAAAATTATACCGTACTGCATTATTCATTTTACTAACTCGCAATACTCCTTGTGAGCCATCTGAACAAGTAATATTTTGTGATTGATTATTATCATGAACATAAATTGTTGTCATTCTTCTCACCTCCGTTTTTATTATATCCCATTTTCGGACTACCTAAAACATTTTTCAATAAAACAAAAAAACAACAACTTCAGCTATAGGAGAGTTGTTGCTTTTTAACTAATCTGCAGCTAATGCATCAATTGGATTAAGGTTTGCCGCCCGGCGTGCAGGAAGTAATGCGGCAATAAACGAAATTACAATCGCAATTACAATTGCAAAGATTACATTTCCAACAGTAATTTGCACAATATTATATTTAATCAAGCCATACAGGGCGTGGTTAATAATAACCGTTACAACTGCAACAATTAGCAGTGCGAGGATTGCTGAAAACAGTCCAATAAAGACAGATTCAGACGTAAATAATCGGCGAATATCTTTTTTTCGTTCACCTAGAGCTCGTAAAATACCGATTTCTTTTGTCCGTTCCGAAACTGACATATACATTGTCACAATGATCATTAATGCGGATACAAGTAATGAAATTCCAGCAATTGACGCAAGAACCGTGGAAGCAAGACTAACATAAGTATTAACAGTTTTAAGAATCGACCCGACTGTAATCGCTCCTAATACCCGTTTGTTATTACTATCACGGAGATTATCAATCTTATTCGCTACCCCTTGTACACTGTCAAGATTTGTTACATTAACGGTTGCAAAGTTAGCAGCAGTAGAGGCATTTGCTTTTTGAAGCAACGCACGCATAGTGGAGTAAGTAATTGAAGTCCCGGCACTCGCGCCTTCTGTAATGCCTGCTACCTTGAAGTTTCCAGAAACGGGAACTGGATTATTATTGGCGTCTATCCATGTAAATGAGAGACGGATAGTTTTACCAACCATTTGCTTATAATTTTTGGCACTTGATAATTGGATTGCTTGTTGCTTTGTAAGAACGATTTCACCATTCTTGGGTTTGTGCCCCTGCTTGATTGAATTACTAGTAATCGCCTTACTCCAAGTACTTAGTGAAGTTCCACTCTGTTTCTTTCCATTATAATCAAGCTGAAAGGCACTCACCATAATTCCCGGTTGAACAGATGACACATTATCAAGCTTTCGTAACCGGTCAATATTATGATCACTAATTGTCATCGATTGAGGATTGGCCGCCATTGTTTGTCCTAACGATGATTGGATTTGTTCCTGAGTCATCTTCTTACCAGTTGTATTTTTAAATACGGTAATTGCCTGCGGGTTAGCAAGAGAGTTAATCTGATTTTGAATGTAGCCATTTATCCCATTACCTAAACCACTAAATAAGAGTATCGCAAAGATACCAATTGCAGTTCCAAGCATAATTAACGAATTGCGCCAAAAGTTATAGGTCAAATGTTTAAAGGCCGTTCGGTAGCTCGCCATCGCTGGTAGAACTCGTGGAGTAATCTCTGTGGGGTCTTCTGGAATCGGATAAGCAGGACGTAATCTTTCATCGCCGTCAATTTTTCCATCAGCTAAATGAACAATTCGTGTCCCATTATCCGCTACTTCCTGAGAGTGAGTAACGGCGATCACTAGTTTCCCATCGCGAGCAATCTCGTCTAATAATGCTAATACTTCTTTTGTATTCTGCGCATCTAAGGCCCCTGTTGGTTCATCAGCAATAATAATTTGCGGGTCACTTGCTAATGCCCGAGCAATCGCTACCCGTTGCTTTTGGCCTCCAGACAAATGGTTTGGATGCTTTTTTACTTGTTCACTTAAACCAACCTTATCTAAGAGTTCCAGTGCACGCTTTCGACGTTCTTCCTTAGTCAAGGTTGTCATATCTAACGCAACCAAAACATTATCCAGTACCGTCAAGTGAGAGATTAAGTTATAGGACTGATAGATATAACCCACCGTCGCACGCCGATAGCTATCTAGTTGCTTTTCCTTTTTATGGTCAAGGAGTTTACCATTTACAAGGACTTCACCTTCAAAGTTACGATCAAGTCCCCCAATGATATTCATTAAAGTGGACTTCCCACCACCTGATTCACCAAGGATGGACACAAATTCTCCCCGATCAAACTGTAAGTTAATCCCTTTAAGAACTGGGAATTCCTCTTTGTCAAGATAATACGATTTATATATGTTTTTTAATTCTAAAAAAGCCATTGCATCCTCCCCCTTTACTATTTATTTAGTCCGTTTATTATAGCAAGGTTTGTGATGAAAAAGCCTTTTACTCATAATTCTTTAACATTATTTATATTATTATTCTGAGGAATTTTCACTTAATGTCAGCTTTCCATCAGCTAACTCGTAAACATTATCTGCATATTCACGTAAACGTAAATCATGGGTTACAGCAATCACCGCTTTGTTTCTCTTTTTAGCTAGGTCATGAAATAATTGCCCAACTATCTTTACTAAATTACTATCTAAGGCCGCTGTTGGCTCGTCTGCAAGAATTATCTCAGGATCAGTATAAAGGGCACGCGCAATCGCTACCCGCTGGTTTTGACCTCCTGACAACTCAGAAGGATATTGTTTGAGCAGCTTTTTTATCGCAAGTTTTTCCAATAATTCATTAAAGGCTTCCGATGAAACGTTCCCCCCCTTCTTTATGCGATCAACAAGTTTAAATTGATCCGCCACATTTAGATAGGGTAATAGGTTATAGGACTGAAGGATAAAGCCAATTTTCTGCAAGCGCAGTTCATCACGCTTTTTAGAAGACAGCTTTTCAATATCAATTCCGTCAATTAACACTTTTCCTGAGGTAGGTGTTTGTAAGCCGCCCGCAATTGTTAAAAAAGTACTCTTTCCTGATCCAGAAGGCCCTAAAATCAAATTTAATTCTCCCGCTTTAGCAGAAAAATTAACATCCTTGAGAACATGAACACGACTAATTCCTTCGCCGTAATATTTGTTAACATCTACTAATTTTAATTTTGACATAACTTTTGCCTCCCATCTTAATTCAAGGCCTGTACGGGGTCAATTTTAATAATCATTCGCACTGGTAGTAGTGAACCAATCATCCCAAGAACTATTAATCCTACTGCCATTAAACTAATTAGTGGCCAATTCATAATAACTGGTACCGACATCGGAATTGCTACACTCGTAAGAAGGGTTAAAAGGATCCCACCTATTACACCACTAATCATCAGGAAAATTGATTGAGTAACTGTCGCAATAATTAAGTGACGCACTGGAATTCCCTGGGCACGCATAACTGCATAATGACTTATTTTTTGCATAGTAAGAATATATAAGAAGACAGCAATTACAATTAATGAAATTACCATTAAAAAGCCAATCATAAAAGTAAACGTATTATTTTGCGCTGAATATCCGGGCAACTTATTAATATATTCCTTAGCAGTGTAGTGTTGAAGATCAGGGTAAGTACTTTTACTAAGCTGATGATCAGAAAAGAGTCCACTAGCAACGGCCGAACTATTTAATCCTCTCAAATCTCGCCAAACTGGCAAACTCCCATATACGACGGGAGCAACACTAAATTTAGCATCATCAACAAAGCCAACAATCTTATATTTTTCATTTTGAGAGTTGATTGTTACTCGATCTCCTAAATGATATCCCTTTTTGCTTAAACTTTTATCAACAACAATCTCGTTATTTCCCTTAGCTTGACGGCCATTTGTAATTTTGATCTTTTCCCGGGAAATAAATTGGTCAGGATCTAAACCGATAAATTGGGCACTTTCTTTACTTGCTCCTTTTTCTTTAAGAACTATTGGCGCCTGCCCAACAAGCGCAACATTCTTTTGGTCCTTACCTGATAGTTGGTCGCGAGTAATGATCGATTGTCCTAGATTATCATTGCTGTTCTTGTTTAGAAAAACAGTTTCTGTACCCCACTCTTTAATAGCAGCATCGTTTTCATTTTGGAGTCCCAACATCATCCCCATTAGGAAAAACATTAAGTAACTAATCAAAACAATCATGGCAACAATTAATCCATAACGCAGCTTTTCATGTTTCATTTCTTTTAGTGCTAAAAACATATTCTACCTCCTACTGCAATAGTGCAGTTAATACCTTGGATAGCCGTGCAATTGCTTCACCTTGTTTATTGGGCTGAAGAAGGCAATCCTTAATTGTTTCATGACTCAAAACCATTACACTCCATTCGTTAGCACTGTGAATCTTAATTTGCGGCTGCGTACTATCACGTAATAACCCTTCATTTGTTTGAAAGTGCAACCGCATAAAGTCCCGGTACTTACTTCCATTGATCTCATCTACAAAAGCTTTGATCTGATTAACATAATCACTCGCCGCTAAAATGTGGTTAACACGGGTAATTGGTGTATGAATTTCTAAAATTGCCACTTGATAAAGATACTGATATGCCTCCGTTAAATCTGTAAAATACTTATAAAATGCTCCTCTGGCGATTCCCGCTTGCTTTACAATCCGTGCAACTTGGGCACTTGCTAAACTATGTTGACTAAATTCTGTTAATAGTGCATTAGTAATAAGTTCTTTTTTCTGTTGATTTAAATTTTCAAATGTTGTACTTGGCATTTTAATTCCTCCAGCGTCTGATGACACAATGTCACCATCGATGTAATTTATACATTACCATCAAAGTGACACCGTGTCAATCATTAGGTGGATATTCATGTAAACTTTACAATTGTAGGACTTAACTTAAACTTGTTCTAACTGCTGATTACATTCCTTTGCGGATAAAATGATGTATAAAAAAAGAGGTGAGAAATTTATCTCGCCTCGTTTTCAATAGATTTAATTTTTATCTCAATCTAGATTAAGCTTCTTCGCCGCCCACTTTAACAACAGCTTTTGAAACTTTACCTAACTTACCACTAACAAAGTCTTCCACACCATCAAGGTCTAATTCATGTGAGAAGAGTGGTAGTGGATCAACAACCCCAGAAGAAAGAAGTGCAATTGAGTCTTCAAAGGTGTAAGGGTTAATGAAGGCACCTTGAATTGTAAGTTGCTTTTGGAATACATCGTAAGTGTTTACTGAGAACTTATCATCAGGGTTACCAACACCAAACATTAATACTTGAGCACCACGAGCAGCTGCTGCAAGTGCTTGTTCTTGAGTAGCTGGTAAACCAACAGCTTCAACAACGATGTCATATGCATCAGCAGGAATCTCTTCCTTAGTAGTGTTGATAGTCTTAACACCAAAGTGCTTCCGGTTGTTTTCCAACTTTTCGTCTGAACGACCAGCTAAGGTAACTTCATGGATACCACGTGCCTTTAAGATTTGTGCAAATAATTGACCTTCAAAACCATCACCTAATACTAAAGCCTTTTGGTATGGGTGAGTTTCAAGCAAGTCAACACCGTGCATTGCACATGAGATTGGTTCAACCACGGCAGCAGCCTTTAATGAAACATCATCAGGAATTGGGTAAACAACTTTTGCGGGAGCAGTAAAGTATTCTTCAAAACCACCGTTACGAGTAACACCAACAGCATCAAGGTGTTCACATAATTCTGGGCGTTGAGTCCGGCAGTACTTACATTGACCACAGTAAATGTTAGGGTCAACAGTTACACGATCACCTGGCTTAACGTTAGTAACTTCCGAACCAACTTTTGTAACTACACCTGAGTTTTCGTGACCTAAAACAATAGGAGGAACAGCTGATGCAGATCCAGGAAGACCAGCATAGAGTGCCTTATCAGTACCACAAATACCAGCGTAGGCAGTGTGAATTAAGACTTCATCAGGCTTAATTTCAGGTTCTTTAATATCTTCAATTTCAAGTTGCTTTTTACCTGTTAAAACAAGTGCCTTCATAATCAAAATACCTCTCTTGTGAATTTAATCATTTGTCAAGTGTTAGTATAGTGTGAAAACGCCTTAATTGTCAAACGTCCAACAATTACCTCACATTCTTTTTACCATCATAAAACGTTAAACTCACTAAATATAAACTCAAACAAAAGCCGATATAAAAGGTTTTTGAAAAAAAGTAATATTTTTAAATATTTTTTTCTTCACTAAGTGACTGCTATTTTTTCGCTATTACATAAATGGTTTTACCATCATTTTTTCAATTACATAACTTCACAAAGCTTCTTTTAGCCAATTTAAGTTTTATATCAATAAATAAAATGTTCCTACATACAAAGAAGAAAAATCTAAATTTATATAAAAATTTCTCCACACTTTTGCAAGCGCTTAACAACCATTAGGTACGCCAAAACTTATCTCCAACCGGTCCTTAACGTTACTTAAACTGCCGTTATAACGGCGATTTTCCATTGCAGGATATATTTTTTTATGTTACCCTAACAAAGTATTCGAACTTAGTTAATTATGATTTCCAATCTAATTAACAAAACTCAAATGAAAGGTGGATTTGGCGTGGACGACACAAAGAATCAACACCGTAAGCATAAATTAATTGAATATGCTAACGGTAAATCACTAGAGGAAATCAACGGAACAGTTGAAGTTCCTCGTGGAAAAGGCTTCTGGCGAACATTATTCGCTTACTCTGGTCCCGGTGCATTAGTTGCCGTGGGTTACATGGATCCAGGTAACTGGTCAACTTCAATTACTGGTGGACAGAGTTTCCAATATACCTTAATGACTACTATCTTGATTTCAAGTTTGATTGCGATGTTACTTCAATACATGGCGGCTAAACTCGGAATCGTGAGCCAAATGGACCTTGCTCAGGCAACACGGGCACGTACCGGTAAAGCATTAGGTATTATTTTGTGGATTATGACTGAGTTAGCGATTATGGCAACTGATATCGCTGAAGTTATCGGAGCTGCTATCGCGTTAAACTTACTGTTCCATATTCCGTTAATCCCATCTGTATTTATTACTGTTCTTGATGTTTTAGTACTGCTATTATTAACCAAGATCGGATTCCGGAAAATCGAAGCAATTGTTGCATGTTTGATTTTGGTAATCTTGTTTGTTTTTGCTTACCAAGTTGCTTTATCTAACCCTAACTGGGGTGGCGTATTTATGGGTCTTCTCCCATCAGCCAAAGCAATTGCTCAACATCCTGAAATCGGTGGCATCACTCCATTAACTGGTACACTAGGTATTATCGGTGCGACAGTTATGCCTCACAACCTATACCTCCACTCAGCTATTTCTCAGACTCGGAAGATCGATCATAATGATCTTGATAGTATTCGTCAAACAGTTCGTTTTACTACTTGGGATTCAAATATCCAATTATCTCTTGCGTTTATCGTTAATTCTCTCCTTTTGATCATGGGGGTTGCTGTTTTCAAGACTGGTGCTGTTCAAGATAGCTCTTTCTTCGGTCTGTATGATGCCCTAAACAATACCTCAATGCTTAGTAATCCAGTGTTAATTGCTGTTGCTAAGTCAGGTGTATTATCTACTTTATTTGCCGTTGCTTTACTTGCTTCTGGGCAAAATTCAACAATTACTGGAACATTAACCGGTCAAGTTATTATGGAAGGTTTCATTCATATGCGAATGCCTTTATGGGCACGACGGTTAGTTACTCGGATTATTTCCGTTATTCCGGTTATTGCTTGTGTTGCTATGACGAGCGGTGAAAATACTATCCAACAACACACCGCCTTGAACCTTTTAATGGAAAATTCACAGGTATTCTTAGCTTTTGCCCTTCCGTTCTCAATGTTGCCATTATTAATGATGACTAACAGTGAAGTTGAAATGGGTGAATTTAAGAATAGTGGCTGGGTTAAGGTTTGCGGTTGGATTTCTGTAATTGCCCTTACTTTCTTAAACCTTTACAATCTTCCTGCAACTTACGAAGGCTTTGGTATCTGGTCTAAAGGAACATCTGACGTTCTTGCTTATACCACAATTATTATCATCCTTGCCCTTCTTATCTGGACTTGTGTTGAACTATATAAAGGTGACAAACGCTTTGCTGCTGAAGGCAAAGGATTTGGTCAACGCGAAGCTCAAATGAAAGATACAGCTGTAGAAGATTAAAATAAAAAGCTGGAACTAACTTCCAGTTTTTTATTTTTGTAATGATTATTTCACAAAATGTTCATACTTGAACGGTATAGTATAGACAATCCCTAATATAAATAAACCCCTATTTTTCTTCTATACTATCCCCCTCAAAATAGCTATGAAGAAATACGAAAAATGGTCGGCCCATAATGGGTCGACCATTTTTTAATACATCTAGGATCTCCATGGTATAATAAGGAACTAGATATATTACTCATTAAGTATGAGGTGAAATCATTGAATAATAAAGATAATAATCAAAACAACAATAAACGTCGTCCTACTCGGGTTGAGCTTTATGACACTCCGAAGCCAGGAGAAGAAAAGAAAAAACGTTCTTTCTTTAATCGTAAGCCTAAACAGACTACCCCTAACCATAAACATAAGACAGCATCACCTAACAAGAAAAAGAATCCATATGGAATTTCTCGCCGGATGTTTAAGGTCATTTTAGGCTGTCTATTAGTTGTCTTAATTGCAACCATTGTTATTTTCCTAGTTAAACAACAGGACCCTATCAATGTTGATAGTAATGACACTACTGTTTCCACAAGTACTTCATCACGCAAGAAACATAAAAAGAGTAGCAGTAGCAGTCATAAGCACCGTTCGAGTTCCAATGACAGTGATGATAATGATACTCAAGATACTTATAGTATTTCAACGCCTAGTCGTTCAAATAGCACGCCTCAGACAAATCATTCAACTAATCAACAACCAACTACTACCTCTTCCTCAACTCCACAACAAAACCAACCATCGCAGGAAGAGCACCATGATCAAGGCAGCAGCCAACAACAATCTACTTCACAACCAGCAAGCAGCAATTCTGGGTCACAATCTACTCAAAGTTCGCAAAGTACTAGTTCACAATCAAATCCACAACCAGTTCAACCTCATTCTCAAAATAATTAATTATTAATTTAGAATATAGGGGTTGTCAATTAAAGTGGGCGTGCTATAATCAAGACAATCGATTGAAGGATATGCACTTTCAAAACCCTCTACAGAGAGCAGGTGCCTTGAGTGGAAGCACTTGTGGGTGGCGATGATTGTTGTACCACCTTCCCTTATTATTAGCCGAGATAAGGCTAGTCGGATCGTGTCCGTTACCGCACCTTAGAGAGGACATTACTAGTATGTCCTAAAGATGGGTGGAACCACGCTAATTTTTGTTAATTAACGTCCCTGATACTTTCAACGTCGAAAGTATCAGGGACGTTTTATTTATATTAAAGGAGAGATTTCTATGGCTCAGGTTGCTGTTATGTCCCCAGATGGATCAGTTAAAAAGATCGATCGGGATTCACAAGAAGGTTTAGAAGCATTACGTAAGCTTTCTGCATTAATGTTAAAAGCTGCATTAAAACAAGAATTTAAGGGTATTCGACTTGGTGAAGCTGTCGCTGATGAAGATGGTTTCCATGTTGATTCTGATAAAGATAATCAACAAGTTTCTGCTGACGAATTACCAGCTCTTGAAGATGTAATTAAGGGAATGGCAAAGAACGATGTTAAGGTAGAATTTGTTGAAGTACCGGTTGACGAGGCTCTTGCTGAAGTAAAAGATGATCGTTTCTCTACTGAATTGATCAATGAAAATGCTAAAGACGGCAAAGTAGCAATGTACCAACTTGGCGATGTTAAAGCCGTTGCCGATGATGACATTCTTTTGTATGGTAATGTTGTTAAAAACTTACGCCTGCTTTCTGTTGCTGGTGCTTACTGGAAGGGAATGTCCTCTAATCCTATGCTTCAACGGATTTACGGAACTGTCTTCTACAAGAAGGACGCATTAGAAGATGATTTAAAGAAACGTCAAGAAGCTAAGGAACGTGACCACCGTGTTATCGGTAACCAACTTGATCTCTTCTTTGTTGATCCTAAAGTTGGTGCCGGTTTACCATACTGGTTACCAAAAGGTGCTACTATTCGCCGGACAATCGAACGTTACATCATTGACCGAGAAGTTGCCGATGGTTACCAACACGTTTATACTCCAGTCCTAATGAATCTTGATGCATACAAGACTTCTGGCCACTGGGAACACTACCGTGACGACATGTTCCCACCAATGGACATGGGTGATGGTGAAATGCTTGAATTACGGCCAATGAACTGCCCAAGTCATATTCAAGTTTACAAGCACCATATTCGTTCATACCGTGATCTTCCATTACGGATTGCTGAACTTGGTATGATGCACCGTTATGAAAAATCAGGTGCTCTTTCTGGCCTTCAACGGGTTCGTGAAATGACTTTGAACGATGGTCACACCTTCGTTACCCTTGACCAAATTCGTTCTGAATTCGCTAAGATTTTGAAGTTGATCATGAGCGTTTACGAAGACTTTGATATTACTGATTACAGCTTCCGTCTTTCTCTTCGTGACCCTAAGAACGTTAAGAAGTACTACGCTAATGACGAAATGTGGGAAAAATCTCAATCAATGTTGAAGTCAGCAATGGACGACCTTAACCTTGATTATTATGAAGCTGAAGGTGAAGCTGCCTTCTATGGTCCAAAACTTGATATTCAAACCAAGACTGCTCTTGGAAATGACGAAACAATGTCAACTATTCAACTTGACTTCATGCTTCCAGAACGATTCGGTCTTTCCTATGTTGGTCAAGACGGTAAAGAACATCAACCAGTTATGATTCACCGTGGTGTTGTGGGAACAATGGAACGGTTCATGGCTTACTTAACAGAAATTTACAAGGGTGCATTCCCAACTTGGCTAGCCCCAGAACAAGTTCACATTATTCCTGTTAATGAAGAAGCTCATGGTGAATACGCAGATGACCTCGCTAAGAAGATGAAGGCTGCTAACATCCGGGTTAATGTCGACCACCGAAACGAAAAGATGGGCTACAAGATTCGTGAAGCTCAAACACAAAAGGTTCCATACACTCTTGTTGTTGGAGACGACGAAAAGAATAACAATGGTGTATCTGTTCGTAAGTACGGTGAAAAAGAACAAAATGAAATGAGTCAAGAAGCATTTATGAATGAAATTCTTGAAGATATTGCCTCTTACTCCCGCGAAAAGTAATTAAGATAAAAAATGGCTTTATCACAACATTGTGAAAGCCATTTTTTTGTTTTAAATTTTATGAAAGTGAAAATTTTAGCATAACTTTAACCACCAAAAATAAACCGTTTTCGAAACATTCGTGAAGTTTTGGACAACCTAAAATTAGTGATTGACACTATTCATCAAAGGTTTTATAGTAATAAACGCTCGCTTCTGAGCCACTAAATATAATAATTAATCATAAAAAACAAAAACTATTTATTTTGGAGGTATAAGATATGTCTACTATGAACGATTTATTTAAAGCAATGGGTAAAGCTACAGAAGCACATCACGCTAGCGGTCTTTCATTTGAAGCTAAGACTGACACCCCTGCTGGTATTGGTCAAGGTATCCTTAATGTTCGCAAATAATTTTTAAAGGTCATGATTAGGAATTTCCCCGATCATGACCTTTTTTATTTATCCTTAATAGCCGAAGCAAATATAAACATAACTAACCCCAGGGCAAATAAAATACTTAATGAAGCGGCACCAACTGTCGATTTACCAGTCCATTGAGTAACGACTCCGACAATAAAGGGACCAAGAATTGCGGAAAACTTCCCAAGAATATTATAGAAGCCAAAAAACTCACTACTGTTATTTTTGGGAACAAGACGGCCAAAATACGATCTACTAAGCGCTTGAAGTCCACCTTGGCTTGTCCCAACCAAAATAGCTAATATCCAAAAATCAACCAAAGTCTCTAACCGCAAAGCATAAAGACAAATAAAGAAATAAATAATAATGCCTAGCATAATAATTCGTCTCGTAGAAAATTTATTAGCAAGCCAACCATATAAAATTGAAAATGGAACAGCAATTAACTGGACTACTAACAGAACCACCATCAGCATTGTTGTTTGAATCCCTAAGTCTTTACCAATAACTGTTGCCATCGTAAAGATTGTATCAACGCCATCAATATAGAAGAAATAGGCAACTAAAAACCATGTCAACTGCTTATATTGATTAATATGATGCAAGGTTATTCTCAAACGACGCAAACTATCAATAAAGGGATTTGCTACACTGTTGACGCTATAACGTTGATAACCATTTTTTAATAATGGCCACGCAAAAATAATCCACCAAATTGCAGCCAGAATAAAACTAAATTGGGCGACTCCATAACTATTTAGAAGGCCGCCAAAGCCTTTACTTAGTTCTGCGACTAAAAAGATAATAAAGGCGACAACTCCTCCTAGATAGCCCATTCCATAGCCAGTCGATGAAACACGGTCCATTTGCTTATTATCGGCTACATCTGTTAAGAAACTGTCATAAAATAGATTTCCTCCTGAGTAACCAATGATTGACCCAATATAAACAATTAAAAGCAATTGCCAGTATTTGGTTGGAACAAGGGCAAGCCCAATTGTCAGTACAATCCCCAACCAAGTAAAAAGATTAAGCCAGCGTTTCTTTGCATGCGGATAATCAGCCAATGCCCCTAATAAAGGTGCAAGTAATGAAATAATAAGCGTGCCAAAACTATTTGCGTATCCCCACAGCGCTGTCGAATTTGCTGCACCAACCCCAGCATGATCAGCGACTGCTTTGAAATAAACGGGCAAAACAGCAGTCACAACTAAAATTCCATAGCCAGAATTTGCCCAATCATAAAAAATCCATTGCCATTGTTGTCTTGTAAACTTCACAACGTCACCTCAGTCTTTAAAGATTGCATCAATTGCTTGTCCGGCAGTTGCAGTCGGATAATGTAATCCTAATAGTTTAGCAAATGTTGGTCCTTCATCAACCAGGTGAGCATTTTCAACAGTCGCACCACTCTCGATTTGTGGACCAGCAAAAATAGCGGTAGTGAAGTAATTTGCTTGTGTTGGCCCGTAACCATGGACTCCACGATATCGATCATGAGTTCCAATTGATTCTGGAGCAACTTTTTCAACAATTGCTGGTCTGTTTACCTCATCAGTAAAATAATATCCCGGCTTAGCTTCAACCAAAAACGTACATTTAGGATCCGCGCCTCGTTTAATTGCCGTTGCGTTATCATAGATTTGCTCAACCCCTTCAATACCAGCAATCATTTGCTTAAGTTTTCCTCGATCCACGGCGCCACGAGTATAAATATAGGTTTCTCCATCGCAAGTTTTAGCAGTGACTTGCCAGTTATTTCGATAAGTAATTTTCTTTCTAAGAGGGTGAAGAAGTCCTTGTTGCGCAAACAACATATTTAAATGAATCATCTTATCAACATTAATTTGATAGTGATCCCCTAAAACTACAAAGTCCGTTCGCGCATAAGTACCGGCATCTTTCGTCGCTTGAATTATCTTAGCTACGCGTTTATCTAGACGGTGTAATGCTTCTTTAGCTTGTGGTGACCGCACTCCATAACGGTGACGCATACTATCCATATCAACTAAGTGAATTAAGGTTAAGTCAGGCTTTTTATTTTTAATCGTATCAACCGCACAGGCTGTTACAAAATCATCAAGCCATGGCTGCTTAATCCCATGCCGTAATTTACCGTATTTCTTATTCATTTCATATAGAAATAACGGACTACTTGCCTTTAACGAAACAAGTACTTGATTTGTCCAAATTCGATTAGGAAAAATTTCCGCAAGATTATAATCAATCTTACTACCAGCAGTAACAGGCCATAGAAATGCAGCAGTTGTTAAGCCATTTTCTTTTGCAACATCATAGAGGGGCATCGATTGAATATCTTTTCGATACCAGAACCAGTCAGGCGATTTCCGTCGTGGCTGCAATTTAGTATTGTTAACAATTCCATGCACGGCCGGATACTGACCGGTAATAATCGAAGTATGAGATGGATAAGTTAGCGTTGGAAAGATTCCTTCAACTTTCTTTACCCATGTTCCTTTTTCTATTAAATTTGCTAATGTTGGTGTTAATTGACGCAATTCGTTTAGGTCACGAAATCCTAGTGAATCTAGCGAAATAACAATTAGCTTATGCTGTTTCATTAGTTCATCTGCTTTCTTTTCAAACTCATTAGCTATTTTAAAATAAATCATTGTTAATAACTAGTTTTGAAAGAAATTATCAAAAGTCATTCTCATTGTAAGCCTTAAAATTTGCATGATAGAAAGGTTAGCCCATATTAGCAGACTGCAGATTTTCAATAAGTTTTAAAGTGAAATTTGATTCACAGCAATTTTTAATGTAAAATTAAGTTTCAGTTTTCAGTATTTTATGAAAGGAATCATAATCATGCAAAATCAGTTACCCAAGGGAAAAGAGCATGAGAAAACTCTCGGCCTCTTCGACCTTTCTATTCTAGGTATTGGCGCAATCATCGGAACTGGAATTTTAGTTTTAACTGGAATTGTCGCCGCGGAAGATTCAGGTCCAGCAATTGTTTTCTCTTTTCTGATTGCTGCTCTTGCTAGCGGCTTAATTGGTCTCTGTTATTCAGAATTAACCACTAGCCTCCCCAATTCAGGAAGTGCCTTTTACTACGCGTGGGTTTCAATTGGTAAATTTATGGCGTTCCTTGCTGGATGGACACTGATTGGGGTCTACGTTACTACGACCGCTACAGTAGCCAATGGTTGGACGGGATACGTGCAATCGTTCCTCGAAGTTCTTGGAGTTAATTTACCACATAAATTACTGGTTACTCCTGCAGCTGGTGGTTATGTAAATCTCCCCGCCGTCTTGATGATCCTTTTTATGACGATTATTCTGACACGTGGAACTAGTGAAAGTAAACTTGTTAACAACTTCTTGGTTGGTGTCAAAATTTTTATTATTGTTCTATTTATCGTTGTTAGTGCTCAACATATTAATCCGGCTAACTGGCACCCATTTTTACCATATGGGTACAAAGGAATTTTCACAGGGGCATCTGCTGTCTTCTTCTCCTTCTTAGGATTTGATGCACTAGCTACTTCTGCTGAAGATGCTAAAGATGTTGATAAAAATATTCCCCGGGCAATAATTTTATGTTTAGTTATTTCGACTGCCCTCTATATTCTAGTTAGTCTTGTTATGACAGGAGTTCTAAGTTATAAAGATTTGAATGTCTCTGAAGCTATGTCCTATGTTCTTTTAGCTAAAGGTCATAAATACGTGGCTGAGATTGTTTCGCTTGGTGCTGTTTTAGGAATCATGGCTGTGGTCTTTGCATTCATCTACGCTGGTTCAAACATTATGAAGTCAATGAGTCGAAGTGCTTTCCTTCCTCAGGGCCTCGCTAAAGTTAACGACAAAACCCAAAGTCCTAATCGTGCTATTTGGTTAGTTGGACTTCTTGCAGCTGTCTTGGCTGGAGAATTTGATCTCCATTATCTTGCATTAATTGCCAATATTGGATCATTGGTTGTCTTTACTTTAATTTCGCTTATCGTAATTATCTTACGCTACCGTTATCCAGAATTAAAACGCCCATTTAAGGTACCTTTTGGCAACGTTATTCCTGTTTTATCAGTATTGATCTGTATTGTTTTATTAATAAGCATCTCACTTAATGCTTGGTTAACATACTTATTGTGGTTACTAGTTGGATTAGGAGTTTACTTCTGTTATTCTCTTCGTCATGCAAACGAATTTAATTTCCAAGATGAAAGTGATATTCCAGGCGCTTAAAATTTATTTCTAAATTATGATAGACCTCCCACATTGATCTAAAATGTTGGAGGTCTATTTTAATACTATTTAACACTGCGATTTTGACGAGTAGTTTCAGCTAAGTGGACTAAATTAGTGACAAAATTATGGGTCTTTGCTTCATAATTATACTGGCGCCCTAACTCAACAAAGTAACCATTGATATAATCAACTTCCACAGGACGATTATGACTCATATCTTGGTACATTGATGGATAATGATGCGGACAACCAACTTTAGAGACATAATTCACACTTTTTAGCTCTTCTGCTCGCGTATTAACCAATTGTACTCCAGCACGCTCACAGACATCATATGCTTCATCAATTAATTGACGGGATAGTTCATCAGCCTTATCAAATGCCGCATATTCACCCATTGTAATTTCAAACATAGTACAAAGGGTATTAACAACTGAATTAAAGACTACCTTTGCCATCAGCGTTCCCATAAAATCTTCTTTAAGGGATGGATTAAAGTTTGCTTTTTTGAGTTCTGCCATTAACGCTTGTGTCTTCTCATCAGGCTTTTCAGTATAATTAGCCCAATTAGTTGTTCCCATTCCTCGTTCGCCAACAAATTCAACTTCGCCAGGTTTGGTTAAGATAGTTGCTACCAAGGCCGTTCCAGCAACTACTTTTTCTTTTGGGAAATACTTCAATAATTTTTCAACATGTCCCATTCCATTCATCGCTGTCATCGCATATTGATCCTTCAAGAAATGTTCACAACGTTTTAACATATCGTCTAACTGCATTTGTTTTAATTCAAAGAAAACAAAATCAGCATCTGTAGCTTCGTATTCTTCGGGTGTATAAACGTTAACCGGAACAAGATGTCTATTTTTATGCTCGCGAGTTACATAAACTCCTCCTTGTTCTTTCATCTTGTTGTAATGTGGTAACCACCCTTCAACAAAATCAACTTCATTACCCGCTTCTTGTAGTAGAACACCAAACCGTAATCCCATTGCACCCGCACCAACAACTGTAAACTTCATAATTATCTCTCCTTTTTTATGACTATAAAAAAGCGTCCTTAGATTAAAGAACTTAATCTAAGGACGCTTTTCACGTGGTACCACCTTAATTTGCCAATAATTCACATTATTAGCCTCAAATGTTCAATGTTTCCATTAAACACGTCAGCTATAATGGGCTGATCCCACCATTAATTACTAATTTCATCATGGCACTCAAAGTGATTTTCATTATAAGCAGGTTATCCTTTTCCATCAACCAAGGACTCTCTGCTAATCCACTCATAATTACTCTTCTTTTCAACGCGTTTTTATAATCATATTTTAATTTTTATCTAATTTAATACTTTTAATCGCATATGTCAAGATTTATTTTTTTGTCATAATTGACTTGACATTCACATCTCATCCGCGTATTATAATGACAAATAAATGAGAAACAATTTAGAAAAGATGAGTAATCTTAGAATCTTATTACAGAGAATCACGGTTGATGAGAAGTGACATAAGAGACTGAGACGAAGATGGTCTTGGAGCTTCACGAATTACGAGTATTCTATATAAGTAGTTCACGATTGACGACCGATAAAACGTCTGGGTATAGCTTCCATTAGTGTACCTATTGAGGATAGTATTGTGAGATGCTATCAAATTAGGGTGGTAACACGTTAATTAACTATTGATTAATCAACGTCCCTAGGAAAAGTAGAAATATTTTTCCTAGGGACGTTTTTTATTGCTTCAATTCTTGAACCCATCACGAATAGAAAGGATCGATTTACTATGACTGAATTCACTATACGTACTACATCACCATTTCGTTATGACATCGTTGGAAGCTTCCTTCGTCCTCAAGAGCTAAAAGAAGCTCGCGCAAAATTTGTAAACGGCGAAATAACACAAGCAGACTTAACAGCTGTTGAAGATAAAGCAATTATTAATTTGATTAAACAAGAAGAAGCTGCTGGCCTAAAAGCAATTACTGACGGTGAATTCCGGCGTAGTTACTGGCATTTAGATTTCTTCTGGGGATTGCAAGGAGTTAAACATGTTAACTTAGAGCATGGTTACTTTTTTCATGACGAAGAAACTCGAAATGATTCTGCTCAAATTAGCGGAAAAATCTCCGGCGAAAACCACCCCTTTGTCGAACATTTCAAATTTACCCAAGCTCATACCTCTGATGGCGTTCAAGTTAAACAAACCATTCCTGCACCAGCACAATTTTTAGAAGAATTTCTTCGTCCCGAAAATCAAGCTAATGCTAAAGAATTTTATCCCAACCAAGAAGATTTAGATCATGACGTTGCAGCTGCTTATCATCAAGTGATTGAAGATCTTTATACTGCTGGTTGTCGTACTCTTCAACTAGATGACTGTACATGGGGAATTTCTGTTAACGCCTTTGCTAACCTAAAGAAAAAAGACCCCCATGCTGATGTATCTCAGCTTGAAGCCCTTCAAAAGCGATTCTTAAAAGTAAATAATGAGGCAATTGCTAATTTACCTGCCGACTTAACAATTAATACCCACGTTTGTCGCGGAAACTACCACTCAACCTGGGCTGCCGCCGGTGGTTATGGACCAGTCGCCGACACGCTATTTGCTAAGGAAAACGTCACTGCCTTCTATCTCGAATACGATAGTGAACGTGCTGGCGGATTTGAACCACTTAGCAAAGTTCCTGATGATAAGTATGTTGTTCTTGGTTTAATCACTTCAAAATCAGGTGAACTTGAAGATAAGGAAGCAATTATCAAACGAATTCATGAAGCTGCGCAATTCCATCCATTAGATAAGCTCTGTCTTAGTCCTCAATGTGGTTTTGCATCAACTGAAGAAGGAAATATTTTAACAGAAGAACAACAATGGAAAAAGATTGCATTAGTTAAAGAAATTGCTACAGAAGTTTGGGGATAAGTTAAATTGCCTATTGAGGCTGTGACATAAGTCATACTATACCCCAAAATAGCACAGTACAACAATAGGTCTCTAACATTCGGCTTTACCGAATATTAGAGACCTATTGTTATTTACGGGGAACTCGAAAACGAAGTTACGAGTGATTTTTGTCTCGATCCTATTTATTCTTCTCCCACTAAAGTCCCCACCTTGGGTAGGCTTGCCAATACACGGTCTTTATGTGGAGAAACCTTATATAGTGCATCCGTTAAATCATAACCGGCTTGATAACCATGATGAATTCCATTTTTCCAAGCAGGACTATGAGTCACATCATAAACAATTCCATCGATTGCAATATATGCATCCGCTCCATTCTGTCCATTATACTTACGCAACTCATCTCTGGTAAATGTTTTATTTGTCATCTAACCACCTTCTTAATCAGCTAATTTTCCCACAACTGTTAACTTTTTTAGAATTTCATCTTTTTCTTTTGAACGGCCAAAAACGACTTCCATCAACTTTTTTATGCTGATTCCTTTTTTAGGAGCATCTGTAATATCATAAACTAACCCATCGATTGCCATGTAATGTGGCTTTTCACCATCACCATTATATTTAGCTAATTCATCTCGTGTAAATTCTTTCTCAGCCATTAGCTATTCCTCCCAAAGCTTATCATTAATTTAAATATAGCACTATTATTTAATAAATAAACCAAAAAGCACTCCAATAACTATAAAGCAATAATTTAATTATATTTCACAAATAAAAAAGGCTAAGGTAAACCCAGCCCCTCTTATACCAATTCCCCTACTAATGGTAATTTAGCCAATACGCGATCCTTATGCGGAGAGTAATTAAACAGAATATCTGTCAAATCCAATCCTGCCTTGTTTCCATGGTGAGCGCCATCTTGCCATGCTGGGATATGCGTTACATCATAGACACGATTATTAATTGCTACATAAGCTGGATTCCCATTTTGTCCATCATATTTTTTCAATTCTTCTCTTGTAAATATCTTTGTCATAATATTCTGCCTCCTTATTTGATAGTGTCAATTCAATATCCTCACTATATCACGGAAGCGCTAACACAAGATTGATAATTACCTTACTTTAACTCAAAATTACTACTCTATTAGTATTTTCTTCACAATTAATCTAATACCATATCTAAGTGCGGAATATTATCTTCAAGGTAAACATCTGAAATCGGCTTAAATCCAAACGATGCGTAAAACTCTTTAAGATATGCTTGAGCTTGAATTTGAATTGTCTTATTTGGGAAAAGACGCTTAGTTTCATCGATCGTTGCCTGAACTAGCTGACGACCATATTTATGTCCACGAAATTGCTTCAAGACTAATACACGGCCAAAAGTCGCATGAGCATCATCCTTAGCCATCATTCGCGTGTAACCTACTAATTCTCCTTGCTCGTCCTTTAACATTAAATGGTGAGCTTGATAATCCTGTTCATCGATTTCTTGATAAGGACATTCTTGCTCAACAACAAATACTTTTATCCGTTCTTCTGCTAATCTACACCATTCTTGAGCGGTCATTTCATTTAGTGTTTTTACTTCAACATTCATATTAAAAACCTCCTAAAAAATAAAAGAGTACTAACCAACTTCTTCATGTCATTGTGACAGGCCCTAGTAGAAGGTGGCTAGTACTCTTAATATCTTTAATCCGGGGACTAAAGACGAGTCGTTATTAAATTATTCGGTTTTAGTATACAATGGACTAGTCTATTTTACAAGTAGAGGCTTAATACCATGCTGGTTTATCCCCATCCGTATTAGGTTTATTCACACCAAAGTTTTTTCGTGCATATGGTGCCGGATCATCAATAATTTTTGCAACAAAATTACCGATCGACTTGCGAGAAACCTCCGTACCCTTAAATGGTTCTCCTTTTACAGTCGTTTCGTAATCAATTTCATCCTTATCCGTTAACCAAGCTGGACGAATAATCGTGTAATCAAGGGTTGAATTTTCAATTACATCGGCAGCCCTACGATAAGTTCCTAAATAGCTATCTTTCTGGCCGCCACCTAACATTTCATTATTCCATTCACCAAATTTACCTGGAACTTCATCATAGATTCCAATCGAAGAAATCCAGACTAACGGCTTTACAGCATATTTTTCCATCAAACTAACAATATTTTTAGCTTGTTGCGTAATTTCAGGATTACGTAGATTAGCATAAACTACATCTGCTCGTTCAATCGCGGGCTCTAGATCTCCAATATTTAGGACATCCCCTTTAATAACTGTTTCGCGATTTTCATCGACAACATTCATATTTTGTGGGTGCCGGGTAAACAATAATAATTCGTCATTACCATTTGCTAACAATGCATCAATTGCGTGTCCAGCAATTTTCCCAGTTGCACCCAGAATCAGAACTTCTCTTGCCACTATTTTTACCTCCTCGTAAATTCTACTTTTAGTATACAATTCTCCACGCCAATTAAAAGTAAGCACTTACAAGTAAGATAGTTACATTTAGGTAAGATATTATTGGTGGACAAGCAATCGGCAAAATTTTATTTTTTAGTATATTTTTTGCCCCACTGGTTAATTGACTTAATTACTGGTACTAAACTTTTTCCTACTTCCGTCAATGAATACTCAGTCTTAGGCGGCACTGTCGAATAAACACGCTTTTGAATAATGCTTGCTTCCTCTAAATCTTTTAGTTGAAGAGCCAACATTCTTTTTGAGCAATCAGGAATTAATTTTTGCAACTCTGAAAAACGACAGGGCGCATATTTACTAATTTGATATATAATTACGCTTTTCCATTTTCCGTTTATTAACTTAAGCGTATTTTCAATTGGACAATCTTTTTTGGCCATTTTTTCTCCTTTCTCTGGTGAAATAAAATTCACTTCTTGTATATTTTTGTTTTTAAGTTACTATTAGTAAGTAAATAAATGTACGGGAGTGATTATTATGAATTCACAATTTAATAGTTTAACTACAAAGCGTCGTTCAATCTATGCGCTTGGTGATAATCTTTCACAAACACCTGAAGAAATTTTTGATTTGGTTAAGCAAACAATCAAAAACTCACCAACTGCATTCAATAGTCAAACAGTACGAGCAGTCGTATTATTTGGCAAGTCATCAGATAAAGTATGGGAAATCGTTGAAGATGCTTTACGTAAAATTGCTAAGAGTCCAGATGCTTTTGAAAAAACAAAGGCAAAGATTGACAGTTTCAAAGCTGGTTATGGAACGATCCTCTACTTTACTGATACTGCAATTGTGCACCAATTAGAGAATGATTATCCATCATATGCAGCTAATTTTGCAAACTGGGCTGAACAAGGCCTCGGTGGTGCTCAACAAGCTGTTTGGACAGCACTCGCAGAACAAGGAATCGGCGCTAGTCTTCAACATTATAACCCATTGATTGATGATGCCATTAATCAAACATTTAATCTTCCAGCCGATTGGCAATTGCGTGCCGAAATGCCATTTGGGTCAATTGAGGCACCAGCTAGAGAAAAGACTCACCTTGATGACGAAGAGATGTTCAAATTAATCAAGTAAACTAATTTTTCTTCCTCCTCTTTAACGTTATATAATTATCATAAACGTCAAAGGAGGAATTTTAATGGAACGGCAATCTAGAATGTATAATACTGGAGCAGACTACGCTCTAGCAATCATCGGCGGTAAATGGAAGTCTGTTATTCTTTATCTCTTAGCTGATCATCCTCGACGGACAAGTGAACTAGTTAAGCAACTAGGTACCTCGTATAAAGTCTTGAGTGACCAACTTCGTGAAATGTCAGATGCCGGCCTCGTTATCCGTAAAAGTTTCAATACAATCCCTCCCCACGTTGAATATCGCTTAACTCCTGAGGGTGAAAATCTTTATGCTGCCCTTCGTTATTTAAATTACTGGGGTGAAAACAGAGCAAAACAAACTGGTGACGCTAAAATCATGTGTACTGACGAAATGAAACAGGCCGGTGATGATGGTTTGTGTGTTATCACTAAAAAACATCTTAACCATTGGAAACAAGAAATTGTAAAAAGCAAGGACAAAGATAGTTCTATCTAAGTTCTTGCTTTTTGGTATTCTCTAATCTAAAAATCAACGCCATTATAAATATAATCATGTAACCCGCAAGAATAAGATGGGTATTCATGATAATTGAAAAGCTTTGGGCACTTGTTTTTCCCACTGAAAAAGCGCCAAAAATTCTATTCATTCCCGTTGGTCCAGCGAAAATAAATAAGCTTCCCCACATTACTAATTGGGAAATTATCCCCGCAATTGATGCATAGTAATAATTGACAATCGAAGAAATACTATAATTATGGGTTGCTTCCTCATAGTCGTCAATTGCTATTTTACGTTCTGCACCGGCAAAACTACGGATAATAAATACGCCAATAAAATATGTTGGTAGCCAGAATGTTAAAAGAATTCCAAATATTATCATTACTAGATTAATTTGGTAATCCTTAAAACGCAACAAGCGATTTATTTGCTTTACCAGTATCCCGCCAAAGACGAAAGCAAATAAGTAAGCAACAATTGTCCAAGAATACATCCTTGTGCCATACAAGATGCCAATAAAAACGGTACTATATAAGGTCCAATACTGACCACAAACTCCATAAAGCATTATTCGTTGTCGTAAATGATTTGGATAATGAAGTAATCGGCGATGGTTTAAAAGTAAGGCAAGGATCATTGTAATGAGAAAAATCAATAAAAGAGCGGTTCCCCATTCAAGTGGTTTCCCAAAGCCCAAACTTCTCCCCAATCGTAACAGTAACATTGCGCCAAGTAAAATTAATGCTAGTAAGTAATTAGACCAATGTAAACGAACTGGTAGCGGACGAATTGCGTGGGGTGTTTTCCAAATCGATCCCATTGCGCCAAAAGTAACAATCAACATTAAAGCAAAACTAATTACTGGCTTCTTTACCCACACAATTATTCCAACACCGATCAAAACTATAACAACTTGAAAGATCGGCTTAAGATGGTCCTGTTTAGGTAATAGTCCTTGTTTTATTAATCGTTTACGCTGACTTATTGCGGTTGGAAATAGTCGAGAAGCAATTCCTGCACCTACACCCGACAAATCCCAGAAGATCGGTTGAAATCCACCAAACATCCCTAAAAAGTAACCAATAATCCCACTATAAAGACCAATCCAGGCAAGACGCTGATAATCGTATTCTAAATCGCGACAAAATAATAAAATCGTATGCCGAAAAGCATAAAAAATAGCGAAGGGTAAAGCACCAACAAAGATATCAGATTGTTCTTTAGTAAGAGAAATATACAGCAAAAAAGGCATTAAATTTAATAATAAACTACAGACACCAGTCAACTTTTCTAATTTTTTCATTTTTATTGCCTCTAATGCTGGTCAATTGCACTATTTAGTTTCTTTCGGTTTAATAGAAAAATAATAATAACTAGCGGGACAATAAATAGCATTACGGGATAAAAATATTTCACAGGTAACGTACTATCAATAATTCCCCCAATAATTGGACCGAGTGTCATTCCAATATCAAGGCCGAGAAAGAATGTCGAACTCGCTAAACCGCGCTCATTATCTGGAGCTAACATCATTGTTGTTGATTGACAGACGGAATAAATAATCCCATAGCCAAATGCCATTCCAGCAGCTGCCAATGCCATTTCGATATTATTTTTCATAACACTTAACATAATAAGATAAAAGATTGTTGCGACCGTGCTTAAAATCAACCATGGTTCAAAACGTACAGTATCAAATTGAGTCCGTAAGAATAACCGGCTAAGTAAAAGAACGACAGCATAAATTAAGAAATAAGCGCCGACAGCAATCGGTAAGTGACGTTGTTCAGCGTACTCAACAATATCTGCCTGCGTTGCAAAATATGGGATCGCAAATAAAGCTGTTAAAAGGGCAACTGGAATAGCGTCCCGCTGAATGATTTTAATATGGAAACCACTTTGTTTTACAGAGTGTGCTGCTGGTTGAGCGCGGTTACTGACAAACTGAATTGTGACAACAACCAGTAAAGCCGATAATGCTGAAAACACCATTGCAGCTCGATAACCAATAATTCGATACAAGTTAATTGAGACAGCGGGGGCACATGCCATTGCCAAAGCATTCATCAGTCCATAAAAGCTCATTGCTTCGCCAACATGATTAAATGGCACTAAATATGATAGCCACGTTGTCATGCAAACTGTACATAATACAAATCCCAACCCGTTAATCAAACGACACATTAACAGGAATGCGCTATTAGGCGTTAATACATAACCTGCAACCCCAATAAAGCACAATATGCCAC
The DNA here is from genome assembly GCF_014145615.1 of Limosilactobacillus balticus. Lineage (GTDB taxonomy): Bacteria > Bacillota > Bacilli > Lactobacillales > Lactobacillaceae > Limosilactobacillus > Limosilactobacillus balticus. The sequence continues at coordinate 210,071 of NZ_JACIVH010000042.1, read as the reverse complement.
CCCAAAAAGCTAAGGAATACTTTGAAAAACGGTCAGTCAGATTACCAGCAATTGGTCGCAAAAACATTGAAACAATACTCATCATTCCAACGATTATACCTGCAAAAGCACTTGATGCGCCTAAATCTTGAGCATAACCGTTAATCAATGGGTTACAGTACATATTACTAAACATAAAAAAGAATGAGGCCGCCATTACGAGTACAACATCTTTTGTAAAAATCGATTTTTCCTTCGCCATCAATTCCCCTGCTTTCTTTGCATGATTTTAATTAAATTCTAATTACTATCATACAACTATTTGGGGAAGTTAAATGATTTCCCAGGAAATAAATAAAGAGATTGGGTTTTGTTTCCCAACCTCTCCGTGTGTACTTCACTATTTATATTTTACTGCAAAGAATCCCAAGCTGGTAGAGTAACGGGTTCACTGTCAGCTACTTTCTTTACTCGATCGCTAAGGTATTTCTTATTAATAACAGCTTCATAAGTGTACTCTTCAAACCAATCTTGGGTCATTACAAAGTATCCGTTATCGCCATTATCCTTACCCCAACTGTTTTCAATCTTCCATCGTGTAGGTTGATCATTTACCATGTCAAAGCCTGTTAATGTCATTGCATGAGAAACGACAGCTTGCTTAGTTTCCAAACGGTGCTTCTTATCCATTACAAAGTCAACATCAAGCAATTCCTCGCGATGATATAATTTTGCATCCATCAAGCCTCGCTTACGGTCCATTTGTTGGAGGACATCATTTCCAACCCAAACCGTTTCACCAGCTTGCAATTGTTTGATGGCTCCTTTTTGTAATTCTTCAAAAGGAACATTAACAAATTTAATCGGCAAACCATTAACCACACTATCTTGAGCTGGCATTAAATAACTTCGGTCCATTTCATGATCAGGTGCATTAGTAACCACAATATAGTCACTTAAGTTTGTATCAAAGTATTCATTATAGAACTTTAATGGCGTTAAGCCAAGAACTTGATGGAATTTTTTATCATCATCCCGATATTCAAGATCAAATTTTACAGGCGGTTCACCAAATGAGTAGGCCGCAATCTTATAAACGTCACCCATCATTCGCTCTTGTGCTTCCTGTAATTCCGTTGCACTGGCATCAGTTTGCACCATTGCTCGTAATTCAATTGCATCTTTGCGCATTAAACTGTCAAATACTTCGGCCACATCTGAAGTATCCTTAGTATTATGTGTGTCAGGCATTACATATTCAGGAACAACACCATATTTTTCAATAATAGAAGCAGCATTAGCCCATTGTCCGCCATCATTTAATGCGAAACTAAGGTAGAAATCAACGGTTCGATCATGCAAAGGCTTATCAGCAGTTGCAATAATCTTTTGGAAAAACATATTTGCTCGTTCAATTCGATCCCAGAAAAACAGATAATTTTGTGACAATTCAAAGTCCTTGAACTTATATTTTGTCGCAAACTTATGACGAAGTGTATTCAAGGCCGCAAAAGACCAGCAACGTCCGCTATGACGCTGGTTAGTTGGCTTCCCCGTTTTAATTTCATAGGAAAATGCTCGATGAAGACGTTCGCTTGCCATTGGATCTTCACTCGCAGCCTTAATTCCATTTTTTTGGATTGCCCGGGCAATAATTTCTGCATCTTTACGTGAATGAAATTCTTTCTTTAATTCTTCAACCATTTTTAAGGTTAAATCGTGTTCTTCAGTCACAATAAATCCCTTCTTTGCCTAAAATTCTAAAATGACTTATACACTATTAATGATACCGCATTTTAGACAAAATTATTGAATTAACGCTTTGACATTTGAAATCACCATTATCCTTTACCGCTTATAAAAAGTTAGCTAAAATCATACTTAGTAAGTCACTTTTAATTATAAATTGTAAAGACTGCGTTAAAATTTCATCTAGGAGGTCAATTAATTATGAAAAAAGTATTTGTTGTCGGTGGTTCAGGCCGTGTCGCTACTGACTTAATTAAAGATTTAGTTGCTACCGGTAATGAAGTTACTGCCGGTGCTCGTCATCCTGAAAAAGTTATTAAGTTAAACCACGTTACTGCTGTTAAATTGAACCTACATGATAGCGTTGAAAAAATCGCTGAATTAATGAAGGGCATGGATGCGGTTTACTTTGTTGCTGGATCTCGCGGGAAAGATTTACTGCAAACTGATACGATGGGAGCAGTTAAAACAATGCAAGCTGCCGAAAAAGACGGGATTAAACGTTATATTATGTTAAGTTCTCTCTATGCTTTACAGCCTGAAATGTGGTCAAGGATTCCATCATTAGCTTCAATTATGGACTACAATATTGCTAAGTTTTTTGCTGACAATTATCTCATCTCAAATACAAATCTTGACTACACTATCCTTCAACCCGCTAACTTAACCGAAGAACCTGGTACCGGTAAAATTCAAATCGGTGAAGGTTCTGCAACCTCTAATCCAATTCCTGACGTTGCCCAGACTTTAGCCGATATCCTACAACACGATAACACAATTGGCCACGTAATCATGATGCGGAGTGGAAATACGCCGATTGAAGAAGCACTAGATCAAATTTAATTTTTTTACAGATTGTAGACCTGTCTAAAATAACATAAGATTGGTCTACAACTTTTTCTATTCTAAAATTAGGTAATAATTTAGCTAATTCTTCTCATCAGCCGTATAATAAACATTAAAAATAAATTAAGAAGGGAACTTTTCATATGGCAAAACTCGAACGCTTTTATAATACTTTCCAACCTGACCATTATGATGTTTTTATCGATATTAATCGTGCAGAAAAAACAATTAATGGGAAAACAACGATCACTGGGAATGCTAATGATCCTCAAATTGCAATTAACCAAAAAAATTTGCAGGTCACTAGCGTTCAAGCAGACGGTCAAGAATTAGACTTTAATATTGATAATGATGCCGAGGCAGTTCGAATTACCCTTCCTCAAACTGGTAAAGTAACTTTTACTGTAACTTATAATACTAAGTTAACTGATTCAATGATGGGAATCTATCCATCATACTATGAGGTTGACGGAGAGAAAAAACAAATTATCGGGACTCAATTTGAAACAACTTTTGCGCGGCAAGCTTTCCCCTGTGTCGATGAACCAGAGGCCAAAGCTACCTTTAGTCTAGCAATTAAATTTGATGAGCATCCTGGCGAAACTATTATTGCTAATATGCCAGAAGATCACGTTGAAAATGGTATCCACTACTTTGGACCAACTGTGCGGATGTCCACTTACCTTGTTGCCTTTGCCTTTGGGGAACTCCAAAGTAAAATTACTGAGACAAAGGGTGGCGTTAAAGTAGGTGTATTCGCAACGAAAGCACACCAACCCAAGGAACTTGATTTCGCATTAGACATTGCTAAGCGGGCAATCGAATTTTACGAGGATTTCTATCAAACCCCGTATCCTCTTCCACATTCATGGCAATTAGCTTTACCTGATTTCTCTGCCGGTGCAATGGAAAACTGGGGATTAGTGACCTATCGAGAAGCTTACTTATTACTCGATCCAGATAACACTTCCCTTGAAATGAAACAATTAGTTGCAACTGTTATCACACATGAACTAGCCCACCAGTGGTTTGGTGATCTTGTAACAATGAAGTGGTGGGATGACTTATGGCTCAATGAAAGTTTTGCTAATATGATGGAATATGTTGCCGTCGATGCTCTCCAGCCCGACTGGCATATTTGGGAACTTTTCCAAACTTCAGAAGCTCCAATGGCATTACAACGAGATGCAACGGATGGTGTTCAATCCGTTCATGTTGATGTTAACAATCCAGCTGAAATCGATGCCTTATTCGATGGTGCGATTGTTTATGCTAAAGGATCGCGAATGTTAGTAATGGTCCGGGCTCTTTTAGGTGACAAAGCGTTGCGAGAAGGCCTTAAGAATTATTTTGCTGCTCATAAATACAGTAATGCAACCGGAGCTGACTTATGGAAAGCTCTTGGCGACGCATCGGGGCTTAATATTGGAAAGATCATGAACTCATGGCTCGAACAACCAGGTTATCCTGTTGTAACAGCAAAGATTAATGATGATGGCGACTTAGTATTGTCACAAAAGCAATTCTTCATTGGTGACGGTAAAGATGTTGATCGGCAATGGCAAATCCCGCTTAATAGTAACTATGATGAAGCTCCACAAATTATGGCTGAACAAAAAATCAATCTTGGAAATTATCAAACATTGCGCGATAAGAATAGTCAACCATTCCGTCTAAACATCGGTAATAATTCACACTTCATCGTAAAATATGACGATACGTTGCTAAACGATATTTTAGATCACGCCGATGAATTAGACCCGATTACTCAGCGCCAACTTCTTCAGGATCTGCGGTTACTCGCCCAAGGACAGCAAGTATCATATGCATCATTGATTCCATTATTAAAGCAATTTAAAGATAGTACTTCTGCAATTGTTAACGCCGAACTATACCAAATTGCTAACAGTCTTAAAATGTTTGCTAAGCCTGATTCTCCTGCTGAGCAAGAATTACGACAATTCTTTGATTTATTAAGTAAGGACCAGGTAAAGCGACTTGGTTGGTTGCCAAAAGATGGTGAAAGCAATGATGATCAATTAACGCGCCCTTATATTCTTAGCGCTTCACTATTTGCACGTAATAATGATTCAATTACTCAAGCTCATCAAATCTTCACCGAAAATCAAGATAAATTAGAGTCCCTTTCGGCGGATATTCGTGGGTTGGTTCTTAAAAATGAAGTTCAGAACTTCGGGAGTGCTGAATTATTCGATAAATTGATCAAAGCTTACCAACAAACGGCGGACGCAAGCTTTAAACAAGACTTGCGAATGGCAATACCAAATACAACTGATCCAGCATTAATCGCAAAAGTCGTTAGTTACTTTGAAAATGCCGATATTATCAAGCCACAAGATTTACGAGCATGGTATCGTGGCCTTCTTGCCAATCAAGCAGGTCAACAAGCTGCCTGGAACTGGCTTCGTGATGAATGGCAATGGTTAAATGACACAGTTGGTGGCGATATGGAATTTGCTACCTTTATCACTGTAACTGCTGGCGTTTTCCATACTCCGGAACGATTGAACGAATTTACAGACTTCTTTGAACCTAAACTTAATACACCAGGTTTAACTCGGGAAATTAAAATGGACATTAGCGTAATTGAAAGCAAAGTTAACTTAATTAACCAAGAACAAACAGCCGTTAATGATGCAATCGCTCAACAATAACGAAATTAATTAATAGTAAATTTCACCTATTTTGTTGATTCGTGTTTAGACTTAGCATATATTACTACTGTTGGGGTAGGAATCTCAGAGTTATTGTCTAACGGAACGGAATGTGAACGTTAGAAGGAGGCTAATAACTAGCTGCTTTGTTATTCCGCATTCACCATGAACGGAAACGTCAATGTGTTCCCTAACAAAATTTTTAAAAGGGAGTGGATTGATATGTCTACGTTATCATTTGCTGGACCGCGCTTTACTACAAAGAATTTAACTTTAGCTGCTATGTTGGTCGCACTGCAGGTGATCTTAAATAAACTTTCAATTGGGGATCCAACGGTTTTAAAGTTTAGTTTTGGTTTTATTGCCACTGCACTTATTGGCTATTGCCTTGGTCCATGGATTGGCGGATGGTCAATGGTCGTATCTGATATCATAAGTAATACTATTTTAAATTCAGGAAGCTTATTCTTTCCTGGCTTTACCCTCTCAGCATTTATCTCTGGTGTAATTGCAGGAATGTTCCTATATCAACAACGGATAAGCTGGCAACGAATTTTAATCTATGAGTTTTTTCAACTTCTTCTTACTAATGTTATCGGAACAACTTTATGGCTTTACCTTATGAGCTTAAGCTCCAGTAGTAGCAGTCATACTTTCATGGCACTCCTCTTCATCCGTTTGCCAAAAGAGTTGATCACATGGCCGATTGAGACCTTGCTTGTATTAGTTATACTGCGGCAATTATCACGATTAAATTTAATTTCAAAATAATCATGATTAGAAAAATGAAATCAACTGATATCAATAGAGTGATGGGTATTTGGTTAACTACTAACTTAGAGGCTCATCCTTTCATTAATCCAAATTATTGGTATCAAAATTCGTCAAATGTTCAAAATGCAATTCAACAAGCAGATGTTTACTGTTCAGTATCTGCCAATGAGCGTATTCAAGGTTTTATTGGGCTTCAAGATAATTATATTGCTGGTTTATTTATCGCAAAAGATTACCAATCACAACATCTTGGTACTAACTTACTGAATGTTGCTAAAGAAAAACATCAACAACTCGTTTTAGATGTATATTTAGAAAACCAGCGTGCTATTAAGTTTTACCAACAAAACGGTTTTCAGATTACTAAACATAATAGTTTAGAAGCCGAAATGACATGGTTAAAATAAATTTATTTAAAAAGTATTGCATTTTAAATGAATTAGGTTAAAATACAATTAACAAAATAAAAAAGCGATGAGAAAGAAGAGTAACTAGTTGTATTCGTTCAGTGAACTGATGATAGTGAGAAATCAGTCGACCCTATGCTAGTGAATAACACTTTCACGAGTGCTGCCAACCCAAATAAGTTTACTTAAAGTAGGCTTGGCCGGATCCGGACCGTTACCTCACCGGCAGAGCATGTTGTGCTCTTGAGGAGGCCTAGTTTTATACTAGACAATTTGGGTGGTACCGCGGAAAAAAGCCTTTCGTCCCTTGATTGTAAGGGGAACGAAAGGCTTTTTTAATTCATTCCTAAATCTATTATTTTAAGGAGTGTCTATTATGGACCTAACTATTCCAAAGGATTACGATCCACGTCTTTCAATTAGAGAAACTGAAGCTGCTATTCGTTATATTCGTGAAACTTTCCAAGACGAATTTGGCAAAGAGCTAAACCTTCAACGGATGTCTGCACCAATGTTTGTTGAAAAGAGTACTGGATTAAACGATAACTTAAACGGTGTTGAACAACCAGTATCGTTTGAAATGAAGGATATGCCAAGCGAAACTGTTGAGGTTGTCCATTCCCTTGCTAAGTGGAAACGTCTTGCTCTTAAACGGTACGGTTTTGGAATGCATGAAGGCCTCTACACCAACATGAACGCTATTCGTAAGGAAGAAGACCTCGATAATTTCCACTCAATTTATGTTGACCAGTGGGACTGGGAAAAGGTTATAAGTAAGGATGAACGAACAGAAGAAACCTTAAAGGATACAGTTCGTGATATTTTCAAAGTAATCAAGCACATGGAACATGAAGTTTGGTACAAGTTCCCTCAAGCTGTTTACCATTTACCAGATGAAATTCACTTTGTTACAACGCAAGAACTTGAAGATCGGTGGCCAGATCTTACCCCACTCGAACGGGAAGATAAGATTGCTAAAGAGCTTGGTGCTGTCTTTGTCATGAAAATCGGTGATAAGTTGCAACGCAGTGGTAAGCCTCACGATGGTCGAGCACCTGACTACGATGACTGGAGCTTAAACGGTGATATTATTTTCTGGTATGAACCTCTTCAACGCCGGATCGAAATTTCAAGTATGGGGATTCGGGTTAGTCCAGAATCAATGAAATACCAACTTGAACAAGCCGATGCAACTGATCGTGAAAAATTACCATTCCATAAAATGTTGCTCAATGGCGAATTACCATATACAATTGGTGGAGGAATTGGTCAATCTCGTCTCTGTATGCTCCTTCTTGGCAAAGCTCATATTGGAGAAGTACAGGCAAGTATTTGGCCAGAAGATATGATTAAGAAGTGTGAAGAAAACCACATTCAAATTCTATAATTTAAGGGAGAGTATAAAAGTGGAAACTATTACAATTAGTGAAGCACCTAAACATGTTGGGGAAACAGTTAAAATAGGTGTTTGGTTAACTGACAAGCGTTCAAGCGGTAAGATTGCATTCTTGCAACTCCGTGACGGAACTGGATTTTTCCAAGGAATCATCCGTAAAAATGATGTTTCAGAAGAAAAATTTGATTCTGCTAAGCACGATTTACACCAAGAGACTAGCTTTTGGGTAACCGGTGAAATCGCTGAAGACAAACGTTCAAAGTTTGGTTATGAAATTCACATCAAAGACTTTGACATTGTTGGCGAAAGTGAAGATTACCCAATTGGTAACAAGGAACACGGAATTGACTTCTTGCTTGATAACCGTCATTTATGGTTACGTTCTCGCAAGCCATGGGCATTAATGCGTATTCGTAGTCGTGTTAAGCTTGCGACAATGGAATTTTTCGAAAAGCATGGATTTACTCAATTTGATGCTCCTGAATTAACTGGAAGTGCTCCTGAAGGGACTACCGAATTATTTGAAACTGACTACTTCGATCGTTCTGCCTACCTTTCACAATCTGGTCAATTATATGCAGAAGCTGGTGCCATGGCATTAGGTCGAGTTTACACAATGGGTCCTACTTTCCGTGCTGAAAAATCAAAGACTCGTCGGCACTTAATGGAATTCTGGATGATCGAACCAGAAATGGCTTGGATGCATCAGGATGAAAGTCTTAAGATTCAAGAACAATACATTGCTTACTTGGTCCAAGACTTAATTGACCATTGTGCACGGGAACTGGAAATGGTAGGTCGTAGTGTTGAAAGCTTAAAGCCATTCACTGAATTACCATATCCACGGATTACTTATAAGGAAGCCATTGAAATGCTTCAAAAGGGTGGCTTTGATGTAGAATACGGTGCTGACTTTGGTTCACCAGAAGAAACCTACTTGGCGGATCAATTCCAAAAGCCAGTATTTATCTTGAACTATCCTAAAGAAATCAAGGCTTTCTACATGCCTGAAGATCCTGAAGATTCGCGCCAAGTTATCTGTGCGGACTTGCTTGCTCCAGAAGGCTATGGTGAAATTATTGGTGGTTCTGAACGTTCCTACGACTACGAATACATCACAAACAAGCTTGAAGAAAATGGTTTAAGTAAAGAAGATTACGGTTGGTATGACGATTTACGGAAGTACGGCTCAATTCCGCACTCTGGATTTGGAATGGGACTTGAACGATTCTTAGCTTGGATTACTCTCCAAGACCACATTCGTGAAAACATTCCATTCCCACGGATGCTTAACCGGTTGAACCCTTAATAATTAAAAAGATGAGACTGAACTTCTAGGTCTCATCTTTTTAATTTTGGAAATTTACGCGATATTTCAACTTTAATTTTCCTATACTATAAATTAATAATGTTTAAATTCAGAAGAAAGGACTTTTTTATCCTCATGGCGGAAGATTTAAGAGTCCAGCGAACTAACAGAGCAAATAAAATCCAGACAGTAAATACAAAGTCGGTTAAAATATCATTCGTATTAATAATAATTTTGCGCCTAATTATTTGCGATAAAATCCAATAGTCGATACATAACTCGCTTATTTTCGGCAGGAACGCCATGTTGAATGATTTCTCTTCCATTTTGTTGAAGATCATTATGGTCCAATGGATATCGATTATCATTTACAACAATCTCGCGAACATTATCTACTGTCGGTTCAAAGTGGAATTGAAGTCCGATTACATTACCGTTCATAACAAAGCCTTGATTTTTAACTAAGTCGCTACTAAATAATAAGTCAGCTTGAGCTGGAACTTCAAACATCTCTTCGTGCCAATGTAAAGCAGTTAATTTTGGAGGAATATCAGAAATAATATCGCTTTTTAGATACACCGGCGCCCAACCAACTTCTTTATGTGGTACCTTTTTGACGGCATAACCGAGTGTCTTCGCAATCTGTTGGGCCCCATAACACGCACCAAAAATTGGCTTATGAGCATCCAATAGTTGCTGAATTAAAACTCGTTCTTGCTTAATCCACAGTAGATCGTCATTCGGGCTCATGGGACCACCAAGAATAATCAACATATCGGTCTCGTCAGCAGTCGGCAAATTACCAAACTGATATGGATGATAAATATACATCTCATGTCCATGATCCTGTGACCATTCTTGAATTGTTCCTGGTCCTTCATTTGGCGTATGTTGCAAAACATTGATTCTCATCGAATATCCTTTCCGTCGACGGCAATGTTGTGCTAGGTATCGCCTGCAAGTACCTAAGATATTATTGTTATAACATCAAATCATCGGCTTAACAATAGTTTTTATTCCCAGTATTCTTCATACTTTCGTGATGCCCCAGTTGCAGCATCAACATCTGCTTCACTGTTATCTTCACGGCTAAAAATAAAAATTGGCTCTTCAGTCCCTTGCGGATAATCAACAGTAACAACTAGTCCTGAAAAGAACCAAGCATCCGTAAAGTTAACATGGTAATTGATACCATCTTTTTCTATGACGATTGTTGCCTCATCGAGCGTCGACTCAGGTTCATATCCCTGCTTAGGACCATGTTTAACATTGTGTGGTTGAATTGTTTTACCATAAAATTTTATTCCATCACCGCTAGTAAGGTTAAATTTTTGTTGGAACCACTTGCTAGCCGGATCAGTAATAATTAATTGCATTTCAATCACTCCTTGGATGTTAATAATTGTTTTAATTATAAATTGATCCATAAACAAAGACTAGTGAAACCTTTATTTTTCGTCATTTTGAACCATCTTTAAACTGGATCCAAAAATTTGTTCAATCGTAACCGGATCACGGTGGTCAAAGAATTGACTTTCATTCTTGTCAAGACTAGCCATCTTCTTCATATCATCATCAGAAAGTTCAAAATCAAAGACATTGATATTTTCTTCCATCCGATTCTTATGAACTGACTTAGGAATGACAGTAATGCCACGTTGTAAGAGCCAGCGAAGAATTACTTGACCATTGCTCTTACCATATTTAGCAGCAATCTCAGCAATTGTTTCGTTGGTAAAGATATCATGCTTACCTTCCGCAAATGGTGCCCATGCTTCAACACGAATATCTTCACTTTGCGCAAACCTAACTTCTTGAGCTTGTTGATACCAAGGGTTAACTTCGATTTGGTTGACTGCTGGCTTAACAGGCATTGTTAATTCAAGGTCCTTTAATTGATCAGCGTAGAAGTTTGATACACCGATTGCGCGAATCTTACCTTCCTTTTGTGCTTCTTGTAATGCCCGCCAAGCACCCATTGTATCGCCATATGGCTGGTGGAGAAGGTAAAGATCCATGTAATCAAGGCCAAGTTTTTGCAGTGAAGCATCAATCCCCGCTTTAGCCCGCTTATAGTTAAAATCAGATACCCATAACTTAGAAGTTACAAAGATATCTTCACGGTTTACGCTACTATTCTTAATTGCCTTTCCAACTGCTTCTTCATTTTGGTAAGCAGCAGCAGTATCAATTAAACGGTAACCGACTTCAAGGGCATCGGTAACTGCTTGTTCAGCTTGACTTAAGTCTGGAACTTGGAATACCCCAAATCCAAGGGTTGGCATTTCTACCCCGTTATTTAGTTTTACTGTTGGTACGTTTGTCATAATAATTCTCCCTTTCCGTAATTAATTGTTGTCTATATATTAATTGCGAATTTACGAATTGAAAATTACTACCTTTACATGGTAGTATACAATTAATGTATACTGTTAAGGAGTGGTCTAATGATCGATAATTACTTGCTTGAAGAATTAGTAACCTTTGCCAATGAAAAAACACTTGCTAAAACTGCTGAAAAACTTAACGTTACCCAGCCAACCGTTACACGAGGAATGCAAAAATTAGAAGATGATCTTGGGATTCAATTATTTGACCGCCAACCAAATCGAATTGTCCTTACTGATACCGGAAAACTAGCTGCTGAAAAAGCTACTGAGGTTCTCGCCGTCAACCGCAATTTTGTTCAGCAGCTTCAAAATTATGTTGCGCGACAATCAGTAATTAAAATTGCATCAATTGCTCCTGGACCGTTAATTCTTCTTCACACAAAAAATTCATCTTTCTCTACACAAATTTCGATTGATGAGAAGTTTATTACTCCTGAACAAATCACCACTTCACTTTTAAATAATGAAAATTCAATAATTATCAGCGACCAAGAGATTCAAACTGATCAAATTGAATCTCGTTATTTAGGTACTGAAAATCTCTATGTTAATCTTGATAAATTTATGTATCTTGCTAATTCGCAACAGGTTTCTTTTAAGGATCTAGCCGGATTAAGTTTTGTTGTTTTGAATGATATCGGACCGTGGAAAGAAATTATCCAAAAACATATTCCAAATGCTAAATTTTTATATCAAGAAGAATGGGTCGCGCTTACTGAAATCACAAAATATTCCAATTTCCCATACTTTAGCACTAATATAACAACAGTTAATCCACGACAACGTACTTCAGACGACAATCGAGTCAGACTTCCCATTACTGACGAAGCTGCAACAATGACGTTTTATGCTAACTATCTTAAGAAACAAAAAAGTTCCTTAACGCCCCTACTTAATGAGATTAGCCAAAGTTGGCCCAATTTAAGTTAAATTATAGGCGTTTAACTTGTTTCAATGAAAATCCTTATTTAAAATATTAATAAAAATGAATCATGGTGACTAAAAATGACGAAAAAATTATTACTTCTTTCAACCGGTGGAACTATTGCCTCGGTTGTTTCTGATGAAGGACTGGCTCCAGGCGAATCTGGTGAAGAATTAATTAAAATGCTTGGTCGGCTGGAATACGACATTACTGTTCGTGACATTCTCGAATTAGATTCATCTAACATCCAGCCAGAAGAATGGAAAATTATTGCTGAGTCTATCTATGACCATCGTAATGACTATGACGGGATAGTCGTTTCACACGGTACAGACACGATGGCTTATACTGCCTCAATGCTAACTTTCATGCTTCAACATATCGACATCCCCGTAGTATTAACCGGTAGTCAAGTGCCAATGAATGTGATCCTTAGTGATGCTCCTGATAACTTACGACTTGCCTTTGCGGCCGCTGCTAACTGCGAGCCAGGAGTTTATATTGCTTTTAATCGTAAAGTAATGCGTGGTTGTCGGAGTGTTAAAGTTCGAACAACCGCCTTCGATGCTTTCGAAAGTGTGAATGTCCCACCAGTAGGAGAAGTTACTTCAGACGGCTTTTCAATTAGGGATCACCGGCATCCCCAACCTGGTAAAAGTCAATTAAATACTAAGATCGATACTCATGTTTCACTGGTAAAGCTCTTCCCCGGATTTGATCCTGCCTTGCTCCATGCAATGGCTAAGAATGGCTGTCATGGAATTGTGATTGAAGCGTATGGTCTCGGAGGAATGACCTCGATTCGGCGAAATATGGTCGCTGCAGTTGGTGAATTAATTCGAAACGGCATTCCAATTATTACTTCTAGTCAGTGTCTTTATGAACGAAGTGATCTAACAAAATACGAGGTCGGACGACTTGCACTTCTAGAAGGAGCAATCAGTGCCCGCGACATGACTTCTGAAAGTGCCATCACTAAATTAATGTGGGGCCTTGGTCAAGGGATGGATGTTAAAGAAATTGCAGACTTCTTCAATACCGATGTTGCTGGTGAAGTAACTCTTGACTAATTATTAATTCCCACGATATTTTGCTAATGTTCGTAAAAAAAGTAGAGGCAGGAAGAAAACAAAATGTTCTTCCTGCCTCTACTCTTTTCAATAGCAAGTAGCAACAGTTTCCTCACCATTGGTATTATAGTCAACTTTACCATTAGAGTCAGCAATATAACCGTCAAGGCTCATAGCAATAAATAGTTTTACCTTTCGCATTATTAAGATATTCGTCTATGCTAAAATTTTAAAACCAACTACGAACCCAGTTAACAAACCGTGTCCACCAAGATTGTGCTTGCTGCTTAACTGCCTGCCCATCTTGAGAATTCAAGAATTTTTTAGCTTTATTCATCATATCCCCTGATGAATTCTTTACATTATTAATCGTATCGGTTACGTGTGAGCTATAATCTTTGCTTGAACTAATTGGAGCATTATTAAACTGAACAAGCGCGTTGATAATCGGTTGTTCATGATTTTTCGTTTCATTGTAAATATTTCGCTCTTCAAGTTTTTGATTAAAGATTACTTGAATTTGATTTTGCGTTGGAGTAGTTCCTTGTTTCTTTTGTTGGTTAATTTCCTTAGTGGTATCACCAACAGCAGCCATCAATTTACCAGGATATTTACTATCATCTTTATTAGCTTCAATTGCTCCATTTGTGGCGGTTAACATTTGGTTAGCCGATTGAGTGTTTTGCGCATTTAAACTAACACCATCTGCGGCAATTGCTTTATATACACCTGTTAAAGCTGACTCTCCAGAAACAGCCCGGTTAGCACTAACGGTGATAGTAACATCTGTAACACCAGCCATTTGAGCGACCATTGCGTATTGCTGAGCAGTTACTTTTGTAATATTATCCTCACCATTAAATTTTTTCACATTAACTTTAATCCCAGAGCCTGGATCGGTGGGAACAATTGCTACTGAGCTAACCATGGCGGCATTAGTTGTGGAACCATTAGGATTGATGTACTTTTGATAATCACTAGCAGTGGCCGTTAACGTTGTAAAATTATCGTCGACTGCTAGTACATTGTTTAATTCATTCTTATCGGCAGCCCCTGCTCCATATACAACATATGACTTATTGAGGGTATGCGTTTGCGTGCTGGAACTATTACTTGTACTTTCACTAGTTGTTTCAGTTGCGAAAACAGTTGATTGACTAATCGGAACTGCCAATAAAGACAATGTCAAAGTAGAAGTAATTAGAATCTTGGTTAACTTATTTGAGCGCACTTTATATACTCCTTTTAAAACGAATTTAATTTACGTTTAATAATAAAGAAAAACTCACGCAAATACTAGCAGATTTTATTTTCTTTACCACAGTTTAATGATTGAGCTGATGGATTAATCTTGAGAAGAAAGCGTTTATTACATTTTTCATCCTTACTCTTCTATCTCTTTTAGCCACTCTATCTGTCCTTTTGTTCGCGAAATAGCTCGTGTCAGAATTAAATAGTGTCCATAATTCTTTTTAATTGCATCTTTATTGGGAAAAACTAGCGTCAATCGCTGTTGAAGATATTTTAACTCTTTCTCTAATAGCGAACGTTGGCGATTAATTAATTGCGGAATTCGATCATCATTTTGGTCTTTAATAAAAAATAATTTTAACGAGAATAGATCTTCGTGGATAGGAAGGTCTGTCACTAATTGATCAAGCCAATGATTTAGGACTTCTTGCCCTTCTGACGTTATTTGATAATACCGTTCCTTTGCATTTTCTTGACTAGTTGAAGCAACGATCCAACCATCATTCACCATTCTTTTTAATTCTGGATAAATTTGACTATGCGATGCCCGCCAAAAATCGCCAATTTCAGTTTCAAATTCAGCAGTAATCTCGCGCCCGGTAATATGCGGACGATTATTAATAATCCCCAAAATAATAAAAGGAAGAATTCGTTTTTTTGGCATTGTGAGGTCCTCCAACTGTTAATTCTTCCTTTATTATACTAATTATTTATTGAGCCGGCGGTAATTTTCATCAAAGTAGCGTCCTTCGCGGATATCATCAGTAATCCTATCGTATGGCGCTTCAGAAATTACATCTTCATTATTTTGACCAGCATCTCCCATGTAGGTGATATGGGCGAATTCAGGAACGACTAGCTTAGGATATGTATCATATTTTTCGCGTGCTTCATGCATCCGATCAATATGTTCATTTTGGAAAGTTACCGTAATTTCAGGATGTTGCTTTACCCATGCTGGGAAAAAGATTGTTCCATTAAGTTTCTTTTCATTTGGAACAAAGTCAAGGGCTACATCCGTCCCCGTTGGTTCAGTCCAAGCAACTTTATAAATACCTTCTGTTAACATTACAATATTTGCTTCTTGGTCTTTTACCCAACGGCCTGCTACCATCCCACCGTGAATACGGTAATCAACAGTATGGTCATTCTTAGCGTACCATTCATATTCCCAACCATTATCGTAAGTATAAATAAAATGGGTCCCAAGAAAATCATCAAGGGTCTTAAACGTTTTTTCGGTCATTTTGATCATCCTTTCAATTCTTTTCTCTATGCATTTTTATTTTATGTCGTTATCGACACAATGTCAAACAAAAAAGAAATGAAAAAAATTCCCATTTCTTTTTACTCTATTTTTCCCACAAGAATTTAATTAATTCACGGTTTACTTGACTGTTATTGTGGAGCTTACTGTGTTGAGCGTTCTTTCCGTGGATTTCAACTTCTTGATATGACTTGGCGCGATCACCGACTAAATACTTTAATGATTTAGCAGAATTTACTGGGACATCCTCATCAGAACGACTACCATCACCAACATCCCCGTAAATATTTAACACCGCTGTATTTCTAGGAAAGCTCTGCCGTAAGCCAAGTAATTCGCGGTAAGCAGAATCCATTTTATCTGGTTCACCAGTCTTAGAATTTACCTTCGCATTTTGAACATTGCTTTGACCCACAAGTCCATTATAGTGACCAGCAATCGCTACTAAGTGGGCTACTTGCGGAAGGCTTTTATCATTTACATTGTCATTAATATAATTGATAATTTCAAGATTCCCCATTGAATGGCCCACAAGGTTAATTTGCTTATAATGGTGCTGTTTTTCTAAAGCTAATACCACGTTTTTTACATACCCACCACCATGATGATAACCTTGCGTGTAATCATCTTGATAGGCACTTAATTTATTATCTTCAAGATTAACTTCAACAATTGGATTAACGGCATTTGCTGGAATTTGATGGTTAAATGTTACTTTTCCTTTTCTATCAACGTTGGCCCGCACAATTGTCTTCGTAACATCAGCATCACGGGCAGCAGTAGCCATTTTTTCTTCAGCATGAGAACTACTCCCCCACCCATGAACAAAAATTGTCGGCGTTGATGACTGAATATAGTGGGTCACTGCATGTGCTCGCGAACTTATTCCTAATAGGCCAACTAAAATAACAGCAAATCCTAATAATAATTGAGAATACTTTTTCATCTAATCTTCCTTTACAAAAGCTTCATCAAAGAATTGTTTGATCTTATTAAATGGTATTTTATCAACCCGATCATAAAGGTCAATATGTTCACAATCATCTACAACATACATCTCTTTAGGTTCTTTTGCTAGCTTATAAGCTCGTTCAGAGAAAGCACGTGAATGAGCATGGTCACCAAAAATAAAAAGAATTGGCCGTGGGGAAATCTCGTCAATATAAGCTAACGCCGGAAATTGCATCATGGCAAGGTTAGAAGTAGTAGTGAAATTTCCACGAGCATGAGCATGAAAACCACGAGGAACAGCGTAGAATCGATTCCATTCATTAGTAATCGGATCGCTTTCTGGCAATGCATCAATATCCGGGTAAGGTTTAGTTGGGAAACTTGGCTTATATTCAGGAATCCCGTTTGCATAATCTTCCCAGCGCTGGTTAGCTAACTCTTCTTTCATTTTATGTAACTCTTCATCGCTTAGGTTCATCATCCCACGAACATCAGTAATATCATACATTGATGCAGTAGCAACGGCTTTAATTCGTGGATCCACCGCAGCTGCCGCTAGTGCAAAACCACCAGAACCACAAATTCCAACAACCCCAATCTTGTAACGATCAACAAACGGAACGTCAACGCCAAGAAAATCAACCGCTGCACTAAACGATTCCGCAAATAATCCTGGTGAAGAAACGCGTCGTGGCTCACCAGCAGAATCTCCCATATTAGCTTGATCAAAAGTTAAAACAACAAAGCCACGCTGAGCAAGTTCATTACCATACACGGCTGGTCCTTGTTCTTTCACCCCACCATAGGGCGCACCAATAATTAAAGCCGGGTGCTTTTCTTTAATATCTAAATTCTTAGCATAATAAAGGTCACCAGCTAATTTTAAGCCATAACGATTTTTAAAATTAATACTTTGCCGTTCTACGTTTGCTGATAATGGTGTAATATATCCAAATGACATATTATTCGCCTCCAATTTTCTTAATCACCTTAGCAGGAACGCCCGCAACAACAGTATTAGCAGGAACATCTTTACTAACAACTGCTCCCGCTGCAACAACAGCATTTTCACCAACTGTAACGCCTGGTAAGATTGTAGCATTTGCGCCAAGCCAGGCATTTTCCTTAATGAGGACTGATTTCAATTCAACGCCGCGTCGCTTTTCTGGATCAAGGGGATGATTTACCGAAATGATTGTTACATTGGGTCCGACTAAAACCTTATCTTCTAATTCAATTCCGCCGAGATCAGTAAACATCGCACCACTGTTAATAAATACTTGTTTCCCAATTTTCAGGTTAGCTCCGTAATCACTACGGATCGGCAAACGAATTTCAACCGAGGCATCTATTTTTTGACCAGTTACATCATTAAGGACATGGCGAATTTCTCTTTGCGATGCTGACCGACTATTCAATTGTTGAAGTAAGTCTTGATTTTTTAAAGCCGTTGCCGTGATTGTCGCAAGTTCTTCTTTTTGAATCTCTTTCATTTTCATCCCTCTTTTGCTTGAAATTATTGTTTATATCTTATCGAGTTTTTATAATAATGTTAAATACTTATATTTAATGACATACTATAGTTAAAAAGCATATTGGAGTGATTAAAATGGAAGTCCGTGTACTGAGGTATTTTATTGAAGTAGTCCAAGAAAAGAACATTTCAAATGCCGCTAAAAGATTACATATTTCTCAACCGACACTATCACGACAATTAATGGATCTTGAAAAGGAACTTGGGATTACTTTATTTGAACGAGGACACCGGCAAATCAAACTTACCCAAGAAGGCTATTATTTATATGAACGAGCGCAAGAGATTACTGGCCTCGTTGACAAAACTGAAACCGACCTGCAATCACAAAATGTCATAAGCGGAACATTAGATATTGGTGCAGGAGAAAGTGCAGCTATTCAGCCAGTAATGACAGTAATTGGTGATATTATCAAAAAGTATCCAGATGTTAAGATTAACTTAGTAAGTGGTGATAGCGATCAAATCTATCAGCGCTTAAATAACGGTACCTTGGATTTTGGAATCATAATGGGACCAGAAAAGCTCCTAGATTATCATTCAATTAGGTTGCCGCAAAAGAATATCTGGGGAATCTTAGTCCGAAAAGATCAGCCGATTGCAGAAAAGGAAAAGATTACTCCGGAAGATCTAAAGGGTGTCCCTATTATTACGTCAGCTCAATCTAAAGAGCAGGATGTGTTTCGGGTGTGGGCTGGTTCCTTTATTGATCAGTACAACTTTATTGGCCAGTACAATTTAATTTTTAATGCTCGTTTATTAGTCGAGACAGGAGCGTGCCTTGTATTAACCTATGAAAATCTGATCAATATCACTGGAACTAATCTTATCTTCCGTCCTCTAACCCCTACTATTACAGATCAAAATAATCTCATTTGGAATAAAAACCGTCAATTATCTAACGTTGCGCAGGTTTTCTTGAACCACTTAAAGGAAGTGCAATGAATTTTACTATTACAAAAAGCGCTGAACAACTGGATTTCCTAGCTTCAGCGCTTCTCTTTATTTAAAATTAAGTGAGTCAATCCAGCCGTCAATTTGGCGTGGGTCATTTAAAATTGCCCCTTGGTTGACTTTGGTATCATAACCATTTTCATTAACCGTTCGTTCAACATAGTTTTGTGAGCGATCATAGCTTGTTCCACCAGAAGTAGCAAATAGTGCTAAATTCTTCCCGTTTAAATCAAGATGATCAATCACCATACTAATCATCCGCGGCGGGATAGCCCACCAAATCGGGTGCCCAATGACAATATTGTCATAGCCACTAATATCTGGTAAATCATCCTTAATATCAACCCGGCTATTATGCTCGTGCTGTTCAATTGATGTCCGGCTTTGATCATCATGCCAGTTTAAATCTGCATCCGTATATGGTTGTGCTGGATGAATTTCGGCAATATCTGCATTTAATTTTTGAGCAATCTGTTCTGCAATCTTCTTAGTAGTATTGGTTGCAGAATAGTATAAAACAAGGGTCTTTGCCATTAATGAAGGGCCTCCTTTATCTTAAAACGCTGTATAAATTTTAACGTAAAAACGCAATGATGGAAAATGCTTATAATTAATCCTTATCTATGCTTTAAAAGTATTAATCATTAGCGTGAATATCATATGCATTTAATAACATCTCACCAACACCAGGCGCATCAGGATCATGCATTCCCTTTCCTTTATCGAGGGCCCGAATTTGGTCCATTTCTTCATCCGTTAATTCGAAGTCAAAAATATCAAGATTACTCTTAATTCGTGCTTCGTGAACAGACTTAGGGAAGACAACAATTCCTTCTTGATTTTCAAAGCGAAGAATTACTTGACCAGCATTCTTACCGTATTTTTCAGCAATTGCTGTGATTACTGGTTCATGTAGTAAGTCAGCATTACCTTGTCCAAGGGGTGCCCAGGCTTCAAGACGAACATCATCCTTCGCAAGAATTTCCCGTAATTTCTTTTGTTGGAAATAAGGGTTAAATTCAACTTGGTTTACCGCAGGAGTTACATCAAAGTTAGGAACAAACTTGTTCCAAAGTTTAGGTGTCATGTTGGAAACACCGATTGAACGAAGCTTACCAGCCTTTTGTGCTTCTTCGACTGCCTTCCATGCTTCGTCAACCGCCCCATATGGTTGGTGAAGAAGGTAAAGGTCAATATAATCAAGCCCTAATTTGTTAAGGGAAATTTCAATAGCCTTTTTAGCGTCTTCATATTTGTAGTCTTGAAGCCACATCTTACTTGTTACCCAGATTTGATCACGAGGAATCCCGCTATCCTTGATTGCTTTCCCAACTTCTTGTTCATTCATGTAGGCAGCCGCGGTATCAATATGACGGTAACCAGCAGCTAAGGCATCCTTAACTGCATTGTATGTTGTACCATCAGCAGGGATTTGGAAAGTTCCAAAACCGATTACTGGAATTTCATTGCCATCGTTCAATTTGAAAGTAGGTACATTATATTTAGACATTATTTTTCGTCTCCTTTGTGTTAATCATTGTCTAAATATTAGCACCATATTTTCTAAACTAACATTACTTGATTATCATATAAGTATGCTCAAAACGTATACTAATTGAGTGAAGGATATGGGAAATTTTAAAGTAAGGATTAAAAAACAACCTGAGAAAAAGCTTTTATTTTTTCAACAGCCTCGTTATTTTATACGAATATTGTTACGATATCATGGCACTGGCCGCGCGTCGCCAAAAGACTCGAAGCTAAGTCCCCTGTGCTGTGCTAATCCCCATTCTATCCTTAGCCCCTCTTTGTTGAAAAATTAATTCACACTCACCTACTTTTCAAATTTAATTCTTGCTTATATCGATAATTACTTTACCTTTATTATGTCCCTGCTGAACTTTTTTCATCGCTTGGGGAACCTCATCTAGTGAAAAGATTTTGCCAACCGTGGGATGAATTTGATTTTCAACCAAGATCTTGTTTGCAGCTGCTAATTGTTGGCCATTGGCTGTTACGAATAAAAATTGATAGTCTATTTTCTTTTTAGCTGCTTCTTTTTCAATACTACGGGATGCAAGACTAAAAAGTCCTTGTTTGAACTTGCTCATTTTCATTCGTTTAGCAAATTCCTTATTAGGTATTCCACGTAAAGATACGAGCTTCCCATGAGGACGTAAAATTGCCATCTGCTTAATTGTTTCTTTTCCACCTAATGTATCTATTACTAAATCAATCCCTGAAAGAACCTTTGTGTAATCTTCTTTTGTATAGTCAATAAATTTATTAACTCCGAGTTGTTCGACACGTTGCTGATTTTGTGGACTACCACTAGTAATTACTTTGAGTCCTTTTGCAATTGCAATTGGAATGGCCATTGCACCGAAGCTTCCTGTCCCACCAGAAATAAATAATGTCTGACCTGGCTTAGCTTGTAACAATTCAAGAGCCTGAATTGCTGTTAAAGCAGTTAAAGGAACGCTAGCCGCTTCTTGATTGGTAAGATATTCCGGTACATGAGCAACTGCGGATTGATTAACTACTAATTCTTCAGCAAATGCACCAATATTATTTAAGGGATTACGTCCATATACACGGTCACCTACCTTAAAATTAGTAACATCTTTACCAGTTTGTTGAACAATTCCTACAAATTCATTGCCCAGTGTTTGCGGTAATTTATATGGGACAACTAATTTCAAATCGCCCCGTGCTATTAAATTGTCTAATGGATTAACACCTGCCGCTTTAACTTGAATTAGTAGGTCATCAGGTCCAAGCGGCGGCAAAGAAACATTGCTAATTAGTATTTGTGGATTCTTTTTATTGTATTTAGTAAGTTGAGCTACTTTCATAATAATCCTCACTTTTTTCTTATCTTTATCAACCATAGCGAATTAAGAAAATAGCGTCAATAAAGTAGCTCTAACATGTATTTCATGTTTTAATTTTTGCTTTCTAACATTATATTTTTCAATGTCTTACTAACAAGACATTAATCGTACTATTATTCAAAGGTTTTTGTCTTGCCTTATTTTATTTAGTCACAAATAAAAACTGCTAACTATTCATTTTTTACATTATTACCTACTTAATATTGGTATTTTAAATTTTAGCTTTCTAGGCTTATAGTAAAAGTAATCAAAATTACGATTGAGAAAGGAAGATTTTCATGGCTAAGAAACAAACAGCTGGTCGCGACCAACTTGGTGATTTCGCCCCTAAATTTGCAGAATTAAATGATGATGTATTATTCGGACAGGTTTGGTCACGGGAAAACGAATTAAGCCTTCGTGACCGGAGTCTTCTCACCGTTACCGCTTTAATTACAAAGGGTGCCTTTGAACAACTCCCTTACCACATGCAAACTGCTAAGAACAACGGCATTACAAAAGATGAAATTGCGGAAATTATTACTCAATTGGCCTTTTATGTTGGATGGCCGAATGCCTGGTCTGCATTTAATGTTGCGAAAAAAG
Source organism: Limosilactobacillus balticus (assembly GCF_014145615.1). Lineage (GTDB taxonomy): Bacteria > Bacillota > Bacilli > Lactobacillales > Lactobacillaceae > Limosilactobacillus > Limosilactobacillus balticus. The sequence continues at coordinate 187,115 of NZ_JACIVH010000042.1, read as the reverse complement.
TCTGGGATGATTAAAAAATCAATTTAAAACGTGTCTTTAATGGCGCGTTTTTTATTTTCGGCCTATTATAAAATTAATTAGGAATTGTGAGGTAATTAGGATGGAAGAAATTAAAGAAGCTTATTATGATGGTGAACGTCCACTTTATGGTCTTCAAGATGCTCATTTAGTAAACACTACTTTTGGTAAGGGTGAATCACCATTAAAAGAAACTGCTAACTTGACTCTCGATGGCGTACTCTTTACATGGAAATATCCTCTTTGGTATTCCGATCATATCAAAGTAACCAATACAATCTTTGAAGAAATGTCACGTTCTGGAATTTGGTATACCAACGATATTGAAATTACTGACAGTACAATTCAAGCACCTAAAGAATTTCGTCGATGTGATGGGATCGTTCTTAATAATGTTCACTTTACAGATGCTGCTGAAACAATGTGGAACTGTAAAAATATTAAGATGAAAAATGTATATGCTACTGGTGATTATTTAGGAATGAATAGCGAAAACATTTATGTTGACCATCTTGATCTTGTCGGAAATTATGTTTTTGATGGCGCTAAAAATGTTGAAGTTCATAACTCACGCTTAGTATCAAAGGATGCCTTTTGGAACTGTGAGAACGTGACAATTTATGATTCTAAGATCAGTGGTGAGTACCTTGCTTGGAATACCAAGAACATTACTTTTATTAACTGCACAATCGAAAGCGATCAGGGATTATGCTATGTTGACCACTTAACGATAAAGAATTGCCGGGCATTACGAACTGACCTTGCCTTTGAATTATGTACTAATATTGATGCCGAGCTAAAAGGTACTATTATGAGTATTAAGAACCCAATTAGTGGTAAAATCACCGTTGATCACGCTGATGAAATCATTATGGATAATCCTAAAATTGATCCAAACAAGATTCAAATAATTCAAAAGAAGTAAAGGGTGAAAAAACTATGGAATATGATTTTGATACAATTCTTGATCGACGTCACACCAATTCTGAAAAATGGGATGTTAAGCCAAATGAGTTACCGATGACAACTGCTGATATGGACTTTAAAACTGCCCCTGAAATTATGGCTGCAATGACAAAGAAGATTGCTTCAGGCGCTTTTGGGTATGAATATCCGAATGAGGAATATTTTAATGCGGTTGCTTCTTGGTATAAAACCGAGCATAACGCAAAAGCTGATCCCTCTTGGATGCGATTTGCGACTGGTGTCATCCCTTCTATTACTGCCTGTGTTAATTATTTAAGTCATGAAGGCGATAATGTCTTGTTAATGGAGCCAGTTTACAATACTTTTTACAACTCTATCCTCAACAGCGGCCGTCATGCTTTTCCTACCCAACTAAAATACGATCATTCTACGTATACTTATTCTGTCGATTGGGATGACCTTGAAGACAAAATGAGTAACCCGCTTACCACGCTGATGATTTTATGTAATCCTCACAATCCTACTGGCTACGTTTGGTCACGCGATGAGTTAATCCGAATTATTAAGCTAGCCCAAAAGCACGGCATCATTGTTATTAGTGATGAAATTCATGGTGATTTAGTATTAACGGGTCCAGACTATACCCCTACTTTCTCCTTGCCAGAAGATTGTCGCCAGAATGTAGTTACATTAGTGTCAACTAGTAAGACATTTAATGTGGCGGCCCTTCATGCTGCTACGGGAATCGTTCCTAATCCTCTTTTGCGAGAACACTTTACGCGCGCAATCAATAAGTATGAAGTCGCAGAACCAAACCTCTTAGCAATTCCTGGAACAATCGCTGCCTATACACAAGGCGCAGACTGGCTTCATCAGCTTAAAAAGTATTTATTAGGAAACCGTGAATATCTTGTTGAATTTATTAAGAAAAATCTTCCTAAACTCCACGTTGTTCCTGGAACAGCAACTTATCTTGTGTGGATCGATGTTAGTGAAGTAACCGATGATAGTGCTACTTTAGCGCAAAAAATTCGTGAAAAAACTGGGTTAATTATTAATCCAGGAACCTATTATCATGGCAATGGGAGCCACTTTATTCGCATTAACATTGCCTATCCCCGTGCACAAGTAAAAGATGGCTTAGAACGATTAGCTGCTGCTATTAAAAATTAACCATTAATAATTATTATCAGTAATTAAAACTATTTTCCTCTTGACTTACTAAGAAACTAATTTATTTTTTCGCGCTTTTAAATACTTGGACAGGAACAAGTGCGCACCAATATCGCGAAAATCATCATTAAACATAAAATTGTAATAAAATCCCTCGCATGCAACTTTCACACATGCGAGGGATTTTATTAATGATCAGTTTCAACCTCTAATACTTTCTTTGATCCAGCATCAATCTTAACTTCTTTAACTGTTCGTCCATCTTTTACTTGAACTTCCCACACAGCCTGATTTTCTTTTTCTTGTTCTAATTTCCATTCGATAGAACTACCCTTCTTAGCTGCTTTTTCTGCAATTTGGCTCGCCTCATCACGACTAATTGTCTTACTTGGATCTAATGTGTATTTCTTATCATTTTTATCAAGCTTTTCAGATTTATTGGAAATTACTTTACCATCCTTGGCATTAACTTTGACCTTATACTCATTTGCATTGTCAAAGCCTTTTATTGTATATACATATTTACCATTGTCACTTTCTAATTCAACTTCATTGATTCGCTTATTTTGATACTTTTGATTAAATTTATCAATTGCTGCTTGTTGATCAATCTTGATATCACTCTTCTTAGCTAACTTTTCATGTTTAACAGCTGCTTCGATTTGATCATGATGGCCATGTATTGCAACTACTCCAACTGTGCCTCCTGCTCCCAAAACAATCCCGCTACAAATACAGGCAGTAATAAGCATTTTCTTAGTCATTTGAGGAAATTTCCTTGATTTTTTCTTATCTGAGTTTGGTTGATGATCTTGTCTTTTTTCCGTCATTTTTATTCTTCCCTTCTTAACTTTAGTTGGTAATTTTATTTTACGAAATAATCTGCCAACTAAAACCAAGAACAGGTGAAAGTATGATGAAGAAATCTTCATTTTTGTTTAGGAAGATAAACTGTAAAAATCGTTCCAACTGGTTCATTGTCGCGAATCATAATTTTTCCGTGATATTTTTCAATAATCATTTTAACAATCGAAAGGCCAATCCCCGAACCAGCAACCTTATTGGAATGTGATTCATCTTCACGGTAGAATCTCTCAAAAACTTTTTGGCGATTTTCCTTTGCAATTCCCTGACCTTGATCAGCAACTTTTAAAACTATTTGGCTATCGTCTGCCGTTAACTGAACATTAATCGTTGAATTAGTTGGTGAATATTTGGCCGCGTTTTCTAGCAAATTATGAACAAGACTTTGAAAGTCACCTTTTGTTATGCGGTAAGATATATTCGGATTTAAGTTAGCAATAAATTTCTGATGATATGCACCTTGGAGTGACTCAACTTCAGCGAAAGCAATTTTTGACAAGTTAATTTCTGTTAGTTTTTTAGTCTGATGTCCTTCTAGAATAAGCAGTTCATTTATTAATTGACTCATTCGCTGTGCTTCTTGATCAATGTACTTCAATGACTTAGCAATTAATTCCGGATGTTTATCTCCATGCCTTCGTATTAGGTTTACATGTCCCAGAATTCCAGCAAGTGGTGTCTTCAACTCATGAGAAGCATTCGCAATAAATTCTTTTTCGCGTTGCATTGTACGATACTGCCGTCCTAGCAAATGATTAAAAGACTGGGCAACCTTTCGTACCTCTAATGGTTGTTGCGGAACCGTTAAAGTTTGCAATCGATTGCTTTGGGGCGTGATTGCATCAATTTCATTATCTAAATTAGTCAATGGTTGTGTCCATCGGCGAGCTAAACGATGAATGATGGGGAGAGCAATGATACTTATTGCAAGGTTAATTAACAGCGTCACTATCAAGAGCCAGCACGTTAATTCGATTAAATCATCAACATTAATTGCTACTTTGACGATTCGATTATGGTCTATTTTTTGCTGCCGTAAATAATAGACTCCATGCCGGGTTAACTGTAGATTCTTGATTGCTAAATTCCGCTGGTCAATTCGCTTAAATATTTTATGGGCTTTGGGGGAGATATATTTTTGTTCTCCATCAGTGATCTCAATTGCGTCATCGTCTTGACGAGCAACATAAGCATTTAAAAAAGTTTCCTGATTCTCGTTTCTTGGCCAATCTTCTTCAATTGTTTCAATTACTTCTTCTGCCTGCTCATCAGCATAGCGATATATTAAATCAGCAGCAGTCACAACAAAAAGAAAGTTAATAATTACCAAAATTGTCGCAAATAACGTTAAGAAAAGACGAGTTAATTGCCGTGATGCGGTTATTGGACGTGTGTTGTTCATTGCTCATCACCTAATACATAACCAATCCCCCGCACAGTTTTAATTAAATCACGGTACTTACCTAACTTGTTGCGCAAAGCACGGATATAGACATCAACATTATTGGTCTGACCGTCAAAATTGTAACCCCATATCTCGTTAAGAAGGTCATCACGGGTTTGGACAACTCCTGGTTCTTTAATCAGGGCAGCCATGAGGGAAAATTCTTTAGGTGTTAAATGAACTTGTTTCCCATCAACCATAAATTGATGTTTCAGTAAATTTATTTCAAATGGTCCAAAATGATAATCATGTTTTTCTGCTTTTTCTTGCCCTAATCGTCGTAGAGCAACCCTAATTCGTGCTAAAAGTTCCTCAATTTCAAATGGTTTAGTAATATAATCATCCAATCCTTGATCTAGCGCCATGCTAATATCAGAGGTTTGACTACGAGCAGTAATCATAATAATTGGAACATTACTCGACTGACGAATTCGTCGTAGGACTGTGAGACCATCATAAACTGGGAGCATCCAATCCAATAAGATTAAGGTTATTTCTTTCTCGTTAAATATTTCCAGTGCTTCTCGCCCATCTTTTGCCCAGATAACTTCATATCCTTCTAGTTCTAATTCAGTTATTAAGAAACTTGCAAGACTTTCTTCGTCTTCAACCAACATAATGACAGCTTTCTTCATTATTTTGCCTCCAATTATTTGTCCTATATACTATTTTAGCTGTTTTGATTGCAGGCAAATAAAAAAAGTTTCATATGAAACTTTTTTACTGGTAATTAGAATTTTTGTTCAAGCCGATATAAATCATTCAAGAAATTAGCAACAATATTTAATTCATCCATTAAATATTTTACGGTTAGTTTATCAACCAACTTAGTCTTTATTATTTCATGCATTTGATCATGAACTTTTGCTACTTTTTTCCCATTACTCGTTAATGAATATCTTTTTATCATCAGGATGTTTTACTGAAGGAAGTGATGTAATGTCGATTGGACAAATTTTTAACCAGGTCGTCATTATTTTCTTACTAATGCTTTTAGGGGCAATTATTAGGAAGCTCGGATTTCTCCATCCACAATCAATTAATGACCTAACAAATATTACACTCTATTTTTTATCGCCAATCGTAATTATTAAGGCCTTTGAACAGCCGTTTTCACGATCACGCTTTTATCAATTATTACTATTAATTGTAGGAGTCTTTTTAACTTACTTTGTTTCTATTTTGATCGCTAAAATATTCTTCCATAATGTCAAAGACCAAAATATTCGTCAAATTGCGACTTATGGAAGCATCTATTCTAACAATGGTTTTATGGGCGTTCCATTAGCACAAGGACTTTTTGGAAGCGTGGGCGTCTTTTATGCTGTCGCCTCAATGATTGGGTTTAATGTCATGTCGTGGACCCAGGGAATTGGAATTTTTCAAAAACGGCAGCCACATGATTGGAGAACACAATTAAAGAAAATTATTTTTAACCCTAATATTATCGCTATTGTTATTGGCCTTTTCCTATTCATTAGTTCTTTTCGGTTACCAAAATTAATTGCTGGCTTTATTGATTACACCAGTCCAGCGTTTACTCCACTATCAATGATTGTTATCGGAAGCAATCTTGCCAACCTAAGGATTAAAAATATCAAATTACCAACTGCACTCTGGGGAAGTCTCTTCGTAAGGAATATTTTCTTCCCAATTCTAGGGACAATTATCTTATTATTGTTGGGAATCACTGGTGTTCCACTCTTCACCACAGTAATCTTTAGTGCATGTCCAGTCGCTGGCTTAGTCGTCCTTTTCACCTTACAATCAAACGGTGATGCACGACCAGCAACTGTTTTAATGAGTATTTCAACCATTTTGAGTTTAGCAACTATTCCATTAATATATTGGTTTGCTAGTTTGTGGTAATAATATATCCATTTTTTGAATAAAACACTAAATATAATAAGAATTTCAAATAACGGCTGCCTTAATCTATGATGGAATTAGATATTAAGAAGGCTTTATAAATGAATAAACCATATATTACAATCAAAAATTAAATGCATAGGATCGTGGTAATTTACTGCGATTCTATGCGTTTGTGCTTTAAAAACAAGAAAACACAAAAACTCTCGCACACGCTTTGAGTACCTAAACCAAAGTAGCGAAGGAGCTTTCGTAATGAAAATTATAAAGTTGAAGTGCAAGATAAAAAGTTATGATTCCAATATCCAACTGGGATCATAACTTTTATTCTCTAGATTATTGCTTTTTAAGTTTCTTTAGATAGAAAAACAAGATAAACAATCCTATTACTATACACACCAATGCACCTGGCCATAAATCTATTCGAATGATCAAAATAAATATAGCATATAAGATTATTGCTATTCCTTCTAAGAAAAAATATTGTTTCTTTAAACAATCAATCAGCCATAAGATTGCACAAAGTAAAGAAGATGTAGAAGCAACAATATTCTTATTGTATGCATAGTATACACAAATAATGAAAAATATTAATATTGCAATTATATTCCACTTATTCTTTTTCAAAAAGTTAATCAAAATCATTACCCCCCCATGATAGTCGAAACAATTTTTCCTCCGACTCTAACTATTCTAGAAGCCAGTTCAGCCTCTAAAATAAAATATAAAGAAAACTATTCCAATTAAGATCAAAATTACAGAAACTATCCATGTGCTTGGATGAACTATAAAAAGTAATAATCCATATATTATGAACAATAGTGCTTGCAGATATAAAAATTTCTTTCCTAGATTACTAATTAATAATGAAAGTCCACAAAAGATTGACATCGATATCATGCCAAAATTGTAATCAAATATTAAATACATAAAAGCTATGGCAAAAAATATAATGGATCAAACAAAAATTTTTTCATAATAATTTCCTTCTCAATTTCTATACTTTAAGCATAAAGTAAATTAAGACAGCTAAATGAAAACTTCTAATTTGTACAAATTACACTCATATCCTGCTTCAACATCCTAATACGCTAAAATTCCACTAAAATTAGAAGAAAATTATTAAAAAAGATAAATTATGCTATAGTAAAAACCAAACTTTTTAAGAGGAGTAAATTAATGAATAATAAACTTTTTCAATGGTTCTATAATATGCCCAAATTAACAAATAAGAATGATAAAGATTATATAGCGAAGATTAGTCTTAATATCGCTGTTAGCTTATTTCTTTTTAACCTCGTTGCAGTTCTTATTTCCTTTTTCATTGTTACTACAACAGAGAATTATGAATTGTCTTTTAATGTTTTAGCTGGGGCGTTACTGATTTTTACAGTTTATATTGTTGGTGGCTATTCTATATATGCAAAACGTAAAATTAATAGAGTCGTGACTCATGATAACACACATATTGTAAAGAATAGTTTTACTTCAGCTGTATATATAACACTGATTATTTATTTACTTAATTCTCTTACAAATGCTCTTAGTTTTCATACTTCACTTATTAGCGAATTAAAAAATCCCATGAGTTATATAATTCCAACTGTAATTGGGATTATATATGGGGTGCTTATGGCTCTTATTACTTGGTACAGAAACAAATAAGGTCAATATTTTTCAAAACCCATATAAGCAACTACCTTCTTTACAGAATTTGAGTGCTATTTACCCACTTTTGAATTTCACTGATTTAAAAACTAGATCTTGTTAGAATAAAACTATTAAAAAATTGTTAGGGGACAGAATTATGCAAAGTTATAAAAAACTTTCAACAAAACAATTAGCAACTACTATAGGTGGTAATATACAACAACAATCTAGCCAAATGGTATCTCTTCAAAGCTTTGGACGAATAACTGATAAAGATTACACATATACAATTTATAAAAAGTTAAAAGGCATTTTTCACTAATTTAGAAGGTAATTACTTTGAATTTTTATCTCCAAATACTTACTTCGTTGTTCTCTATAGTGATTGACTACTTTTTATTTCTTTTTCTTTTACGAAAAAAGCTTTTTATTACTGATATATGGTTTCTATTAAGCACATTTATTATTATTTTTATCATTGATGGCCTTGGGTATATTGGCGCTTACTTTTCACCATTACTCGAAGCCTTTCTTTTATATCTCTATTACAAGAAAAAAGCGCCTAAATATCTATTGATTAGCGCTCTATTATTGGTTTCCTTAAATTCAATTCTTATAGATTTCTGCACTTACGTTATAGGAAATTTTTTCAGTATTTCCATCAATTACCAAATTCTAATTAGCATTACTTTATATTTTTCTAGCTTTATTATTCTAAGAATCTATAATCCTATCCAATATTTTCAAAATGATAATAGTTCCATCAATTTGTGGATTCTATTTTATTTATTTATAACCTTAAATATCGCTGGTTTTATAATCATTGCTATTCCAAGTTTTACGCCATCATTTATTGCTATTTTTTGTCTATTAATTTTACAATGCATTTTCACCATTTTTATCTACAAAGCTAATAAACAAATCCAACAGAAAAAGCTAAATTTACAAGAAAAGAAGGACTTACTATTCTTAATTCAAAATTTAGAAGAAAGCCAATCTAGGTTAAGGCGCTTTAAGCACGACTATCAAAATTTATTAAATAGTTTAAAACTTAGCGCTTTAAGTGGTAACAATCTAGAACTATTGGAAAAATTAGAAAAATATTCGAAAGAAAGATTAGGAAAAGACTCGCTTTGGCAATTTCAAGACACAAAGAATATCAAAAATGATGTTTTACGAAGTATCTTCATTAGTAAATTAAATTCAATATACCAGAAAGACATAAAATACAAATTTGAATGTGTAAATAAAGTAACTAAGTTACCAAAAATAGATTTATTTGATTTAACCAGAATAATCGGAATTGCCTATGATAATGCAATTGAAGAATGCGAGCAACTTAAAAAAAGCGGAATAAATAACATATATATTTATTCTATGCTTTATCAACCAACACCTGGAAAACTAGAATTTGAAATAAAGAATTCGTGTAATTCTAACATTGATATTGGAAATATCACTGCAGAAGGAGTTTCAAATAAAGTTAACCACCATGGTTTAGGACTAGCTACAGTACAAAAAACGATTGCAAAATATAATAATGCATTTACTTCTTATAGCATAGAAGATGAATCTTTTACTCTTATAATTTCTTTTGAATAGAAAGGACAAAAAATGGAATATCATTTAATAATTTGCGATGATGACAGAACCCAAGCAAAAAATATCGCCACACTACTTAAAATGTCATCAATTATCCTTGAAGAACAAGATATTCAGCCAACCATTGATTTGATTGCAACCGACGCAGAGAGTGTATTAGATTACCTTGAGTTTAATAGTGATTTAAATAATATTATTGCCTTTTTAGATATTCAGTTAGATGAAAATTCTAATTCAAAAGGTGGTCTAGATTTAGCTCAAAAGATAAAAACACTTAACGAAAAAGCACAAATAATCTTTATTACAACGCATGAAGAACTAGCTTTTCTCACCTTTCAACGTCGAATTAATCCGTTGGACTATATAACTAAAACTACAAACCAACGAGATTTACAAAGACGGCTAACCGAAACCCTAGAACTAGCTATAAGGAAACTGAATGAATTTAACTATATTAAAAAAAATACATTCAGTTATAAAGTTGGTACAAGGATTATAAATGTAAACTTCAGTAATATCCTTTATATCTCTACTACAAAATTCCCTCATAAATTAAAGATTGTTACATCTAATGGTCAAGGGGAATTCTCAGGTGATATTAAAACAATTGAGCAAAATTATTCTATGTTTTTCAAGGCTTCTCAGTCTAGCTTAATTAACTTACAAAATGTTGAAACAATTAATACCAAAAAACGGCTTATTAAGTTTTCCAACAATGATTATCTTAAGTATTCTAGAAGCAGAGCTAAAGAATTAAATAATCTATATAAATCAAGTCAATAAGACTGATGTAGATTAGCAACAGTTCTTTATAATTACGGATCTAAAATTTCATTAGTAACTCTGCGAAAATTCACAAAAACCACTACTGATGGAACTACTGCACTTGGGATTGTAAAAGCAGCAGAAAAGTTAAAAATGGATGTTAAAGCATATCAGTTTATTTGATTCAAAAGATGTAATTTATCCTTTTATTGCTCATCTCATGAAAAAGACAGCCTCTCACTCCCTAATTTTGATGGTTTATCCTATAATTAATGTAAGCGTTTCACGATAAGAGATTTAATTAAGGAGCAAAATTATGACATTAGGAACCTATCAGCAAGTTAAAGATGCCCTAAAGAATTTCGGAATAACTGATTATACTGTGATTGATCACCCTGCTGCTCACACCACCGAAGAAGCTGATGCATATATCGCTGGTCATGAAGGTGTGCGCACTAAAACCATGTTTCTGAAAGGGAAGAAAAAGAATTTCTACATGGTTATTATGGATGACAAAAAAACAATGGACTTTCATGAATTTATGACCCTAACTGGAGCTAAAAGGGTTTCAATGGCTCGACCGGAATATCTGCAAGAACAGCTTGGCTTAGCACCAGGAATTGTTTCACCATTTGGCCTCCTAAATAATGAAGCTCATAATGTAAAGGTGTATTTTGACAAGGACATTGTCGACGAACCAATTCAGACTTTCCATCCCAATGAAAATACTCATACAATTTTTATTAAGACAGATGACTTATTCAAATTTTTTAAGCAGATTGATTTTGAACCAGAAATTATTGATTTGTAACCACCAGTCGATTACTTATTGCGATTAGCTCCCTCTTTTTTTGGGGGAGTTTTTTTGTCTTGTAATGTTCTCACTAATAGCAAATAAGTTCAAGTAAAAAACAGAGCCACCTTCAGATATAAGGTGATCCCCCGTCAGGAAATTACATTGTGACGTAACGTACCTATTAGGAATAAGTAACAAGCAATATATAAGTCTATTTTAAGCTCGTGTTCACTTTTACTAGTTTTCAACTTAAATTCCTAACTTTTTCATGTTATTATATCAGTAATTCTGCTTCTCTCTAGTCCCTCAGCCTACTTGATCCTAATTTTATCCCAGGAGATATTACTAAAATGAATAAAATTTATTTCTTATGTACTGGCAATTCTTGTCGCAGTCAAATGGCGGAAGGATATGCAAGAATTTTTCTGAAAGACAAGTACGAAATCCAAAGTGCTGGTCTTGAAGCTCATGGCGTTAACCCCCTAGCAATTGAGGTAATGGCAGAAGACAATATCGATATTAGTCACCAATATTCTAAAACGATTGATCCTCATTATTTTAAGACCGCCAATTTAATTGTAACCTTATGCGGAGACGCCAAAGACCGTTGCCCAGTCATCGCTCCTCCAACGCACAGTATCTACTGGCCTCTGCCAGATCCAGCACAAGCCACCGGAACTCCTGAACAGCAGTTGCAAATTTTCCGGCAAGTACGCAATGAGATTAAGCAGCGGATTTTAGCCTTGGCAAGCAACCCGTAAAATTATACTAATATCTAAAAATGCCTTCTGAGCAAAACTCATTTGTTTACTCAGAAGGCATTTATCGTTATTCCATATAATTATGGAGAATATCATCCGAAGCTGCCTTTAATTTTAGATAATCGATATTATTAGAGAACAGCATAACCATTCGTTTCGTCTTGTAATCGGCGACAAAGCAACTGTTATATCCAGGAATACTTCCATTAGCCCGGATAACATCCCCATCAAAGTAGACCCCACCAAAATAGGCCACTTCTTGATATTGGGCTTGATGATAATATTCATTAATCATTTTTGGATCTTTCAGGACCTCATTATATACAAACTTCCAATAATCGTTTGGTGATATGAATAAGTTCCCCGCTCCAAAATCTGAGGAGGTCGTTACAGTTACCCGGTGCCAATCAACTGTTGGATCCATAGGTTGCGGAATTTCTTTTTTTGAAACCTCAGAAAAATCTTTAATTTGGTGAAGATGGAGTGGTTTAGCAAAGTTTTTTCGAATATAGGCATTATAACTTAAATGTGTTTGCTTACTAACAATGGCTGCCAATATTTCATAATCAACATCTTGATAATCCCACGTATGGGCATGATCATATTTGAGATGTTTAAGCATATAAGCAATTTGGGCTTTTTGGCCTCTAAGTGGTTCAAAGGGACGATCATTATTAATCAAGCCACTGGTATGGTTCATTAATTCCCGAATCGTAATATCTTTACTGCCATCAATCTGTGGGTAATACTTACTTAGCGAAGTATCCCAATCTAACTGCTTTTTTTGCTTTAATTGGTAAACAGCAGTTCCCGTTACAATCTTTTGAAGCGATGCCGTGGGAAATAGTCGATCCGCTTTTATGATTTGATCTTTATTTGTGGTTTCATTATTTTCAATAGCAATTGGCTTTCCATCTTTACCACTAACCAACATTACCCCATTAATATGATGGTCTTTCATATAGTCTTGAAGTTGGTGTTGCGTTTGTTTGTCAACTACTTCTGCCTTCACCTTTGATGGTGTAGTCAACAAAAAAATGGCAAAGGAACAGAGCGTCAAAAAAATATACAAGTTAACTTTTTTCATAATTATAAGTATTCCTTCCAGGCATCCGTTTTCGAAAAAAATATCTACCTGTATTATACAAATTTTATACCCCACCTTACAAAGTAGAATAAAAATCTGATTTTTATTACTAAAACACTTTAAATTCATTCGATTTATGTTAAAATTCTAACGTCAATAAATAAAAATCGTAAAAATAGTTCGTAAACAACGAACATTATTAAGGGAGAGCTAGAATGAATAACGACGTCGAAAAAGTTTTATACACCCAAGATCAAGTCAATCAACGCTTAGATGAACTTGCCAATACACTTACTGAAAAATATCAAAATGAATTTCCAATTTTAGTTTCCGTAATGACAGGGGCAATGATTTTCACTAGCGAAATGATGAAGCGCCTTAATTTCAAGTTAAACGTTGATTATGTCGACGTCTCTAGTTACGAAGAAAGTTCAGAATCCACTGGAAAAGTTAAATTAATTCAAGATCTTTCCCACGATATTAAGGATCGACCAGTTATTATTATGGAAGATATTATTGATACTGGTCATACATTAAAGTATCTCGCTGCTCTTTTTGCTAATCGCGGCGCTAAGAGTATTGAGATTTGCTCCTTACTTGATAAGCCAGACCGGCGTGAAGTTGATGTTGAAGCCGATTACGTTGGCTTTAAAGTTCCCAACGAATTTATTGTTGGATACGGCCTAGACTTTGATGGTCTCTACCGCAACCTTCCATATGTGGGTGTGCTGAAGCGTTCTGTATATGAAAAATAAAAAGCATGTGGTTTGCGAATTTAATTTTCGCATCCTACATGCTTTTTAGTTACTTCAGATTTTCCTTAAAGAAACTGTCAAACTTATCAAATGGGATCTTGTCCATTTGGTCGTAAAGATCAGTATGCGTTGCATTTGGCACTAATACCAATTCCTTAGGATCAGTCAACCGCTTGTAAGCATCTTCAGCCATGTAACGTGAATGAGCTTTTTCACCAGTAACAATTAACTTAGGTGCAGTGATCTTTTCAATCCGTTGTTGAAGTGGGAAGTTGTAGTAGCCCCATGGACTTGTAGCGTCCCAGATCATCGCTGAATTAATGGCGCGTGAATGGTAAGCACGTTTTACATAGTAGTTAAAGAATTCAGTCGTGACCGGATCAGCATCGGCAGGTAATTCATCTGGGAATAACTTATCAGCACGAACTGGGTTACCATTTTCATCAAATGGCAATTCGTGGAATCCACCAAGGTGAACATCTTGATCAACATCTTTCCAACGAATCTTAGCTAAGTATTGCTTTTCCTTGTCCCGTTCTTCTTCAGTCTTAGAATTGTTAAGACCTGACCACATTGATTCAGCCATGTCGTACATTACTGATGTGGCAACAGCTTTAATCCGGACATCAATCGAAGCAGCAGTTAAAACATGTGATCCTAAACCACAGATACCAATTGCCCCAATCTTTTCACGATCAATGTATTCCTGGGTACCAAAGAAGTCAACGGCAGCAGAGAAGTCTTCAACAAAGATATCTGGAGAAGCCATATTCCGAATTTCACCAGAACTTTCACCAGTAGTTGATTGGTCAAATGCTATAGTTACAAAGCCACGTTCAGCCAAAGTTTGGGCATATAAACCACTAGCTTGTTCCTTAACCGCTCCAAATGGACCAGAAATTACAATCGCAGCATATTTATTCTTCGGATCAAAATTTTCTGGAAGGTAAAGGTCACCAGCAACCATAAAGCTGTAACGGTTTTGGAAACGAACTTCTTTTACTTCAATTTTAGGATTAACTTTGAATACACGAGTGTCTTCGGTTAATGGTTTTACACTATATTTCATGATTTAATCTCTCCTTAGATGTCTTATTTAATTGTACGAACAATCATTTCATTAACTTCTGGCATGTCACTGACAAATTCAACTGTCCTCGCAATATTATCTACATGTAAGGCAACTTTTTTCAAATTCTGCTTTTTATTTTCAGGATTATTGATTAAGCTAGACAATTCCGTGGCTGCCGAACCTGGGTATACAATCGTTGTTCAAATACCATTATTATGTTGTTCTTGGCACAATCTTTCAAAAATTAACCGCACAGCAAACCTTGAGCCATTATAAACTGACAAAATTGGTATAACATATAACCAGCAATTGAGACAGTCGTGATGATTTGATCACTCTTTTGTTTAATCATATAATCCCTTCTTTTAACTTATTATATTTAAATCTCTCCGCTATTAGAAATACTTATATAATATAGGTATCGATAGTTTTTAGTTATTGGAGAGAATTAATAATGGAACTTCGCGTATTACGTTATTTTCTTACTGTTGCACAATATCAAAACATGACCAAAGCAGCTCATGAATTACTTGTTTCACAACCAACCCTTTCGAAGCAATTGTCTGACTTGGAAACCGAACTCGGCGCAAAATTATTTACTCGTGGTCACCGCCAAATTACCCTCACTCAAGAAGGAGAATACCTTCGGACGCGAGCAAGAGAAATTGTTCAATTAGTAGACCAAACAGCTGCAAATATTCAATCTGACCAGGTAATTACTGGACGCTTATCAATTGGCGCTGGAGAAAGTGTCGGAATGAAGCGAATAATGAAAGTTGTCAGTGAAATCATCCAAGCCTATCCAGATGTAAAAATTCACCTCATTAGCGGAAATGCCGATGAAATGGAAACTGCTTTAAAGCACGGAACAATTGATTTTGCAGTTTTAATGGGTAAACGTGATCTTAAGAAGTATAATTACCTAAATTTACCTGAAGTTAATACCTGGGGATTAGTCATAAAAAAGAATGATCCTTTAGCAACAAAGGATGTTATTACTCCTAGTGATCTCATTGGACTTCCTCTTTTAGTGTCAGAACAAGCCTTGGAAGAACATACCTTTCAAGAGTGGTGGGGTAATCTCGATGAAAAAATGAATATTATCGGTACGTTCACTTTAGTATTCAATGCCCAACTAATGGTCAATCAGGGAAATACATATATGATTATATTCGACCATCTTATTAATAATTCGAATAGTAATAATCTTGTTTTCCGTCCCCTTTCTCCTGCTCTTACTGAACCAACAAATATTATTTGGAAAAAGAATATCGTCCAATCAAAAGTAGCCCAACTATTTATTAAACGTCTTACAGCATCTCTCAATTAAAACTATAATTTTAGCTTTAAACATCTAAACGCGATATAGTACAGTTAGAATAATAAAATTGATAATAACTAGCTTTTGGTAAAGGAGAGGTAAATATTGCTTAGGCTTGACTGGTGTTTACGGATGCTTATGGCTGCCTTATGTGGAGGAATTATTGGTTTTGAGCGAAAGAGTAAGGCCAAAAATGCTGGAATTCGTACCCATGCATTGATCGCTGTGGGAGCAGCAATGGTCATGATTATTTCAAAATATGGTTTTTTCGATTTAATGAAGATTACTCATAGTAATTGGAATGTTGACCCATCGCGGATTGCCGCGCAAGTTGTTAGCGGAATTGGTTTTTTGGGTGCTGGAACAATTATTAATCGTCATGATCAAATAATTGATGGTTTAACAACCGCAGCAGGAATCTGGGTTACTGGTGCAATCGGCCTTGCCTACGGTAGTGGTTTATATAGCATCGGGGTTATCGGTACTTGTTGTGTCCTCTTAGCAGAAGTGCTTGGAAAATATCTGGATCAATTTGCACTCAAGCAAAGTAAAGGATTCTCTTGCTTTATCCAGTTAGAAGGAAACACTGATGATTTGCATGCACTTATTAATCAGTTAAACAAAAAATATTTTAATGTCCCGCTCAAATACTCGATCTATGATTATGGAGACGGAAAAATCTCCTGCCAACTTTATGGTGAATTAAGATCTGGGGTTAAATCAGAGAACGTTTTTACTGATCTTACTGGGCTAGGCAATATTAAAAAAGTTGAGCTAGAATAAAAACATAGGAAGTGACAAGATGGCTTATAATTTCAGAAAAGAGCAGAGTTCCCGGAAAGAGTCCTAGTTTAATTTGTTACTCCCCCACTAGAAGGACTATGGTGGCAAGGCGGTATTAAAGGGGGGCGATTACGTGCATAAAGATAAGTTTCATTTTATAAAACAAATTATTAGGCTTAGCAATAAATGATGATGATCTTGATCTAATTCAAAAAAATTTTAGCGAATTTAACGCTTGATTATTAACTAAAAGGGCATCAGAAGTTGTAACTAGCTTCTGGTGCCCTTTTAAAACTTTACTTTTACTTGCGCCGTACTGAAAATCGATCCAACTATAATAGAATTATTTTCTTTATCTATTCGATAGAAAATCTCGTAACTATGTCCAATCAATAACCGGTATGTAGTTTGATTAAACTGATACAGGTCTGTTATATCTGTCCCCATTTGCGGAAAATCTGTTAATAAATCTATCTTTTGGCTGATATGGTCTGTAAAACAGCTAATAGTTATTGAAGACAATTGTAATTTATTTTGCCAATAATTAATAATTTGTTCTAAGGAATCTCCAAATTGACGTGTATACCTAATCTTCATGCTTTCCCCAACCATACTTGCCAAAACGTTCTTTCATTTCCTCAGGAGTAAATAATTTATCACTAGCAAAAGATGCTTCAATCATTTTCCGATCATGTTCAATATCTTCAGAACTGACAATAGGAGAATACATAATTGTTCCATCATCCTTTAACCTAGGTTCGAATAATGCATTTTCACTTACCTTAAATTGAGCAGGAATAGTTAATGTTAAAGACGTCCCTTGTTTTCGCGCTTTTACTGGTTTATATTGCATATAAAACACCTCAATATAATTATAACATAATTATATTGAGGTGTTTTAGCTTACTTAACATCCTTTGGTAACATCCCCACTGGATTTTCATTTAGTGCACCTACAATTCCATCTGCGGTGTATAATTCTTCCAAATTTTTCACTTCAATTCTTCATATAGTGGGGTAAGTTGCCTAATAACTGAACTGATGTATTCTTCCATATCATCAACTTGGTCTTTTCCCCGAAATGCAAACTTTCCAAGCAAAAAGCTAGTTTTTCGTGCCTCAGAATTAAATTGTTGCTGAATATCATGATTATTGAGGTATTTAGTTAGCAACAAATGATCAGAAAATTCCATCTCATTCTTATCCCAAAGATACCAATGTGTGGCATCAATATTATCAGCCCATTCTGGTACTCTATCCAGTAATTGGTTATATTCATCTACCGTGCCTTGGCGTTGTTCACTCTTATAATGTTGAAACATTAGATAGACCTGTAACTGGTTTTTATCAAGCATCACCCCAATACAGGGATTATAGTCTGCTAACGATGCTAAGCGGTAAGAGGCCCAATAATGGTTGCGCAAGTTCCAACCATTTGTCCAACTCTCAACGTGAACCTTCGCAAATTGGTCCGGTGGTAATTGACTAGCGACAGTTTGATTTACCTTCTTCCACACTTGCCAAACTGCTTTAAACTTCTCCTTTAATTCGGCAACTTCTTCTGGTGATTGATTTTCCTTAATTTTCTTAAAGGAAAACTCTGGCTGGTCAAAGATTGCAAACATATCCTCTGATAATGCTGTCATTTTAGCTCGCCCCTTTTTATCTCTTCATCAAAATAAATTATATCAAAGCACGCTCCCCAAGATCGAACAAGCCCTTGCTAATATAAATATTCGCTGTTTTTTCAGGTTAATTCTTCCTTAAAGACAGGGCTTTAAAAGTTACGCAAGTTTTTGCAAAAAGCTAATTTAATTTAAAAAGTGATGTTAAGGATTTTCCCTAGCATCACTTCTACTTTCTATTTAACTCTCTTCCCCGCCATCCAGGTTTCATTAACGTGAATATTTTTGAGTTCACTATGCGCAACTGTAAAGATATCATCATTTAAAATAACAAAGTCCGCGGCCTTTCCTACTTCAAGCGTACCATTATCATCGAAGCCGCCAATTTTAGCACCATCCCGGGTATAACCAAGAATAGCTTGTGGAACCGTAATTGCTTCTTCGGCGTTAACAACATCACCATTAGCGGCCCTTCTCGTTACAGCCGCATAAATACTATAAAAGGGACTATCAGGTTCGGCCCATGGCGTACATGGAGCATCAGAACTTAAACCTAACATTGCTTGAGAATTTAACATTGTTTTAACGCGATAAGCTAATTTAAACTGTGCCGGTGAAAGATAATGACGATAGGATTCATCCTCCGCAAAGAAAAAGATTGGTTGTGTGACTAACGCATAGTTCATTTCACTATTGGCAATTTCTGCAAACATTTGATCAGTCATTAAAGATGCGTGTTCAATTCGTACGGATGGCATCGTTGTTAACCATGGCTTCATATCCTTTGTTACGTCAATTACTGTTTGAATTGCTTTATCGCCCATCGCATGCACAGCTAATTGAAGCTTATTATCACGCGCCATCTTAACTGCTCGCTGAAGTTTTTCCACCGAAGTCAAACTAACTCCCATTTTTCCCGATGGATAAGGATCAGTATTATATGCCGTTTCACCAGAAATGCTACCATCCATAAATACTTTAATTCCAGCAACGCGGAGTTTTTCATCCCCACTTGGTTGCAGTCCAACTTGTGGATCAATTTCATCAAAGACATAGTAGATCGAGGCTTTCGGACCAAACCCTTGTTTAACTGCATCTTGGTATAGTTTTAAGGAAGTATATGGCTTCATCCGGCCCATCATTTCACCAATTGCCACAATTCCTTCTTTAAGATAATGTTCGGAACTATTAACCATATTAGCTACATCATTTTCATAACTCTGGGCTGACTTAGCACGAATAAGCAATTGTGATGCCGCAACTTCCCGCATAAAACCAGTTGGTCGGCCATCAGCAGATCGTTCAATTTTCCCACCAACCGGATCAGGCGTGTTTTCATCAATTCCTGCAATCTCCAAGGCTTTAGAATTGCCGACAGAAGAGTGACAGTCAGAACGATAAATAAAGATTGGTTGCGTTGTTGACACAGCATCTAAATCATCACGATTAGGGCTCCGATGTTCTGCTAATTTTGTCTCGTCAAAACCCCAACCTTCAATCCAAACATCTGCACCTTGACCATATGTGCGAGAATTGCGAAGTGCTTCTTGCATTTCTTTAATACTATTAACATTTGGCGGAGTACAAGCAACACCATGGAGAGCATCAGCGATATATTTAGGATGGGTATGACAATCAATCAATCCTGGCAATACTGTTCGTCCTTGAAGATCAATAACTTCGCCTTCATTAGGTAAATTATCACCAATTTGTTTAACCGCTCCATCGTCAACTACCATGCTATTAACAAAATGGTCCTCAGTATCCCCAACAAAGATTTTACCATTAATAAATGTCTGCGTAGGCATTATCATAACTCCTTTCACCTTCAGATATCCTTACCAAAGATACTTTTATTATAGAATGAAATCGCTTTAAAAATGACTATTATTTAAATAAAAAACGCCATGACATATTAAGCCATCACGTTTTATAAATATTTTTAACTAGTTGTTTGGTCGTGCACGTTCAGGATGGGGATTTAAAATATACCTTCTAATTAAACTTAAGACTTCCTGATTTTGCGGCAATGCTGAATGTTGAGCTAGCTTTCCCGTCACCGTAATTTGTGTATAGTGCCGCACTTCTCCTTGATAAATATATTTTCCAGCAAGCACACTACTTAATGGTACCAACCCGTCTTCAACATAATTTTCTGACCCAGCAATCGAGTACATTGTCAGATTGTTGGGTAATTTTTTACGGTTTTTAATGAAATCAGTTAGCATTTGCGTCCGCCGATTTGAGGGTTCCGCAAAGTTATATGGTGTCCCGATTGTCATTAATCGCTTTATCCGAATTTGTCGCTCATTAAAGTAATGCTCTAAGAAATACGTATAGATTAGCCCACCATTAGAATGACCAATGCCCTTAAAATTATTAAAATTATATTGCGCTTTTAACTGGTTAAAGGCTGTATTAAACATGCGGGCTTGCTTTTTGATGTTACTATAGCCATCATGATTATTTTCGAACCCGACGACAATAAAAGGTTCATTATCGCCTTGTCTGATCTGTCCAGTGTAAGTGATTTTACCATTGTTATAAACTTTAACTTTTAGCAAACTATGATTTTGCCGGTCACGTTGGTTAATCTTTGCCACCAGCGTATCAAACCGGTTAACAGTCGCGCTGCTTCCTGGAATCATAATTACTGGAGACATTTGCGATTGTTGACGCTTTTCAAGAACGCTAACACTTTTTCGAGACCAGCAATAAGAAACCACTGTTAAAAGCACGAGGATGACTATTGAAGAAATAATAATTATTTTATGACGCTTACTTATCTTCATTTTGAAATTCCTCCTGCTCTTTTACTAAGCGTTCCTCAACTGCAAATGCTAATTTGATAAACGGAATATAAATTATTATATCCATAATCACTAATAAGATTGAGATTAAAAGTGCACGCCAATCTCCACCAGTTCCAATGAATGGAATCAATATTCCAGGTGTTCCATTTGGGATCGGATAAACAATTGGTGGAATTGCATGAATAAAGATAAATACACTCGCAATCAACATATTAGCGATTGGCAAAAGAATAAAGGGAAAAACATAAACAGGATTAAGAAAAACACGCGAGCCAAATAAAATTGGTAACCCATGATTAAAAATTGCGGGAAAAACACTTAGTTTCGCTATTTCTTGCTGATTATTCTGGCGTCCCACCCATAAAATACCAATGACTAATGCTAAGGTAACGCCAATTCCGCCAAAGTTAGCAAAGCCATTATATAAAGATGATGGCGTAAAAGGATATGGAACAGCAAATGACTTATGCGTTAAAGCATAGATTAGATTATTTCTGACCTCATTGCTATAAGCATCATTAGCAATATTAGTTGGCTCCGCAAATCCCAACCAAACTAAAAGTGTATTAAAAAATGATAAAGTGATATTAAGAAAATAATTACTATGACGTCCAATGAGTGAAGAGATATTTTGGGTCGTGATGGCATCAAGATTAAATGTCCGCCACACTGCGTATAAAGTATGGAGGATGAAGGCCCCACTAAAGGAAATTGTAAACGGCTTAAGATTTCGCAAAACTCTTGCCATTAGCTTCCTGCTCTCTAAACGAATATCGCTCAAGGTAAAGTGATAACCCCATTTCACAAAAATCAATCCAATAACATATCCCACAAGGCTTCCAATAATCAACCATCCTGCACCAAAATACCGCGTTTCAAGCGTCTGACTACCACGAACACTATGATAAAAGATTAATACATAGCTAATCATTGCACAAACACCCGCAATTAGATTTTCTCGTCGATAGCGGCGGGTAGTCATAATGGCACTGACAAATGCTGCATAAGACGCTAACCAGCCAACAGTAATCATCGTTGCATCATTGAATAATGCCCTAAAAAATTGGCGTTCTGGAAACCACTGCCGAATATATAATACATTCGCCAAAAAGCCATTAGGAGCTAAAAGATTATCGCTAATGATCCAAACAATGGTTCCAATTAAAGCAACGGGGAATAACATTATCATTGTTTCACGAAAGATTTGCACAAATGACAAGCGGTTAAACCATATTGCCCACTTAATTAGTTTTTCATTTTTATTCATAAGTCTTCCTCATTAAAAATTATCTTTAAACCACAAAAAGTCTGAGCCATTTATTGATCTCAGACTTTAGTTTTTATTCACTTACAATTACTAATGACTTAATTGCTTCACGCTTATCCATTGCTTCATATGCCTTTTGAATTTCATCCAGACTGAAGCTCTTAGTAAAGACTTTTCCGGGATGAATTTCACCCTTTAATACTGCATCAAGAAGGACATCACGATCATAAGTAGTTACAGAAGCGATTCCTCCCCGAAGGCCAATGTTCTTCCAGAAAAGATTGTTAGATGCAGGTTCAGTTTGTGGAACACCAACACGACCAATAATTGCACCTGGACGAGCTAACTTCCCAGCTTGTTCAATGGCAGATACGGCACCCACACATTCAAGAACAGCGTCAACACCATTACCATCAGTTAATTCAAGAACCTTCTTAACTGCATCATCGCCACGTTCAGCAACAATATCGGTAGCGCCGAATTCTTTAGCAAGCTTTGCCCGGTCTTCGTGGTGACTCAAAGCAATAATCCGCTTAGCACCACGTAATTTAGCACCAATTACCCCACAAAGGCCGACAGCACCGTCACCGATAACAGCAACAGTATCGCCTTCTTTAACTTCAGCGCTTGCAGCAGCGTGGTAACCAGTTGCCATAATATCAGCTAAAGTTAAGAGGTCATTTAATTGTTCGTCTGTGTAGTCTGATGGTTGACCAGGAATCTTTACTAATGCCCAGTTAGCGTTAGTAAAACGAAGGTATTCACCTTGGTAACCACCATTACCACCAGCTTCTTGGTTCATACAATCACCATCAAAGCCGGCTAAACAAGCAGCACAGTGACCACAACCATGAGTAAATGGTGCAATTACAAAGTCACCAGGCTTAACATCTTTAACGTCAGATCCAACTTCTTCAACAATTGCAATTGCTTCGTGACCAACTAACGATCCTTTTTCACGGTCAGCAATTCCACGGTACCACCAAAGATCAGACCCGCACACACAAGCACGGACAATCTTCAAAATTGCATCGGTTGGCTTTTGGATGGTTGGCTTCTCTACTTCATGAACTTCCATCTTACCAGGTTCCATAAATACGGCTGCTTTCATTTATATCTGCTCCTTTACGTTTTATCTAATTAACAATATACAATATAAACCTTCGAGTCGACTACAAGGCAAGAACTTTTTTAATTAGGCTCTACAAAAATAACAGAATTCAATAGAAAAAGATTTAAAAAATGGCTAGTGAAACATAATCTCATTTTCACCAGCCACATACTTTATTTTGTTTCACTTTTATCATCAAGCATCTTTTCTTTTCTCAACTCATAGTAATTCTCTTCCTCTAAGAAAGGTATTACATGGTCCTCAAAATGATCAAGCTTATATGATAAGTAATTAAGGGTCTTGTCGAGCTCATTTCGCTTAGCTAAAAGAATATCATATTGTTCTTTTACTAAAGACTTTTGAGCTTCACGACTACTTTTATGTTCATTATAAAGGTTAATAAATTCAATTAGCGACTCAACTGACATCCCTGCATTTCGCATGGCTTTAATGAAAAGAGCCCACTTAATTTCATTTTCAGTATAGTCCCGATAGCCACTACTATTACGAGGAACTTCCGGAATCAATCCGCTATTTTCCCAGTAACGCAATGTTTCTTTGGGAATATTTAAACGCTCACTTGCTTCTTTAATATTCATTTAGTTTCCTCCTGTAGTTTATTTTCTATTTTAACACGTTAAGCGAGTTCTTCTTCTTCAATCGTCTTTTCCATTTGATTGAGTTGATCAACTAAGCATTTGTGATCCTCTTTTAATTGGTCGACTTGCTCATTAAGGAGGCTTAGCCGCGCTGGAAGAGCATCCTTACCTAACTTCACTAACTTGACATATTCTATTTGAAAATCAGGAGAAACATTCATCATATTTAGTAGTTTAGCGTATTTAACCCATCGAACATCCGCATCAGTAAAGGTTCTTAACCCGTCACTATCGCGCGTAACAGGTGGAATCATTCCAAGACGTTCCCAACGACGAATTGTATCGGTAGAAATAGATAGTTTCTCCGCTACTTGTTGAATGTTCATTATTTTACTCCTTTAATTTAATTCTTTAAGCCATGTTGCTAAATTATTTGATCCTTCATGTGCAGGGAGCACATTTAGTTTACCAGCCCATTGCTTAAATGTTTCTTCATATCCATTTGCCATTCCGGCATCAGTATAAAAAGATGCTACTTTACCAGAATAATTTTGGATTTTTTCAAGGAAGGTGTGAACTGGAGTTGCTGGTGCCCCTCGCCATACAGGACTACCAACTAAAATAAGATCATATTGGTCGGTGTTTGGCATTTCATTAACTAAATCAGGATATTGGTTATTGTTAATTTGTGCTGTCGCAATTTCATCAGTCTTATACATATCTTGATCGAAAGTATTATCAGGTGCCTCTATTTTATACATATCAGCGTCCCCAATTATCTGTTTTAACTTTTGCGCAACACTTTCAGTTCGTCCTGACCAGGAATAAGTCGCTATTAATACTTTTGACATTATTTTGTCCCCCTTATCTAAACTTTGCTACTACTATAAACCCTGCAGTTAACTTTAAGGCAAGATATTAATTTAAACTTTTTAACCACCGTTCAATTTGATAATCAGAACGGTCAACCTTATTACCATCCACTACTAATGGGCGAGAATACACAGTAGCTTGTACTCCTTTTTGGCGGAGAATCTGTGAAATTCGCTGAACACTATTTCCCTGTCCATAACCGCCTTCAGACATAAAAGGAACAATTTGTTTTTGATTCAATAAATTTCCATAATCAAGCAGGAAGGAAGTCATTGGATGTGATAATGTCATTGCCCAAATCGGATATCCTAAATAGGCACGGTCATATTGACTTAAATCTGGTACCGACATTTTTAACTCTGGATAAGATTCAGTTTGGCGTTCAAAATTTGCTCTTGATAACGTTTGTCGATAATTTCCTGAATATGGTTCATCAATTACAATTTCTAGAATATCAGCTCCGGTAAGTTTAGCCAATTTGGCAGCTAATAACTCGGTACTTCCAGATCGCGAAAAATAAATAATAATCTCTTTTGTGTCTTTTGTTAATCGCCGAGTTGGCTTATTTTGACTATTAGTATCTTTTCCATCCGAAGAAACCCCATAGCCATTTCGCCATTGAAGTGCCGGCATTCCTAATTGAGGTGCCTGAATCGGTTGACCATCAATTTTAGCTGTAATTTGTACATTTCGTTTAAAAAGCGCCATTATGTTCACTTCCTAACGTCTATTTGTCGTACCTGTAATCATGATTAAAAGCAGTATAAATAAAACACTAAGTCCAATTAATTGATTTACTATCATTTCCCTTCCTCCTTAAATTTTGCATTGATTCTCATTGATATTATGTAGGTACTATAAACCTTAAAGTTCGCTGTAAGGCAAGTGTTTTTTAGAAAAAATAATATTTTATATGATTTTAGTTTTGATCAACTGCACTATTTAATTTTTGACGATTCAAAATGAAAACCAATAAGATAATTGGAATTAAAATAAGCATTATTGGATAATACCAACAAATTGAGAAAATATTACTAATTAAGCCACCCAGAATAGGGCCTAATGCCATGCCAATATCAAGGCCAAGATAAAAAGTCGAGCTGGCAAGGCCTTGCTCTTCAATTGGTGCAAGCAAGAGTGATGTTGACTGACAAATTGAAAACATTATCCCATAGCCAAGCGCCATCATCCCTGCTGCAATTGCCATTTCGAAATTGTTATTCATAATTGTTAAAAAAATAATGTAGACTACTGTTGCGATAGTACAAATACCAAACCAGATCCCAAACCTAACAGTATCGAAATAATTTTTTAGCGAAATCCGAATAATAAACAAAACAATTGCATAAATCAGAAAATAAAGACTAATGGTAACATGTAATCCGCGTTGTGCAACATATTCTACAATATCAGCTTGCGTTGCAAAATAGGGGATAGAGAACAACGAGACGATTACTGCTACAGGTAAGGCATCACGTTGAAGGATTTTAAAGTGATTTGTCTTTTTTATAGTTGTTACTGGTTGAGCGCGGTTGCCAATAAACTGAATCGCAATAACCATTAAAATAACAGCAACAGTTGAAATACTAAGCATCGTCTTATAGCCAATCATTTGGTAAAGACTAATTGCTAATGCTGGTGCTAGTGCCATTGAGGTTGCATTTAACAGACCATAATATCCCATGGCTTCTCCAACATGATTACGGGGCACAAGAAAAGCTAACCATGTAGCCATGCAGACAGTACAAAAGACGAACCCTGTTCCATTAATTAGCCGAAATAAGAGTAGTAATCCCGCTTTTGGCGTAATAATGTAACCAATATTACCAATTGTAC
The DNA here is from genome assembly GCF_014145615.1 of Limosilactobacillus balticus. Lineage (GTDB taxonomy): Bacteria > Bacillota > Bacilli > Lactobacillales > Lactobacillaceae > Limosilactobacillus > Limosilactobacillus balticus. The sequence goes on along the minus strand of NZ_JACIVH010000042.1, from coordinate 160,104 downwards.
ACAAAATTCCTCCAATAAGCGTCAATCGAAACTTTGAAACTTGATCAGTCAAGTTACCGGCAATCGGTCGTAGAAACATTGAGGTGATACTCATTATTCCAACAATAATTCCTGCAAATGCACTACCAGCACCTAAACTTTTCGCATAACCATTAATCAATGGGTTGACTGACATCACACTAAACTGAAATAAAAATGTAGCAACCATAACTAAAACAATATCTCGCGAAAAGAACGAATCATTCTTTCTTCTCATTTAATCGCTTCTTTCTTTAACTTGTATCTACTATCTACATGTGCACACCAAATAAGCGCCAATCATCCGAAGCTCCGAATGATTGGCGCTTATTTATAACTATCATTGTGACGACAAGGTTTTATCACATTGTCATCCGTTCATCCATTAACCGATTTTTTTCAAAGCCAAGTTTCCGTAATTTTCGACGTACGTAAAGAATCCGTGCTGCAGAGCCAACGATAATTACATTAGCATTTTTTAATTCATTACTACTAATAACTTGAATTAAATCCTTTGGTGTAAAGCGATGAACTTGTGCATCTACCTTTACGCCTTTCTTTCTTAAATCAGTAAGTATTTTTTGATAATAAGGATTATTTACTTGTGGTCCTGACCAAATAAGATGTAACTGTTTTAATCCTGCATACTGTTGCGCCAAACTAATTAATGGTGCAACCCCTGACCCAAGGCCGTATAAGATAAGAGGATCTTGACTATTTTTTACTTCACGGTTAAATAAGCCAAAAGGTCCTTCTAATTTTACTTCCGTCCCTACTGGAACATTGGCTATTTTTTGCGTAAAGTCTCCTAGACGATGAATCATAAAACTAACTTCATTCGGCTTATTCCGTGGCGCCGATGCAACAGAAAATGGATGCAGTTCTTTAGAGATTCCTTTTGCATTTCTGAATGATAAGAAGTAAAAACCACCAGCTTGGTAACTTTCATTATTATTTTCAAATTGCAGCGTTAACTCTTGCATCGATGGACCAAGTGAAACATTATTTTTTACTTTTGCCGCTGAATGATAACGACCAATTTTTAACTTCCACCAGCAATAGAAAATAACTGTTAGTCCGGTATAAATATCGAAAGTTAACCGAAATCCAGGAACCACGCCAAGTCGCGGAATTACATGTACATGAACCCAAATCAAAGCAATGACGACAAAGTTCAATCGATGAATCCACATTGTTACTTGGTGATTTAACAAATGACGTTCAATCCACACCTTTAGCCGATTTAAATTACGCAAGCGATCTACTAGCCAGCCTGATAAAAAGAGAACAGCATAAGCTAATAAAAAGATTTCCAAATACCAAGCAATATTTCCTGTTTGCTTAATTAACGGAAACATGGAAAAAGATGTAAATCGATGAATTGTTGCAGCAATTAATGCCATTACACCTAATGCCCCATGGATGGCGTATAATGCGGGCATGCCAATTTGTTGTATTAGCCAATGAGGACGCGTTGACATTAAAATAATCATTAGCCACCAGACGTAAGCAACAACTCCCAAGTCATATGCTAGTAAGTGTCCAGGGGTATCAATTAAACCGCGATTTAAGATAATAATTAACGGAAACGGTGAAATTATTAGTACTAACCACGTTAAAGCTAGGTAAATTCGACGGCTTTTTTTCATCTTTTACTCCTGCCTAGTACTAGTAGCCCAAGTCGTCTAACCAACTATTTACTTGACTCCGTACACGGTTAGGATTGTTCTTAACCGTATTTCCAGTAGCAGTAAATCCTTGGCGAACCTTTGACTTAGGGAATTGCTTCTTCAAGACTTGGCGAGTATTTCCTAATCCTGAACCTTCGTTAGTAGTAAATGGAATTAACGTCTTTCCGTTCAAGCCACTTTCCTTATCAAGGAAGGTCCGAACAACCATTGGATATTCACCCCACCAAATTGGGCCACCAATGAAGACAGTATCGTACTTACTTACATCTGGTAACTTGCCCTTAATTGCGGGACGAGCATTTTGATTTTGTTCACGTTGAGCCACTTGAGTAGTTCGATCATAGCTCTTTGGATAAGCCTTCTTCGGAACAATTTCATAAGTATCAGCGTTAGTTTTTTGTTGAATAAAATCTGCTACCCGGGCAGTATTTCCACGCTTCAACCTGCCGCCGTAAACACCTTGAGTTCGTGAGAAATAAACAACTAATACTTTCTTGTTGTTGCTAGCAGCTTGTGCACTACTGTTTGGATTAACCGCAAAGCTAGCTACCGCAGCAAATACAGTTACGATCACAGTAATAATTGACCAAAATTTCTTCATGATTTGACTCCTTCTTTCTTTAATTAAAGATTTGGTTCGCATAGTGATTAAAAATTTGCGCAATTGTTTGCGGAGTATGGGTCCCATTTGGCGCTTGATAATACTTTAAGTTTTGCTTATCGAATTCTGATAAGCGGCGCATTGCATTGATCTGCGGTGTCATTGATCCAGACGTTCCATCATCAGCACCAACACCAGCTAAAATCTTAAATTTCATATTTGGATTGTCCTGCACTGTCTTTGCAAGACGTTGTGCAGTTCGTGTACTTGCGGCAGCACCACCGTCATCAGTAATTGTCCAACTATCACCAGCCATTGGAAGATAAGTACTAAAGTATGGCAATTGATATTCAAAAACATACCAAGTAGTGATGCTTCCCATTGAAAAACCGCCAAATGCACGGTGTTTTCGTGAATTTCTTAATTCTGTTTTACTTGTCCCATTGGCATAAGTACTATAGTGACCTTCGACAGCTGGAATAAGATCATTAACTAATTCATTTTGAGCAAATGCGCGATTTAAACGATTATCGCGATAATAATTTGAAGTAACAAAACTTCTCGATGGATAATAGGTAGGGAATACAACAATCGTATCTTTTAAGCGTCCATTTTGATTTAACCGATCTAATAAGCGTTTAAATCGTCCATCGCGAAAGAAATCTTGACTACTTTCTGTTGATCCATGCAACAAATAAACAACATTATATTTTTTGGTATTGGTATAGTCTGTTGGGAGATAAACTAAAGCCTGCTTATTATATTGACGACCTTGGTATTCAGTCTGATACCGAATCATTTCTGTTCGAGAAGCCGCTTCAGCATGATTGGAATTAATTAAAATCATTAATCCTAAAACACCTCCAACAGTAAGTACTATTTTTAAGAGTCTAGCAAGCATTGGTCTTCCCTACTTTCTAGTTACTATTTTGTAGGAGACCATTACGTTGTAAGAAGCGCCGTAACTGAGCGTTGTTATTATCATAGCGGAAGCCCGACTTGATTGTTGCTCCATCAGCCTTCGCTAACCGACGCATTGTTGGCATTGAATCTTTCATTGGGGTACTCATGCTGGTGGTAAATGGAATTATCGTCTTACCACGGAAGTCATAAGTATCAAATAAGGAGTGAATTACCATTGGCGGTTGTTGCCACCATGTTGGGAAACCAATTAAAACCGTGTCATATCGATTTAAGTTAGGAATATTACGTTTAATTGCTGGGTGAATGTTTCGACGGCGTTCACGATCAGCTACCCGCGCGTAATTGTCGTAACCCTTAGGATAAGCTTTCGCACGTTGTAATCGGACAATATCAGCGCCAGTATCACGTTGAATTTGTTCAGCTGCTTCTTTAGTTGTACCGGACATTGAGAAGTAAATAATCAATGTTCGATTATTTGAGGCAGCTTGAACTTGACGAGTTTGTCCAAAGCCAATAATCATTGCTAAAACTGTAACTACTGTTGTTAAGATGGAAATAATCCATCGGTTCTGCATTCGCATCATTACTCACTTCCTAAATTTATATTTGAGATTGTGAGTAGTATAGACCTTAAAGTTGACTTCAAGGCAATACCTTTTTAAACTTTTTTCATTATATTCTAATTATGCATGTTAACTTCCCAGAAATTGATGGCGTCATTAATCCAGCCTTCAGCAACCGTTCCTTCACCTAGTCCAAAACCGTGGCTAAGTCCAGAATAGACATGAAATTCAGTTGGAATTCCAAGTTGCTCCAAATAAAAGAGACGTTGTTTCATAGTTCGCCAATTAGCAATCCAATCATTATTACCAACGCTAACATAAGTAGGAGCGTCAGCCGAGGATACCCTACTAAAGCCGGTATACTGCATAATAACTGCATCAGCTTGTGGAATATCTGAGCGACCAGTTAATTGATAAAGCACTTCTTTATTTCCGAGTTCGGCTGCCATTCGCGCTCCAGCAGATCCTCCCCATAACGAATAATGACGTGGATTCACTCCTAGTTCTGTGGCATGATCCTCAATAAAGCAAATTGCTTGGGCCAAATCTTCATACGGATTCGTTGGCCGATAGATTAATGCAAATGCATTGTAGCCATACTTACTAATCTCTAAAGCATGAGGGAAACTATCCTGCATTGCTGCTACATATGCAAAGCCACCACCCGCATTATTAATTGCAAACGGTGCTCCTTCTTTTACACGAAAGAAATAAAGGCCAGTATTAGCTCGACTCGGATGAGCTGCGATTTCATCTTCAGAATAGATCGGGTAAAAGATTTGGTGCTTCTTTTGTTCTGCTGCCAAATAATTTAAAACTTCTACTGTTTTATTTGTCTTAATATTTGAATACCAAATGTAGTGAGCGCTGTTACTAATTTGCGCTAACGTTTCATTTGGATTAAATGGACGATCCACTGGAAATAGTAATCGGCCAGCATTCCCAAAATAATTTTCTACATCATTGACTGTTGAGTTAAGGGTAAATTGAGCCATTTTAATTCTCCTTCCATAATTGAATTAAACAATTGTAAAAATCTTCAAGGGCATTTTCCGGACTATGTGTTCCACCAGGGGCAACAAGATAATATAAGTTGCCGTCTTTTTCGTTTCCCGCAAATTTAAACATCTCTTTATAGGATGCCATTGCTTGAATTTGGGCAGTAAACCCCGAATAAGCAAAATCCGCCGTCCCTGAAGCCGCAAAAATATAGAAATCAAAGGAACGATACCCTTGCTTTTCAACAAATTTTGCAAGAAGCTCGGCGTTTGCGGTTAAAGCACCACTAGACGGGAAAAAGTAGCGGAAATACCTTAAGCAGTATTGAAAAACATGCCAAGTAGTTACTGAACCCATTGAAAAGCCACAAAATGCACGATGATCTCGAGAATCAATCAAGCCTTGTTCTGTAACATTTTCAGCATAAGTACTAAATTCATTTTCAATCGCTGGAAGGAGGTCATTAGCAAGTTCATTGTGGTAATTATCAGTTAACTGCAACGCCAACCCATAATCACTACTATCTTGAACGCTTAGATTGTTATAAGTTGGGCATACCACAATCATGGGAGTAATCTTTCCTTCCGCAATCGCATTATCCAAAATATTTTTTAATGGGTGAGGATTGTCAGGAGTACCTAAATAAGTAGTTTCGTCGCTCCAACCTCCATGCATTAAATAGAAAACATTGTATTCATTAGCTGAAGAATAGTTGTAAGGGAGGTATACAATAGCACGTTTTGTCAATTTTTGGCTCTTCTGTTGATAGCTAAATGATTCATAGGTATCGTAGTTAAAACTAACAAGTTTTCCTGGTTTAGCATTATTTTTCTGTAAATATCGACTAGGAATTTTTTGCAGTTGAGTTGGAAATTGGAGCATTTTTACATTCACCTCTTCTATCAATTATTAAAAATATCGATTAATCTAAACCTGGTAATGGAATCCCATTACGATATGAAACTACTCGTGTTGACCCATCTTTATCTGCATAGTTATCTACGAATCCATCAGGTAGTCCAACAGCTTTAAGCTTTTCAATAGTAGTCGTATTAACAATTTCTTCTGGTCGGTCTTCCGCAATCTTTTGAACAAAATCAGGATCCATTAATAATTCACGACCAACGTATACCCCTTCGGCATCAGTTACAGCCGCCAATGCATCATCAGCTGTTAAAACATTACTTCCGATATAAATTGGACAATATCCGCGTAATGCAGCCCGATAATATTCAGGAAAACTCTTATCAGTTCCCTTTACTTTTACGTCATAACTTGGTCGCACACTATTAGAATAGTCTGCCGATAAGTTCAATGAAATGTTTAGATAATCAATTCCAAGCTCAGCGACCTTTTTAGTTTGGGCAAACATATCATCGACATCATAGCCAATTTCATCACCATGTTTTTCTTGTGGACTAATACGCCAACCCAGAATGAAGTTAGCGTTTCCTGATTCGGCAATTACTTTTTTTACTGCACGTTGGATAGCCAATGGTAGTGCCATTCGTTTTTCGCGCGAACCGCCCCATTCATCATTTCGGTGGTTTGCACTAGCAGAAAAGAATTGTTGCAGTAAGTCATGATTACAATTATGAATCTCAATCCCATCAAAACCGGCAGCAATTGCGCGTTTAGTTGCTTGAGCATAGTCCCTGATTACTTGCTCAATATCAGCAGTCGTCATCTCATCAACATCGTAATCAAGCCAAGGAAATGAAAGCTTACTTGGTGCATATACTCGATAACCTTTTGCTACGGAACCGCCAGCACCACAACCAGCATGCGAAAGTTGCAAAATAGCTTTCGCACCCCCAGCCTTCATTACCGTGGCCAATTTTGCTAAGCCGTTGATGTCTTTATCATGAGCCACGCTAAGTTGCCCCGGAACTTGGTCACCGGAATCATTAACATAGGCATAACCGGTAACTGCAATTCCTACATTAGCTGCACGCGTTTTCATATATTCAAGTTGCTGCTCTGTAACTTGTCCATTTTCTGCTGAATCATCGCACATTGGAGCAAGCATAAAGCGATTTTGTGCTTTAACTCCATTGCTAAAAGTAACTGGTTCAAATAACTTTTCATATTTTGTCATTATTAACTCACTATCCTCAATTTATTTGGTAATAGTGTAGACCTTGTAGTCGACTTTAAGGCAAGCGATAAAAACAAAAAATAGGAGTCTGAGAAACTCTTTACTTTTCTCAAACTCCTATTTTTAATTAATCATTCCAAATATCCTTTGCAATATTAAATGCAGACCAAGCATTTGGCCAGCCAACATAAAAGGCTAATTGAGTAATTACTTCAACAATCTCATCCTTAGTAATGCCGTGTTCTTTAGCTAACTTCATGTGTGCTGGAAGTTGAGTAAATGCACCCTTAGTAATCAATGCTGATACAGTAATCATACTACGATCACGAAGGTTTAATTCCTTTTCACGGGACCAAACTTCACCAAATAATACGTCATCATTTAATTCTGCAAACTTAGGAGCAAAATCCCCTAAGTTATCGCGTCCAGCAGTTTGTTTTTTTGCCATTCGAACTACTTCCCTTCCATATTTTATTTACCTAACTTATCGTATTCTTCATCAGTAACCGGACCAAACCATTCAGCTGTTCCCTTTGTAATCGCAATGTGGGAGAACCAACTATCTTTAGTAGCACCATGCCAATGTTTGATACCTTCGTGGATTGTAACCACATCACCAGGCTTCATTAATTGCGCTGGTTTTCCTTCTTCTTGGTACCATCCTTCGCCCGCAGTACACATCAGGATTTGATAACCATTATGGTGAATATGCCAATTATTACGGCAGCCAGGTTCAAAGTTAACATTAGCAACAGATATATCAATATTATCGTCACTTGGGACTAATCCATTAAGGTAACTTGTTCCAGTAAAGTATTTCGCAAAAGCAACATTCTTTTCGCCCAAACCAAACATATCGTTTTTAACTGCTTCTTCATTCTTACCCATTAAACATCAACTCCTTTATTTATGATCATAATAAACCATTGAGTATAGTCTAAGGCAAGAATTTAATATCATTAAAAATGAGCAGAAAATCTGCACTTTCCCGCTCATCTTAAATAATTACTTTTCAATTTTTGTCCCGCCAAATACTTCTGACATTGGTACAGCATCAAGTGCCTTATCAATTTGAGCAACTTCTTCAGGAGTCATCTTGATTTGGGCTGCCTTTAAGTTGTCTTCGATCCGGTTAAGATGACGACTACCTGGAATTGGCACAATGTACGGCTTCTTGTTGACCATCCATGCCAAGGAAATTTGTGCCGGAGTAGCATCGTGATCTGCTGCAATCTTATCAAGCAATGCTAATAATTCCTTGTTCTTTTCTAAGGCTTCTGGCGTAAATTGTGGCATTTTATTCCGTAAATCCTTATCGGAAAAACTACTTTGCTTAATTTGACCAGTTAATAAACCATTTGCTAATGGTGAAAATGCAACTAAACCAATGTTTAATTCTTCAAGTACTGGGAAAAGAGCTTCGTATTCCCGGTACATCATTGAATAACGGTTTTGCACTGCGGTTACCTTGCAAACTGCATTAGCACGACGGAGGTAATCTTCATTAGCTTCAGAAATACCCCAATGCGTAATCTTACCTTCATCCATCAATTCTTGCATAACCTTGGCAACTGTTTCCGGTTCAACATTTGGATCAATCCGGTGTTGGTAGTAAAGGTCAATATGGTCCGTGTTAAGTCGCTTTAATGAACCTTCAACTGACTTACGGATCGTTTTTGGACTTGAATCAACTTTAATTCCGGTTCCTTCATGAGCCGCAATTCCAAATTTTGTAGCGATCACAACTTGATCACGCACATCATGGAGAGCTTTCCCAACTAATTCTTCGTTGTAATTAATTGAACCATCCGGATTCGTGCCTTGATAAATCTCAGCAGTATCAAAGAAACGGTAACCCATGTCATATGCGGCACGGATTGTCTTCACAGCTTCATCAACATCTGTTGGCTTACCATATCCATGAGAAAATCCCATACAACCAAGGCCGATTGCTGTTACTGTTAAATCTTTTCCTAATGTCCGTGTTTCCATAAAAACATCCCTCCATTTTTTGATATTGGTATTCTAAACCTTGAAGTCGACTATAAGGCAAGGACTTTATTTATGTGAACCACGTAAAATATTAAGACCAGCAATTAACATAATTACAGCTAGAACGACCATCCACATCTGAGCATGATCTATCATCGTTGCTGGGGAAGTAATTCCGGCAACCATCTCAGAAACGATTGATAATCCCACAGCTCCGCCAATTTGGTGCACGGTATTAACAACGCCAGAAGCTGCACCGGCAATATCGCCGGATGTATCAGCAACCCCGGCAACTGTTAATGGACTCATGATTAATCCCTGACCAATACCAATGAAGACCATTGGCAATGCCACGCCCAACCAATATCCTTGTTGGATGCCAATAATTGCGCCTAATGATAAACCCAATGTATCGATAATTGCCCCACTAATAAGTACAGCTGCATTGGAGAAACGGAAAGTCAAGCGAGCTACTAAGAGGGAAACGCCAAACTGAATTACTGTTAATGGTAAGAAAGCAATGGCAGCTAGCAATGGTGTAATGCCAAAGACTCGCTGTAGTGCTTGAGGCATTAGGAAGAAATAAGACATACTGGCACCCAACATAAAGAACCGGGAAACCAATGCACTTGCCCGTTGATTATCCTTAAAAATAACTAATGGCATGAGCGGATTCTTTGTGTGGGCCTCAATCAATACAAAACTTACTAATGCAACAATAGTAACAATAATTGCTGCACTACGGTATAGACTTCCATTAATACTGTAGACCAAAGCACTAAAGCCAATAATTGAGGTGATGGTACCCCACCAGTCAATCGTTAACTTATTTTGATAGTCAACAGTTGGATGGACGTAGCGCCAAGACATGATGATTAAGATTAATCCCATTACCATATCTAGATAAAAACCATTTCGCCAACTTGAATAGCTACTAATAATTCCACCAACGATTAAACCAAGACTCGTTCCAATACCAGCAGTAGCTCCGTAATAAGCGATGGCTCTTGTTAACATTGGACCAGAATAGTAGTCCATTAGTAAGGCCAATGTTGCTGGGGCTAATAATGCTCCACCAATTCCTTGAACTGCCCGCATTGCAATTAATATCGTTTGGTTTGGCGCGATTCCGACTAAGAATGACGCTATCGTAAAAATCCATAATCCTGTTAATAACACAGCACGTCGGTTTAAAATATCGCCAAGCCGAGCCCCAAATGATAGGAACCCACCAAAAGTTAAAGCGTAGGCATTACTTACCCATGCAATCATAATGCTATTCATATGCATATCGCGGCTAATTTGAACAGTACTTGTAAATACTAATGAATTATTTAATAAAATCAAAAAGTAACTAATTAAAACAATCGGTAAAATAATCCCAAATTTACCAGAATCATTTACTAAATCATCGGTTTGATTTTCCAATTTCGTATCCTCCTCACAATTTAATTTATGTTGCTAATTGTAAGAGGATTGGGATTACTTGAAAATTACTACTTAACTATGGTAGGTTACGTGTGACGCAAGCTAAGAAAGGAAAAGAATCATGATCGATAATTATCTCTTAGAATATCTTGTTGCCTTTGCGCAAACCGGAACAATTGCTGGCGCTGCTGAGCAATTAAATATTACGCAACCAACTGTTAGTCGAGGCCTGAAAAAATTAGAAACTCTACTGGACGTAAAGTTATTTGATCGTCAGCCACAAAAACTCTCTTTAACTGCCACTGGTAAATTTACCGCGCAACGAGCCCGTATCCTTTTACAACAGCAACATGATTTCAAAAAAGCTGTCCAACATTTTGCTAGTAAGAATGACTATTTACGAATTGCTGGAACTATACCAGGGCCATTATTATTACTAGAAAATATAATTGAACGTCTCGACAACCAGCTTGTTATTGAAACGAAAACAATTCTGTCAAATAACATTGAATCTCTTCTTCATAACCATAATTATGCCTTAATATTTAGTGCCCATGAAATACAAAATGCTGATATCGAATCACGATTTATTGGGATGGAGAAACTAGCAATCAAAATTACTAAGTTCAACCCGCTTTATCATCGGGCGACTGTCAATTTTAATGACTTAAATGGTCATGAATTTGTTCTTTCTGATAACATTGGTGAATGGCGTAAAATAATCGAACAGTATATTTCAAATGCACAATTTCTTTATCAAGCACAACCTGAAGCGCTTCGTGAATTAGTGCGCTATTCAAATTTTCCCATTTTTAAAACGAATATTACTAATTACCTTGATGAAAGATTAGCAATTGTTGATAGAAAGAGAAAATTTATTCCAATTAATGATCCCCATTCTGCGATTGAACTATATGCTACTTATTTAAAAAATGATCGCCAGAAAGTTACCCCTTTGATATCAGAAATGACAAAAATTTTGACACAGATATCAGATTAAAAAATGCCAGACCATGGATGCTTTTCATGATCTGGCGTTTAACTTTTTAAAAGACTGATGTAATAATTGCACCAACAACAATTAATACTAAACCAATACTGGTAAAGATATACCCGCGCTTACTCTTCCGTTCGTGAAGGAAAATAAAGCCACCAAGCGTTGAAATTACAACGGATAATTGTGAAACAACAAAAGCTGTATTAACCCCATTATCTCGAACACTGAGGATATAAGTAAGGGATGCAATTGAGAAGACAAACCCAATGATTAAACTACGCCAACTTGCCGGTTCACGTAATGCTGTAGTCCGGTGAGTAGCAAAGATATAGATCAATACACCAATCACCATCCCAACAGATTCTGGAAAGAAGATAGCGATTCCGGAAGTTGTTAAAGCCCGTGGAATGGCATTGTAAATAATATAACCGATGGTAGTTAAGAGAAGCATCAAAAGCGTTGTTGCTTTGCTACCATGAACATTATTTGCTTCTCCGTGGTCATTAATTGACGTTAAAACAGCACCAACAATCAAAAGGGCAATCCCAACAAAACCAGCAATCCGAGCAGTTGTCGTTGCCCACTCACCAAAAATGAATACCCCAACTAATGAGGTCCCAACTAACTGTAATCCTGTTGAGATCGGCATAGTTTGGGAAACGCCAATTCGTTGATAGGCAGTGTATTGTCCTAATTGACCAACAATCCACATCGCACCGGCAACAGCAGCCATGATAAACGTAGTAACTGATAGTGACGGCCGTAAAATAATCATCACAAAAATACTAACGATTAATGTTCCAACGGCAGTACCAAAAATTTGATTAACAACTTTACTGTTTGTTTTCACAACAATCAAAGGCAAAATACCCCAACCGATTGCTGGTAATAATAACCATAAATACTTCATTTGTATCCTCCTAAATTTTTACTAATTTAATAATCGACCTTGCGTAATCATGATTAGCAAAACAACAACCGCTCCACTTAAGAACCAGATTGTTGGTGCAAATGCAATTCCAACTAAAATAATGCCTTCAATGATTAAATACCCAGTGATTAATTTTTTATTTTCTTGTTTTTCTGTTTCTGTCCCAATAAAGACAATTGCGCGAATAACCGCTAAAAATAAAATCAAGCTCAATACAAAAGCTAAATTACCCATCATTTGACGAACAGTCCCTTCATAGCGAAGCACTATTTGAATCGTAACTCCCATATAAAATGAGAACATTATTGCAAGAATAAAGAGCCAACCAGTCAAAATAGTCGCAATTGATGAAGATAAAATAATGTGGAGTGTTCCAAGAACCTGGTAATAAATTGCGGCGATCAAGGCAATTAAAATAATACAGATGATAAAGCGAATAATTGTATCACTAGTGATTCGGCTATTAACTGTCTCATACAAGCCAGCAATAATTTCACCGAGGGCAATCATTGTCATCAAGCCGTATCGCTCAATCATTGAATCTTTAATTTTGTGTTCCATCTCAGCTTGATCATACTCTCTAGCTAAGCGCGGATTGGCCGCAACAACATCAAAAATATTGAGTAATAGGCCGAAGCAAAGACCAATCACTAAGACAACATTACCGATAAAATACGTTATCAACATTATCGCTAATGAAAAAAGATGAACTGATCCCCACACTCGAGAAGCAGGACCATGGATATGATCAAAATAAGCTAAGCCGAACCAAACGGTTGCCATCAATAATTCAATCAGCATTAATACAATACTGATTCGAGTAAATTCACCGTCAATCGCTTCTGAAATAAACAATGACCCAATTCCTGTTAGAATCATTTCTGTATTAATAATGAGCACGTTAATAATTGAGTCATTTCCATGATTATCAAAATAGCCTGATACCTCATTCCAGCCCCAAATAAACCAACCAAATATAAGTACTGAATATCCAATACTAGTAATCGTTAAATTTTCTAACAAACTATCAGTTAATCTAGCGATAACAACCGCAAAAATTAAATCGTAGAACAATTCTAACCAGCTTACTTTACGATTAGCGATTTGATGATTAATTGTTCGCGGTTTACCCAAAAACGTGAATATCTTATTCAATTCGGCTTCTTCCTTTCTTCCAAATTTGACTGTCAAAAGTATAGACCTTGAAGTCGACTGCAACGCAAGGCCTTTTTTGTAATTAATTTCCACGATATCGTAACAACATTCGTATAAAAAAAGAGACTGTTGAAAAAACAAAAGTTTTTTCTCAGTCTCTTATGGGGATATGAAAGGTTATTGTATTAATGAATATTTACTATTTTTATTAAGGGGATATTTATTCTTTTGGGAGAGAAAAATAAATATTAATATACTGGACGGTTGCTACCTTGAGTATCAGGATCAGCAATTCCTAAACTATCATTGCTACCAAACGTTGGATCAGCAACAATCTTCAAAACAACGTCAGCAATACTTTGACGCGAACCAGATACACCAACGTATTCATCATCTTTATGAGTGATAGTGTATTTAATTTCATCGCGGTCGTTAAGCCATGGTAAACGAAGCGTAGTGTAGTCTAATCCAGATTCGGCAGCTAACCGGTCTGATACTACAGCAGCGTTGTCATCTCGAACAGTTCCACCGAAGCAAGTATCACGGTTCCACTTACCAAATTCACCAGGAACTTCATCATAAATTCCAAGTAAGTTGGTAAGGATAAGACGGTTTACACCATCCTTCTTCATGGCATCAATAATGTTATGAGTTGGCCGATTATGACCAGCATCATCATGGTCAATAACAGCATTGAAGACCATATCTTGGCCCTTAACAGCCTTTTCAACATCCTCAGGGTTATTTAAATCTCCTTCAATAACCGTAACGCGAGGATTATCAGCTAGGTCACTGAGCCGACTGCTGTTACGTAAGAATAATGTCAATTCAACATCCTTAAATTTATCTTCGTTAAGAATACGATTTTCAACGATCCGGGCGATTTGTCCGTTTGCTGCTAAAATTGCTAATTTCATTTCTATTCCTCCACATCAAATTGATTAGTAATAACGCTTATTTTTGTTAACCTTGGCAATTTCTGCCATTTCTTCATCAGTTAACTTAAAGTCAAAGATATCGTGGTTGTCGTGAATATGTGCAGGGTTAGTAGATCCTGGAATTACAACAAATCCCATTTGAGTGTGCCAACGAAGAATAATTTGGACGTTGGACTTACCATACTTTTCTGCAAGCTTAGTAAAGATTGGTTCATTGATTAGGGAACGATCACCTGAACCAAGTGGGTACCAAGCCATCAGACGGGTACCATATGGTTCAAGGATTTCCCGCGCTTCTGTTTGTGGGAAGTATGGGTGTGCTTCAGCTTGAAGTACTTGTGGCTTAACTTCCGCAAAATCCATAATATCTTTTAATAATGAAGCACTTCGATCAAAGTTAGAAATACCAATTGCCTTAATTTTGCCATCTTTGTAGGCTTTTTCTAATGTCCGGTAAGCTGTCTTCCAATCACCAGTTGGTTGGTGAAGGAATAACAAGTCGATGTAATCAAGGCCTAGACGATCAAGGGCCTTATCAACTGCATCTGGATCATTATATGAAGTAGTCCAGAGCTTAGTACTTACAAACAAGTCTTCACGGTTTACCCCTGAGTTTTTAATTCCTTGGCCAACACCGTCTTCATTGTAGTAAGCTTCAGCAGTGTCAATTAAATGGTAGCCATCCGCAAGAGCTGCTTCCACTGATTTTTGAGCAGCACTAGATGACATTCTAAAAGTTCCTAAACCAACTTCTGGCATCTTTACACCATTGTTCAAAGTAAATGTTTCTTCCATCATTTTCACCTCATTATTTTTGATATCCTTTCAACAATTTATATCCTAATCCTTGGAGTAGACTATAAGGCAATACCTTTTTTCAAAAAAATCAAAAATATTTAGTAATGTTGAACACAAATAGGCTCGGGGCAAGGAATTTCAGCCTGTAATAAAGTTAATTTACCAGTATTTGGATTACGCTGAAATAATGTCAGGCTATCTGAATTTTGATTAGCAGCAATTATAAAGTTTTCGTCCTGACTGAAATTAAAATCGCGTGGGTAGTCCCCTTCAGTATCTATTGACTGAAGATGCTCAACCGTATGATCAAGCAGGATCCGAAATACCGCAATCGTATTCTCTCCACGATTAGAAGTATAGAGATACTTACCATCACTTGAAATTCGAATTGCGCCTGCTCCGTTATGCTTTGTCCAGGTAGAAGGAATTGTCTTTAATATTTGAATCCGTTCTAACCGGGCGGTGTTTTGATCGTAAGTTAATACTTCTAATTCACTACTTAATTCATCAAGAAGATAGACCGTTTTTCCATCAGGATGAAAGACTAAATGACGTGGGCCACACCCAGGATCTGTTTGATAACGTGATACTTCTTTCAATGTACCATCGCTTAATATATCGTAAACCGTAACTAAGTCTAGCCCCAGGTCACAGGTAATTAAGCGCCCATCAGGAGTTACGTCTGCATAATGTACATGTGGAATATTTTGTTCAGGACGTGGGCCTACTTTACCTGTATGAGTAACACTATCAACTCGCTTTAAGTCACGATTATCTTCACCTAAGTCAAAAACATCAATTCGACTACCATGATAGTTAGCCCCGAATAATAAGTGACGTTTTTCATCTAAACCGACATAAGCAGGGGATGGTCCGTTAAATAATTCTTCTTTTACTAGTTGAGCATTAGCGGGGCCTTCATCCTTAAGTTCGTAAATAGCAACTCCTTTTTGACCGTCTATTTCCTTTTTAATTGTATAGACTAAGTGATTAGCCCCTACTTGTAAATATGATGGTTTTAGTAAGCGAACAGCCAAGCGGGGGAGCTTTAACTGATTATTTTCCAACGTTACACGGTATATCCCTTGACTTGTTTTATTTGTATAAGTACCAATTAGAAAATCTTCTGTCATTATCAATTAGCCTTCTTCTGTTTGATTTTTTACTGCTTTGGGACCAGTAGCTGCTTGCTTCTTTCGCCGTTGCAGTTCTGCTCTTAGCATATCATAACGCCGTTCAGAACTTTGATATGAAGCTTTGGCAATTTCCATGTTTCGACGGGTGATTTTTAATTGGTCTTCAATATCTTTAGGAGAATATTGAGATAATCGCCGTTGCATTAAGTTTGTTAATTCATATGAACGGGATACAAGATCATAACTACTTTTACCAAAACGTGTTAATAGATAACCTACACGGCGTCCAGCAGACATATCTTGCGCATTATCAATTGTCCGGCGCATTGGTAAACTAACATGGTTATCCCAGAAAGTAATGAGGGGACCAGTAAAGAAGGCAACAATAACAGTACCAACACCAACGGGACCTCCAATAAAGTAAGCGACAATCATAAAGAGAATATCTTGTGCAATCCGAATTGTCCGGTATTGGGTGTGCAAACGATCAGATAGAATAGGCGCAATCGCATCATATGGGGCAACCCCTAAATCTGCCCCCATATACATTGAAGCTCCTAACGTAAATAGAATTAATCCAATAATCAAGTCAGAAATAATGACAATAATATTAGCATGTGTTCCAAAGATTTGTTGATAAAGAGCAATAAACCATTGAACTTCAAAGCCAACTAAGACCATGTTTAATAAGGTTCCAATCCCAATTTTGTGCCGATCCATAATCAAAATAAAGATAAAGATCGCAGCATTTGCTAATAATTGATAAACTCCTAGACTCATACTTAAATGTCCAGAAATCCCTGTATTAGTAGCAGTAAATGGATCTAGTCCTACTTGACCACCACGTAAAAATGCTGTCCCTAACGATAAAATTGTAATTCCAACAAATGACATTAAAGTACGCCAGCCTAAATTTGATACTGAATGCTTCTTCTTCATAAATAAACACTTCCCTCTCAATATAAACTTATATGTAGTAAAAGCGCGGCGACTTGACGTCAACCGCACTTTTGATATTAATTAGATTTATGTTATTAACCCCGGCCACCTTCAAATGATGGGTAAAGTGTCATTCCACCATCAACAAACATGGTAATTCCAGTAACGTAACTTGATTCGTCAGATGCTAACCAAGCAGCAGCGGCAGCAACTTCTGATGGGTCACCAACCCGCTTCATTGGAATCATTGAAGTAGTAGTGGCAAGTTGTTCTGGATCAGCGAACTTCTTCGCGTTAATAGGGGTATTAATTGCACCAGGACCGATAGAATTAACCCGGATACCCTTATCAGCATATTCCATCGCAATTGTTTCCGTGAAAAGCTTTACCCCACCTTTACTTGCAGCATAGTGGGCAAATGTTGGCCATGGAATTTGTTCGTGAACAGATGACATGTTAATGATGTTACCCTTTTTATTATTCTTTAAGAAGTAATTCAAGGCTGCCTTGGCACCAAGAAATACACCAGTCAAGTTAACATCAATTACCCGTTGCCAGTCTTTCAGGCTCAACTCATTTGTTGGGTGTTGATTTTCCATTCCCGCATTGTTAATCCAAATGTCCAAGTCGCCAAAAGTATCAACAGCAGCATCTAATAATTTTTGTACGCCTTCTTCAGTGGAGATATCCGCTTGAACAGCAACTCCTTCACCACCAGCATTTTTGATTTGTTCAACTGCTTTATCAGCACCAGCCTTATCTGAATTGTAGTTAATAACTACTTTCATTTGTTCTTGACCGAAACGTTCAGCAATCGCGTTTCCAATTCCCTTAGAACCACCAGTAATTACTGCTACTTTACCTGTTAAATCTTTGTATAGCATACGTTTCACTCTTCTTTCCTTTAGTAATTGACAATAGTTTAATCCTTGCAGTCGACTTCAAGGCAAGAGAAAATTTCAAAAAAGTAGAAATAATTTTTAGAAAAAGTTGAGGCCGCGGAATCACTGTAACCTCAACTTTTAAACGCATTGTATCACTTAGATTATTTATATCTTACATTTGTTGACTAGTTGGTCGAATAATTACTTCATTCCAAGCAGCATCTGCTGGTAAGTCGATCGATTGCTTAATGGTTTGAGCAATCCGATCAACGGGAATACTGAAATTCTTGTAGAATTCTTCTGTTCCCTTCTTAACTTGTTCATCGGTAATTGAATCCACTAAGCCAGTATCAACCGCCCCTGGTGAAATCAAAGTTACCCGAACATTAGACTGAGCTTGTGCCATTTCTTGACGAAGGCCCTCACTGATTGCTCGAACTGCATACTTGGTTCCAGAATATACTGAACTCAATGGACCGACAATGTGACCAGCAATGGAAGCGATATTAATGATTTGACCGCTCTTTTGCTTCATCATGTATGGCAAAGCAGCACCAATACCATATAATGTTCCCTTGATGTTGATATCAATCATCATATCCCAGTCTTTAACTTTCTTTTGTGCAAGCAATGATTGAGGCATGATACCAGCAGAATTAATCCACACATCAATTCGACCAAACTTATCGATTGCAAGTTTTGCTAATGCTTCAACTTCATCATCATTAGTAACATCTGTAGCGGCATAAACTGCTTCTCCACCAAGCTTTTCAATATCCTTAGCTATTTCTTGAAGGCGGTTTTCACGACGAGCGCCAAGAACTAACTTGTCGCCATCCTTAGCAAGGAGTTTAGCAGTTGCTTCACCCATCCCACTCGATGCACCGGTAATTACTACTACTTTACTTTCTGCCATTTAATTTGCCTTCTTTCTTTTAGTCCCGTAATGCCTTTAAACTTGATCCAAAAATACTCTCAATCGCTGCTGGGTCGCGATGGTCAAAGAATTGGCTCTCATTCTTATCAAGGCTTGCCATTGTCTTCATATCTTCAGGACTAAGCTCAAAGTCAAAGACATCAAAATTTTCAGCCATCCGCGTCTTGTGAACAGACTTTGGAATAACCACGATTCCCCGTTGAATTAACCAGCGAAGTATTACTTGACCATTGCTCTTACCATATTTAGAACCAATCTTAGCAATTGTTTCATTGGTAAAGATATCATGTTTACCTTCAGCAAACGGTGCCCATGCTTCTGGTTGAATATCTTGTTGCTGGTTGAATTTAACAGCATCGTCTTCTTGGTACCATGGAGAAATTTCAATTTGGTTGACAGCAGGCTTTACATTACTCATCAATTCCAAATTAATTAATTGGTCAGGCGCAAAGTTAGAAACACCGATTGATTTAATCTTACCAGCTTGTTGGGCTTCTTCTAATGCACGCCAAGCCCCAGCTACATCCCCGTATGGTTGATGAAGAAGATAGAGGTCCATGTAATCGAGACCAAGCTTAGTTAATGAATCGTCAATCCCTTGTTTTGCTTTTTCATATGTAAAGTGATCAACCCATAGTTTAGAAGTAACAAAAATTTCATTTCGATCAATACCACTCTTCTTAATCGCATTACCAACCGCTGATTCATTACCATAAGCAGAAGCAGTATCAATTAAACGATAGCCAACTTCAAGTGCGTCACTAACGGCTTGCTCTGCTTGACTAAGATCTGGTACTTGGAAAACACCGAAACCTAATTGTGGCATCTTATTTCCATCGTTTAGTGTTACATAATCCATATAAATCAATCTCCTTTGCAAAAGCTGGTTTAACTTATCAACTTGGTTATAGTATAGTGAGCAAGCTTGAAAAAGAAAATTACTAATTAAGTATGTTACTATACAGATAACGAATAGTAGAAAGGTTGGATATTATGGTTGATTTAGAACTTCTCACCGAATTAGTTGCCTTCCATAAGTATGGGACCTTGAGTGCAACGGCTGAACATCTCATGGTTACACAACCAACCGTCACTCGTGGAATGAAAAAGCTGGAGCAAGAATTAGGCGTTTCCCTATTCAATCGTGAAATTAGTAATCGAATTTTGCTTAACGAAACTGGCCTTCTTGCAGCTGCCGAAGCTAAAAAATTACTTCAAGCAGAGAATAACTTTACCGAAAAAATCCTAAACTTTGACCGCTTAAGCCATAAAATCACAATATCGTCAATTGCACCTGGACCGATTAGACTTATTGATGCCTTTAAGAATCAATTTACAAGTCATTTAGAACTCAACCATCAATTAATAAAACCAGAGAATATCCTTACCAATCTCCAAACACTTAAAGAACGTTTAATCTTTACCGATAAAGAATATAACACTGATGAAGTTGAATCGATGTATATTGGAATTGAGTATATCGGTGTCGGAATTGACAAATTTCACCCATTAGCTCAGCATAAAAGTGTTTCTTTTAAACAGTTAGTTGGCCTTATCTTTTTGGTTGTTCAGGATACGGGACCTTGGGAAAAAATTATCGAAGAACACATTCCCGCTGCGAAATTTCTGTATCAACAAGATCTCTCTTCAATGCGCGAACTTAGCCAATACTCGAATTTTCCTTTTTTCTATTCCAACCTAACAGAAGAAACGTCAGCTACTTTTGAACGATTTAGTAATGGTAATCATACTAAACTACCGATCGTTGATAAAAATAACAAAATTGAGTTTTATGGTACTTATTTAAAAAGGGATCGACAGTTAATCCAACCTTTCTTAAAACATCTTATTCAGATTTGGCCTAAATAAATTAACAATACATGAAAAGACGCCAATTATTCGAATTTAGAGTAATTCAATAATTGACGTCTTTTATTAATCATTTATTTTTAGTAAAAACTGAGCTTTGTCCATTCAGTATTTGGTTCACCGATACCGAGACTTTCGCGATGATAGTTTTGCTTACCCGTAAGAAGTTCAGCAGCAAATTTAGCAACTGCTTCACGGGTGATTTGGGCATCCTTGAATGGTTCACCCTTCTTAGTAACATCTACTTCTGTCTTTGCTGGATCATTGCATAACCAGTGTGTTCACGATATCAAGCTTGGAAAGAACCTGCAACTTCTTGCTAAATATCAGAGACTGACATTGCGATAAAACGCTTGACACCAGCTTTGTCCATTACCTTAATTAGTGGCTTCATGGTAGGCATAGCAACATAAACATAAACATCAACATCAACACCAATCAATACCCTCTTTATGCTCGCTAGATCCTTAGACCGACCATTTTTTACATTTTTCCGCCATAAACTGGGAAGACATCAAAATCGCCGTAGTCTAATGGCTTTACCCGCCGCAATAGATCCATATCAGCTTCGGAAATTTCAAAATTGATTTCAGCATTCTCCTTCATGTGCGCTGGATTAGCAGTCTTTGGTAAGACAATCATTCCTAATTGCCAATCATACCGAATGCATAATTGCGGGACTGAAACGTTGTACTTTTTCGCCATCTTTTCAATTACGGGGTTATCTAAAGCAGCTCCGTGAGCAACTGGTGAATATGCTTCAACCGCAATGTCATGTTCGTGAGTAAATGATAAAAGATTGAATGGAGTATGACCAATATGAGCTAAAACTTGATCAACAGCGGGAACAGTATCGCTATTCTTGATAAGATTTTCAAGATCAGCTTTTTCAAAATTAGAAACCCCAATTGTCCGAATCTTACCTTCATTTACAGCATCTTCCATAGCCCGCCATGCCGCAAGATTTCCTTCAAGGTATCGATTGTCAGACTGATTTACTTCTTTCCATGGTTGTGGACTATGGATGATCATCATATCGATATAATCAAGCCCCATCTTTTCGAGAGTTTCATCAATTGACTTTTTAGTTACATCATAGTCCTTATGTTCGGCAGCTACCTTTGAAGTAACAAAGATTTTATCTCGATCTACACCAGCTGTGCGGACACCTTCACCAACTCCTCGCTCATTTCCATATGCTTGAGCAGTATCAATGTGCCGGTAACCAAGCTTAATTGCATTGCGAACTGCTTCGGCTACTTGGTCATCATCAATCATCCAGGTTCCTAATGCAAACTTTGGAATTTTCACACCACTGTTAAGAGTAATTGTCTCGTCTAAAATCATTGTTCTCCATCCTTTCATACTTAAAGTTGTCCCTACAAAGCTATTGTCGTCATTTATTCGATAAATGTAAAATGGTAAGCCTTGATTTGAACAACAAAAAAGAGGTTGAAACTTACATTTGTTCAACCTCATAAAGATTTCTACTCATTAAAATGCTTACCCATCATATAAAGAGAGCGCATTTGACCATTTATTTCAGAAATTTGTGGTAACTTGCCCCATTCTTTGTACCCGCAGGAAGTAAAAAGATGATAGCTTGCTTGATTTTCAATATAAATATACGCAATTACAGTTCTTATATCTAAATGATCTTCAATTTGTTTTTGCGCATATGTTAATAAATCACGGCCTAGATGTTGCCGTCGATAATCTTCATGAATATAAATAGCTATCTGTGCCGAATGATCATAGGCGGGATGCGGATAAAAATACTCAAGCGCACACCAAGCGATCACCTGGTCATCTATTGTTGCGACCCAAATTGGATGAGTACTGTCAAATTGCATAAACCATTCACGCCGATCAACAACCTCAATCGGTGCACTCTCATCGTTGACTTGCAGCGGAATGGCTTGATTAAATATATCGACAATCGCTGGTAAATCATTTATTGTCGCTAACCGAATTTGATAATCCATATCAAAGCTTCCTTACAGTATTTTTACCCACTAATTATTACTTATCATAGAAGTGCTGCCATTCTTTATTAACATTTTCGCGAGTCGTCTTTGTCCCAGTCCATGATGGAACTTTTACAACCCCATCAATCTTACTCTTAGGTACAAATCCCCAGTAACGACCATCATTTGAAACGCTCCGGTGATCCCCAAGAACAAAGTATTCACCCTTCGGAACTTTTGTGGCACCGTTATTTTTTAGCCAGCTATTCTGAACTGAAATACTACGCAATGTCCAGTTTCCAGTTCCAGTTGTTCGTTGACTCTTGCTAATGTAGTCTTGATTAATCTTTTTGCCATTAACATAAATGTTTCCATTCTTAGAGCTAACAGTATCACCAGGAAGTCCAATTACTCGCTTAACATAATCAGTCTTGACCGATACTTGCGGATCAACACCATTAGCATCAAATACAACGACACTTCCATGATGGATCTTGGCAGTTTTCAAGCAAAATACTCGTTCATTATTTTGTAAGTTTGGTTGCATGGATGGTCCATCAACCCGAACAATTTGAAAGAAAAACTGCTTAATTACTAATGCGATTATTAACCCGATTAAAATGGGAATAATCCAACTCATTGCTTCACGAAATGCTTTCATTATAATTCCTCAATTTCTTTATCTAACTGTTATTAATCATACAACTAGTAATAAAACCTGAAAAGTTATTTATAATAAATAATATATTATTTTCACATTTAATAACATTAAAAAGATATTAAGGCGCAAAAAAAGAAGCAGAAAATTTATGCATTTCCTGCTTCTTTTAATTTTTATTTCTTTTCGACAAAGTACTTTTCAAAGTTCTTTTGATAATTATGATTAATCCGTTGTTCCATTAACCACCGCATGAAATTCATGTCCTTGTCATAATGGAAAGTTGTTCCATAGCGGCCTTCTTTAATAAGTTTTTCAGCCTGCTTTTTAATTTCATTATTTTTAGCATACTGAAGGAAGGTCTTTTTTGAAACCCCAAGCCATAACTTGTAGTTACTTTCATCCTTGTTCCCATAAATCGTCTCTTGATCTTTTAAGTTATCAAAAACGTAATCTTCAACTGGGAAAGTAGCAAGTTGATAGCCATTTAATGAAACGAAGAAACTACTACGACCTTGGCGAGGATTGAGGTCAAATACCTTGAATTGGCCATCACGACGGTCATATTTTAAATCAAAGTTAACAAATCCAGTAAATTCAATACTTTCAAGGAAATTCTTGATGTTGTCATAGATTTGTTGGTCATTCGTTGGCATAATCGCAACATAATTACCAACATTTGCTGGATTACAATCTTCAAGAAGTGGGTGACCCAAACACATCATCTTTACCTTATGATCTTTATCGACATAACAATTAATGGTCCGCATATTACTATCATCACCAGGAATAAATTCTTGTAAAACGAGGTCCCCATTGTATGGACTATGCTCATAGATAATCTCAAGAACTTCCGCTAATCTTTCTGGCGTCTTAATAATATAAGCCTTTTCGTATCCTTCAAAGTTTCCCTTATGCCATTGCACCGCATCAGCAGCCTTCAAAGCAATTGGAAATTCAAATGGTGATTTATAGTTCTTATAATCAAGGTCTGGTTTTAAAATATCAGTTTTAGGATAAGGCAAACCATACTTTTCGCAGACATTGTAGAACTTCTCTTTATCCGTTAATGTTGCTACTTCATCATAATCAGCATACGGGCAGAACATGTGCTGAGAAAGTTCTTTACGATTTTTCGCAACTAATTCAGTATAGTCATCCCCGCAACTAATTAAAACGGTCTTCTTGCCCTGCTTAGCAAATTCATCTGCCGCTTCAATTAAAACCTTCGTAAACACTTCTGGTGATTGTAATTGTTCATTATAGTGCAACTCGACAATTTTTGAATAACGGGTTGGTGCCAATGGTTGGCGAGCATATAATTGCGACTTAATCCCATATTTTTCATACATCGACCGTGCCATTCCGTAAGCGTTGAAATCACTACCTAGAATCAATGGAACAAAAGGTTGTTCACTCATTAGATCCCCACTCCTCTTTATTTTTCTAGTTCATTAATATAATCACGTGCAATCTTCACATCAGTTGGGTAAGGGACATCTTCACCATTAATCTTCTGGTAAGGATCTTCACCCTTCCCTGCAAGGACTACAATATCATCATTTCCACTACCGTCAATTGCCTTTTTGATCGCCGTTTCGCGGTCCATTTCAAATTGAATATGGTTAACCTTATCATGATCAATATAAGAATCTATTTCCCGGGCAATAGTCATCGGATCTTCAAACCCTGGATCATCAGTCGTCAAAATTACTTCATCTGGTTGTTCTTCAGTTAAAGCTTTACCAAACCCTGGACGGCGCGAAATGCCTTTATCACCGGTTGCTCCTAAGACAACTGTTACTTTACCAGCATTAGTTTGTCGTTTTAAGAATGCCAAGAGTCGCTTCAAGCTAGCGTAATTATGGGCATAATCAACATAAATTGTTCCATGAGTATTACTGTTAATCATTTCCATTCGACCACGGATGTGAACATGATTTAATGTTTCTACGGCATCGTTAGCACTCGCCCCAGCTAATCCACTGACAATGATTGCAGCGACCGCATTTCCTTCATTATAATCTCCAGGGACACTCGTTTTATAACGACCACCTAAGTTCAACTGCTTTGCTTTCTCAGTTAAGGCGGTCAACTCAAATTCACTTTCATGAAGGTCTTCTAAATCATTTCGATATTCAAAATCTATTTGGGCATTATCAGGTAATTCGATGTTCGCTCCTCGCCGTGCAAATAAGAAAATGTCTTCTGGCTGTGTAGTTGCCTTAGCAGTGTAATAAACATCGGTAAATTTTTCAGTTTCTGCATTGATTAAGCATTTAGCAGAATTTACTAATAATTGTTCCTTACAGTGAAGATAATCAGCAAAAGTTGGGTGCTCATTTCGTCCAATATGGTCTGGCGAGATGTTTAAGAAAATTCCAACATCATACTTTAAACCATAAATCCGGTTTTTCTTGTATGCTTGCGATGATACTTCCATTACTAAATGCGTCATTCCATTATCAACGGCAGCGCGCATATCATGGAAAAGGTCTAAGGATTCAGGAGTAGTCAAATCAGATTTAAATTTATCTTCCGGCTTATTGCCTAAAATCCGATCAAGCGTTGAAAAAAGGGCAATATGATTAGCTGTACTTTGGGCTAGAATATGGTCAGCAAAATAAGCCGTTGTTGTTTTTCCTTTTGTTCCTGTAATTGCAATAATGAACAAATCATTTTGCGGATAACCATAAAATGCTGCCCCCAGTAAAGACATTGCTTTTTGTTCGTCGTTCACGATAATAGCTGGCAATCCTTCACCTTCTGGATATTCTTTTTCAGCCACATACGCAATCGCACCTTTTTCTTTAGCGGATGCTAGGTATTTAGGCAAAAAATTTCCTTTACAAAAGAATAAAGTTCCTGATTTTACCTTCCGTGAATCATAGGACACGCTAGTTGCGGTAAAATCAGTCAAATTACTAACATGATCCAATAAATGGTGCTCGCGCAATAATGCTAAAGCAGGTGTAATATGCAATTTCATCTTGCAAATGACTCTCCTTTAATCTAATCTGCCCTATATTATTTCATTTTTTATCATAAAAATAAATAAGGGTTACCAATTAACAAAAAAAGGAGACTTAGAAGAGTCCTACCCTTCGCCAGCCTCCTTTAATATTTTTCTATGCTTCTGTTGTAGCTGTTTTTTGTGCGCGGTCAATTCCTGATTCATCAAGTTTAAAGTTGTCAATGAAGTATAACTTATACCACGTTAAGAAGGTGTAGATTGTCCAAATCTTACGACGACCATCCACCTTGCCTTCAAAGTTATCATCAGCAAGTTTTAGAAGCTTTTCTTGATCAAAGAACTCTTTTACGAAGTCTTGTTCAAATAATTCACGTACTTCTTGGTAATACTTCTTTTCCCGAAGCCATGCACGGACTGGGGTTGGGAAGCCCATCTTAGGCCGAGTAGCCCATTCTTCTGGTAAATGCCGATTAGCTGCCATTCGGAATGCCCACTTTGTATCCTTATAGTTAAAGAGGTACTTAGTTGGTGTCGTTTCAGCCACTTTCATTACCTCTTTATCAAGAAGTGGTACCCGAATTTCAACAGAGTTAGCCATACTCATCTTATCTGCCTTTAAGCAAATATCACCAGGCATGAAACGGTGTAAGTCGACATATTGCTTCTTTGCGACTTCATCGATATCCTTCTCTTCCATCTTATCAAAAAGTGGATTAAGGATATCAGCAATACTTGGTCCGCAATCAAATTCTGGTTGCAAGTAGTCAGCAGCTTCTTCCGGACTAAAGATGTATGCTTGACCAATAAAAGTATCCCGTGCTGGCGCTAAGTTACGGTACATATGCTCTTGACCGTGGAAGTGTTTCCCATCTAACCACTTAGCAAACTTATACCGACGTTCACGAGGCATTTTCTTTAATTGGTCAGTTACCCAACGGATAAACTTAACCTTTGTATTAAAACCATAATCAATGTATCCCGCGAACAATTCATCGGCACCTTCCCCAGAAAGAAGGGCCTTGTAGCCATTATCCTTTGCCAACTTGTTCAAGAAGTATAAAGGTACAACAGATGGGTTAGAATCGGGTTCATCTAAGTAGTACTGAATCATTGGGAATGCATGGAAAGCTTCTTCGTTAGTTAACTTTTCATCAGTATTCTTCAAGCCCATCTTAGCTGCTAATTCACGTGCTTGTTTGGTCTCATCATAAGTACTATCAAACCCGATTGAGAACGTATTATCTGGACGCATCAAAGCTGTTACTAAACTTGAATCAACCCCTGCGGAAAGGAACGAACCAACCTTGATCCCTTTATCTGCAAAGGTATGTGCCTTAACAGAATTCTTAACAACATTGTCAATCTTGTTAACAGCTTCATCAAAGGTCTCATCTTCTGGGTCAAAGTCTTCGTCCCAGTATTGTGTCATTTCAAATTGTCCATCTTTATAAGTGAAGTAATGAGCTTCTGGAAGGCGGTAAACTCCCTTAAAGAAAGTTTCCTGAGTAACTGGGTATTGGAATGTCATGTATGGTTTAAGCGCTTCTTTATTAAGTTCCTTCTTAAAGTTAGGGTGGTCAAGGAATGCCTTAATCTCAGATCCAACAAAGAAAGTACCGTTCATCTTAGCGTAATATAATGGTTTGATACCAAAATGATCACGGGCACCGAACATTTCTTTAGTCTTGAAATCCCAAATAATGAAGGCAAACATTCCACGCAACTTGTTAACAACATCCTTGCCCCATTCTTCATATCCGTGCAAGATTACTTCAGTATCAGCATGCGTCTTAAATGTGTGACCCTTACTGATTAATTCTTCACGTAATTCTTCAAAATTATAAATTTCACCGTTGAATTCAATGGCCTTTGAGCTATCTTCATTAAAGATTGGTTGATTACCAGACTTCACATCAATAAAACTTAAACGCCGGAAGCCAAGTGCTACATTATCATCCACATATTGACCCTCCGCATCAGGTCCCCGATGAATAATCCGGTCTTTCATTTTTTTGATTAATTGGTCTTTAATTTGTGGTTTTTCATTATCAACAAATGCAACAATCCCACACATTATAAATTTCCTCTTCTTTCTCTTAAATTCACGGATCACAAAATAGTTATTTAAAATTCGTTATTAAAACTCGAACCTAAATTATACCATATAATGCCAAACTTAAGTATATTATCCCTTTGCTTTAAGAAAACCATAATAAAATCTAGAGATCTGAGTTATCACTCTGTTTTTTCAGACTTTATTTCCTGGGAAATTTTATTTACGATCCTTTTTGGAGAACTTTCCCTGGCGGACGTAAACACTCAAGATTGCAATATCAGCGGGGTTAACTCCACTAATTCTTGAAGCTTGGGCTAAAGTTTCCGGACGAATCTTCTCTAACTTTTGGCGACCTTCAGTTGC
This sequence comes from Limosilactobacillus balticus, assembly GCF_014145615.1. Classification (GTDB taxonomy): domain Bacteria; phylum Bacillota; class Bacilli; order Lactobacillales; family Lactobacillaceae; genus Limosilactobacillus; species Limosilactobacillus balticus. The sequence goes on along the minus strand of NZ_JACIVH010000042.1, from coordinate 131,188 downwards.
GAGGCCATCAATATCACCATAATCAATATCATCTGGAATCCGTTTAGCTTCCATCCGCTTCATCCGTTCAACCTTAACTTCCTCTTTCTTGATGTAACCAGCATACTTTAATTGGATTTCAACCTGCTCAATCACATGACGATCAAGTTCCTGTTCTGGTGCCGGAATAAATTCTGCCAACATTTGGTAATCGAAGTATGGTCGCTTCAAGAGGTCAGCTGCTGCAATTCCATCTTTTAAGCGGTTATCTCCATGGGCTTCAATGAATTCATTAACCTTATCATCACTTGGCTTAAGCTTAATTTCTTCCAAGCGCTTAATTTCTGCTGTAACTTGCCGCTTTTTATTTTCCATTTTAGCAAGCCGCTCATCACTAACAAGACCAATTTTATGTCCCATTTCCATTAACCGGAAATCAGCATTATCATGACGTAAAATCAGCCGGTATTCTGCTCGACTTGTAAGTAAACGGTAAGGTTCCTTGGTTCCCTTTGTTACTAAGTCGTCGATCATAACGCCAATGTATGCATCAGAACGCTTAAGGACAAATGGTTCCTTGTCCTGCGCCCGTAAGCCAGCGTTAATTCCCGCAATCAAACCTTGTCCCGCTGCTTCTTCATAACCTGAAGAACCATTTGTTTGACCAGCAGTATAGAGGTTCTTGATGATCTTTGTCTCAAGCGTTGGATGAAGTTGGTATGGCGCAACTACATCATATTCAATTGCGTAACCCGGTCGCATCATTTCAGCATTTTCTAATCCTTTGATTGAATGCACAATCTTTTGCTGGATTTCTTCTGGCATTGATGTTGAGATCCCATCAAGATAATATTCATCGGTATCACGGCCTTCCGGTTCAAGGAAAACTTGGTGCCGTGGCTTATCAGCAAAACGGACAATCTTATCCTCAATTGAAGGACAGTAACGAGGGCCAACCCCCTTAATAACTCCCGAGAACATTGGTGCCCGACTAAGGTTTTCTCGAATAATGGCATGGGTCCCTTCATTTGTATAAGTCAGCCAGCAAGATAGCTGTTCACTGATTGGAATATAAGAACTATCAGGGGTATCAAAACTAAAGTGATGTGGTTCTTCATCCCCGGGTTGTTCTTCCGTTACACTATAGTCAATTGTCTTTCCATTGACCCGTGGTGGCGTCCCCGTCTTAAAACGTTCAAGGTCAAAGCCAAGTTCTTCAAGGTTTTCCGAAAGTTTTACTGCTGACTTAGAATTATTTGGACCAGATTCATATTGCAATTCACCAATAATGATCTTTCCGCGTGCCGCAGTTCCAACTGTTAATACAACCGTTTTAGCATGGTAACGAGCTCCTGTATTAGTAATAACCCCCTTGCAGACACCATCTTCAACGATTAACTGGTCAACAGTTGCTTGACGGAGAGTAAGGTTAGGTTCTTCCTCAATTGTCTGCTTCATCGCACGGTGATAAGCATGTTTATCTGCTTGGGCCCGTAATGCACGGACAGCGGGACCTTTACCGGTATTTAACATTCGCATTTGAACATAGGTCTTATCAATGTTATGGCCCATTTCACCACCAAGAGCATCAATTTCGCGGACCACGATTCCTTTTGCCGGACCACCAACAGAGGGGTTACATGGCATAAAAGCAACCATTTCAAGATTAATTGTTACCAATAAGGTTTTATTCCCCATCCGGGCTGCGGCAAGGGCGGCTTCACTTCCAGCATGCCCCGCACCGACAACAATTACATCGTATGATCCCGCTTCGTATTGAACGGCATCAGATGTTTGCAATGCTTCTGAACTCTTCATTCTTTTATTCCCTACTTTCCTAAACAGAATTGACTAAATAACTGGTCAAGTAACTCATCTTGGTAACTATCCCCAGTAATCTCACCTAATAATTCCCAACACCGGGTCATATCAATTTGAACCAGATCCACCGGCATTCCATCGTTAATTCCTTTTAATACATCGCTTAAAGCATCATTAGCTTGGTGTAGTAAGCCAATGTGCCGAGCATTGGTAACCATTACATTATTTTGGTTACTTTCAATCCCTTCGTTGAAGAACATGTTACTAATTTGTTCACCAAGTTGGTCCATTCCTTCATGGTTAACGATTGAAGTTTCAATAACGGCACTCTTGCCAGCTAGTGATTTTAATTCTTCTAAATCAACCCTGCGTGGCAGATCCGTCTTATTTAAGATGATGATCCGCTGCTTATCCTTTGTCGCTTCAAGTAATTGGCGATCCTCATCAGTTAATTCATTTGAACTATCAATCAAGAGAAGCACTAAGTCAGCGGCACCCAAGGCTTTGCGACTCCGTTCTACCCCGATCTTTTCAACTTGGTCATTTGTATCGCGAATTCCTGCTGTATCAATTAACTTCAATGGCACCCCATTGACATTGACGTATTCTTCAATTACGTCCCGAGTAGTCCCAGCAACGTTTGTAACGATTGCCTTATCTTCGTGAAGCAAGGAATTCAACAAACTCGATTTACCAACATTTGGTTGCCCAATGATGGCCGTTGCTAAACCATCCCGTAAAACCTTTCCTTGCTTAGCTGTTTTAAGAAGGCTTTGGATTCGTTGTTGAATGTCCTCTGCTTTTTCTTTTAAGAGCTTCGTCGTCATTTCTTCAACAGCATCATATTCTGGATAGTCAATATTAACCTCTACCTGTGCTAATACATCCAAAATATCCTGGCGCAAATTACGAATTAACCTCGACAAATCACCATCAAGCTGGTTTAATGCAACCTTCATTGATTTATCTGTCTTTGCACGAATTAGATCCATTACCGCTTCTGATTGGGATAAATCCAGACGACCATTCAAAAAGGCCCGTTTAGTAAATTCACCTGGTTCTGCCATCCGGGCGCCAAAGCTCAGCACCAATTGCAGAATACGGTTAGTTGCTAACAATCCCCCGTGACAGTTGATTTCAATCACGTCTTCACGTGTATAGGTGTGAGGAGCGCGCATTACTGAGACCATCACTTCATCAACTTCTTGATCCGTATCAGGGTCGACAATATGACCATAGTTAATGGTATGAGTTGCTACTTTGGCGAGATCTTTTCCTTTGTAGATCCGTTGAGCAACTTTCACCGCATCATCCCCACTAATTCGGATAATGGAAATTCCACCTTCACCAACCGGCGTCGAAATTGCTGCAATCGTATCATTCTCGCTATTTGCCATCGCTACTTTACTCCTTTCTAACAAAAAAAGTGCTAGTCCATGCATAGTAATAAAAATATCACTAACATGGTCAAAGCACTTTCACTACTTTAACGAATATTAAATTTATAACCGCTCATATTCTAAAATCATTACCAGAAATTGTCAACAAATAAGTTAGTCTTTGGGGGCAATCACGATACTCCGATAAGGTTCCCGACCGTGGGAGTATGTTTTTACATGGTCGTTATCCTCAAGCTCCTGGTGAATTTGTTTCCGTTCGCGAGCTGGCATGGGATCCATAAAAACTGCTTTCCCGCTTGCAACTACTTCCATTGCCGCCTTTTGTGCTAAGTTATGAATGGTTTCTTGACGGCGTTCGCGATAATTGGAGGTATCAAGTTCAACATTTACTTTCGCCGCTCCATGGTAATCCATGAATATATTGCTAAGCTGTTCCATCGCGTTGATCCGGCGACCGTGCTTCCCAATCACCCATCCATTTTCCTCAGTCTGGAGATCAATTTTGAGGTCATGAGCTTCTAAATTAATAATCCGCGGTTCAACAGTAATACTCAATTCCTTAAATACTGTTGTTAGGTATTCGATCAATTCTTTACTAGTTGCTTGCACTTTTTTTAAGTTTGCTTCTTGGCGACGTTTGATTTCAGCAGGATCGAGCTCATCTTCAGCGAAATTTAAACTTGCAGGCTTTTGTTCTGGCTCTTTTGCCGGTTGCTTATCTTTTTCTTCCAGTGAGGGCATCGCAATTTCTTTATCTTTTATTACTGCATCCACTTGCGCTTGGCGTCGTCCAATTCCAAGAAAACCGTGCCGCGGCTGTTGAAGAACCGTAAATTCAATTGTCTGATTAATGGTTGGCTTCAATTGCACACGTGCCTTTTCTTTCGCTTCTTCAATTGTTGTTCCAGTAAAAACTGCCATTTCTATCCCCCGTGAATTTAATTAATTTCCACTCTTTAAATTTATTACTAAATAAAAAGGCTCGCAACAACCTTTACTTGTCACAGCCTTAATAACTTATTTCCGCCGACTCTGATAAGCGCGACGTTTTGCCTTTTCAATCTTGCGACGTTTTGCTTTCTCAGCCCGTTGCTTCTCTTCACGTTCACGACGAATCTTAAATGGATTCTGGATAATAAGCGTTTGGACAACTTGGAAGGCATTTGTTACTACCCAGTATAAGGTAATAGCTGAAGAGAATCCTAATGCCATGAAGAATACCATGATCGGCATAAACCACGTCATTGTAGTTGTCATTGAATTTTTTTCAGGCATTGAAGCCATGGATAACCATGAACTAATAAACGTTAATAATGCCGCTAAAACAGGCATGATATAGTATGGGTCCGGGTGACCTAACTGAAGCCACAAGAACGTCCCATTCCGTAAAGCCGATGTCCGCCAGATCGCTTGATAAAGAGCCCACATAACTGGTAATTGAACCAGTAATGGAAGCATCGAAGCCCATGGATTAACCCCTGCTTCTTTATAGAGCTTCTGCGTTTCCATTTGCATCTTTTGCATTGACTCGCGATCACGTGATGAGTACTTTTTCTGAATTGCCTTTAATTGAGGAGCAAGTTCTTGTGTCTTCATCATGGTCTTTGTTTGGTAGAACATCAATGGCAGTAAAATGATCCGGATGATAATTGTAAAGATAATGATCCCCATTCCGTATCCGCCAAAGTGCTTTGATAACCAAATAATAAATTGTGAACAGTTATAGATAATGTAGTGGTCCCAGATACCAGTACTGTGACTAGTAATTGGCTTATTGGAGCAAGCAGCTAAAAATAGGGTTAAGCTCATGATTGCTCCCAAGCTTAGGAATTTTTTTGTTTTCTTATTCAAATCCTAATCCTCACTTTTTTCATCTAACAAATGTGCCCGCTTTAAAACGTGCACTAGGTTTTTCTTTGTTTCTGCCATTGATAAACCATCTGCCGCTGACCGAGCAATAACCAAGAAATCAACATCAGACCGTAATTGCGGTTTCACCTCTAATAACGTTTGACGAATACGCCGCTTAACCCAATTACGATGAACAGCATTTCCAATCTTTTTTCCGACAGAAATACCGACACGAAAATGTTTTTGTCCTGGTTTTTCCATTTGATATACGACAAATTTGTGGTTGGCCACGGAATTATGGGTTTCAAAAACCCGTTGAAACTCACTTTCCTTTTTTACGCGATATGATTTTCTCATTTATATAATCCCCAGCCTTAATTTAAGTAGATATAAAAATAGGGCCGGGCATACGACAACTTTAACGATTCAAATTGCTCGTCAAGCTGACTGCCCTGCCCCACACAATAAAAAAAGCCACTATAAAAGTGGCCGTGGTTATGCAGATAATACTTTTCTGCCCTTTTGACGCCGACGTGCTAATACCTTACGGCCGTTACTGGTGCTCATGCGCTTACGGAAGCCATGGACACGTGCACGGTGACGCTTCTTTGGTTGAAACGTGCGCTTCATACAATTGCACCTCCTATTAAATTCGAGTGGTTTGGTTTCTAGAGTCTAAAAGACGATCTCTTCAAACATACTTTGGTAGTATAACACACTTACCGAAATTAATAAACGGCGAATTTTTATTTAAATTTTTTTGATTATTAACAAAATTGGTAAAATAATCCACAGCGTTGTGTAAATTCATAATTTGTGGACAAGTTATCAACAGTGTTTTTCAGCGGTTATCCCCAAATCCACACCTGTTGATAAAGTTATCCACAGCCACCCTTCCATGTGTTGATAACTCTCTAATTTACTACTATATCAATAGCATATATCAACATAATTCTGTGGATAAGTTAGAATAAAATCTCTTTTTCCCCATTTTTCACAGGAATATTATTAATTTACACACAGTGTTGTGTAAACTTTTTTATTATTATCCACTTGGTTGTGGAAAACTTCCCCATGTAATGATAAAATACCGTTTGTAATTTAATACTTTAGGAGGAAATTATTTTGACTGAGCTCGATTCTCTGTGGGAAGCGATCCAAAATTCATTTCGTCAGGATACCACTCCGGTTACCTTTGACACTTTGATTGCTCCGGCAAAAGCAATTTCTCTCTCTCAAAATCAACTGGAAATCGAGGTGCCCACTCCGGTGCACCGCGATTTTTGGCGCAAAAATTTAAATACGCAGCTTAAAGAATTCGCTCAACAAAAATTGGGACGTAATATTGAGCCGCATTATATTTTAGAGGGAGAATTTACCTATACAAATAAAAAAACAGAAGATGATCCAACTCCTTCTTTTGAGATGGATACTCCTCTTAATCCTCACTACAACTTTGGAACGTTCGTTGTTGGAGAAGGAAACAAGATGGCACACGCTGCAGCATTTGCCGTTGCCGAAAGCCCCGGTAGTCTTTACAATCCACTATTCATTTATGGGGGGGTTGGTTTAGGAAAGACCCACTTAATGGAAGCGATCGGTAACCATATGCTTCAAGTTAATCCAAATTCGCGTGTCAAATATGTGACGAGTGAGGATTTTACCAACGATTATATTAATGCTATTCGTAATAATACGACTGAACAATTAAGAGAAGAATATCGTAACCTTGATCTCCTATTAATTGATGATATTCAATTTTTAGCCAACAAAGAGGGGACTCAACTAGAATTTTTCAATACTTTTAATGCCCTTCATGATCGCAAAAAACAAATTGTTATGACATCTGATCGAATTCCAAATGAGATTCCTGAACTGCAAGACCGGCTTGTATCACGTTTCAGGTGGGGACTTACTGTCGAAATTACTCCTCCTGACTTAGAAACGCGAATTGCCATCTTACGGAGCAAAGTTGAGGAAGATCATATTGATATTGGAAACGACACCCTTAACTATATTGCTGGTCAAATCGATACAAATATCCGTGAACTGGAAGGAGCCTTAACAAAGGTTCAAGCATTTGCTAATTTAAGTGGTGAGCGAATTACGCCGAGCTTAGCATCTCAAGCATTAAAGGGGCTTCACCGCGTAGCAAAAAACGAAATATCAATCGCTACAATTCAAAAACAAGTTGCTGACTTTTATAACATAACCCAAGGAGATATTCTTGGTAAAAAGCGAGTTAAACAAATCGTTATGCCTCGTCAAATCGCCATGTATCTTTCTCGAGAACTCACAGATTCCTCATTGCCAAAAATCGGCAATGAATTCGGCGGCAAAGACCATACCACTGTTTTACATGCTATTGATAAAATTGAGGCAGAACTTAAAAAAGATACTGACTTACAAAACGATATTACAAAATTAAAAGCTAAGCTCCGATCATAAGCTGTGGATAAATATAATAATTATCCTCAAACTTATCCACAAGTTATCAACAGGTGGATAACTCGAAAGAAAAGGCATTTAAATAGTTTTCCACAGTATTAACAGGCCCTACTACTACGACTATATTTTAAACTATTAAATATATTTATATACTTACACAAAAGGACTGAAATATATGAATTTTACAATTAACCGATCTGCATTCATTAGTCAATTAAATAATGTCTTACGTGCTATTTCTTCTAAAACAACTATTCCAATTTTGACTGGATTAAAGATGGTCGTAAACGAAGATAACATTGTGTTAACTGGTAGCAATTCAGACATCACAATTGAAAGTGTTATTAGTGCCAATGATGCTGATAATGATTTAACAATTGAAGATACTGGCGCTATTGTATTACCTGCCCGCTTCTTCAGTGATATTGTTAAAAAGTTGCCAGATAAGAAAGTAACTATTGAAGTTACAAGTGGTTTTCAAGCAGATATTACATCTGGTTCAGCTAAGTTCCAAATTAATGGCCAAGATGCCGAAAACTTTCCACATTTACCAGAAATTGAAACTAATAAATCAGTAACCCTTCCTAACGACATCCTTAAGGAAGTAATTCGTCAAACCGTCATTGCAGTATCTAAGCAAGAAAGTCGTCCAATCCTTGCGGGAGTTCATATGACTTTAAAAGATGGCGTCCTAACAGCTGTTGCAACAGATAGTCACCGACTTGCACAACGGAAAGTGGTCCTCGAAAACATCGATAACGGCATCGATTTTGATGTGATCATTCCTGGAAAGAGCATGGAAGAACTATCTGGAATGATTAGTGATGTCCATGAAGATGTACAAATGCAAGTAACTGAAAATCAAGTGTTATTTATCTTTGGTAATACTCATTTCTATTCTCGATTACTAGAAGGAAACTATCCTGAAACTAGTCAGTTAATTCCACAAACTGCTGATACCACAGTTGAACTAGAAGCTGGGACATTTTTATCATCAATTGAGCGTGCTTCCCTTTTATCCCATGAAAGTCGTAACGATGTGGTTAAGTTAAGTCTAAAGCCATCAGAAAATCTTGTTCGAATTAGTGGTGATTCTCCAGATATCGGTACTGTTGAAGAAGAGGTAGTAACGTCTGCTCTTGATGGTAATGATCTTGAAATCTCGTTCAATCCTAACTATATGAAAGATGCTTTGCGTTCTTTTGGTCAAGCAACGATCAAGATTTCATTTACATCACCATTGCGACCATTTACTCTAGTTCCAACAGAAGATCAGGAAAATTTTGTCCACTTAATTACACCAGTACGGACATTTTAGAAAGAATTTTAATTTTTATAGAAGAGGCTACAGAACGTTTTGTTTTGTAACCTCTTTTATATTTGGCATAGATTAAATTTAGTTAGTATCTCTAATTTATATTCAGATTTTTGACCATAGAGCAAATTTAACCGAATTTTGATAAAAAAGGCTAAAATAAGTTAATGCGCTCAGAAAGGCTAATAACGCAAAATTAGGCCAAATAATGTGGTATAATAGAATTACAAAAGTAGGTGAAAAAAATGGAAGAAAAGTCAGTGTTGATTGATAGTCCATTTATTACACTCGGCCAGTTACTCAAAGAAGAGGGGATTATTCCTACTGGCGGAGCAGCTAAATGGTTTCTAAAAGAAAATACTGTATTAGTAAATGATGAGCCAGATGATCGGCGGGGACGCAAATTGTATCCCGAAGATAAGATTCAAATTCCTGACCACCAATTACTTGTTATTAAGAGTAAGTAGGGATAAACATGATTCTGACGGAATTGCATTTACATCACTTTCGAAATTATCAGGATCTAACCGTTCACTTCAACCCTGGAGTGAACGTTTTAATTGGCCCTAATGCACAAGGTAAAACGAATATGTTAGAGGCAATCTATGTCCTTTCCCTGACCAAGAGTCATCGAACAAGTAATGACCATGAACTTATTAATTGGCAAGAAAAATCGGCCCTAATAAGTGGCACAGTAGAAAAAAGCATTGGTAAGATTCCACTTGAATTACAATTCTCGAGTAAGGGAAAAAAGGCAAAGGTAAATCATTTAGAACAAGCGCGATTATCACAGTATGTGGGTCAACTAAATGCAATATTATTTGCCCCAGAAGACTTGTCGTTGGTAAAAGGGTCACCAGCTTTACGCCGCCACTTTATGGATCGAGAGTTTAGTCAGATGAGTAGCAAATACCTCTACAATGCAGGCCAATATCGCACACTCTTACGGCAAAAAAACAAATATTTAAAGCAACTAAAATATAAGCAACAAACTGACCGCGTCCTTTTAGGGGTCCTATCTGATCAGCTTGCTGCTTTTGGTGCGGAAGTAATTATTGCCCGTCAACATTTTTTAAAGCACCTTGAAGGATGGGCAGCGGATTTACATCAAGAGATTTCATTAAACAAGGAATCATTACGGCTTGAGTATGTCAATCAATTAAAGGTTAATGATGATACTACTGTTGAAGAGGCTTATCAGAAACTTTTTAAGTTATATCAGGATAATGAACAGCGTGAAATCGAGCAAGGGACAACAATTTATGGTCCTCATCGTGATGATATCCGCTTTCTGGTAAATAATAAAAACGTGCAGGCTTTTGGATCGCAAGGACAACAGCGAACGACAGCACTATCAGTAAAACTAGCAGAGATTGATTTGATGAAAGAGCAAACAGGCGAGTATCCATTATTATTATTAGACGATGTGTTATCTGAACTAGATACAATTCGACAAACACACCTGTTAACAGCCATTCAGAATAAAGTCCAAACATTTTTGACGACAACTAGTCTGAGTGATGTTGCTCGCCAGCTAATTAATGAACCTACGATTTTTGAAATTGAGCACGGCACTTTGAATAAGGAGGAAGTAAAGTGAGCAACGAACAACAAAAAGAAACCAAGATGGAATTGGCTAGCGAATATGATGCTAGTCAAATTCAGGTTTTAAAGGGATTGGATGCAGTTCGAAAGCGTCCCGGAATGTACATTGGTTCCACTTCAGCCCAGGGACTTCATCACCTTGTTTGGGAAATTGTTGATAACGGAATTGACGAAGCCTTAGCAGGATTTTGTGATGAAATTAATGTTGTAGTTAATCCCGATAACAGTATTACTGTTAAGGATAATGGACGTGGAATTCCAGTTGATACGCAAAAAGAAACTGGAAAGTCAGCCCTAGAAACTGTCTTTACTGTTCTCCACGCCGGAGGAAAATTTGGTGGCGGCGGATATAAGGTTTCCGGAGGTCTTCACGGGGTAGGGGCATCTGTTGTAAATGCCTTATCTACTGAATTGGATGTTAAAGTTGCTCGTCAAGGTAAACGTTACTACATGGATTTTGATCATGGTCACGTTAAGTCTGCAATGAAGGTAATTGAAGAAGGACTTCCAGAAACTGAGCATGGTACGACCGTTCATTTTAAGCCGGATCCGGAAATTTTCCGTGAAACAACGACTTACAATATTAAAACTTTAACTGATCGATTAAGAGAGTTAGCCTTCTTGAACAAGGGACTTAAAATTACGATCGAAGACTTACGACAAGCAGACCATGAACGGAAAGAATTCCATTATGAAGGTGGTATTCGACATTATGTTGAATACCTTAATGAAGACCAAAATGTCTTATTTGATCCACCAATTTACGTGGAAGGTAAAGAAAACGATATTACTGTTGAAGTTTCCTTACAATATACAGATTCATACCGTAGCAACTTATTAACTTTTACTAACAATATTCATACTTACGAAGGTGGAACTCATGAGACCGGATTTAAGATGGCTCTTACACGTGTTATTAACGACTACGGCCACAAAGCAGGTATCTTAAAGTCTAATGAGACCTTATCAGGGGATGATGTGCGTGAAGGTTTAACTGCCGTTGTCTCCATTAAGCACCCTGATCCGCAATTCGAGGGGCAAACTAAGACTAAGTTAGGAAATTCAGATGCACGAACAGCGACTGACCATGTCTTCGCGGCAACATTTAACCGATTCTTATTAGAACACCCAGACGAAGCGCGGCAAATTATTGAAAAAGGTCAACTCGCTTCCAAAGCACGGGTGGCTGCTAAACGGGCACGTGAAGTTACCCGTAAAAAGAGTGGTCTTGAAATTAGTAATTTACCAGGTAAGTTAGCTGATAACACAAGTAAGGATCCTGAAATTTCAGAATTATTTATTGTCGAGGGTGATTCTGCCGGTGGTTCAGCAAAGCAGGGACGTTCCCGCCTCACCCAAGCAATCCTTCCAATCCGCGGAAAGATTTTGAATGTTGAAAAAGCAACCCTTGATCGAGTCCTAGCTAATGATGAAATTCGTTCTTTATTTACCGCTCTTGGAACAGGTTTTGGGGATGACTTTGATATTACAAAGGCTAATTATCATAAATTAATTATCATGACTGATGCGGATGTCGATGGTGCCCACATTCGGACATTACTGTTAACCTTGTTCTACCGCTTTATGAAACCAATGATTACGCATGGGTATGTTTATATTGCTCAACCGCCACTATATCAAGTTCGACAGGGTAAATTTGTGAAATACATTGACTCTGATGAAGAACTAGAACAGGTTGTAAGCTCACTGCAACCAAGTCCTAAGCCTGTTATTCAACGTTACAAAGGGTTAGGTGAAATGGATGCTGAGCAATTATGGGAAACGACAATGGACCCAGAAAATCGGCACCTATTACGAGTAAAATTAGACGATGCAGAACAGGCTGATAAGATTTTCCCAATGCTAATGGGAACTAAGGTCGGACCACGGCGCGATTTTATTGAACAAAATGCTAAGTTCGTTGAGAATCTTGACCTGTAATTAACTGTTGTTTACTGCTAACGCAAAAAAGGAGGAACGACATTGGCTGAACAAGATATGCCTAATCGGATCACGGATGTAAATCTTACGAGTCAGATGAAAAACTCATTCTTAGATTATGCAATGAGTGTTATTGTTTCACGTGCGCTTCCAGACGTCCGTGATGGATTAAAACCGGTACAACGCCGGATTCTATATGGAATGAATGAATTAGGGGTTACACCAGATAAGCCTTACAAGAAGTCAGCCCGGATTGTCGGGGATGTAATGGGTAAGTTCCACCCTCATGGTGACTCTTCAATTTATGAGGGACTTGTTCGAATGGCTCAGGACTTTAGTTACCGTTACATGCTTGTTGATGGTCACGGTAACTTTGGGTCGGTTGATGGTGATGGAGCAGCTGCCATGCGTTATACCGAAGCAAAGATGAGCAAAATTGCAGTTGAAATGCTTCGAGATATCAATAAAGATACCGTTAATTTCCATGATAACTACGATGGTACTGAAAAAGAACCGGATGTATTACCAGCTCGTTTTCCTAATTTATTAGTTAACGGTGCCTCAGGGATTGCCGTAGGGATGGCTACTAATATTCCAACTCATAATTTAGGGGAAGTTATTAACGGGATTCATATGTTAATGGACAATCCTGATATTACAACTGAAGGACTAATGAAGGCTATTCCGGGCCCTGACTTTCCAACTGGTGGAGTAGTAATGGGGAAGTCTGGTATTCGTAAAGCTTACGAAACTGGTCGGGGAACTATCATTGTTCGAGCAAAAGTTGATATTGAAGAACAAAAGAATGGTAAGCAATGGATCATTGTCCACGAAATTCCTTATATGGTTAATAAAGCAAAATTAATTGAACGAATTGCTGAATTAGCTCGGAATAAAGACATTGACGGAATTACTGATGTTAATGATGAAACTGACCGTGACGGAATGCGAATCGTAATTGATGTTCGTCGTGATGCCAGTGCAGAAGTTATCTTGAATAACCTTTACAAGATGACCTTGATGCAAACAACTTTTAACTTCAATATGCTAGCAATTGTTAATGGTGCTCCGAAGATTTTAAGCTTGAAACAAATTTTGCAACATTATCTGGAACACCAAGAATCAGTTGTACGGCGACGGACAGAATTTGAATTAAAGAAAGCCCAAAATCGTGCGCACATTGTTGCCGGGTTGCGGATCGCTTTAGACCATATTGATGAGATAATTAATATCATTCGTAATTCACAAACAAGCGAAGTAGCGAAGAATGAGTTGATGAATAATTATGGTTTATCAGATCGGCAGGCACAAGCTATCCTTGATATGCGGTTAGTTCGGCTGACTGGCCTAGAACGTGAAAAGATAGAGGATGAATATCAAAAATTAATGGCTGCAATTGCTGATTACAAGGATATTCTTGCTCACCGTGAACGGATTAATCAAATCATTTATGATGAATTAATGGAAATTCAAAAACGTTTTGGGGATGAACGACGAACTGAGCTTCAAGTTGGTGATATTACCAATATTGAAGATGAAGACCTAATTGAAGAAGAAGATATTATTGTTGCCTTGACCCACAATGGATACATTAAGCGTCTTCCGGTTGATGAATTTAAGTCTCAGCATCGTGGTGGTCGTGGTGTTAAGGGAATGGGCGTTCATAAAGATGACTTTATTGAACAACTAATTTCTAGTTCAACTCACGATATGTTGCTCTTCTTCACTAATTCAGGAAAAGTATACTCAATGAAGGGATATGAAGTTCCTGAATATGGCCGGGCTGCTCAAGGAATTCCAATTATTAACCTTCTTGGGATTAATAATAAAGAGAAAATTAGCGCTGTTATCAATGTTTCACATGAAACTAACGATGACGATAAATACCTCTTCTTTACTACTAAGCTAGGAACCGTTAAACGGACAGCAGTAACAGAATTTAAGAATATTCGAAGCAATGGATTAAAGGCGCTTAATCTTCATGAAAACGACGAATTGATCGATGTAGAAGTTATTAGTGAAGATCAGCCAATGATTATTGGTACTCATAATGGATATGCTCTTAGCTTTAAATCATCAGTTGTTCGGTCAATGGGACGAAGCGCAGCCGGAGTTCGGGGAATTCGCTTACGAGATGAAGACTATGTAATTGGCGCTGCCCCCCTTAATCCTGATAGCAAGGTTCTTGTAATTAGTGAAAATGGTTTTGGAAAACAAACTCCTGCTTCTGAATACCCAATCAAAGGACGTGGCGGACTAGGGGTTAAGACAGTCAACGTTACTGCAAAGAATGGTCCGTTAGTTGGTTTAACAACTGTCAATGGTGATGAAGACATTATGTTAGTTACCGACCAGGGAGTAATTATTCGTTTTGACATTGAAAGTGTATCGCAAACTGGACGCTCTGCTGTTGGTGTCCACTTAATTAAGATGGATAATGGTGCCCGTGTTGCTACGATTGCAAAGGTGGATAAAGAAGTAGATGAAGAGACTGAGGAAGCAACTAGTAATTCCTCCCAAGAAGAAAGCCAACCAACAGAAAATTAAAAAATAAAGTGAGAAAGTAGATATTTTACGTATATATAGTTATAGTGACCGCAACATTTAGGATTTCTTGTTAGATGTTCCTTGTTTTAAATAGAATTTTATGCTATATTTTATGTCTGTGAGTATACGTAATGACGTCTACTTTCCTTGTTCTTCTCAAATAGCGAGAAGAGCCAGAGTCCATAAGGAGGTGTAACATTCATGGAAACACGCAAATATGAAATTACTTACATCATTCGTCCTGATATCGAAGAATCTGCAAAGAGCGAATTGGTAGACCGCTTCGACAAGATCTTGGCGGACAATGGTGCAACTATCGCTGACTCAAAGGATTGGTCAACTCGTCGTTTTGCTTACCCAATCGCTAAGTACACTGAAGGTACTTACCACGTGGTAAACTTAACTACTGATTCAGATCAAGCTTTAAACGAATTTGATCGTTTAGCTAAGTTCAGTGATGATATCCTACGTCACATGATTGTTAAGCTTGATGCTTAATTAATTTGTCAATAAAGTAAAGAGAGGAGAAAGATCTATGCTTAATCGTGCAGTCTTAACTGGGCGTTTAACAAGAGATCCCGAGTTGCGGTACACAACCAGCGGGACAGCAGTTGTTTCATTTACGTTAGCTGTTGATCGGCAATTCCGAAACCAAAATGGTGATCGTGATGCTGATTTTATCAATTGCGTTATTTGGCGTAAATCCGCTGAAAACTTTAGTAACTTTACGCATAAGGGTTCACTTGTTGGAATTGAAGGGCGTATTCAAACCCGAAATTATGAAAACCAACAGGGTAACCGTGTATATGTTACCGAAGTTGTTGTAGATAATTTTGCATTGTTAGAACCTCGTCAAAATGGTGGTATGAACCAATCAGGGATGCAACAACCGTTTAACAATAACCAACAATCGTTTGGTGCTCAGGCTCCACAATATGGCAGTCAACCACAACCCGGAAATAATGCTCCTCAAAGTAATCCGTCACCAAGTATGGACAATGGTTTCGATCCCAATCAAAATGCTGGCAACCAGTTCCCTGGAAGCAGTGATGATGGTGGTCAATCCATTGATTTAGCTGATGACGAATTACCATTCTAAATAAATTTTTACTCAGAATAGGAGGGTAATTTCATGGCACAACAACGTCGAGGCGGACGTCGTCGTCGTAAGGTCGACTTCATCGCCGCAAACCACATCGAATACATCGATTACAAAGACACTGATTTATTACGTCGGTTCATTTCTGAACGTGGTAAGATCTTACCACGTCGGGTTACTGGTACTAGTGCTAAGAACCAACGTAAGTTAACTATCGCTATCAAGCGTGCACGGATCATGGGTCTTTTGCCATTCGTTGCAGAAGACTAGTTTCCGCAAGAATAAAAATAATAAAGAGGCCGAGGTTTACTCAGCCTCTTTATTATTTTAAATTATTGTTACCTTTTCTAGAGTTTTTCGACTGCTATATTAATATTCTTATGTATTAATAATCATTAGATGATATAATCTATTGACTAAGTACTTGATGTGATATGATAGATTTATCCAATTAATAATTTAAAGCTATTTTTAGGAGGACTAGCATGCGAAAAATTTTCAGTCGTGAGAACTGGGAGTTTTATTTTGAACACCCAGCCGTTCGCTGGAATGTCTGCTATATAGTGCTTTTAACAATTATTGGGCTTATTTTAGGGTTTATGGATAACTGGGTTATTGGACTAATTGTTTTAATAATCGCAGTTACTGGTGGAGCTATTAGTATTCGGCGGTTAAGAAAATTAGTAGTCGATGCTCATGAATATTTAAATGAATTAACGTATAAAGTCCAACGTGGGCAACAAGAAGCATTACTGGAAATGCCCATGGGAATGATTATGTTAAATAAGCGTCATGAAGTTGAATGGATTAATCCATATATGGCGCGTTATTTTAATCTTGAAATTGTTGTAGGAAAGCCGATTGCAGATGTTGATGCAAAATTAGCGGAATTAATAAAAAATCATGCGGATGATAAGCAAACGCAAGTAGTAACCTGGTGTGACCATCAATTTGAATTTTTGGTTCAGCATCACGGACAGGTAGTTTATTTATTAGATATTACAAAATATGAACAGATTAGTGCACAATATAAGGATGAACAAATCTTTATTGGTAATATTTACCTTGATAACTATGATGAACTGATTCAAGGAATGAGTGATTCTGATGTCTCTAATCTTCATAATTACGTAACTTCACAAATAAGCGATTGGGCAGTTGCTAATCACTTATTGATGAAGATCATTGATGATGATAACTACTTGATTATTGGTCATCAAGCTTCATTAAAAGAACTTGAAAAGCAGAAATTCAAGATTCTTGATGTTATCCGTGAAAATACATCTAAGCAAAATTCGCCAGTTACCCTTAGCGTAGGAATTGCTTATGGCGAAAATGATTTGATAAAACTTGCTGACACAGCGCAAAATAACCTTGACCTCGCATTAGGTCGTGGTGGAGACCAGGTTGTTGTTCGTGCTCAAGATCAAGAAGCACGTTTTTATGGTGGAAAGACTAACCCGATGGAGAAACGGACCCGGGTACGAGCACGGATGATTAGCCAAGCATTGCAAGAATTAATGGCCCAATCAGACCAATTGTTTGTGATGGGCCACACCAATCCAGATATGGATTCGATTGGTGCTTGTTTGGGGATTCGACGGATTGCGGAAATGAATGGTAAAGAATGTTGGATTGTGATTGATGACGAACATCCACACTCTGATATTCAACGTTTGATGCGTGAGATTGATAATTATCAGACAATTAAAGACCATATTATTTCACCGGTCGAAGCGTTAGAAAAAGCGACGAATAACAGTTTATTAGTGATGGTTGATCATGCTAAGCGGGGAATTACCATTGCCCCTGAATTATATGATAAAATGCAAAACAGACTTGTTATCATTGACCACCACCGTCGCGGCGAGGACTTTCCTGAAAATCCATTGCTTGTTTATATCGAACCATATGCGTCATCAACTTGTGAGTTAATTACGGAAATGTTTGAATACCAACCACGCGAAGGAAAGGGACTTAACAAGCTTGAAGCAACGGCAATGCTAACAGGGATTCAGGTTGACACAAAATCATTCACCAAGAGTGCTGGTACGCGAACTTTTGATGCAGCTAGTTACTTGCGTTCTGCTGGTGCCGATGGTTTAATGATTCAATCATTTATGAAAGAAAATCCAGAAACTTTCATGATGCGTAATCATTTGATTTCAAGAGCAGAAATAAATGATAAAATAGCATTATGTACGGGCGAAGAGGGACAGGTTTATGATCCTGTCACGGCTGCCCAGGCTGCTGATATGTTGCTCCAAATGAGTGGAATTGAAGCTTCATTTGTAATTTTTGAACGTGCTGATAACAAGATCGGAATTTCAGCACGCTCAATGGGAAACGTCAACGTCCAGGTAATCATGGAAAAAATGGGTGGTGGCGGTCACCTTGCAAATGCTGCTACACAAATCAGTGATAAAGATATTACGCAGGTCAAGCAAGAGTTAGTCGATATTCTAACTAAATCTGATAAAGAGCAAGACGATACAGAGGAGTGATCATAATGAAAGTTATTTTTACACAAGATGTACGGGGCCGTGGTCAACGTGGTCAAATTAAGGAAGTTCCAGATGGCTATGCTCAAAACTACTTAATTAAGCGTGGATTAGCAAAACAAGCTACTAAAGCGGCGATGAGCCAACTAAAGGGTCAACAGCGTGCTGAAGAAAAACATGCTGCTGAAGAATTAGCTGATGCCAAGCGGATGAAGAAGATTCTTGAAGATGATAATACAGTTGTTGAATTAAGCGGAAAAGCCGGTACAGATGGCCGGATGTTTGGTTCAATTTCAACAAAACAAATTGCAACTGCTTTACAAAAACAATTTGACCTAAAAATTGATAAGCGAAAGATTGAGCTGGCAGCCCCAATTAAGGCGCTTGGTTACGTAAATGTGCCAATCAAACTTCATCCAGAAGTAGAAGCTCAAATTCGTGTTCACATTGCTGAAAAGTAATGAGGGTTAATAGATTTAAGGAGCGGTATCGTCATGGATAATGCACCAGTGCAAGAAGAGCCACGCGATATTGAAGCAGAAAAAGCAGTTCTTGGAGCTGCTTTTTTAAGTAAAAACGCGTTGGCTGATGCGATGGAATATCTTGAGCCGCAAGATTTTTACCGGAAGGCTCATCAAATCATTTTTGAAAAGATGGTCCAACTAAATGATGCGGACCAGCCAATCGATCCGTTAACGATGAAAAATGTTCTTGATCAGGATAATCAAACGGAAAATGTTGGTGGAGTTGCTTATATTGCTGAACTTGCAACAGCGGTTCCGACGGCTGCTAATGTTGTCTATTACTCAAAGATTGTTCATGATAAGGCAATTTCACGACGGTTGATCAATACGGCAACCAAGATTATCAATGATAGCTATGCAGGAAATGACAAAATTGAAGATCAACTTGACCGGGCTGAGCAAGAAATTATGTCAGTTTCGGAAAATAGTCGTCAAACTGGTTTTAAAAGTATTAGTGACGTTTTACAAGAGTCGATTAATCATGTTAGTGAGCTCTCTAGTCAAGATTCAGAGATTACTGGACTTTCAACTGGGTATGCTCAATTAGATGAGATGACGACTGGTCTTCATAAAGACGAGTTGGTGATTATTGCGGCGCGGCCTGCTGTTGGAAAGACCGCCTTTGTTTTGAATATTGCCCAAAACGTTGCAACTAGAACCGATAATACGGTCGCAATTTTCAGTCTTGAAATGGGTGCGGAGTCCTTAGCAAACCGGATGCTCTGTGCTGAAGGAAACATTAACGCTAACCACTTACGAACTGGACAGCTTACGCAAGATGAATGGCAAAGTTTATTTATTGCTACTGGAGCCTTGAGTAATGCAAGTATCTATATTGACGATACACCGGGAATCAAGGTAGCAGAAATTCGGGCTCGTTGTCGACGCTTAGCAAAGGAAAAAGGTAACTTAGGATTGATCGTAATTGATTATCTTCAGTTGATTGAAGGGAGTAATCCTGATAACCGGCAGCAAGAAGTTTCAGAGATTTCTCGACAACTAAAGAAGCTGGCAAAGGAATTAGAAGTTCCGGTTATTGCCCTATCACAGTTGTCACGGGGAGTTGAACAACGACAAGACAAGCGCCCGGTTTTATCTGATATTCGTGAATCTGGATCGATTGAACAGGATGCAGATATTGTTAGTTTTCTTTATCGTGATGACTATTATGAGCACGATGAAGATTCAGATGATAATAATAACCAGGGAAATAATCAGGATGACGATGGATCAAATGCCAGTGAAGTTGAAGTCATTATCGAAAAGAATCGTAGTGGTCCACGGGGGACAGTTAAATTATTATTTGCAAAATCCTATAATAAGTTCACTTCGATTTCTTATATCCCTGAAGATAATAATTAAAAACTAAATTTCTAAGAGGGCATTTCAGTAAAAACTGAGGTAGCCCTTTTAGTGCGCTTAAGACATTAAAAATGTTTTTAAAAAAATAAACGGTATGATAGTAATTGAGGAGGCGTAAACAATGAACCGTCAAGGCGTAGAATTAAAATGGCTTTTATTCGGAATGTTCCTTGGAAGTATTGGGAATAGTTTTGTCTGGCCATTAACAACAATTTATATTCACGATCAGTTGCATGAGTCATTAACTGTATCAGGAATTGTTTTACTCTTTTATTCGGGAGCAAATGTTGTCGGAAGTTATATTAGCGGAATGTTATTTGACCGAGCTAACCCGCGGAAATTAATGATTGGCGGGACACTGCTAGCGACCATCGTAATGGCTATTATGATTTTCTTCAATGGCTGGCCGATATATGGAATTCTTTTAACAGTTATTGGATTTTTTAATGGTTGGATTATCACAATGGTTAATTCTTTTGCGACCCGTTCAGGCCGAGATGGACGTTATGTCTTTAATATGTTGTATTTTGCCAATAACTTGGGAATGGTAATTGGAACTACTATTGTCGGTCCGCTTTATCAGTATGCGGATGGCAATGTTTCACCAATGTTTTTGATTACCACAATCCTTTATACAATGTTCTCACTTGTTGTTATCTTTTTCTTTAAGGATAGTCAACAGACAGTTGCAAAGACGGAAGATGTAGAAGATAAAGAAGAGACCAAGACAGGTAATATTAAGATGCCTCAAGCTAACTTATGGATTAACTGGATCTTCTTCATTGCTTTAGTTGTAATCTGGACAATGTATGAACAATGGGCAAGTAACTTATCAGTTTTTATGACTGATCAAGGAATCTCAATGACGAAATATAGTCTTTTGTGGACATTAAATGGGATTTTAATTGTTGTTTTCCAATTAGGAATTACCTGGCTTAATCGCTGGGTTAATCGGCCATATGCGCAAGTGTTTATTGGGATGTTTACAATTGGTTTCTCCTTTGTTCTATTACTTTACGCCCACTCATATAGTTGGTTTGTGGCGGCAATGGTCGTTTTGACAATTGGTGAAGCCACTGCTCTGCCAACGATGCCTGCCATTGTAAACAGCCTTTCACCGGTTGCTGTTAAAGGAAAGTATCAGGGAATTTTGAACGCATTTTCTTCTTTGGGAAAGGCAATTGGTCCTCTATTTGGTGGATTGATGATTGAAGCGACCTCTTATCATATCCTCTTTATTATTTGTGCGATTTCGATTTTTGTAATGGAAATAATAGTAGTCTTTGTTATTAAGATAAAGCGTGCCAAAGCAGTTGAATATTAAAGAAGTGATCAGATGTTTTACAATAATTTTGATAATGTACATGGTGAAGACCGTTATGGAATGGTAGGAAAAACAGGAGATCCTTTTAGGGAAGAATGTGAACTAGGAATTTCTTGTTATCAGTGCCATGAACAGCCATTAGTAATTGCAGAAAGAAATTGGATGGATACGAATAATGATGACTCGCAACGGTACCAAATTGTGGTAGTTTGTGAGCATTGTGGGGCTGTTGATGAATTCATTGTTAATGATGGGCACGAGCATCAAATTAGCAAATTGAAATGTAGTAAATATCAGCCAACAGAAAAGAATATTATAAATAATGGAACTGTGGACTAAAATGTTCATGGTTCTTTTTTTAAATCCGTTTTTATTAACCAAAAACTGAGAGATTTGCTATGATGGTAGTTGAAATCAAATTAAAAGTAATGAGGTGAATGTTGATGAAAACTAAGAAATATCGTTATACTGGAAAAGACTTTGATATTAAGGCAGCACCAACTAAGGTAAAAGATTCTGCTGATGATCTTAAGAAGATTAAAAAGAAGATCAAGAAAAATGTAAAGTCAATCAAGAATGCACAAAAGATGATGTATGCTCGGCGCCATTATGGTGTTTTAGTAGTATTTCAAGCAATGGATGCGGCGGGAAAAGATAGTATGATTTCGCATATCTTTGCAGGTGTAAATCCAGTTGGGTTTAAGGTAGCTAATTTTAAACAACCAACAGGCCGTGAATTACGCCATGATTATCTTTGGCGAATTAATCGTGAATTGCCAATGCGTGGTGATATTGGTGTTTTCAACCGTTCATATTATGAAGATGTTCTTGTTTCACGCGTTCACCCGGCTTTAATTTTACAATCTAATATTCCAGGGATTGAGTCTATCCATGATGTTAATAACAAATTCTTTGATAGTCGCTATGAAGATATTCGCCAGTACGAAAACTATCTAACGCGGAACGGTTACTTAATTGTAAAGTTCTTCCTCCATGTATCAAAGGAAGAACAGAAGAAGCGGTTCTTAGCGCGGATTGATACGCCGGAAAAGAATTGGAAGTTCTCTGCAGCTGATATCCGTGAACGTCAATATTGGAACGATTACCAAAAGGCATATGAGAAGGCGATTAATGCTACCGCTACAAAGGAAAATCCATGGTATGTTATTCCGGCTGATGATAAGTGGTATTCGCGTTTAATTGTATCTGACATTTTGACAAAGAAGATTAATAGTTTGCCATTAGCTTATCCCGAAGTTTCACCAGAACAAGAAATGAGTTTACGACAGGCAAGAAAAGAACTAATAGCAGAAGACAAGTAAAAAAATCGTGTAATACAGCTCAGTCTGCATTACACGATTTTTATAAAATATACGAAAAAAGACCACCGATTACTCGATGGTCTTTTTAATATGATGGGCAGTCAGGGGATCGAACCCTGGACCCACGGATTAAGAGTCCGTTGCTCTGCCAGCTGAGCTAACTGCCCATGTCTTTGACAACATAAATAATAATATCAACTTCCGATCATTTTCGCAAGTGTTTTTCTAAATTTATTTAAGAAATTTTCAAATCCATATTTTAATTAGGTATCTAACTGTTATAATTAATAATAAAATTAAAATTGGGAGTAATTTCATGACATTAAAAAAAGATAAATTTGAGCAAATGAACCGTTTATTGCGGAACTATATGATTAACATGAAGCATTTTTATACTGAACTTGCCCCTGAATTAGACATAACTCCACAGCAAGCTCATACGCTTTTTTATATAGAAAAACACGCTGGTCTTATTCAACGAGAATTAGGTGACCATTTCCATTTACGGAATGCTAGTGTTACTAGTATGGTGAAAAATCTTGAACGCGACGGGTATATTATCCGGAAGGCGGATCAAGAGTCAGCACGAATTAAGCGGATTTTTCTTACCAAAAAAGGTGAAGAAAAGACTAATGAGGTTAAAGAAATATTTGATAAAGCTTATTTTCAGATTATTGCCCGCCTCAATGAAAGAGATATTGATGCAATAGTTAAAGGGATGACTAATATTAATAACAATCTAAAAGAATAACTTAGACTCTTGACAGTTAGACATCTATGTGTTTAAATATTCATCATCATTAAAAGTTAGATATTTAACTGTTAGGAGGCTTATGCTTTGAACAGAAATAAATTTAGTTTTCGAAGTTTCTTTAGTTTAATAAATCAATTACATCCGCAGTACATTAAGCTTTTTGTGGGAATTTTACTAGGCTTTATCTCCACAGGTGCTAACCTATTTGTTCCTCAACTAGCACAAAAGCTAATTAATAATTTTAAGAGTATTAGTCCAACGTTGGCAATTTTAACAGTTGTAATTTTTATAGCAGGATTAATTACAAGTGCGTTATCGGGATTATTATTAGGAATTTTTGGTGAAAATGTTGTTTCTAAATTACGGAAACAATTGTGGCAAAAACTACTAAAAATGCCTGTAAAATATTTTGATGATGTTAAAACAGGTGAAATTAGTTCACGATTAGTTAATGATACGTCACAGGTGAAGGATTTACTTGCTTCAACATTACCAAATGCAATGACATCGCTTTTACAATTCGTTGGTGCACTGGTTATTATGTTAGCAATGGATTGGCGGATGACATTGTTGATGTTTGTGGCAGTTCCTTTAGTGATCTTAGTTATGCTACCAGTGATGAATCAGTCGCGTAAGATTGGTCGGGTTCGACAAGATGAATTAGCAAAATTTGCTAGTGATTCAACCGATGTATTGGGTGAGGTCCGATTAGTTAAGTCTTCAAACGGTGAAGAACATGAACTGGCAAAGGGAAATCACCGTATCGACAATTTATATCATGTCGGTAGAAAAGAAGCGTTGATTAACTCAGTAACGCAACCAATTACAAACATGCTCATGATGATAATGTTTCTGGGAATTCTTGGCTACGGAGCAATTCGTGTTATGAATGGTGCAATGACTATGGGTGCCTTAGTCTCATTCTTAATGTATCTTTTCCAGATTATTAGTCCTGTTGTTGTAATTAGTCAGCTCTTCAATAATATGGCAAAGACTAGCGGAGCCACGGAACGTATCCAACAAATCTTAACTGAACCAGAAGAATTTGCTACTGACAAAGCAGAAAAAGATATTGCGAACGCACCATTGAGATTTGAGAATGTTGATTTTGCTTATGAGGAGGGTAAGTTCGTCTTACGAGATGTTAGTTTTGAAACCAAACCTAATGCAGTGGTAGCTTTTGCTGGTCCATCTGGTGGAGGAAAGTCAACTATTTTCTCGTTGATTGAACGATTCTATCAGCCAACAGGTGGGAAAATTTTAATCGGTGAAGAAAATATTGAAAATGTAGACTTAGCCAAGTGGCGTGCACAAATTGGTCTCGTAAGCCAAGATGCCGCGGTAATGCCAGGAACTATTCGTGATAATTTAACTTATGGGTTACGAAGAGAAGTCTCAGATGAGGAGCTTTGGGACGCATTAAGAATGGCTTATGCAGATGGCTTTGTCAGTAAAATGGAAGACCAGTTAGAAACCGAAATTGGTGAACGAGGGATCAAACTTTCTGGAGGACAACGACAACGAATCGCAATTGCTCGAGCTTTTCTCCGTGATCCAAAAATATTAATGCTTGATGAAGCCACTGCTAGCTTGGATGCTGAATCAGAGGCAATGGTTCAAAAAGCACTAGGAGACTTAATGCAAGGAAGAACAACGCTAGTAATTGCTCATCGCTTAAGTACGATTGTCGATGCCGATAAAATCTACTTTATCGAAAATGGAACAGTATCTGGCGCAGGAACCCATCAAGAATTATTAAAGACAACACCACTATATGCACAGTATGTAAAAGATCAATTTAAATAAAATAAGGACTGCGAAAAGATGAGATTTCCGCAGTCTTTATTTTAAGTATGAAAAAAGCGACTGAGATAAAATCTCAGTCGCTGTAAACCTCTGATGGGCAGTCAGGGGATCGAACCCTGGACCCACGGATTAAGAGTCCGTTGCTCTGCCAGCTGAGCTAACTGCCCATATCCTTTAACAGAATACTTAAACAGTTTAACTTGTTATTGATCAAATGTCAAATATTTTTCATAAGTTTTTAGAAAATATTTATGGAACTTTTCCCTGTGCTATAATAGAGGCACTGATATATAGCAGATTTAAAGTAATTAATCAATTAACCCAACGGAGGGAATCATTGATATGGCAAAGAAAATTTTAGTTGTTGATGATGAAAAACCAATTTCTGATATCATCAAATTTAATCTTGAAAAAGAAGGATATGAGGTTGTCGTAGCCTATGATGGCGAAGCAGCTTTAGAACAAGTTGCAACAGAAAATCCTGATTTAATTATTCTCGATCTGATGTTGCCGAAGATCGATGGACTTGAAGTAGCCAAGCGGGTGCGGGCTAAGCATACCATGCCGATTATTATGGTAACCGCTAAAGATTCTGAACTAGATAAGGTGCTAGGTCTTGAACTTGGGGCCGATGATTATGTTACTAAGCCATTCTCTAACCGCGAACTAGTGGCACGAGTCAAAGCTAATTTACGGCGTCAAGCAACTATAAAGGCACCAGCAGAAGAAGAAAATAATACTGATATCCAAATCGGTGACCTTACGATTCATCCTGAAGCCTACACAGTAACTAAGCGGGGCGAAAATATCAATTTAACGCATCGTGAATTTGAGCTTCTCCATTATCTAGCTCAACATATTGGACAAGTCATTAACCGTGAACACCTTCTTCAAACTGTATGGGGTTATGACTATTTTGGAGATGTACGGACAGTTGATGTGACCGTTCGCCGACTTCGTGAAAAGATTGAAGATAACCCGAGTCACCCACAATGGTTAATTACCCGGCGTGGTGTTGGCTATTACCTAGCAAATCCTGATCAGAATTAGAGGCTGAACCATTGTGAACAGCAAGTTAAAATTTTATCAATCGATTCGCTTTAAAATCGCTCTCGTATTCGTGTTAATTTTGATGTTAACACTTGAATGTGTTGGGGCGGTTTTTGTGCGTCAATTAGAGCATCAGAACCTTAATACGTTTAAGCAAACCATTGAGTTACCGTCTTATGTTGATAATTCTTTAGCAGAGCAGTTATCACGATCAAATACTAAAAAAGCAAACAAACAAATTAACCAAATTCTTTCAGAAGTTAATAATAATAATATTTCTGAAATTCGGGTGGTTGATAGTAAGAGTATTGTGCGGGGAACCAGTAACGCTGATAATCGGAGTGCAATCGGTCAAAAAACAACTGATCAAGCTATCAAAGCAACTTTATTAAATAATAGGTCACATACCGAAAATTTGTACGATAATTCAAATCACACGCGCTATTATGTAAATGTTATTCCCCTCGTGGATAACAGTAATAATAATGTTGTCGGAGCTGTTTACCTGCGAGCTAGTCTAGAAAGTGTCTACTCTAATATTAATAATATTACTTTGGTATACCTATCTGCGGCGATGATTACCATTGTCTTGAGCTTGATCTTGGCAATTATTATTTCCCAGGAAATTACCCGACCAATTGAAGAAATGAGGAAACAAACATTACGGATTGCGCGGGGAGATTACTCTGGCCAAGTAAAAGTATTGGGAAATGACGAGTTAGGACAATTAGCAGGGGCAGTTAATAATCTTTCTGTCCGGGTTGAAGAGGCACAGGAGTCGAGCGATTCTGAGCGACGGAGGCTTGATAGCATTTTGTCCCATATGTCAGATGGGGTTTTAGCTACTGATCGTCGAGGGAATGTGACAATTGTAAATAATATGGCGTTACAGTTATTAGGTGTCGAAAATGAAGATGATTTAATTGGTAAGTCAATCATTGATGTGTTGGATATTCGTCATGACTATACCGTTCGGCAACTAGTAAATGGGGAACAACGCGAGATGATTATTGATATGTCAAATTCTGGCAATAATTTGATCTTAAACGCATACTTCTCGCCAATTCAACGTGAATCTGGCTTTGTCAGTGGGCTTGTCTGTGTCCTTCATGACGTAACGAGCCAACAAAAAGAAGAACGTGAACGGAAGCAATTTGTTTCAAACGTCTCGCATGAATTGCGAACCCCATTAACAAGTGTCCGAAGCTATGTCGAAGCATTAAGTGATGGTGCTTGGCAAGATAAAGAAATTGCTCCCAAGTTCTTAAAAGTTGTCCAAGATGAAACAGACCGGATGATTCGGATGATCAATGACTTGTTAAGTTTATCGCGGATGGATGCAGGGACAACGAAACTCAATCTGGAATACGTAAATATTAATGAGTTATTTAACTACATTTTGGATCGTTTCGATATGATTATTAAAAAAGAAGAAGATCCCAAAAAGAAAAAATATACGATTGAACGATACTTTACTAAGAAAGATTTATGGGTTGAGATTGATACCGATAAGTTTACCCAGGTAATTGATAATATTATGAATAATGCGATTAAATATTCTCCAGACGGGGGTGTGATTACAACACGCTTACTGGAGACGCATAATCATGTGATTTTAAGTATTTCTGACCAAGGCCTAGGTATTCCACGAAAAGATCTTGGGCGTATCTTTGATCGGTTCTTCCGCGTTGATAAGGCAAGAAGCCGGAAGCAAGGAGGTACAGGTCTGGGATTAGCTATTTCCAAGGAAGTTATCAATATGCTTGGTGGACAAATTTGGGTTGATAGTGTAGAAGGCAAGGGTTCAACATTCTATATTTCCTTGCCATATGTACCTTATGAGGAGGAAGACTGGGATGATGAAGAAACTGAAAAGTAATTGGCAAGCAATCGCCTTAACGGTTGTTGTGCTTCTTAGTTTATTCATTTCATGGATTGTCTGGACCAACCCATTTCCTTTTGAGGGAGCACGACACGAAAATTTCAATAATAATCAATCTCAACAATATACGCCACAATCAATGGGAGATGTTTATCTTCCAACCAAAGCAGTTGAGACGAATAAAAAGGGAACTCAGAATCAACTTTATAGTCCTAAAGCTAATTTAATTCTGAGTGTGAAAAAAGAATTAGAGGATTGGAAATTAGGTCGGACAAATGTTGTCAAACAAAATAATAGTGATGTTTACTTGAGCTATTTGCGGCGACGGAACTCGTTAATGCTGACATATCCTGATGAGGTACCAAGTTCAGTTTTCAATGAAACCTTTTCTCAGTCAATTGATACTGACCGGGTTAATCAAATTAACCATATTGTTATCCCATTAAACGGGCAACATGAGATTTACTTACTTGGTGACCATCATTATAGTGTATACCGAGTACGGGTAGAGCAAGGAAAATTCAACCATATTCGGCAGCTCTTAAAGTCAATGGACCAGATCCCGGTTGACCATAAGATTATTAATGGGGTAGCAGTAATGATGTATCCGCGATCCTTTGAACTACCAGCACTAGGATATCAAATCACTACGCAAAATATTGATACCCTTAGTGCTAGTCTAATGAGTACTAACCAGCACACAACAATTACGGCAAATCGGAATGGCAACGAGACTACCTATACGGATGGAACCAATCGTCGGCTGATATTTAATCGTCAAGATGGAACTCTTAAATACGAAAACTATCTTAGTAAGGACGATCGAGAATCGACAAGCCAGATTTTTCCTCACTTCTATAATAAGTTGACGACAATTGGAATCCCGCTTGATAATTTACGCTATGATGAGGTAAGTGAGCATGGTCGACGGTTAAACTATCGTGCTTATGTTAATAGCTTTCCAATTTTTAATAGCGATGGTTATGGGGAAGTAACCCTTGAATCTACAAGCGGTGGTAATGAACGTTTCTGGCTAAGTCTTTATAGCCTTCAAGTGCCATTACCAATTGACCACCAGATGGTTAAACTCCCATCAAGCGCAGATGTGATTAACCAATTACATGCAACTAACCGGATGCGTGACATAAAGGACTTGCGTGTCGGATATATTTGGAAAACTGATAAAGATAGTCATGTTGTAAAGCTAGTACCAACATACTTTATTAAGTATCGCGGCCACTGGGTTGAATATACCGAGTTAGAAAAGTAGGAGGGTTAAAGAATGAATTTTAAACGTATTCAGTGGATCTTTATCCTTGCCTTTTTACTTTTTGATATCTTTGTTGGAAGTTCATTAATCTTAGAAACTAGATTTACAGTTTCTAATGGTCAGCAAAATCGCCAATCAACAGTGTTAAAAGAAATGCGCAATGACTCGATTAGTTATGGCGACCTTTCTAACAAGCAGCAAACCGGATATTATATTGCTGGGAAAAAATCATCTGATGGTGGAGTCCTAGAGCAGGAAACCGGAAAATTACGTAATCAAAACTTTCGCCTTTCTTCAGGAACATTGACTAGTGAGTTTGATAAGCCAATTAAAATCACTGAAAGTAATAATATTCGGCGGGTCGATCGCCTATTAAAAAATAAAAAAATGGTAAGCTTGGGAAATCATTATCGCTATAACAAGGAATTATCTGATAAAAATACCCTTGTTTATACGCAAATGCTAGAAGGAAAGCCACTATTTTCAAATGATGGGCAAATTCGTTTTCGAATAAACTCTGACCATGAGATAACAGGTTATACGCAGACTTACTTGCAAGATGTTGAAATCCTCCGGCAACGGTCAAATACGATTAGCCAGCGCCGAGCGATTACATGGTTGTATAAACATAATCAGATTCCTAATAACTCCCGCATTAGGTGGTCGGTACTAAGTTATTCTAAGCTCCTTAACACTACTACTGATGATAAAGCAGTTTATGTGCCAACGTGGACTGTTGAAATCAAGACTAAAAACTCAGGAGCAATTCAACAATTACAAGTTAACGCATTTAATAGTACAGTTATGAAGGAAACACCAGATAGTGTAAATACGAACTCGTTAAATAATAAGTAATTGAGGAGGAACTTTAAGTGACAGAAACGGATCCATTACGTTATAGTGTACTTGCGAGCGGAAGTACAGGGAATGTAACTTATTTGGAAACGCGCAACCACCGAATCTTAATTGATGCTGGTTTAAGTGGAAAGCGAATTGAAAATTTAATGAAGAAGATTGATCGATCATTAAAGGATGTCGATGCAATTTTTGTAACACATGAACACAGTGATCATACGCATGGTGTTGGTGTCTTGGCACGCCGTTATGGGATGGATGTTTATGCCAATGAAGGTACCTGGCAGGCAATGGCTAATAAAGTTGGTAAAATCCCATTAGCACAAAAGCATATTATCGCACCAAATACTGTTAAGGACTTGGGAGATATGGATATTGAAAGTTTTGCGGTATCCCATGACGCGGCGCAACCACAATTTTACCAAGTTCACCACAATAATAAGACTTTCTGTATTATTACGGATACTGGTTATGTTTCTGATCGAGTTGAGGGAACTATTCGAAATGCAGATGCTTATGTAATGGAATGCAATCATGATACAGAAATGCTGCGGATGGGTCCTTATTCATGGCCATTAAAACAGCGGATCTTGGGGGATGAGGGCCACCTTTCCAATGAAGAAGGTGCGGATGCATTGATGAGTGTTGTTGGCCGGCGAACCAAAGAGATTTTCCTTGGTCACCGTAGTCAACATAACAACATGCGCTCACTAGCCCATTTAACAGTTGCAAGTTTAATGGAGCAGCATGACTTTGGTGTTGATCATGATTTTAAATTGCAAGATGCTGAACCAGAAGAACCAAGCAAGCTAATGACGTTATAATAAAAGAGATATCACGGTTTTTATCGACTTTATTCAATGATTTTTCATATTTAAATTGTAATTTGAAGATAGTGATTCTTTAACTTAGTGGAGGGTTTAATTGATGAATAGGATAAAACAAGCTTTTAAAGATCGTTTGTGGCTAGGCGTAATTATTGTCGGCTTATTTGCTGGTCTTATTGGTGGTGGAATTGCCTTAGGAATTAATAACCTGGTACAACACCATGAAGAAGTAACAAGTACACGAGTTCCAGCTGGATCTAATAAGTCTGGTGGTACGAAGGTTAATAAGAATAAGGCCGACTTAAACGGAGAGGCATCCCAAGCTTATAAGTCCGTTCAAGGAGCCGTTGTTAGTGTTATTAATAAACAAAAAGTTCAGCAATCAAGTGGGACTCTAGGGATTTTTGGTTATGGCAACAGTAGTAACGGAAGCAGCAGCAGTGATTCTTCTAGCGATAATAAATTAGAAACAGCTAGTGAAGGATCAGGAGTTATTTACAAGAAGAGTGGAAATTCGGCTTATGTTGTAACTAATAACCACGTTGTCAAAGGTTCAAACGCGCTCCAAGTAATTCTAAGCAATGGTAAAAAAGTTAATGCTGATTTAGTTGGGGCTGATTCTGCAACTGACTTAGCTGTATTGAAGATTAACGCTACAAATGTTAAGGCAGTTGCATCCTTTGGTAATTCTAATTCGATTGTTCCTGGTCAGGATGTGCTAGCAATCGGTTCACCAATGGGAAGTGAATATGCTAATACAGTAACGAAGGGAATTATTTCTGCAAAAGATCGGACATTAAAAGCCGGTACTGATGGCACTTTGACATCGGTTATCCAAACAGACGCCGCTATTAACTCCGGTAATTCAGGTGGTCCATTAATTAATATGGCAGGTCAAGTTATCGGAATTAATTCAATGAAACTTGCTTCTGATACACAAGGCTCTTCAGTTGAGGGAATTGGTTTTGCCATTCCAAGTAATGAAGTTGTGACAATTATTAACCAGTTAATTAAAAATGGTAAAATAACCCGTCCATCACTCGGAATTAGTATGGTGGATCTTAGCAATGTTACTTCAGATCAACAGCAATCAGTCTTAAAACTACCAACAAGCGTAAGCAAAGGGGTAGTGATTATGGATGTAAATAGTGGTTCAGTTGCTGATACTGCTGGATTGAAAAAGTATGATGTCATTACAAAGCTTGGTGATACTCAAGTTACAGATGCGGGTTCATTAAAGGCGGCCTTGTATAAATACAAGGTTGGTCAAAATGCTAAAGTAACTTACTACCGTGATGGCCAGCAGCATACCGCAACATTGCATTTAACCAAGAGTGCTGATACAACATCAACTTCAACTGATGACTCGCAGCAAGATAATAATTAATGAATTAAGATCGGGATGAACATTCCTGATCTTTTTTCATTAAAAGCCTCTTAATTAAAAGGGGTATAATATTAGTTATCAATATAAAGGATGGTGGGTAAAATGAATAATCCACGGTTTAAATACCCAGATACAAAGGCATATGAATTTGTAGTACATCGTTTAGAAGAACGCGGAGTAAACTTAGAAGAGCTTGCGAAGATTGTGTATGAGACGCAAAAGAGCTTTGAGCCAGATTTGACGTTAGAAATATGTCAAAAGTTCTTAATTGATACGATGCATAAGCGGGAATTACTAAATAGTGCAATGGTAGCACTTGAACTTGATCGGTTAACCGAAGAAGGAAAAGTAGATGAACCTTTAGCAGGTATTATAAGAAATGATGCTGGGGTGTTTGGGGTAGATGAAACCCTCGCGTTACAAATTGCTAATATTTATGGAACAATTGGCACGACAAACTTCGGTTACTTTGACCGGGTTAAGAGTGGGATTATTGCCAAGTTTGACCATGATAAGGTTCATGTAAATACATTTATTGATGATATTCTTGCGGCGATTGTGGCGGCTGTTTGTGGAAAGATTGCCCACCAGTACGCTTGATTAAAAATTAAATACTTTTATCATTAAAAGGAACATAATTTGTTTAGAGGAGTAAAGCAAATGAGTTATCAAACTTTTCAATTAAATCATAGTTGGCAAAGCCGATAACTCAGGGAAGCTGTAGTACAGATATGGCCTGGATTTATTCACAGATTATATCTGTACTGGCTGCTTTATCATGTACAAATAAGGCCTGTACGGATTTCAAGTACAGGCTTTTTCTATTCCACTGGATAAATAGTGGAAGTACCGAAAAATGGCAGCCCGTATTTTGAAAGGTGAAAGACCAGGGCAGATGGCTGTTAATAATTACCATCAGGGAGAACCGGTTCTTAATTTAAAGCAGGCTTGTAAATTAGGGATAAAAGTTCCAGCAGATTTTCAACGAGAAGCAGAACAACACGGAACAGTCTTTAAGTAAGACAATGGGAAATTTCCGAATAATAAGAAAAATTAAAGAAGATAACATTCGCTAGGTAACATTCCGTTGTATATTTACCACAGATTGTGTTGTAAATAGTTAGAAATACGTTAAAATAGTAATGTGAAATTGCTTGTGGATAAGTCGGTGGATAACTACCAGTAAATTTAAAGTAATTTTATAAATGTTGGTATATCAATAAAATTTGTTGTTCAAAACTTATCCACAAGCTAAATGTTGGTTTGTGGATAAGTGGAATTCTTTGGATTTCTTAATCGGTGATGCCTACGGGCACAAGGGATAAAAGGATTGTGGCTGAACGGTTGTTCCTGTAGATAACTGTGGATAAGTAATTTTTAAGAAAACGCTTTTTCAATAAAAAATTAACCGAACATTCGGGAAAAGAGGAAAAAATAATACTGGCCTGTGGATAACTTTGTGGATAAACTGTGGAAGGTAGTGGATATCTTGAATATAAAAATTATTGGTGTGGGTAAGCTAAAAGAAAAGTATTTTAAAGCAGGAATTGCGGAATATGCTAAACGACTTGGACGTTATTGCAAATTTGAAATTGTTGAAGTTCCTGATGAAAAAGCACCTGAATCTTTAAGCCAGGCAGAAATGGATGAAGTAATGGCAAAAGAAGGGGAACGGATTCTTGATAAAATCAAAGATCGTGAATATGTATATGCTTTAGCGATTAAAGGTAAAGAGCGATCTTCTGAAGAGTTCGCAAAAGAGATCAATAAATTAACAACTTATGGTCACAGTGATATTACTTTTGTGATCGGGGGTTCGTTAGGCTTAAGTCCAGCAGTATTAAAACGAGCAGATGCACAAATCTCGTTTGGACGTTTTACCTTGCCTCATCAATTAATGCGTTTGGTTTTAAGCGAACAAATTTATCGTGCTTTTACCATTATTAACGGGCTTCCATATCATAAATAAAGAATTTCTTGAGTTTTGGCTAGATTATTATTTATTGTTGTTGGCGATGGTATAGTATTAATTATGAAGTGTAATGGCATAAGAATTAAAGGATTTGATTTAAGATAGGCATACGAGGTTCTCAAATAATTCTTTTAGTGGTAATAGCCAGCTTATGCATTTTTATGATGCAAGGAAAAGCAAGTGCAAGGATAGTGAATGAATCACGACTAACATTACCTAATGAAAAAAGAATTGAGCATGATGAATTTGAACGTTACCAGTTTCGTGCAAAACAATTACGAACTTGGTGGCAATTCAAGCGACCGAAATATAAAATTGATTGGTCATTTTATCATAAGAAACGAGGATACTGAGATTAGCTCAGGTCCTCGTTTTTCTTTCACCTTTACAAAAAAGCTATTAAAATGAAGGTATTAAAAGGAGGCAATGATAATGAAAAAAGTTGGAATTATTGTTGGCAGCGTTCGTCCAAATCGGCGGAGTATGCAAGTAGCAAATTGGTTAAAAGTTCAATTAAAGAAAAGTACAAAAGTGCAATTTGACATCATCGACCTAAAAGAAGTTAATTTACCAATGATGGATGAACCTAAAATTCCTTATTTGGGATTATATGTTCACGAAAAAACGCGTAAATGGAGTGAATTAGTCCAAAGCTATGATGGTTTTGTGTTTGTTTTTCCGCAATACAATTGGGGCTATCCAGCAGTTTTGAAGAATGCCATTGATTACTTAGGAAAAGAATGGCAAGGAAAGCTGGTTAGTTTAGTAACATTCGGTGGACATGGCGGCTCGCAAGCACAAATTGCAATGAAATTAGTTGTAACTGGTTTAAAGATGGCAGCTCTTCCTGTTAATTTACAAATCAACTTGTTGCCAGATGATTCAACTGCGACCGCTGACCGGAAGTTAAATACTTATAATACGCAAGCAGCATTGTTAAAGACTGCTTTTGAAAATGAGCTAAAGTAGTTTGTGTTAAAGTAGCAAATTATTGTGGAACACTAATAGAAAATTGGTTCAGTTTGTGAAAATCATGACAAACATCGTGATATTGCAGCAGATTAGGCAAGATTATTATTATAAATTAGGCGATAATGAATAAAAAATCAAAATGTTTCTATTGCAAAAATAAAACGCTTGCACGATAATGGAATCGTATTCAAATGCCATGAGGAGGGTGTTTTTAATGAATAGACAATTTGATTTCTTAATGCCAAGCGTTAACTTCTTTGGTCCTGGTGTTATTGCTAAAATTGGTGATCGTGCAAAGATGCTCAATATGCACAAGCCACTGATTGTTACTACTGAAGGTTTATCCAAGATTGATAATGGCCCTGTAAAACAAACCATTGCTTCATTGGAAAAGGCTGGCGTTGACTATGCCGTATTTACTGGCGCTGAACCTAACCCTAAGATCCGGAACGTTCAAGCTGGTAAAAAGATGTACCAAGATGAAAATTGTGACTCAATCATCACTGTTGGTGGGGGTTCTGCTCACGACTGTGGTAAGGGTATCGGTATTGTTTTAACTAACGGTGATGATATTTCTAAGCTTGCTGGAATTGAAACATTGAAGAATCCACTTCCACCATTAATGGCTGTTAATACTACTGCCGGAACTGGTTCTGAATTAACTCGTCACGCTGTTATTACTAACGAAAAGACTCATTTGAAGTTTGTTGTTGTTTCATGGCGTAACATTCCATTGGTATCATTCAACGATCCAATGCTGATGCTTGATATTCCAAAAAACATTACTGCTGCTACTGGTTGTGATGCTTTTGTTCAAGCTATTGAACCATACGTTTCTGTTGACCATAACCCAATTACTGATAGTCAATGTAAAGAGGCTATTCAATTAATTCAAACTGCTTTACCAGAAGTAGTTGCTAATGGTCACAATGTTGAAGCACGGACTAAGATGGTTGAAGCTGAAATGCTTGCCGGAATGGCCTTCAACAATGCTAACTTAGGTTATGTTCACGCAATGGCTCACCAACTCGGTGGTCAATATGATGCTCCTCATGGTGTTTGCTGTGCCTTGCTCTTGACCACTGTTGAAGAATATAACTTAATCGCATGTCCAGAACGGTTTGCTGAATTGGCTAAGGTAATGGGCTTTGACACTACTGGTCTTACCCTTTACGAAGCAGCTCAAAAGTCAATTGACGGTATGCGTGAAATGTGCCGGCTTGTTGGTATTCCATCATCAATCAAGGAAATCGGTGCTAAGCCAGAAGACTTTGAAATGATGGCCAAGAATGCCCTCAAGGATGGTAATGCCTTCTCTAACCCACGTAAGGGTACTGTTGAAGATGTTGTAAAGCTTTACCAAAAGGCTTACGATGGTATTTACTAATAAGGTAAGTAAATAATTTAAAACGAAAAATCCATGGAAAGATTCACCTAGATCTTTCCATGGATTTTTTGCTCACTCTTTATCGGTTAGTTCAAAACGAATTTGTCCAAGTTGGAGTTTTTCAGGTTGCTTTGCGCCGTGAAAGATAAGCTTAAATAATCGATTTTCAACGCCAGCCGTGAAGATAAGTTGCTTATTTCCAATATTGATTGTATAGGTATCACCCTCGCTAACTACTTCTGCTTGTAAGAGGGATGACCATTGCTTAGCTGCTTCTTCGGGGTCACTAACATTAAAGACAGCTTGTTTAACAAAGAGGTCGCCAGCTGGGTGGAAGTTGATTAATCCCTGTTTCTTTAGGTCTTCGCGACGTTTATCATCATCTTCACTCCATTGAATAAAGAATGGGGCCGGCAAATGATTAACAAGTTCGTCATCGACATAGAAAATCTTCCATTGAATGAGTTTGCCAGCAGGATCAATCCGTTTTCCATCGGTAATATCACCGACATTAAGGCCCAGTCCCTTTAATCGCCGGTGGGTTTCTTCGATGTTATCAGTTCGAATGGCAATTGTTGTGATTCGCTGAATACCAGCAAAATAATCTTCAACAGCATCATGAATTGCTGAGTTATTTTCATATGGAAATGCCTTAGCTTTTTCCTTATTAGCGACTGCTAAGAGTTCGATATAGTTAAGTCCAAAATAATCTAGTGCGTTTTTGGTTCCCCAATATTCATGATGTCCACCAGGGGTAAAGGCTAGCCCTTTAGAGTTAAAATAATCAATTGCATCTTGCAGATTAGTTACATCGACCATTGTATGATCCCAATTTAACGTTTCTGTCATTTTAATCACCCTTATTCTGTTTGCCTAATTCCTTTGTTCGTTTAACAGCAGCAAGGACAGCATTTTCGATTCCGGCTGAAAAAGAGCTTTTGTCTAACTCGTGCTGAGCTGTGATACCCACTCCGCCAGCAGAATTATTAATATCAAGTAATTCGGCAGGGTGTTTACCACTTTGTTCTACAAATGCAGCGGCTGCGCGTAGATTCTCAAGAGCAAGTTTGTTTGCTTGTTGGCGAGGCATTCCGGCAAGCACGCCTGCGTTTGTAAAACTAATTAAAAAGTTATAGATATAGTTTGGTCCAGCCACGCCATATCCAGTAAATACATCTAGCAAGGATTCATCAATGTAATCGACTTTTCCAAAACTATTTAGAAAGTCTTCAATGACAGTTTGATTAGCTCGATCGTTTTTAACGACGCCACTATAACCCATGGCAACATCAGTCAAGGTATTGGGGATGATTCGTGTAATTGCAAAAAGATCTTCCTGTGATGAAAGTTGCGTAACTGTTACGCCGGCAATAATTGAAAGCACGTCCTTTTGGTAGTGGTGGGCGACAAGTTCTTTCATGATCTCTTGCCAGTTATCTTGTGGACGCACGCCTAGAATAACAAGATCAGCATTCTCAACAGCAGTCCAATCAGGTTGTTGACTTGCTTGAATATGATAAGTATCCGTCAAATAATTAACTCGATCGATCGAAATATCTGTTACCCCAGCTGTTTCAGGAGTAATTACTTCTTTCTTCAGTGCAGCCCGCAGCATTGCTTCCACCATTTGACCACCACCAAATGAGTAAATCTTAAGTGTCATTGAAACATCATCCTTTCTATATGTACCTAACCTAATCGTAGCGTATTTCAAACTAAGACGCTAATTTAAACACTTCTTTCAAAAAATAAATTCACAAATTGGTATACTTGAAATCAAATTAACAAGAAAACGTTTGCTGTATAATTAAATTATTAGTTGGAGAGAGAATAAAACAGCTTTTATTTGTTAAAAAATAAACTTTTCAATATGCTGTAATTGGATTTTCGTAGAGTGATATTAGTTGAATTGGTCTATGAAACAGTTGTAAAATGTAAGCGTTTATTTAAGGAGGAACCATTATGGCATATCAAAGTATCAATCCATTTACTAACCAAGTAGAAAAAACGTTTGAAAATACAACTGATGAAGAATTAGAACAAACATTGACTACGGCACATCAATTATATTTAGATTGGCGGAAATATAATGACCTTGAAGAACGGGAACGTCAAATTTTAAAGTTAGGTCAAATATTACGTGAACGGCGTGTTGAATATGCAACTATTATGAGTAAGGAAATGGGGAAATTAATTAGCGAAGCAGAAGGCGAAGTTGACCTTTGTGCTTCTTTCTGTGATTATTATGCAGCCCATGCAGATGAATTTCTGCAACCAAAAATTATTGCGACAACGAGTGGACGCGCCAAAGTTTTGAAGCAATCATTAGGAATTTTAGTTGCAGTTGAACCTTGGAATTTCCCGTTTTATCAAATTGCCCGGGTATTTATTCCCAACTTTATTGCAGGAAACCCCATGATTTTGAAGGATGCATCGAATTGTCCAGCATCAGCCCAAGCATTTGCCGATGCCGTTAAGGAAGCTGGTGCGCCAGCTGGCAGTTTAACTAATTTATTCCTTTCATATGACCAAGTAAATAAGGCAATTGCTGATAAGCGGGTAGTCGGCGTTTGTCTTACTGGTTCTGAACGTGGTGGTGCAACCGTTGCTAAAGAGGCTGGTGCTAATTTGAAGAAGAGCACTTTGGAACTTGGTGGTAATGATGCCTTTATTATCTTAGACGATGCAGATTGGGACCTTGTCGAAAAAGTTGCCCCAGCAGCTCGCCTGTATAATGCCGGACAAGTATGTACATCATCAAAACGTTTTATTGTCCTTGAAAAGGATTATGATCGTTTCTTAAAGATGATGAAAGATGCGTTCTCGAAAGTTAAAATGGGTGATCCGCTTGATCCATTAACAACTCTGGCACCACTGTCATCCAAGAAGGCGAAAGAAAAGCTCCAACAGCAAGTCGCTACAGCTGTAGAAAATGGGGCCAAAGTTTACTATGGTAATAAGCCAGTTGACATGGAAGGACAATTCTTTATGCCAACGATCTTAACTGATATTACTCCAGATAACCCAATATTTGATACGGAAATGTTTGGGCCAGTGGCTTCGGTTTATAAGGTTAGTTCCGAAGAAGAAGCAATCGAACTGGCTAATAATTCAAGCTATGGGTTAGGAAACACTATCTTTAGCAATGATTCCGAACATGCGGAACGAGTAGCAGCGAAGATCGAAACTGGAATGAGTTGGATTAATGCCGGCTGGGCTTCATTACCAGAATTACCATTTGGCGGTGTTAAGAATTCAGGTTATGGTCGTGAACTCAGCAGTTACGGAATTGATGAATTTACTAATAAACATCTAATTTACGAAGCACGACAATAGAAGATTAGTTAAACGACATGATTAAAGAGGCTGGGAGAAAACTTTGTTTTCTCTCAGCCTCAACTGTTTTCGTGAACAATAGCAAGATAACGTGGAAAATAATCACAAGGCTCGAGTCTAAGTACGAATGATAATCAGCCCGTGCCGTGCTAATTATCGCTCTAGCTTAGCCCACCGCCTTGTCGAGGAGATTATTTCCCCCTCCCTTTAGTGTTACCTGGGAAATTATTGAATTCTTTTCAATACAATCTTGCAATATTGTCTTACTGCTTATATACTTAGTTGCATAAGTAATTAACTGCAAAATTGCTATTTGGAGGAACATTCATATGACTGCGAAAAGAAACAGCCATCATAAATCTCGATTACGACAATTATTTGCAACACGTCGACGTCGGTGGATTGGCATCGGTGGCCTAATTGTAATTATAATTCTTGTATTAGTTTCAATTCGACATGCAAGTGAGGAAAAAGCAACAGAAAAAAATGAATATAATATTCTACGAGTTACTGCGCAATCAGATTTTAATCTGACAGGAAAGATTGAACCAGTCCAGACGCAAACACTAACCTTGCCATCTGGTAATCTGCAAAATCTTAATGTGAAAAATGGGGATCACGTTGCGCAAGGAGAAGCACTTTTGACAGTGCATAATGATAGTACACAAGATAGTGTTACTGAACTGCAGGGGGACCTTAGTAAAAGTCAGCGTACAATGAATGCCCAACAACAGACGATCAATAATTTACGTCAACAGTTAAATGGGATGGGGCAAGGTGATGAAGGATACAATGACCTGCGCAATCAGCTTACCGAGGCACAAAATGCATATGCAGACGCACAAGCAAGTGTTGCTGCTACTCAACAACGGCTTAACACCGCTTCAAGCAAGGTTAATCAAACATTAACAGCACCTTTTGCTGGTTATGTTACGGTTGACCAATCAAAGCAAAATGCTCCTGTAATTACCCTTTACTCGGATACGCTTCAATTTGTCGGTCAAGTCTCGGAATATGATTATAGTAAACTTCATCAAAGTGTTGATCTAAAGGTGAAGGCCTTAGCAACGAACCGGACTGCTAATACTCAGGTAAGTTATCTTTCAACAATTCCAACTAAAAATAGTGGAAATAATACTAAATATGAAGTAACTGCTAATGTTAGTGCTAATAAATTTATGGCCGGGCAGACAGCAAAAGCTTCTATTAAACAAGATGGAGTCCAAATACCTAAATCTGCTGTTCGTCATGGAAAGGTATTTGTTGTTGATTCAGACAACCGAGTTCGCGAGACAGATGTTAGTGGCCGGGCAGTCAACAGTTCTTATATTGTGACTGATGGCGTTGATGCTGGTGATCGAATTGTGACTAACCCTAACAGTAAGTTGAAAAATAATGCAAAGGTTGATTAATATGATCAAGCTAAAGAACATTAATAAATATTATCGTCAAGGTAGCCAGCGTTTTCATGTTCTTCATGATATTAATGTTGACATTGAGCAAGGTGAATTAGTCGCAATTATTGGTGAATCTGGATCAGGGAAATCAACTTTGATTAATATTGTGGGCTTTCTTGATGATGATTTTGAGGGAACATACTTCTACCAAAATCACCCAATCCATGATTATTCGCGAAAGCAGTTTTCAAATTTGCGAAATCAAAATGTCGGTTTTGTTTTTCAAAATTTTAAACTGCTACGTGGATCAACCGTTGCCGATAATGTTGGATTACCCTTGCTATATGCAGGAAAACGACGCCGTGAAATTGGCAAACGGGTTTCTGAAGTCTTAGAGCAAGTTGGTTTAGCCGGATATGAAGATCAATTCCCTAAAAATATGTCTGGTGGTCAACAACAAAGAGTATCTATTGCCCGGGCAATATCAACGAACCCGAAATTTTTAATTGCTGACGAACCAACGGGAGCGCTCGATACGGAAACAAGCCAAGAAATTATGAATCTTTTTAAGCGATTGAATCATGAAGAAGGAACAACGATTATTATGGTTACCCACGATCCTCATGTCGCTGAACAATGTGACCGAGTAATTAAAATTATTGACGGTCGAATTGTGAGTGACAGCAAAGGCGGTGAATATCATGCAGACAATTGAGTTGGTAAAATCAGCTATCCAGTCATTAAAAGCAAATAAAAAGCGGAGTTTCCTAACGATTATTGGAATTATGATTGGTATTGCTGCGGTTATTGCTATCCTTGGAATTGGGGACGGGATTACGAAAACGATGTATGATAAGTTCGGTAATAATGCTAAGCAAGGCCAGCAAACGACCGAAATCGTCTATAATCCTGATAATGTTAATTCGACAGTCAATGGATTCACTCAAGAACAAGTTGCTGATATTAATACTCAATTTGGTGGTGAAATTAAAAAGGCTGAGATTGAGCAGGAATCAGATAATCTTTCAACACATGCAGATATTGGTGACACGACTAAATCAGTGACACTAAGCTTATTAAAGAAACCAACCCATACAGTAAAACTTATTGCTGGTCACAACTTTAGTAAACGAGCTTTTGAACTAGAGGAAGCTAATGTCCTAATGAGTGAAAAAGTAGCTAAGCGACAATATGGTTCAGCACAAAATGCGCTTGGCACAACTGTAATAATTAATAATGTCACCTATAAAGTTACGGGAGTATATAAGACGCAGGCACAATTTACTGATGATGGAAATCAAAACTCATACGGGGTTGATTTATTATTACCGAAAAAAGTTTACTATCAAGGAGATAGTGCTAAAGAAGGAAATACGCTTAAATTAACCTTTAGCCAAGGTGTAAATGCCAGCGCTATTTCCCGGAGAGTCGCAAAGTACTTAAAAAATAATAGTTCAGCAGCGACTCAAGGAACCTATGAATATCTAGACATGGAAAAAGCCCTTAAGCAATTCTCTTCTCAAATGAGTATTATTACTACTTTCATTAGTTTTATTGCGGCGATTTCTCTTTTTATTGCCGGAATTGGGGTAATGAACATGATGTATATTTCAGTTTCTGAGCGGACGCAAGAAATCGGAATTCGCTTAGCTGTGGGGGCCACACCATTTAACATTATGATGCAATTTTTAGTGGAAGCAGTAATTCTTACCATGACAGGTGGATTATTAGGCTTTTTAGGTGGCGCAGGATTAGCGCACTTACTAGCACCGCTTTTATCAAGTGTGATTGGTGGTGGTGGCATTCATATTCACGCTCATATTTCGCTTAATGCTTTCTTGTTGGCATTTGGAACATCGGCAGCTGTTGGTTTGATTTTTGGGATCTTGCCGGCTCGCCAAGCAGCCAATAAGAATTTGATTGATATCTTAAGATAAAAAAATCCTCAGTTTTTTGCTGAGGATTTTTAACGAATTCTGCAAAAAACACTACGAATTCTGCAAAATGTAAAAAATATCAAATTATCGAGTATAATAAAAAGATAAATTAAAATGAAATATTAGGAGATAGGAAAAGATGAGTAAAAATAGGGGTAAATTAACGGTTATTTCATTGCTAGTTGTAATTATTGTGGTATGTGGCGGATACATGTTACTACACCCATCTTCATCAAAGAAGGTTGCTAGTGAAAAGGCTACTAAGACAGAGACGATTACAAGTAGCTCATCTAAAAAACATAAAGCAGCCAAAGAAGATAGTTCAGATAAAGTTAAAGATGATGATTCTGATGATTCGTCTTCAGTAGCTGATACTAATGATAGTGAGGCAACTTCTGCATCTACCGCAGTAACTAGTGGTAATCAAACAGCTCAACCTGCACAAAGTCAAAAGACAACCCAAGCAACGGCGGTAAGTAATTCTGGTCAAACTACTAGTCCTAAAGCTGCCACGAATAATTACAAGGGAACCCGCA
This sequence comes from Limosilactobacillus balticus, assembly GCF_014145615.1. GTDB lineage: Bacteria > Bacillota > Bacilli > Lactobacillales > Lactobacillaceae > Limosilactobacillus > Limosilactobacillus balticus. Next base: position 86,781 of record NZ_JACIVH010000042.1, on the reverse strand, counting down.
GTGTCGCCAACACAAACAATCGGCGGACAGGAAGCCGAAATACAACCCAAGCTGCATCAACACAACAACCTGTAATAGTGGAAGATGGGATGAACTTTAGCTACCGGGCTGCGCAAAAAGCGGGTGTGATTGATAACAAGACATCTGTTGAAGAGTTTTACAAAAATGCCAAGGAAGGTAATGGTTCTGTAACCTACAACGGTCAAACTATTTACTACAAAGCTAAGGGTAATAATCAATATCAAGTTACAACCGCTAAATAGTTTGGTTACTAAAAAAGTGTCCGGTATTTTTGCCAGACATTTTTTTAGTAAAAAATACTGTGAAAGATGTAAGATATACTAATTGTTTGCGCTTTAGTATATAATGAATGAGCGTGAAGAATATAGTTATTAAGTGATTATTCAATGTAGAAGCCTCACTTAAAGATTTGGATGTTATTGGAGTACTTTTATGCAAAAACTATCTATTAAACAACTAATAATAATCACATTGTGCTTATTAGTACTGGTGGTTGGCTGCATGACTATTCACCAGCGTCGTCATTTTAATAAGAACGTTAAGATTGATAATGTATCGGTTGGTGGATTGACTGCTAAGCAAGCATTAAAGAAGTTACAAGATAATCCACAATCACCAAAAATTTATGTTAACAATGAGTTAGTATTTACGGATAAGCAATCGGTAGCAAAGTTTAGTAGTGCTGACGAACAAAAAATTAAAAATGCATTACATAGTCAGTATACTTTCTTCCCATCATCTAAGGCAAAGAACATTGCAATTAAGCCTCAAAGCATTAACCAAAATGAAGTATCAAAGATTGATCAAGCAGTCAGTCAAAAGGTAACAGAATTAAATAATGGTCGAAAGGCTCCTGTTGATGCTTACGCTGTATACGAAAATGGCCGAGTGCAGATAAAACCAGCAGTTGGTGGTACTCAATACAGTTTAGATGGTTTGCATAATAAAGTTGAGAATGAGATTGCTGGCGGAACTATTTACTTGAAGCCAGTATACAAAGCTCCGCTTTCTGCAAATAGTAAAACTGTTCAGAATGAAAAAGCAAAGCTCGAAGAGTTATCAAAACGATCTGTAACATACCAAGTACAAAACAAAAAGTATCAGTTAAATTGTGGTGAGATTATTACCAGAGCAACCTATCAAAATGGAAAATACCACTTTGACACTGGAGCAGCTGATTCAAAGATTGATGAAATTAATAATACCCAAGCAACTCTTGGCAAATCATTTGAATTCAAAACCCATAATGGATCAGTGATCAAAACAACAGATGCTGGCTCGTATGGTTGGAAGATCAGTAAGAAACAAGCTGGAAAGACTCTTACGAATGCACTGGTTGCAAATAAGCAAACAGTAAATGCCAAAAATGATATCTATGGTAAGGGATATAATCAGCATGGAACAGGTTATGGAACTACAACTAATAATGGCATTGGTAATACCTATGCCGAAGTTTCGCTAGCCGACCAACATGCATGGTTCTATAAGAATGGTAAATGCGTTCTTAGCACTGACATTGTTAGTGGGACTAATAACAAAGATAATGAGACGCCAAAAGGAGTCTGGTATATCATGTACCAGCAAACACCGTCTGTTCTTCGAGGACTTAACGATGATGGTTCGAAATATGCAAGTAAGGTCCAATATTGGTCTCCTTTCACTGATAGTGGATGTGGATTTCATGATGCAAGTTGGCGTCATGACTGGTCGAAACAAGCCTATCTCGCTAAAGGTGGCGGATCGCATGGATGTATCAACATGCACCCAGATGTTGCTGGTCAAGCCTTTCATGACTTACAGAAAAATGAGCCTGTAATTATTTACTAAAGGAGAATTTATTATGCGCCCAAGTGCTGAACGCTCAATAATGATTGCGGTTGTTTGTTTCATATTAACAATTATTATTTCATTCGCCTTGTCTGAGGGATGGATAAAGTAAGGAATTTGACTATGGACTTAGAAAAGAAGAAAAATTTGGTAATCGTTAATCTGTTTTATGTTGGATTAATTTTGATTTACTGCATTTTGCATGCAGGGCCACTGAATTTAATGGTATTTTTGATAATGCTAATTATTGCGAATTTAGTAGGAATATTAAGTAATAATTAATTTTAAAATGTTATGGGAGGATTTAGTCATGTTAGAGAAAAAGTATAAAATTTTAACAAAAAAAGAGCTACTCAAACTATACGGTGGTTGGGGATATTCACTTGCTTTTAGAGATACTCGTTCATGGGAAAGAGCAGTTTTAAAATGGATTAAAAGATGATTAAATTAACTGTTGGGCAAGGATTAGCATCATCTATATCAAATATTATTGAAATTATTTTTATTTATCGATTGGTAACAAAAAGCTTATCATTGAAATTAATAACACTTGACTCTTTAGCTGTTTTGATGATGATATTCTTTTCGGTAATATTTATGATGCTAGGCTCCCTTTATCCAGTACTTATAGTATTTTATTTATGGTTAGTTGATAGAATAAAATCTAACTCCTGTATAGCTATAAATAGCATTCTTGCGATATGTACTAGTATCATAATGTCATCTTTATTTGATTTAGTGGATCATTATACTTATATATTTTTCGTACAAGGAAAGGCACATATATCACTTTTAGGTTGGTTAATTCCGTTGAATGATTGTATTTTAACATTTATAGTAAGCGTATTTGTAATCAAGATTATTTATCCTGAGATAAAGTGGGTTTATATTAAATTTCCCAACCCTATTCAATTATGGAAAATAACTGCTATCTATTTTGTACTTTATATTTGGTTAACTACTATTGCAGAAAAAGAAGAAATTGCTGATAAATACGCTTCATTACTGTTAATCATGTATTCTATAATCATAATAGTATCTGTTACCGGCTTCCTTACTTTTGTTAAAAATAATGAACAAACTCAACACCAACAGAGATTAATCAATGATTATCAATCGCAAATTGCTAATGCCCACAGAATAAATAAACATTATAATGAAATTCGGCGTGAACGTCACGATACACGTAATATGCTTCTCAGTATTCAAGGATATATTCGTGATCACAAAGATAAGGAAGCGGAGGAATTACTAGCAACGTTTCTTCAAAATGATACAGTTGAAAAGCATTATGGTGAAATTGATAATGCATTAGATAAGATTAAAATTTCAGGGTTGCATAATCTTATTAAGGAAAAGGCTTATAAAATAGTAGAAAAAGGTATTCCGTTTTCGTTTGAAGTTAATGCTGAGATCGACAAGTTACCAGGTTCCGAAATAAAAACTGCTAGAATTATCGGAATTTTAATGGACAATGCAATTGAAGCAACATTTAAGCAAGCTAAACCATATATCCAATTTGCGTTGCTTAAGCACAGTCCAGAAGTTTATGAATTGGTAATTGCTAATTCGATTGAGCAAAAACTTAATATTAATACTGCACTAAAATTTGAACATTCAACTAAAGAAGGGCATCAAGGAATTGGTCTTTCAAATATGACACAGTTGGTAGAAAATGATGACCATTATTCTTTTTCAGCGGAAGTTAAAGATAAGGTAATTATGATGACTTGTTTTATTCAGGGAAAGTGAGAATAAAATGTTAAAGGTAATTATTTTGGAAAATGATGATTATCAAGCTGATTATACAGAGCGCCTCGTTTCTCAGCGAAAATTGATTAATGCTACTCCAAATAGTTATGACATAGAATTATATTTGCGGACAAATGATCCGCAAAAAGTGATCAACAGTATCAAAGATGACGCTTATTTAGCGATTTTAGACATTGAGCTAGACAATCAACTTAGTGGGATCGATGTTGCTGAGCAGATCCGCAAAAAAGCTGAATTTGCCGAAATTATCTTTGTAACTGCTTATCAAGAATATTTACCTTATACTGTTTCGCGCCGAATTGAGCCATTCGACTATATATCAAAAGGGAAACAGATTGAATCGATTGCGGATCGACTCCGGATTGATATTGATGAAGCATATGCTCGCTATCAGAATTACATGAACAGTAATCAAAAACATCAAGAAAAGTTTACTTATGAACCGACTCATGGAGTAAAAAGGCAAGTTGATTTTGAAAACCTTTATTATATTGAATCAGTAAAAAATACAAATCGACGGTTACGGATTGTGGGAAAAGATATTCGGATTGAATATCATGGCGAGTTAGGTCAAGTTAATAACAAGCATTTGTTGAAAGTAAATCAAAGTACGCTGATTAATCCTAAAACAATCCAAGAATTTAATCGTAAAGAACGTATAGTTTACTTTGGTGCGAATCGAGAACTTAAAGTGACTGTTAGTTATCGAAAAATAAAATCATTAGTTGATTTTCTCGAAAAGGATAATAACGGTTGATAGAGTTCAAAAGAAACTGTGACCAAAAGTGGTCATAGTTTTTTTATTATCAGATATTTTTCAGTAAACGTTTTCAAAACTTTTACTACGAATTCTGCAGAAAGGCTTACGAATTTTGCAAAATGACACAGAGAGAATTTTTACTTATATACTAATGTTAAAATCCTAACTTTATCGTATTAGGAGGTAATTAAAATGACTTATCGTAAATTAAACTTCGATGAATTAAGCAAGGTTTCTGGTGGATGGAGTCTATCTTCACAGGTTAATGAACTAGTTAAAGATGTTGTTAATTCCTTGAACAAATGGGTTCAATCTTGCTACGCAGGCTATAAAGATAGTCCATTTCACTAATAGTTTATAACTTAATGATTATGAAATTTAACCACGATTTTTATATCTATATTATAGTTACATTCTTCTGGGTCTTAGCAATTCCCAAAGCAGGTAACATTTATGAAACAATTATATGTATAGCTTGCACAATCATTGGTATTTTTGCGGCTCTACGAATTTTATTTAAAAATAAATAGTATCTTATAAGAATATGAAGCCCAGAATCAATATTAATTTTGGACTTTATTTCTTTGTCTAATTAGAAAGCAAGGTGAATGAAAATCAATTATCCTCATTATGTAGCTCAAGTTGATGAGGCAGATTGCGGAGTCGCCGCTTTAGCAATGATTTTGCACAATTTTGGGTCTGTTTATCCAATCGCAAAATTACGTGACTTAGCACGGACGACTAAGCAAGGAACTACTGCCTTAGGACTTGTCAAAGCAGCAAAGCATCTTGGATTAGACGTTACTCCCATTCAAGCAGATATATCTTTGTTTGATGATCCTGAAATTACTTACCCGTTGATCGCGCATGTGATTAAGGATGATTTACTTCATTACTGTGTTGTCTTTAAGGCTGATCAAGATTACATCTATGTAGCTGATCCAGATCCTGCTACGAAAGTACAAAAAATGACTCGGGATGAATTTGGTCGTTTATGGTCAGGTGTAAGTTTACTTTTTTCGCCTGCTAAGGGATATACGCCACAAAAAGAATCGTTAGCTGGATTAATGACGATGTTTCGACAATTAACTAATTATAAAAAAGATATATCAGGAATTGTCATTGCGGCATTATTAATTACCTTCATCAGCATCGTCGGTTCATACTATCTTCAATTAATTATCGATCGGTTTATCCCCTCGAAAAGTATTAATGGCTTAGCGATTCTTGCTGGTAGTTTATTGGTAGTCTATGTGTTTAATTCTCTTTTTAATTATCTGCGAGATGTTCTCTTGACTAGGCTGGATCAAAAACTAACGTCACAAATAAGTCTTAGATATATTCACCATGTTTATCGTTTACCGATGAGATTTTTCTCCACAAGAAAAACGGGGGAAATAACTTCGCGGTTTAATGATATTAATAAGATTATTGATGCTTTATCAAGCACTATTATTTCAATGTTCTTAGATGTTGGCGTGATGGTGATTATTGGCATTGTTCTCTTCTTGTATGATCGGTCATTATTTTTAACTACAATTAGTACCATTCCGATTTATGTCATTATCATTTATGCCTTTAATAAGCGCTTTGCTAAACTTGATCAGGAACAGATGGAGAGTAACGCTCAATTAAGTTCTGCCATTATTGAGGATTTAAAAGGCGTAGAGACGTTGAAAGTGCTGCAACTTGAAAATATCCGTTATAAAAATGTTGAAAAACAATTTGCGAATTTCTTACGAAAGAATCTAACATATGTCAAAACTAAATCTTTTCAGGATGCAATTAAAATGTGGATTCAATACGGTTTAGTAACAATCATTCTTTTTCAAGGAGCGGTTTTAGTAATTCAGGGTTGCTTAAGTATTGGAATATTGATGGCCTTTAATGCATTATTGGCCTTTTTTATCAGTCCATTACAAAATATTATTAATCTTCAACCTAAACTCCAAGAAGCTAAAGTAGCGAATAATCGATTAAATGAAGTGCTGCAAGTTGACACCGAAAAGTCTGATACAAATTCTCAGGATCAAGCAGATTTGGTAGGTCCGATAAACATTCAACATGTTGATTATTCATATGAATATAGTCGTCCAATTTTACAGGACATCAATCTTCAAATTGGTCGTAATGATAAATTGGCAATTGTAGGATTGAGCGGTTCTGGTAAATCGACCTTGGCAAAGTTATTAGTTGGCTTTTATTTACCTACTCAAGGACAGATAGAATTTAATCAGCATAAGACAACAGAGATTAATCTTTGCGATATTAGACAATATGTGCATTACTTACCCCAATCGCCACAATTATTTTCGGGAACAATCAAAGATAACTTGCTAATGGGATTAGACCGTGAAGTATCTGCTGAAGAAATCGATAATGCATGTAAATTGGCATTAATTTATAACGATATTCAAGAGATGCCCTTAAAATATGAAACAAAACTAGATGAAGAAGCAACCGCATTATCTGGTGGTCAAAAACAACGCTTGACGATTGCACGAGCACTCCTAACTTCTGCGCGTGTTTTAATTTTCGATGAATCAACAAGTAGTTTAGATCCGATTACTGAAAAAAGAATCGTTGAGCATTTGCTAGAGATTGAAGACCGCACAATGATTTTTATTGCCCACCGTCTTTCAATTGCTAAAAAGGTCAACAAAGTAGTAGTAATGCGCGACGGAAAAATCATTGAACAGGGTACTCACCAAGAACTTTTGAATCATCATCAAGAATACTATGATTTATGGAATGCATAAAAGAGGCTGGGAGAAAACTTTTGTTTTCTCTCAGCCTCAACTACTTGTTATGAACAATAGAAAGATAACGTGGAACTAGCTTCGCGTCGCCACAAGGCTCGAGTCTAAGTACGAACGATAATCAGCCCGTGCCGTGCTAATCATCGTCCTAGCTTAGCCGACCGCCTTGTCGAGGAGGTTATTTCCCCCTCTTTTTTTCAGTCTTTATTAAACATAATTGCGAGCATCGAACCGATAGTAAAAATTATAAAGAAGATACATAGTAGTGACTCATCTAATGGCAGCGAACCATCTGAAAATGGTGCAATCCAGAGAAACAGGAGTAATAGGTACACATAAAAGAAACCATCCCGCCAAAAGTCCTTATTGAAATGAATTTTCATTAGTTCTCCCCCCCTAAGATAGTATGTGTATCTTATTATAAGGAAAGATCTAATTTAAAGAACACTTTGCAAAATTCGTTAAGTTTTTTGCAGAATTCGTATAGGTTGCCTATTTAGAAAAACGCCCTGGGAAATTCCAAGGCGTTTTTTCAACTAATCAACTTTTACAAATCCATCTTGAACAAATTTTGTTCCGTAGGTCAGGGTGTTTTCCACGGGACACTTTGCGGCAACGTCAGCGAGGAACTTCTTGATGTCTTCATCAGACTCGCTGCTGCGAAGGTGTGGTTGGTAACGGATCTCAGTAAACTTGCTGACATTTTTATCACCAGCAACATCTTCACGACCAAGATCACCCTCGATTGTTACCCAAAAAGCTCGTAAATCAAAGTTACGCTTTTTAGCTAATGCTTGGGCAGTGATTGCCTGGCAGGCACCAAATGATGCAAGGAGAATTTCGACTGGATTCATCCCCGTATTTGTACTTTCAGGTTCATCAAAGGTAATTTCAAAACCACGGGTACCGGCTGAAACTTGCATCCCTGTTGTTGTCTTAGTTGCTGTTACTTTATATTTACTCATAACCGTTCCCTCCTTTAATACCCATAGTGTAATCGAGACGATACTTTTGGTCAATGAGGGTGCTCAATTATAAGGTGATTTCATGTGGTGATTTTCCTCCATTAAGGATTGTCATCACATCATCAAGTGAAATATCCACCATATTTTTGACCGCTAAATTAGTAAAGAAGGCAATGTGAGGCGTAAGAATAACATTATCCATTTCGTGTAATTCTTTAACAAGGGGCTGATCATCAAGCCCTTTTTCTCGACGATTTGTGGCCGCCACCGTTTCTTCACCTTCAAAAGTATCAAGGGCGGCAGCTGCAATTGTTCCCTTTTTTAATGCATCAACGAGGTCTGCGGTATTAACAACCGAGCCACGACTAGCATTCACTAGTCCAGCGGTTGGTTTCATTAGGACAAAATCTTTAGTAGTAAGCAGTCCTTTTGAAGTCGGGTTTAAGTCAACATGTAGACTTACGATATCGGCACGTTTTAGCAGTTCATCTTTAGGAACGAATTGTACAATCCCATCTAAATCAGTTCGTGGGTTTGTGTCATACCCAAGCACGGTTGCGCCAAGTGCTTTTAATAATTTAGCAAGGGTCCCGCCGATTCGTCCGACACCAATAATACCAATTGTAGCGGTATGAATTTCAACTGATTGTTCGTCGCTAAACCAACGATAATCATTCTGTGCGACTTGGTGGTCAAACCGGTAAGATTTCCGCAGTAACCGAAAAATCTGCATCAACGCAAATTCAGCGACACTCCGCGGCGAGTAGGCTGGAACATTAGTCACTGTTAAACCATTGGCATTGGCTTCCTTAATATTGATCATGTCAAAACCGGCAGTCCGTGTGGCGATTTGTTTAAGACCATTTGCACGGAGCTTAGCGTAGATATCTTCGGGGAGTTTGCTGCGTTGCTGGATTACTAATCCATCGACATCGGTAGTGAGGTCAACAGCCTCATCGATCAATTTCGGTGTTGTAATGATTTCAATATTATTTTTCTGTGCGTAATCCTTAATGGCAGCTTGCTCATCATCCCGCACACTTGTCAGTAAAATTTTAGTCATTTTAGTCCTCCTTATTAATGAACTCAGCGATATTAATCATTGCCTGCTTTAATGTGTCCATGCTAGTAGCGTAACTAATTCGAACATAACCCTGACCGCCAGCACCGAAGAAGGAACCGGGAATCACAGCAACTTTTCCTTCATTGGCAAGATCGGTCGCAAATTTAAGGTCATCATTACCATATTGTGCAGGAATCTTAGCAAAAACGTAGAAAGCCCCTTGAGGATTAATCAGCCGGAACCCTAATTTTTGGAGGCTGTTCACAACAAAGTCTCGCCGTTGCTCATAGGCTTCTTTCATTTCTTGAGTAGCTGTTTTTCCTTCGTCAGTGTCAAATGCGGCGACTGCAGCGGCCATTGCTGGATTAGAAGCAGCGGTTACTAACATCGCGTGAATGGCACTGACCGATTTCATCAATTCTTGCGGACCAGCGATAAAACCAATTCGGTAACCAGTCATTGCATGTGACTTTGAGGCACCATTTAAAATTAGCGTTTGTTCGGGGATGTAATTGGCGATTGAAGTATGAGTAGCTCCGTAAACGAGTTCAGAGTAAATTTCATCGGCAATTACAATCAGGCTAGTTGATTTAACCGTATCAGCTAGTGCTTTAATTTGATCTTGGGTGTAAGTAACACCAGTTGGGTTAGAGGGGTAGTTAAGAACTAGTCCCTTGGCGTTAGGATGTTCTTCTAGTACGCTTTTGAGTCTTTCTGGTGTGAGGACAAAACCATCGCTGCTTGTATCAACTTCAATCGGGATTCCACCAAGAATCTTTGTGACAGCCATGTAGAAGGGGAAAGTTGGGGTTGGAATGATAATTTCGTCGCCAGGATTAATAATAGTCGAAAGAGAAGCGAAAATTCCTTCTGTTGCGCCAACTGTAACAGCAATTTCGTTTTCCGGATCGTAGTCAAGCTGGTAACGATCTTGCATGAAGTGAGCGATTGCTTGGCGGAGTGCTAAGGTCCCATTTCCCGGAGCATAGTGTGAATCATTGGCATTGATGCTATCGATTGCGGCCTGCTTCATCGCGGCTGGCACATTAAAGTCTGGTTCGCCTAATGTTAGTTTAATGATGCCAGGGATTGAGCTTACCTGATAATCAAATTCGCGGATTCCACCAGGAGTGAGTTTAGCAAAATTATTGTTAAGACGACTAAGGATTTCTTTTTTAGTAGCTGGCATGATAAATTCCTCCTATATAATATGTAGATTTAGAAATAAAAGAAGCCCTGAATGCTATAGAAATAACATCCAGGGCTTCTTGATCAGATTGGAATGAGTATAAAAGAGGCTCTCGGATGTTTGGGGGTCATCCGGGAACATCACAATGATAAAATCACTGCTGGTTAGCGGACGGTAATCGCGCTAAACCAGAAGACATACGCTTGATTCAAGTGAATTGTCGCGGTGATCATCATTGTGTCCTCCTTTTGATTAACTGATTATTAACAATTCTAATTGTTTTTTAATTTTTGTCAATGATAAATTGAGAAATTTTATTAATTATAAAAGTAATTATTAATTACAAATGTAGATATAATAAGAATTCCAAAAATTAAGAGTTATTAATTCAACCTTAATTAAGCGTTGTGTTTATATTCTACAATTTTTTTTATTTTTTAGCGCCTTTTTTGTTGTGTTACTCCACAAATGTGATATAATATTAATCGTAAAGGAAGTGGGTAGCATGCGGATCGACATTAAACATTATTTGGAAGTTAACCACTTGACCATTTATCAAGTTTCCAAGCGTTCCGGTTACGGCTACACGACTTTACACAAATCGTTTAACAAACCACAGTCTAGTTCGACCTCGCTTAACCTGCGTGACCTTGATGCCTTGGCTCGCGCTCAAGACAAGAGCATGTGGGAGGTCCTTAAAGAACTAGAAGAGCATTACCTCGAATGAGATTGTGGCATTGCTGTAGCCACAGGAGGTCAAATGCATTAACTTTTGACTTCTAGAATACTTAGACTACGAAACTTAGAAAACAAAATATTATATTTAATTGAGGAGGGATTGCATATGGCTCAAAACCCAATGAATCCATTTGACAACGACATGAATGACATCTTTAATCAATTAATGGGTGGCATGAATGGTTTCAATTCTGATAATCGGCGTTACCTAATCAATGGTCGTGAAGTAACACCAGAAGAATTTGCTGAATATCGTAGAACTGGTCAATTGCCAGGCGGTGCAAATCCTCAACAAGGTGGCCAACCTGGCCCTCAACCTAACGCTGGTAAGGATAGTATCTTACACAAGTTAGGTCGGAACTTAACTCAAGAAGCTCGTGAACATGAACTTGACCCTGTTATTGGTCGTAATAAGGAAATCCAAGAAACAGCTGAAATTTTAAGCCGGCGGACAAAGAACAACCCTGTATTAGTTGGGGACGCTGGTGTTGGTAAGACTGCTGTTGTTGAAGGATTAGCACAAGCAATTGTTTCCGGTGATGTACCAGCTGCAATCAAGGACAAGGAAATTATTAGTATTGATATTTCTGGCCTTGAAGCAGGTACTCAATATCGTGGTAGCTTTGAAGAAAACATGCAAAAGTTGGTTGATGAAGTCAAGAAGGCTGGAAACATCATCCTCTTCTTCGATGAAATTCACCAAATTATCGGTGCCGGTTCAACTGGCGATTCTAGTGGTTCTAAGGGTATGTCTGACATCATTAAGCCAGCATTATCCCGTGGTGAACTTACAGTTATCGGTGCAACTACTCAAGATGAATACCGGAACACGATTATGAAGGATGCTGCATTGGCACGGCGGTTCAATTCTGTTACTGTTAATGCTCCAAGCAAGGCTGATACAGTGGCCATCCTTAAAGGCATCCGTGACTTGTACGAACGTCACCACAATGTAAAGTTACCAGATGACGTTCTCCAAGCTGCTGTTGATTACTCTGTTCAATACATGCCACAACGTGCATTACCTGACAAGGCTATCGACTTAATCGATATGACCGCTGCTCACTTAGCAGCAAAGCACCCAGCACGGGACGCTAAGGCAATTGAAAAAGATATCGAAGCAGAAGAAAAGAAGCAAAAAGCTGCTGCTAAGAAAGAAGATTACAAGGCTGCTCAAGATGCCAAGGAAAAGATCGCTGACTTGAAGAAGCAATTGAGCGAAAACTCTGAATCTGAAAAGGTTACTGCTACTCCAGAAGACGTTGCTAAGGCTGTAGAACAAATGACTGGTATTCCAGTTTCTAAGATTGGTGCTAGTGACGTTGAACGTCTAAAGGACATGGACAAGCGGCTTGAAGGCAAGGTTATTGGCCAAGATAAAGCTGTTGAAGCAGTTGCTCGTGCTATTCGTCGTAACCGTGCCGGATTTGACGAAGGTGATTCACCAATTGGTAGCTTCCTCTTTGTTGGACCTACTGGTGTTGGTAAGACTGAACTTGCTAAGCAATTAGCCCTTGATATGTTTGGCAGCAAGGATGACATCATTCGGTTAGATATGTCTGAATACTCTGACCGAACAGCCGTATCTAAGATGATCGGTGCTACTGCTGGTTATGTTGGTTATGAAGACAACGGTAATACCTTGACTGAAAAGGTTCGTCGTCACCCTTATTCAATTATTCTTCTTGATGAAATTGAAAAGGCTAACCCACAAGTTATCACCCTCTTGCTTCAAGTACTTGATGACGGTCGGTTAACTGATGGACAAGGTAACACTATTGACTTTAAGAATACTGTTATTATTGCTACATCAAATGCCGGCTACTCCAACGATGCTCCAGTCAAGATGGGTCGGAATGAAGATGAAGAAGACTTAATTAAGAAGTTGACTACTTACTTCCGTCCTGAATTCTTGAACCGGTTTAACGCTATTGTTGAATTCCACAGCTTGACTAAGGAAGACTTGAAGCAAATCGTTGACTTAATGCTTGCTGAAGTTAACCGGACATTGGCTAAGAAGGGCATGGATGTTAAGGTTACTGATACTGCAAAGCAATACCTTATTGATGAAGGGTACGATGAAGCCATGGGTGCTCGTCCTCTTCGTCGGGTTATCGAACGTGAAATCCGTGATAAAGTAACTGATTACTACCTTGACCACCTCGATGTAAAGAATCTTGTTGCTGAAATGAAGGATGGCCAACTTGTAATTGTTGATGCTAAGGACGCCTCAAAAGACGATAGTAAAGAATATACTTCACCATCTGAAAAGAAGGATGAAGAAAAAGACGATAAGAAGGAAGAAGACAAGAAGTCTAACGAAGATAAGAAAGACGAAAAGTAATTTTCCTTCATTAATAAAGAATAAAAAGCATGAATTAACTTATAGGGTTAGTTCGTGCTTTTTTTGGTTAAAGTTTGTTTTCTTTGATGGTATAGCGAGAAATAGTGTCCCAATCTAATTTGAATCCAAGACCTGGGATAGTGGGAACTTTTACTTTTCCGTTACTTAAATTAATCTCGGGTTTAATAATATCATGAGCAAAGTACCGTTGAGAGGCAGAGATATCATTGGGGAGCGTGTAACCAGGTAAAGTAGCAGCTGCAATATCGACAGCGCGAGCAACTCCTGAGCCTAGCATTCCACCACACCAGCAATCTATATGATGCCTTTGGGCGAATGCTTGAATTTCTTTTGCTATGGATAAACCACCGACTTTACTAACTTTAATATTAATTATTTGTCCACTGCCGAGTTGGTACATTGCTTGGGCATCTTTAAGGCTATTAATGCTTTCATCTAAACAAATTGGGGTGGCTAATTGTTGTTGAAGTTGGGCGTGATTGAGCAGGTCACCACTTTCTAAGGGCTGCTCAATCATTAGTAACCCAAGTTTATCAAACTGTTTTAAATGGTCAGCATCTTTTAATTGGTAAGCAGAATTAGCATCAGCCATTAGCATGAGCTGTGGGAATACATTGCGCACTGCTTTAAGGTATTGATAATCGGCGCCTGGTTTGATTTTTACTTTGACTCGCTGATAACCAGCTTTTACTGCCTGCTGAACCTTTTGAACTAATACTGTTGGGGAAGGCTGAATCCCAATACTAATACCTGCTAGCACTTCTTTTTTATTGCCTCCAATTGCCTCTGCAAGTGATCGGTGGCTTTTTTGAGCATATAGGTCCCACATTGCAGTATCAATTGCTGCTTTAGCCATGTTATTCCTTTTAATTGCGCAAAAAAGATTTGTTAGTTGGGCGGGAGTAGTTATTTCTTGCCTGAGCAATAGCGGAATGAGGATATCTTTTAATAAGAGATAGGCACTATTTCTGAATTCCTCAGTATAAAAGGGGACACTAAAAGCAGAACATTCACCGTAACCAGTGCGACCATCTTCATCGTGGAGGGCAACTAGTATGAAGTCCTTTGTTCTCATTTGCCCAAAACTCGTCTTAAAAGCTGATTGAAGAGGAAGATTAATCATATAAAGATTTGCAGACGTAATTTTCACCAAATATCAACTCCTTAAGTAATCATTCAGTTTTAGTTTGCGATAAATAGTGAAGATTGTAAATGATAATATGCATAAAATGATTGATGATTGGTGAGAAGTTACCGTTAAAAAATGACTAAAAAAGTGGCAAAAATAGGTGAAAATGAGGGTGAATTTAAGCTGAATCTAGTGTTGACTTATCAACTCATTTGCTTAACCGTAAAAAAGATATGATAAAAATCACTTTTTATAAAACAGAAGTTGAATAAGCCTTTATTTATTGGTGCTTATAGGGATTAACACGTGTTAAATAAGAGGTTGGGATCAGCAAAAATAATGAAAAAAACAACTATATCTTTAGTCGATAATCGTCCAATAATAAGACAAAATTGAATGAGTGTAAGAGCTGAATTAACTAATTTTTGTGTTAAATAATGAGTGGTTTAATGGTCTATAATTATCACGGGAATGGTTTTAAATTTTTTTAACTTTTTTTTGAATGTAAATATTATTAAAAAAATGAAAATTTGGTTTTATAATATTACTCTTTCACTAATCGTGTAATTAGTTTACGAATATTGAAAAATTAACTTCTAAGCCATAAATTGAAATTTGTTCACACGATTAATAAATGGGGATTTGGCTTATAAGGATGAACACTTAACAGGTGAATAGCAAAACTTTGAAAACGAGCGTTTGGAAATTCGCCTCTCTTGTAATCCTTCAAAACCTTGATATAGTAGGAACTGTTAAGTCATTAAGCAATAAACCTTGCATGAATAATTTATTTTCTTTTGAATATTTTTTCATAAACGGGGGTTTATTAAAATGAGAAATTCGAATACTAATAATTGGCGTTCAACTGCTTTGGTTGCGGGGGCAATCTTAACAGCAGGTGTCGTTACTACCACTTCAACGACAGATGTACACGCTGATAATAGTCAAAATAATGCACAAGTAAGTAATGACCAAGTTACTTACGACCAAGTTCGGGCAACTGCTGATCAGCAACTTGCACAATTGCAATCAGCAAATGATAGTAAAGAAGCTCAACAAGCTACGGCCAATGAGCAATCAAATGCTGCGGATCTTGCACAAACCAACGCACAAATTGATCAATTAAAAGCTAGTCATGCTGCCTTAGAACAAGAACAAGCTGGTGCTATTGCACAAGCACAAGCTTCCACTGCTGCTTCTATTGAAGCACAAACTTCAGCTGCTAATGCTGAATACCAACAACTAATTAACGCACAACAACAAAATGAAGCCACTCAACGTGTAGCTAATGACCAACAGTACGCACAAGCTGTTAGTCAAGCTGCTGCAAGTCAACAAGCTGTGTCTGATATAGAAGCACAATATCAGAAGTCAGTAAATGAAGCCGCTAGTGTCCAAACAAGTCAAAGCCAGGCAGCTTCAGATGATTACAATGCCGCTGTTGCTAAAGAAAATGATACTTACCAAGGTAAAGTATCTGCACAACAAGCTACTAATGCTGAAAATATTAAAAATGCTGAAGCATCTCTTGCAACCGCAGCTGCTAATGCTAACAAGCCTTATGAAGTCGCAACTACTAGTGATGTTGCTGTTACTGGTCGAGTTGCTAAGCCACAAATAGATGTTAAAGTTCCTGATTATGTAACAAAATATGGGATTCATTTAGAAGTTCGTGGTTATAATGGTGCTATTCCTGTATCTGATTATACTTATCCTGAATTTGCTAATACTTACTATGGGGAATATCCTGATGGTTCGGTAATCACCAACAAGGCTGCTGAGTCAACTCCACACGATATTTCAGAAATGCCATTAGATTTTCAACCGGGTCTATTAAGTTATGATGCTAAAAATGATCATTCTGAAAAAGTTTCCGCTGATGGATTAACAGCTGATCAAATCCAAGTGTTACGGGCATTAGCTCTTTCGTGGGAAAATGGTTTCCGGAATAATGTTTTCCAAAATTACCGTGAATTTTACAATGCGGTAAACAAGAATAATGGCTTTGCTAACGTTGCTCCAACAGATATTGTAAGTACTGATATTACTGACCAAATTGCTGATCAAGTTGTAGCAAATCGGACAAAGTATAACGTAGATAACAATAGCCATACAATTCAACAAAATGGTATGCCAAAGGATGCTACTTATTCTAGTGTAATTAACAATACAATTAGCGGTTTACAAAATAGCTTAACAAAGGAATTTAGTGGTAAGGTAATTTACACTGATACCAATGAAAACCTAACTACTATGCAAGCTGGAAATCCTACTCTTCTTAACTATGCTATTAATCTTTACAACTCTATGCAGGGTATGTACTATGGTGAATTAGTAAATCTAACTCATATCGGCGGACACGCAAATAACCTTCTTCGGGCTGGCGTTCATATTGTTGGTATTGGTTTCCAAAAGCTAACTGATGCAATGACTTTCAAACAAGGCTCCGGAGTATCAGATCATCAGAACCCTTCGTACGCTGTAACATTTGACCACACTGGTTTTAACATTGATCATGATGTTAACTTAACAAAGGAAGTTCAGAACCGTAATGTTTGGGGAACTTCAACAGTTGATACACAATTAAATGCTATTAAGTCTGCTCAATATCATGTTAATAAAGTGTCAGGTACAAAGACCATTACACCAACAGCTGCTGATGTTCAAAAAGCTACTGCAGGTGAACAACAAAACTTAGCTAATGTTAAAGCACAAGCACAACAAGCCCTTGATACGTTGGCTAGTGAACACCAAGCTAACTTGAACAAGCTTGAAAAACAATATAATGATGCTAAGGCTCAAGTAAAGGCTAACTACGATAATGCAGTTGCCAAGGCTGAAAACGTTCGTGAAGAGGCTCTTAAAGCTACTGGAACTGTTGATCTTCAAGCTTACAAAGCTCAATTAGATGAAGCTTACCAAAACATGGTAAAGGCTGACCAAGCAGCTGCTCAAAAATTTGCTGCTGATCGCGATGCCAAGGTTGCTAATATCAAAGCAACTGAAAATGCAAAACTTAATGCAAAGCTTGCTGCATTAGTACCAAGTGTTGAACCACAAATTCAACAATTAGAAGCACAGCACCAAGCAGTTGTTGCTCATGGGGATGAAGTTCTTGCAACATTGAAGGCTGAAAATAAGGCTGCTTACGACAAACTTGCAGAAAAATTCAATACTAAATTAGCTGCACTTCAACAACGTGAAGATATTGAAAAAGCTAATAAAGTACGCCTAGGTAATAATACTGTTGTCCTTCCATCACCTGTTAAAACGGCAAATAATACTGATGTTACACCAGTTGCTTTCCCTACAGCTACTAGTCGTTCACAAGTACGAACAGTTTCAGCTCCAACAATTGTACGGACAGCTACTCAAACACCAGTCGCTTCTGCACCAGTTGTTGCTACAATGAATCGTGGTGCTGGAAATACTGTTAATAATAGTAGTGCAAGTGCAACACAAGCTCCAGTAGTAACTCAAACAGCTGCTGATACTGCAACTAATAACAATGGAACTCCAGTAACAAACAATGCTGCCGTTCAAACACCGATTGCTGCTACCGCTGATAAAGCCACTAAAGCGGATAACAGTAAAAAATCAGCTACAAAGGCTGATACAACTGTTGCTAAGAAGCATGCATCTGCTAAGAAGAGTGATTCAGCACAAAAGGTAAATCAATCTTCTATGTCAATTGTTGCTTTAGCCGCCACTGCATTACTTGGTACCCTTGGTATCACTTACAGTTCAAAGAAGCGCCACAACTAATCCGAAACGGTTAATAAATAAAAAAAGAGATTGGAATTATCCAATCTCTTTTTTGCATCCTATAGTTTATCGATAAGGGGTTGCATAAAATTATTATTGATCCGCGTAAGCTTATGGTGGCGACCTAAGTTTAATTCATATGCTAATCGTTCAGGATCATTTCGATCGTTAATTTTAATGATTCCTCGTTTCTTAAAGTTAAAACTTTCAACAATATGCTGCATTGCTTTATTGCTACGGTGAGTATCAACCCGAAAGTTCTTAATTCCTTGCATTTGACCAACAGTTAGCAAGTTAGAAAATAGCAACTTACTAAGTCCTTGTCCCCGATAATTACTGCTGATGGCGACCCGGTGGATGGTAGCATAAGGCTCATCTGGTTGTTGCCACTGTCCTTGTGTAATATTACGGTAGGTCAGTTCTGGTGTAAGCTGAAGAGTAGCAGTTGCCGCTACTTGATTACCATTAATTAATATCCAGTTTGTTTGCATCGCAATGTCTTGAGCAAAAGTTTTCTGATCTGGATAACCGTTTTGCCATTGTGGACTCCCGTTTTTCTTTAGAAGATCCTTTGCATCATCAATTATTTTAATGATCGTCGCTAAATCTTGAGTCTGAGCGCGGCGTAAATATATTTCTGTCATTAGTATCCTCCCCTGATTAATAACATTTCTATTGTACGACATTTAGCTTTATTCAGCGGATAAAATAGGCGAGATTATATTTCAGAAAGAAGTAGTTTGCGTTAGAATGAAAAGCAATGATATGAATGGAGGATAAGCGATGGCATTAACATGGACAATTATTTGGTGGTGTTTGCTACTGGTTATTCTCGTCAATGAAATTGCTGCTATTTATACCGTTTTCCGTGAAAAGCGAGATATTGCTGCAACTTGGGCATGGCTGTTGGTGTTAATGCTGATTCCTGGTTT
The DNA here is from genome assembly GCF_014145615.1 of Limosilactobacillus balticus. Lineage (GTDB taxonomy): Bacteria > Bacillota > Bacilli > Lactobacillales > Lactobacillaceae > Limosilactobacillus > Limosilactobacillus balticus. The sequence goes on along the minus strand of NZ_JACIVH010000042.1, from coordinate 67,495 downwards.
TGGTTTTATTCTGTATGCTTTCTTTGGGAGGAAATTACCGCATAAACAATTAGCTCGAATAAAATCGCAAACGCAACTAAAATTAAAACAAGCATTAGAAAAGCAGAAGCAACAATTCATCAATATGCCGAAGCCCCAAGACCAAACTGTCCAGATTTATCGACGAACCATCATGCTTTTTCAAAGTATTGATGACTCGTTTTTGACGCGGCACAATACCGTTAATATTTTTACAAATGGTAATGTGCTTTTTAAGAAAATATTTGATGATATTGCAGCAGCGAAAAAGAGCATCCATATTGAGTTTTATACTATTTATAATGATCAAATTGGTAATGAATTACGGACTTTGCTTGAACAAAAGGCTGCTGAGGGAGTAGAAGTGCGAGTTCTCTACGATTCATGGGGATCGATGGGGGTTTGGCCAAGTTTCTATGATCATTTACGTGAAGTCGGTGGTTATGCGGCTCCGTTCCTGATGTCACGAAGTAATTTTTTTGATTTTCGGATAAATTACCGGGATCACCGGAAAATCGTTGTTATTGATGGTGAGATTGGTTATGTTGGTGGCTTTAATATTGGGGATCAATACCTAGGGCGTGTTCCTAAATTTGGTCCATGGCGTGATACCCACCTTCGAATTATCGGCGGTGGCGTTTATGGGCTTCAGCGACGGTTTATCGGCGACTGGAATGCATCGATGAAAAAGGATAAAGATAAGATTATTCATTATCATCCTTACTTCCAACCAATTAGAGTTCATGGGGATGCTGCGTTGCAGACTGTTTCTAGTGGTCCTGAAGCGCCATTGGAAAAAATTAAAATGGGGTATTTACGTTTAATTAATGCAGCGCAGGATCATATTTGGATTCAAACTCCTTACTTGATCCCCGACGATAGTATTTTGGATGCGTTAAAAGTAGCGGCTCATTCAGGAATCGATGTACGGATAATGATTCCTTCAATGCCTGACCATGCCTTTGTATATCGGGCAACGCAATATTATGCTCGTGAGCTTGCTAATCATGGTGTAACAATTTATTACTATCAAAAGGGTTTCCTTCACGCTAAGACAATGATGATTGACGGTCGAATGGCTTCAGTCGGCTCTGCTAACCTTGACTTTCGGAGTTTTAAATTAAACTTCGAAATTAATGCCTTTATTTATAATCAAAATACGGTAGACGATCTTGAGCAGATTTTTGTTAATGATATTCGCGACTGTCGCGTAATTACACCTGCAATGTTTGCAGAGCAACCGCGCTGGTTAAGAGTTAAGCAAACAGTGTCACGTCTGCTGTCCCCAATTTTATAATGATAAAACGAGTAGGAATGAAATACATGCCTACTCGTTTTTAGCTAAAGAATATATGTTCGTTTTATGATAAAATTAGAGGAGCAATTTAAGTGATAGAAAGGATTAAAGATTATGGGAACACTGGGATTTGTTTTAGGAACAGCAGCGATGGATCATCAGCAAGTGTTGATTGATCAATTAGTTGACCAGATAAAGAATGCATCTGCTGATGAGAGCTTTTATTATTTGGTGCCTAACCATATTAAGTTTGAAACTGAAATTAATGTCCTTGCTGGTCTTCGTGATCGTCAAGGACTTAGCGGAAGTGACCGGTTTGCCTCTTCACGCGTACAGGTACTTTCGTTTAGCCGGCTTGCTTGGTACCTTTTACGAGATACTCCAGCATTTCAAAAACAACACCTTTCTAAAATTGGGATGGCGATGCTAACTTCCCAAGTTGTTCAAGAACAGGCAAGTGAGCTCCGTTTATATGCGAGCGAAGTAAAACAAGCTGGATTTATTCAAAAGATGACAGCCCAGCTTGAAGAATTAAAAAATGCCAACATAACCGCTGACGACTTAACCGATATTATTTCCCGGGTGAAGTCAGCGAATGATCCAGCAGCTAATCAGGCGTGGCTAGCTAAAATGCATGATGTTGAAATTATATATCATGCCTATGAAGAGCGGTTGCGTGACCGATACATTGGTAATAGCGAGTTGTACCGGCAATTAGTGTCTTACCTTCAAAAATCACCAGAAGTTGCTAAGATGCACTTCTTTATTGACCGTTTTGCTCAGTTTACTGCAAATGAACAACAGGTAGTGGATGCATTAATTACGAATGCCGCATCGACAACTATTTCTTTAACTCTTGATCGTGGCTACCCAGACCAGAATCATCCAAATCCCCAGGAACTTCCTCCTAAAAATAATTTATTCTATTCCTCCGCGATGCAATTTCACCGTTTATGGAAATTTGGCCAAATGCATCAAAAAGAAGTGAAGGTTTTGCAAAATGTAGCGTTTGCGACGACTCCTCGCGTTGATGTGGAATTACAACAAGTTGATTCGTATTTTAAGCGTTATGCAAGCGAACCAATTGGCCCCGGCGAGCGGGAAGAACTTTCTTGTCCCCAAAATCTTCAATTTATGACAACCACCAATCGGATGACTGAATTGAATAATGTGGCTACCCAGATTCGCCAATTAGTTGCTAGCGGTAAATATCGTTATCGTGACTTCCTTATCCTTAGTCGCCACCTTGACGGCTATCAGCCAATGATTGAACCGGTTTTTGCGGCACATAATATTCCAGTTTTTAATGACCATGAACGCTTGATGGATAATCATCCGCTAGTAACGCTCCTCACAACATTATTAGAATTACCGCAACGAGGCTATCGAACAGCAGACATCATCCAATTGCTTAAGACATGGTTACTTGTTCCACGGACAGGCACTGGTGATCTGATGGGACTAAGTGATTTCCAAGCAGCAGTTTTCGCTACTGAGAATTGGTGCCTTAAGCAGGCAATTGAAGGAAAAAATGCTTGGACAACTAATGATCCAGAAAAGATTAAGCAATTATGGCAGGCGTCAGGAACGAACCTGACAGATCTAAAATATGAACAGTCACGTTTAAAAAAATTAAATGACCAGTTAGCTCTTGTAAAAGATTTTGTTGCAAACCACTTACTGCCAGTTTTCGACCAGTTTAAACAAGCACAAACAGGACAAGAACTTGCGACTGCGTTATACCAATTCTTAGCTGCTATGGGAGTTACAGACCGGTTATACGCTTGGCAGCAATACCAAAGTACTCGGGATTTAGACCTCGCGCGCCAACCACAACAAGTCTGGGCTACCTTTTGCCAAATTCTCCAAGAATATGTAGAAATTTTAGGCCAACAGGAACTGCGGAACGGAACTAGTGAGGTTCTTGCAGATTTTAGTGAATTGCTCCAGGCAGGGTTTGCGGCGGCCCAGTATTCCCAGATCCCGGCAACGTTAGACCAAGTAGTAGTCTCTGAAACTGGAATTGTCCAAAGTGAAAACCGAAAAGTAGTTTTTATGATTGGGTCAACTGATGATGTGATGCCAGAGATGCAAGAAAGTGATAGTTTGCTAACGGACCAAGATAAGGATATTTTGAGTGCTTATCTTGATGAAGATTTCCAATACCTTCCTGGAACGGCAATTGACCAACTGATTGACGAGCCATTTGTTCACTATACTGGTTTTATGAATGCTAAGGAACAGTTGATTTTCTCGGCACCGCAAACTGATAGTGATGATAAGGAACTCGGTATATCGCCATATATGCACGATATGGCTCGCTACTTTGATCAACCGGTTCGTGAATATCCATTAGCTACTAGTAAGGCCGGACAAGAGAATGCTATTGATTTTGTTAGTGCTCCGCTTGCAACAATAAACCGGTTAGTTGAAGTTAGCCGGCAAATTCGTGATGAGCAAGGGGTTGGCATTGATCGTCAACCAGTCATGCCCGTTGGGTGGCAAACAGTTGCTGAATCGTTGGTTAAGTTAGCTAAGCAATGGCAACAATCAGCGGATGCTAAGGTTCAAGCAGAAGGAATATTACTAGGTCAGCGTCTATCTTTAGTTGCTGCTGGTTTCCATTATCAAAATAAGATTGATTCCCTGGGAAATAAATTGGCTCAGGCACTTTATCTCCGGGCAACTCCAGATGATGAGCACGGGCGGGTATTATATGCCTCGATTTCGCAGTTACAAGATTTTTATATCAATCAGTACGAATATTTCCTTAAGTATGGCTTGCGGTTGCAAAAACGAGATGAGTTAACCCTATCTAATGACCGTATCGGTACCTTCTTCCATAAAGCAATGGAGACTTTTGTTACAACAATTCGAGAAAATAATTTGTCATTTGCAAACCTTGCCAACAAAGATAATCAGATACAACGTGACCAGCTGATTGATCATGCATTAGTTGCAGCTCAAGAGAATCAGCCAACTTTATTGCGTCTCATTAATTCTTCAGCCCAAGCCCAATTCCAATATCAGCAATTAACCGCAATTGTTAAAACAATGTTGATTACATTATGCCGTCAAGCTGAATATACCGGCTCACAGCCAGTTAAAACCGAAGTTCAGTTTGGACGAATTGGTAACCAACAGCCGGGCAACCTTGGTTCTCTTGATTATCCGCTTAAAGATAATCATCATATTTATCTGCGGGGACGAATTGACCGAATCGATAATCTTAAGCAAGGAAACGATAATTTCTTGACGGTCGTTGACTATAAGTCGAGTAATCATCTTTTTGACCTCACTTCGGCTTATTATGGACTCTCTCTCCAACTTTTAACCTACCTTAACGGGTTACAGGCAAACTTAACTGAATTGGAAACGAGTAACCCACGACTGGCAGGGGCATTATATCTTCGTTTGAATAATCCGACAATTAAGGCTGCCGAGTTAAAGAAAAGTTCCCTCGATGATTTGAAATTAAAAGAGCACCAATACAAGGGAATCCTCTTGAATGATCCACAATTATTGCGGGAGTTAGATAAGAGCTTAGATAAACAAGCATTTTTATACCCACTTAAGGAATATAAGAATGGAAAAATCAAAGCTAATAAAGAAGCGCTTCTCGTTACGCCGCAACAACTTGATTGGCTGCAAAACATGAATAAGGAACTTGTAATTAATGCGGGTAATCAAATCTTGAGTGGTGACTTGAAACTAAATCCTTACCGGTTATTAACTGGAAGCAACCGCCGTACAGGACTTGATTATAGTGACTTTTTAGACGTATTTCAGTTTGATAATATGCTTGACCAGCAAAACTACCGCGACCTAAACCCTAATTTAGCAAAAGAAGCATTTGATAATGTAGTCCAAAACGATGATGAGGAGGATAAGAAGTAATGGCTGGATTTAAACCAACGCCTGCTCAATCCAAGGCGATTAATGACCGTGGCGAAAATATTCTAGTTTCAGCTTCCGCGGGATCAGGAAAAACGGCTGTGCTAGTAAATCGGACAATTGAATTAATTAAAGAAGGGCAAAGCATTGATCGAATGCTGCTCGTAACATTTACAGACGCGGCAGCAAAGAATATGCGGGATAAAATCAGGACAGCCTTGCAGAAAATAGTACAAGATTCCGCTAATCCCAAAGATTTACGTGACCGGATGAGTAATCAAATTAATCGGCTTGCGGCTGCAGATATCAGTACAATTCATGCTTTTTGTTTAAAGTTAATAAAACGCTACTACTACTTGATTGACCTTGATCCACAATTTCGGCTCTTAACTGATGAAACGGAGCGATTGTTACTTCAAGAAGATGTCTGGCATGAAGTTAGCGAAGAACTCTATAAAAATGCTGAAGAAAAAGTTCCAGGAAGAGCTTCCTTTAGCGAACTAGTTCTCAACTTTTCTAGTGACCGTGATGACCAAGGACTCGATGACTTGATTTTACGGTTATATGAAATTGCTAATGCCCAGCCTGACCCCGAAAAGTGGCTCCAAAAATTACCAGATAATTATGATTTGGGGTCTGGCTCACTATTAGAATCTAGTTTTTATCAACAACAGCTAAAGCCCCTGGTCATCGAAAAACTCAATCAGTTCATTCAAGATTATCGTGAATTAGCAACAAGAGCTAACGATAACGGACTGGACCAAGCAGCCGAGGTTATTAAGAGTGATGAAGAGTTGATGCACCAACTTCTTTCTTCACTAGGGGGTATTACCGTCAGTGATGTTTGCCAAATGATGGTGCAACAAAAGTTTGGTAGTTTTCGGGGACGACCAGCGGCAGATGATCCACGGATTAATGTATTTAAAGATATTCAGAAGCAGCGTAATCAGCTAAAGAAGCAGTGGGAACAAACAGTTAGTACTTACTTGGGAAAGCAGGAAGCACAGGAACCAATCGCAAAAGAAGAATTGTTAACTGAGCTAACGACTTTCCGTGATCAATTTACAGCCCTGTTAAGCAAAGCAACTAAAAGTCAATTAGACGCTAAAACTGTTGCTTCATTGCAAAAAGACCAGCAGATGATGCAGGAGCTTTTAGACTTATTGCGACCACCTACCTGGAATACTATTCGGGACTTATTTGCTAATGCTAAATTTGCACGAATGGGTGGCAAACCGAAAGACGATGAGCTAGCTGAAGAAGTATATAAATCACTGGGAAGTGCTCGAACCGGGATAAAAAAGCAATTTGATCAGTTAGTCGATCGCTTCTTTAATTATCGTGAAGACCAATTTCGATTAATTTCAACGCATGCTCAGGAACTTTTATGCGAATTGAGTGCGGTAACGATTAATTTCCGTCGGCGGTATCAACAAACCAAGTTAAATCGGCATGTTCTTGAATTTAGTGACTTGGAGCACTACGCGTACGCTATTTTAACGCCACCAGACGACCAGCCAAACTGGCAAACCCTCGTCAAAGATCTGCAAAATCATTATCAGGAAATTATGATTGATGAATACCAGGATACGAACCGCCTTCAGGAAAGTATTTTGATGAAATTGACATCTCCTGAACGCAAGAACCTATTTATGGTGGGGGATGTTAAGCAATCGATTTACCGGTTCCGTGAAGCTGATCCAACATTATTTCTTGGGAAATATCAAAACTATCGTCAAGGTAACGACGGGGAAGCGATTGTTTTAGGGGAAAATTTCCGGTCGATGACTAATGTGACAAGCTTTACTAATGTCCTTTTCGAACAACTGATGGATAGGGGAGTTGGTGAAATTGATTACGACGAAGATGCCCATTTAAAATATGCGGCAACTTATTACGAAGAAAATCAAGATAATAAGGTTCAACCAACGGAAGTGTTGTTGTATGACGCCAATGCTCTTGATCCAGAAAAGGAAAATATTGAACACGAGGATGATAAGTTAGCTGGAGAATTTCGGATGATCGGGATGCGAATTAAGCAGATGGTCGAAAATCAGGAGTTAATTTTTCATCCAGAAGATGGGCAGATGCATCCGATTCAGTATGGTGATATTGTTTTGCTTGAACGGACAAAGGCAATCAATAATTCATTGATGGAAGAGTTTAATAAACTTAATATTCCATTGACGGTTCACGATGTTGAAAGCTATTTCCAAGCTACCGAAGTGCGAGTAATGATGTCCTTGTTGAAGATAATTGATAATCCACAACAGGATATTCCATTAGCTGCGGTTTTACGGTCACCGATTGTCGGGTTAACTAACCAAGAATTAGCTTTTATCCGTCTTCAGAATCGATCTGCCGATTACTACGCCGCCTTGCAAACATTCATGAGTAATTACCAGCGAAAGGCTCTTCGCCATCAATCGCTCCTTACTTCTGAACAGGTAAATGCCCTTTATGAAAAAGCAGATCACTTCTTAGGTTTGCTTCGTGTCTTTCGACAAACAGCTCAGCAACAAACCCTTGTTGACTTGATTTGGCAGATCTATGACCAAACAGGTTACCTTGATTATGTCGGAGCAATGCCAGGAGGCCACCAACGGCAAGCAAACCTCCATGCCCTTTACCAACGTGCTCATTCCTATGAACAAAGCAGTTTTAAGGGCCTTTACCAATTTATTCGCTTTATTGAGAAAATGCAGGAACATGATAAAGATTTAGGAGTAGCACCGACACAGTTAACTGCAAATACGGTTAATGTTATGACAATTCACGGAAGCAAAGGTCTTCAATTCCCCGTGGTCTTTCTAATTGATGCCACGCATGGTTTTAATAAAGGAGCAGCTCGTGAGAATGCAGTTGTTGATGCCGTTGCCGGAGTAGGAATTCGTTACATGGATGATCAACGGGTCATTTATGATACGCCACAACGACAAGCAGTGATTGAAGAGATTCAGCGCGGAGAACGGGCAGAAGATCTTCGAGTTCTCTATGTTGCATTGACTCGGGCGGAACAGCGATTAGTTATTACGGGATCCTTTAATGAAGAAATGCGGACACAAAGTCTTGCTGGTTCATGGCAGCGATGGCAGAAAGCTTATCAGAGTAAGAATTTACTAATTGGCCCGCAGCCACGGATTACTGCAAATTCATTTATGGACTGGGTTGGCCTTGCCTTGGCTCGTTATCCAGGATTCAATGCGCAACAATTGAGTCGTGGAAATGTCAGACTAGAAGACAGTACTCTTGCGGATACTAAAGTCACTGGCTTAGCGCTTAATCCTCACTTTATCGCAAAGACATATACCGCACTTGATGTTAGTGATGGCTTGACAAAAATTGGACAAAATGCAAGTACTAATGTAACGGAAAAGAATAATATGGTAGCAACTGATGCGTCTGAACAAAAGATTGGTCAAATTTTGCGCTATCGTTACCCCCATCTTGTCGCTACTCAAACAACTGCTTACCAATCCGTTACAGATGTTAAACGAGTCTTTGAAGATCCTGACACGCGTGATATGGCGCGGTGGGATTATGATCAACAACAAAAGGTCAAGACGCAAGGGATTTATTTAAATAATAACTTTGATGTTCCAGCTTTCATTCAGCAGACTACTCATGAACCAGCGGCAACAGAAATCGGAACAGCAACTCACCTGGTTTTCCAAAAACTACCACTTAATGAAGGCCCAATTAATGTTGAGTTTGTTGATCAGGAAATTCAAAAATTAGTAGGAGAAAAATTGATTAATCCGGTTGTGGCAGCGCAGATCAATCGTAAAGGAATAATGGCCTTTTATCAGACTGCTGTTGGTCAGAAGATCTTAAAGCATCCGGCAGACTATCATCGTGAAGTACCATTTTCGATGATTATGAATGGTCACGAACTATTTAAGGGAGTAAATGTTAGTGATGATGAACGTATTTTAATTCATGGAATCATTGATGGTTACTTAAAAACTAACGAGGGAATTATTCTAGTTGACTATAAGACTGATCACCTTAACAAAGATTACCGCGACTTTGATTTGGCACGGATAAAGGACCGGTATCGGGGACAATTAGAGCTCTATAAAGAAGCTTTGAACTTAATGGAAGGGATTCCAGTTGTCCAAATGGGACTTTACCTGTTAGAATTAGGAGAGTTTGTGTTATTTACAAAAGAGGGTGATTAGTTGGCGACAATTAAAGATATTGCACAAAAAGCCGGGGTATCGGTTTCAACTGCTTCTCGAGCTTTAAACCATAATCCACGAATTAGTGAAAAAACACGGCAACGAATAGCAATGATTGCTAAAGAGTTGGGATATCAACCAAATTACAATGCACAGAACCTAACACGGGGCGAATCAAACATGGTCGGAATAGTTTTTCCGGTAACCAGTGATACTGCTCCTGCCAATCCTTTTCATATTGATTTATTACGGGGAATCAGCGTGGCATTAAAGCCGATTCACTATGAAATGGTTGTGGCAATTGCGCCAACTACGACCGACCTTTTACAAAGTGTAAAATCAATGGTCGAACAGTCAAAGGTGCATAACTTTTTAGTGCTTTATACTGTTAAAGATGATCCAATTACTAATTACCTGCGCCAAAATAACCTTAATTTTGTGGTAATCGGTCATCCAGATAAAGCCCAAGATCGTTTTGTCGACAATGATAACGTAGCAGCAGGACAAGCGGCAACTGATTATTTAATGGATCATCAGCGGGTCAGTCATCCCATATTTCTTCAATCTGCAAGCAATTGGGTATTTGAACAGGATAGATATCAAGGTTATGAGCAGAGTATGCAAAATCATCAACTTCCTGCTCTAAGTTGGCGATATTCACCAACCGGGATCACTGTTAAAGATTTTATTAAACAACATCCGCAAATCGATTCAATTGTTTGTGCTGATGACTTGTTGCTGGTACGATTAATACGGCAACTACAAGAATTTAATTTACCAACTATTTGTTTTAACAATAGTCGGTTGATGGGGATGTTAATTAATCAAGAAGAAAAGGTTGACTTACAACCCCGCAAATTAGGTCAGCAAGCGGTCGAATTGCTTTTTAATCCAGAAGAGCAATTCCGAATCGTTGATTTTAAAATAAATAGTTGATAGAAAGGACCACGGAATTACTTGCCACGGTCCTCTCTTATTTTTACATGGAGGGAAATCGGAATGGAGAAGGTTTACATTGTTGCTGCTCAGCGAACACCAATCGGTAAGTTTAATGGTCAGTTAGCTTCAAAGTCTGCGGTTGAATTAGGAGCGATTGCAATTAAAGCGGCTGTTGAAAAGGCAAAGCTCAGTGGAAATGATATTGACCAAGTATTAATGGGGAATGTTATTCAAGCAGGAGCTGGACAAAATCCAGCTCGTCAGGCATCGATGGCGGCTGGATTAGGTGAGCAGGTTCCGGCAATAACGATTAATGATGTCTGTGCATCAGGAATGTCCAGTGTTGACTTAGCAGCAAGTTTGATTCGCGCAGGGCAGGCTAATGTAATTGTTGCCGGAGGGATGGAAAGTATGTCCCAAGCTCCTTATGTTCTTCCCAAAGCGCGGAATGGTTATCGGTTTGGGAATGGGACCTTGCTTGATGCAATGCAAAGTGATGCTTTAAATGATGTTTACGGCGGTTATCCGATGGGAATTACTGCTGAAAATATTAATGAGAAGTACCAGATTACTCGTCACCAACAAGATGAATTTGCTTTGATGAGCCACCAACGTACAGTAAAGGCTCAAAAAGCAGGCTATTTTGATTCAGAAATTGTACCAGTTGAAGTTAAGCAGAAACGAACAACCGTGACTGTAACTGTTGACGAAGCTCCACGGCCAGATACTTCACTAGCGGCTTTAGCGAAATTAAAACCAGCTTTTAAATCTGACGGAAGTGTGACTGCGGGGAATGCCTCGGGAATTAATGATGGTGGAGCTGCCTTGGTTCTTACTTCTGAAAGTGCAGTTAACCGATTAGGATTAACTCCATTGGCTGAGTGGCAAGGATCTGCAGTTATTGGTCTTGATCCAGCATTGATGGGTTTGGGACCATATTATGCAATCAATAAACTCTTAGAAAATCAGCAGATGTCGGCAGATGATGTAGATACTTACGAAATTAATGAGGCGTTTGCGACCCAGGCCCTTGTCTGTCAGAACTTGCTTCATCTTGATCCTAGTGCTGTCAATCCTTGGGGTGGGGCAATTGCATTAGGCCATCCTGTTGGGTGTTCAGGAGCACGAATTATCGTCACGATGATTAATGAAATGCATAGGGATAATCATGAACTCGGCATTGCTTCGCTGTGTGTCGGAGGCGGAATGGGTGAAGCGGTTCTGCTTAAGAAAATTTAGTACCAAGAATAACTTTCATCGTAAAAGGCAAGTACTTGAGGAAACTTGAAGTTTTTCTCTATTACTTGCCTTCTTTATTTTATTAAGCTGAGTATGTTTTAAATAATTAATTATAATAATCCCACTTCTAAGTTTAGTCATGGTAATAACTTTAAATTGCAAAAATCTGCAACCGTTTTCTAAAATTTTGCGCAAGCGGTTGCACAAAATTTCCAAATTTGATATTATTAATATTGCAATAATGTATGAAGCGCTTACAATAATCATAAGTGTCTTTTAGAACTATTTTATAAGTTAAGGAGTTGTTAGCAATGAGTCAAGAAAAGTCCACGGGGGCTGGATTACCTACTCTCTCAAAGAGTACCATCTGGATGATCAACTTTGGATTCCTTGGTGTTCAGACAGCTTTTACTCTGCAGAGTTCTCAAATGAGTCGGATTTTCCAAACTATTGGGGCCGACCCTAACAACCTTGGCTGGTTCTTCATCTTACCACCATTAGCTGGTTTGATTGTTCAACCAATCATTGGTTATTATTCAGACCGTACATGGGCACCAAAATTAGGTGGTCGGCGGTTACCATACTTACTATTGGGAATGATTGTTGCTGTTATCGTTATGATTTTACTTCCTAATTCAGGAAGTTTCGGTTTCGGGTATGGTTCGCTTGCTGCGCTTTGGTTCGGTGCAATTACTGTTGCTTTGCTTGACCTTTCATCAAATGTGGCAATGCAGCCATTTAAGATGATGGTTGGTGACATGGTTAATGATGATCAAAAGAGTTATGCCTATGGGATTCAAAGTTTCTTATCTAACACAGGTGCGGTGTTGGCTGCTGTTTTCCCATTTATCTTAACTGCTTGGTTTGGAGTTCGTAACACTGCTAAACGAGGAGTTGTTCCAGATTCCGTTATTATTGCCTTCTACGTTGGAGCAGCATTGTTAGTTGTTACTAGTTTGTTTACAGTTTTCCGGGTTCATGAATATGATCCAGCAACTTACGCAAAGTACCATGGTATTACTGAAGATGATAACAAAGAAGGTGGAAACTGGCTTACGCTTTTGAAGCACGCTCCAAAAGCATTCTGGACAGTTACCCTTGTTCAATTCTTCTGTTGGTTTGCCTTCCAATACCTCTGGACATACTCAGCTGGTGCTATTGCCAAAAATGTTTGGAATACTGTTGATGCTACTTCTGCTGGTTACCAAGCTGCTGGTAACTGGTACGGTGTTCTTGCTGCTGTTCAATCAATCGCTGCGGTTATCTGGTCATATGTTTTAGCTAAGGTACCAAACAAATACCACAAGCTCGGTTATGGTGGTAGCCTTCTTCTCGGGGCCCTTGGATTTATTTCCGTCTTCTTTATTCACAACCAATGGGTATTAATCATTTCTTACACATTAGTTGGTATTGCTTGGGCTGCGATGAACACTTATCCATTAACAATCGTCACAAACGCATTGACTGGTAAGCACATGGGTACATACCTTGGATTATTCAACGGTTCAATTTGTTTACCACAGATTGTTGCTTCATTATTGAGTTTTGCTTTATTCCCATTATTTGGACACTCACAAGTTCACATGTTTATCCTTGCTGGTATTGTAATGGCTCTTGGTGCTCTTTCAGTAGCTACCATCAAGGAAACTTATGCTGAATAGGAGTTATTTAATAAAACAAATTAATTAAGTTATAATAAAGGCAGGTTAAAGACTACCTTTATTTCAGATGAAAGGAATTGAGATTTCAATGAAACGAACATTTGATATTGCCCCTTGGCATGTTGCTACTCACAAATGGGACCCACAAGACAAGCGTTTACAAGAATCAATGACTAGTTTAGCCAATGAAAATCTTGGTATGCGTGGCTTCTTTGAAGAAGGTTACAGTGGTGACCACATGGAAGGTATCTACCTCGGTGGAGTTTGGTTCCCTGACAAGACTCGTGTTGGTTGGTGGAAGAATGGTTATCCTAAGTACTTTGGTAAGATGATCAACGCTGTCAACTTCATGAAGTTAATCATTAAGGTTAATGGTGAACAACTCGACTTAGCAAAGCAAACACCAAAAGACTTTAAGCTTGATCTTGACATGAAGCGTGGTGTCTTAGAACGGCGCTTTACTGTTGAAATTGGTGGTACTGAAATGTACTTCAATTTTGAACGTTTTGTTAGTGTTACCCAAAAAGAATTAGTTGGTCAACGTCTCCACATTAAGAACCGTGGCAACAGTGATGCTAAGGTTGAAATTACTAGCATGATTGATGCTGATGTATACAACGAAGACGCTAACTACGATGAACAATTCTGGAACGTTTTAGGCAAGTCTGCTGATGGCGAACATGCTGAATTAACTTCTATGACTAAGAAGAATGATTTTGGTACTCCACAATTCATCGTTGGAATGAAGACTACTTCAAAGACTAACCTTGACCACGTGGGTGACGGCACTGACGAAAAGCACGCTTACAACACATTTGCTGGTACTGTAGCTGCTGGTAAAGAAGTTAACTTTGAAAAGCGTAGTATCGTAATGACTTCTCGTGATTACGATTCCCAAGCAGATATTGAAAAGAACTTGGAAGTATTGAGCGACCAACTTGATAATCAAAGTTTTGACGATTTACTTGATCCACATATTAAAGAATGGGCAGATCGTTGGGTTAAGTCTGACGTTGAAATTGAAGGTGATGAAGGAGCTCAACAGGGTATTCGTTTCAACCTCTTCCAACTCTTCTCCACCTACTATGGTCAAGATTACCGTCTTAACATCAGTCCAAAGGGATTCACTGGTGAAAAGTACGGTGGTGCTACTTACTGGGATACTGAAGCTTACTGTATTCCAGTTTATCTTGGGGTTGCAGATCCAGAAGTTGCTCGGAACTTATTAATGTACCGTTACAAGCAATTAGACGGTGCCTTTGTTAACGCTAAGGAACAAGGACTTGATGGTGCATTATTCCCAATGGTTACCTTCAACGGTATTGAATGTCACAACGAATGGGAAATTACCTTTGAAGAAATCCACCGTAACGGAGACATTGCCTTTGCTATTTACCTTTACACTAAGTACACTGGCGACAAGTCATACGTTCTTAACGAAGGGGCAGAAGTTCTTACTGAAATTTCTCGTTTCTGGGCAGACCGTGTTCACTACTCCCAAAACAAGAACAAGTACATGCTTCATGCCGTAACTGGTCCTGACGAATACGACAACAACGTAAACAATGACTGGTACACTAACCTTCTTTGTCGTTGGACTCTTCAATACACCCTTGACATCTTAGACCAAGTAGATGAAAAGGTAGCCAAGAAGCTTAATGTTTCAGAAGACGAAAAGCGTAAGTGGAAGGGTATTGTAGACAACATGTACCTTCCTTACGACAAGGAAAAGGACATCTTCCCAGAAAACGATGGCTTCATGGACAAGGACTTGACTCCAGTTTCTGAAATTCCAAGTGACCAATTACCACTTAACCAACACTGGTCATGGGATAAGATCTTACGTTCACCATACGTAAAACAAGGTGATGTTATCCAAGGTCTCTGGGACTTTATTGATGACTTTACTAAGGAAGAAAAGAAGAATAACTTCGACTTCTACGAACAATTTACTGTTCACGAATCAAGTCTTTCTGCTTCAGTTTACTCAATTATCGCTGCTGATATTGGTTACGAAGATAAGGCCGTTGAATTGTATGAACGTTCAGCACGTCTTGACCTTGATAACTACAACAACGATACTTCTGATGGACTTCACATCACTTCAATGACTGGTTCATGGCTTGATATCGTTCAAGGATTTGCTGGTATGCGGGTTCGCGATGGTCAATTGCATTATGCACCATTCTTACCTAAGAAGTGGGATTCATACCAATTCCGTCAAATGTTCCGTGGTCGGATCTTGAAGGTTAAGGTTGATAAGCATGGTACTAAGATCGATCTTGTATCAGGTGATCCAATTACTATCGATCTTGACGGTAAGAAACTGGAATTAAAATAATTCTTGGAGGCATTTGAGATGAAGTTTGAAGATTTGAAAGGTTTTGCATTTGACCTTGATGGTGTTATTGCTGACACTGCTCGTTTTCATGGTCAAGCATGGCACCAATTAGCTGACAAGGTTGGGACTAAATGGACTCCAGAATTGGCTGATGCATTAAAAGGTGTTAGTCGAATGGATTCTTTGGAATTAATCTTGAAGGCTGGTGGCCATGAAAATGACTATACTCAAGAAGAAAAAGAAGCTTTGGCAACTGAAAAGAATGATAACTATATTAAATTAGTTGAAACGCTAACACCTGCCGATATTCTTCCAGGAATGAAAGACTTCTTAGATGAATTGAAAGCTAACGGTTACCATATTGTATTAGCTTCTGCTTCGAAAAATGCGCCAAAGGTTCTTAAGTATTTGCAATTAACTGATTACTTTGAAGGAATCGTTAATCCAGCAAACTTAAGCCATGGTAAGCCAGATCCAGAAATTTACCAAGAAGCAGCTAAATTAATGGATCTTCCAGCTGACCAAGTAGCGGGACTTGAAGATGCCCAAGCCGGAATTGAATCAATTAACCGTGCTGGTGAATTATCAATTGGTTTTGGTGCTGATTTGCAGGATGCTGATGTTAAGTTCGATAAGACTGGCGACGTATCCTTAGCTGCTATTAAAGCGCAAATGAATTAAGATCCAATTTCTCTCTTTTAACAATCCGTAAAGACGTACTTAGAATAATCTAGGTGCGCCTTTTTTATGTGAAATTATGAAAAGAAAAGTAATTATAACAATCATTATTTTAATTAGTTGCTTATGGGTAGTAGTTACAATTAACTTTAATCGGCCTTCCCCTCAGCAAGTTCAGGATGAAACACAGTCAAGTCAACAGCTGCGGCCAAAATTTACCGACCAGCAAATTGGTGTTTTAGCGGGCTTAGCAATATCTCCCGAGTGGCTAAAACAAAATATTGTTGCAAATCAACTCGTTTATGGAATTGTTAAGCCATCTGACACCGTTCCAGCGGGGGTAGATGACTATAGCTATCTAGTAGCAGCTGATGACCAAGATGGGACGGTGATTTTCTTTAAAGAGGAAGACCAAACCGTAATCATAAAATACACTTCTCAGCACAATACAAAACTAAAAACAAAGAACTTAACCTTGACTCAATTAAGCAAAGAATTCTACCAAACTGGACCACAAAAAAAGCAAGTAGATGACTATGTGGAAAGATTGCGGACTGAGTAAAATTTAAGTCATCTTAAAAATGCTATTCTTAGGGTATTCTTTAGTAGTAAGTACTGTATAATATTCAAATTAAAGGAGGAAAATGTGATGTCAATTTATGGCCCATATGAGCAGATTTTGTCAAATATTCTTTCCCTCACAACTGACCGAATCAAGGAGCTAAATCAGCAAACAATACAGGATAAGCAACCGAAACTTTATGAACATCTAATTGCCAGGGTAAAGACTTCCGAGAGTATGGAAGAAAAATGCCAACGAAAAGGTTATCCGGTCTCTACTGAATCAGCTTTACGAAAGTGTCGCGATGCGGTGGGAATCAGAGTTGTTTGTAACTTTATCGATGATATCAACCGTTGCCTTTACCAATTACGGCAAGCTGATTGGTGTGAGGTTATTAAGGAAAAAGATTATATTACAAATGCAAAGCCAAATGGATATCGGAGCTATCATGTCATTATTGATGAAACAGTTCCATATCAAGATATTGAAGGAAATAATCCTGGACATTTTTATGTTGAAATTCAGTTACGGACGATCGCAATGGATTCATGGGCAAGTCTTGAACATGAGATGAAATATAAACATAATATTAAAAATCCAGAGCGAATTGGCCGCGAACTTAAACGTTGTGCTGATCAATTGGCATCATGCGACGTTCAAATGCAAACAATTCGGCAATTAATTAATTCTAGTGAGGAAGGCGATTAAGATGCGAATCCTTGTAGCAGAAGATGAACAACAGCTATCTCATGTATTGAGTTCAGCAATGACGGCGAGTGGTTATCAAGTTGATATTGCTAATAATGGTCAAGAAGCCGTTGATCAGGCGAAAGAAAATGCTTATGATGTCATAATTTTAGACATTATGATGCCTGTTAAATCAGGATTGGAAGCATTAAAGGAAATCAGAGCGACTGGTAATCGAACTTATATTATGATGTTAACAGCAATGGGTGAAGAAGATGATAAGGTCACTGGTCTTGATGCCGGTGCTGACGATTACTTGACTAAGCCATTTTCCTTAAAAGAACTACTCGCCCGTTTGCGTTCCCGTCAACGGCGAGATGATTCTTACCAAGTAGATGTTCTTGAGTTTGGTGACTTGACCCTTAATGGTAATGATCAATCACTTGAAAGTCATAATTCGATTAGTTTAACAAATCGGGAAAATCGCTTACTTCAGTACTTTATCTTGAATGCTAATAAAGAATTATCGACGAATGAACTTATCAATCATGTTTGGGATGAGAATGAAACTGCTGATCAAGAAGATCTCTGGATTAATATCTGTTATTTACGACAAAAATTACAGGCAATTCAATCTCAGGTAACAATTAGTGGTGAAAAAACTGGACCGTTTATGATTGCGTGATAGGGGGTCAAGGAATGATTCAACGTTTTCGCTATAAATTTATTGCAATCGCAACCGCTGCGTTATTATTTGTAATTTTGACAATTGTTGGCAGTATTTGTACCCTTACTTACTATCAGTCACACCAAGAAATTGAACGGGTATTAACGATTTTGGTAAATAACGATGGCCAAATTCCCCGAAAAGGGATCAGTACTGCTGACGATAATCAACCTCAATTTTCACGTGAAGGCCTTCATCAATATCGTTATTTTGCTGTACTGGTCGATAGTAAAAATCAAGTAACGGAAGTGCAGGATGATCATATTGCAACCGTTACGCCGCAGGATGCACGGGCAATGACAGACCGTCTTATAAGAAGAAAGGTCCATAGCGGACAGTTATTGTATCACGGGGTCAATTATGCTTATAAGATTCGTAATAAAAACGGCGAAAAAGTAATTGTCTTTCTTGATGAATCACTTCTTATGGCTCGGACGCGATCACTAATGCATACGGGGTTGATCTTGAGTATAATTGTTTTAGTTCTATATACCATTGTTTTAACCCTTTACTCGCGTCGGGCAATTCGACCGATCATTGAAGCAGAGCAGCGACAAAAAGAATTTATAACTAATGCGAGTCACGAACTAAAAACGCCATTGACCGTTATTTCAGCGAACAATGAAATGCAAGAGATTATAAATGGTGAAAATGAATGGACGGCAAGTACCAAACAACAGGTTACCCGTCTGACAAAGTTAATTAATAATTTAGTATCACTTGCGCGCATGCAAGAACAACCGACATTAATGGTGGTACCGGTAAATGTAAGCCAAATTGCCCAGAATGTGGCTAGCAGTTTCAAGAGTGTAATTTCAACTGAGCAGAAACAGTTCAATGTGCAGATTGATGAAGGTTTGGTAGCAAATGCTGATGAAAATTTAGTACGGGAACTGTTAAATATTCTTCTTGATAATGCAAATAAGTATTGTGATCCACAGGGCGAAATTGACTTTACAGTGGCCTCACCTAATCATAGTAAAAATATAATTATTACAGTTGCGAATAGCTATAAAGATGGTAAAAGTCTTGATGTTAAAAAGTTTTTTAACCGCTTTTACCGGGTTGATGAATCGCACACTCAAGGACAAAAAGCTGGTTTTGGAATTGGGCTTTCCATGGCGCAATATATCGTTAAACAATTGAAAGGGAAAATTACAGCGAAGTATACAAATGGTAAACTAGCTTTTATCTTAACGTTAAAAGAAGTAGGGAAGTAAGAATGAGATTTTGGCGACTTAATATTGGGATATATGCTGTGGTTTGGAGCCTAATAATTGGCATGCTGACAGCGGCATATTTAAACTTAGTTAACTGGGTAATTGATTTAGTTTGGCATCAATACCTTGATATGACAGTTGGTAGTAAATGGTATCCGTTTTTAGTGTGTATTCCATTAGGATTTTTGATTGGTTTTTTGAATAAACGATGGGGTAATTACCCATTAACGATTGAACAAGTGCTGACTCAAGTAAGGATGAAGGGGTATTTAAATTATCATAATTGGTGGAAGTCTTTTATTCTTGGTTTATTAGTCCTCGGAGCTGGCGGAAGCATCGGACCAGAAGCTTCTACAACAGTCTTAACTAGTAGCATGATTAATTGGCTTGGTGATCGTTTGCGCTGGGCAGTTTCAACGCGCCAGAAGGTTTATCTTTGGCATGGTAAAATGCAAACGCAAGATTTAGTCCGTGCTCCTAGGTTTGGTCAGCTTTTTAAAAATAAATATCAACGAATTTTTGTTATTTCAGGATTGGTTGGGATTGGAATAATAGGCGCGGCAATTGTGTTTAAACTTTTTCCTGAAGAAGGCGTTTTTGGGATTCACCATCGGGTTATTAATTGGGAATGGATCAATGTATTAACGAGTATTCCGACATTTATCATCGGGATTGCTTTTGGGTGGCTGTTTGTTCACTTAGAAAATTGGGCTGCACTAATAATTAACACAAAAATAAGCAAAGTTTGGCAAGGTGGGATTTTTGGGCTGATTTTGGCGGTTAGCTCGTTAATTACAAGCGATATTTTGTTTTCCGGGGAGTTTAGAATAGTTCCTTTTACCCACGAAGCCTTTAATCGTTCAATCACCTTCCTATTAGTTGTAGCGCTTGTAAAAGCCGTAATGAGTAATCTGGGGTTTGCAATGGGATGGCGGGGAGGAACTATTTTCCCGGCTATTTTTTCGAGCGTCGCAGTAGGAGCTGCCTGTGCGATGATGTTGCCAGGAGATGTACGGGTAAATGCGATTGTTGTGATCACAGCCAGCCTTACCTTTATTTTAGAAAAACCGTTATTGACAATTATCCTATTGTTATTATTAGTTCCGATTGAACTAGTGCCAGTTATAATCGTAGTTGCGCTTTTAGTAGGTCAATTAGTTAAACGCTTTCCTAAATTTGATTGATTATATTGTTCTAGTGAGTTATCCAATCTGAAAAAAGATATAATAGAAAATGAAGGAAGGGATACAAAGATGCTTGAATTAACTAATATTAACTCAACATTCAACTTAAATAATGGGGTCAAGATTCCTTGTGTGGGATATGGTACATTTAGGACTCCAGCAGATATAGCTGAGCAGGCCGTGAAAGAAGCAATTGAAACTGGTTATCGACACATTGATACTGCTGCTGTTTATGGAAACGAAGAAGCAGTAGGTAAGGGTATTAAGGATTCGGGAATTAAGCGTGAAGACCTTTTTGTGACTAGCAAGCTATGGAATACTAATCGTGGCTATGAACAAACGAAGAAGGCTTTTCAAGAAACGCTTGATCGTTTACAGATGGATTATTTAGACCTTTATTTAATTCACTGGCCGGCTAATGAAAAGCAGTTTGGTGATGAGGCTGCCAAGATTAATGCTGAAACGTGGCGTGCAATGGAAGACCTTTACAATGAAGGTAAAATTCGGGCAATTGGGGTAAGTAATTTTATGCCTCACCATATTGCAGAATTGATGAAAACAGCCAAGGTAGCACCAGCAGTTGATCAAATAGAAGTTCATCCGGGATGGCCACATACAGAAGAAGTTAAATACTTACAAGCACACAATATCTTAGTAGAGGCATGGGCTCCCTTAGGTGGTCAAGGTGCTAAAGTATTAACTAATCCAACAATGATTCAAATCGCTGATAAGTATCAAAAAACGCCAGCACAAGTCTGCTTACGTTGGGTTCTCCAACAAGGGATTCTTCCATTACCGAAGTCTGTCCATAAAGAACGGATGATAAGCAACCAAAATATATTTGATTTCGAATTAACGGATGAGGATATGCGCAAGATTAGTTTATTACCAAATCTTGGTGGACAATGTGCTGACCCGGATGAGGTTGATTATTGAGGATTAGAGACATGAAATTTATTAAAACTGATACAGATATTAACCTTTTTGAAAATATTATTGAAACAGAATCCCAAGTGGTAACTCATCTAGTGGTTCCTGCTGGAAAAGATGTTCCGGAACACTTCGTTGATTATGATGTAATTGTGGTTCCAATTAAGGGTAAGGCTATCTTTGGGGATGTTGCCGAGAAACGTGAAGAAGTGGTAGTACCAGGTGATATTGTCCAACTTCATCCTAATGAACATCATTATTTAAAAGCAATCGAAGATACCGAGGTCATGGTAATTAAATCAAAGTTAAAATAGCAAAGTTAACTGAAGAGGCTGGGAGAAAACTTTTGTTTTCTCTCAGCCTCAACTACTTTTATGAACAATAGAAAGATAACGTGGAAAATAACCACGAGGCTCGAGTCTAAGTACGAACGATAATCAGCCCGTGCCGTGCTAATCATCGTCCTAGCTTAGCCAACCGCCTTGTCGAGGAGGTTATTTCCCACTCTCTTTTTTGGTATAATCTTCTTAACTAGTTTCGGTGGGAGAGTTAAAAAAGATGAAGAATGCTTATCGTGCGTTTATACAATATTCACGTCAATTCAGGAAAAATTGGTTGGAATACTTAATATTATTTGGTGGCCTTGATATTGTAAATCAATTTGCAGTGATTCCTTTTTTTCGCTGGATAACAACCTTTGTGTTACAAGCCGGAGAAATTCCGTTTGTGTCATGTCAAAATTTAATAACTATTTTGATGAAGCACCCATTAGTTGTTATTAGTTTGTTGATTGAATTAGGATGTTTACTAATTATTATCTATGGGGAATTTATGCTCTTGTTGACGGGATTTCGCGAAATAGGCTTGCCTAATTTTCGATGGCAACGAATATTTAAGCAGACTCGTGAAACGTTATCCTTACTAAATCTTGGATCACTAATTTTATTATTAGGGTACTTTCTGCTAGTAATTCCATTCGCGGATATTATTTTTCGTACGCCGTTATTAGCAAAGATTCAGATTCCACAATTTATTATTGATTATTTGACGCGTAATGGATGGTTAATTAGCGGTCTATTGTTGTTCTATGTGTTGATGACGGTGCTCGGAATTCGCTTAATTTTAACAATGCCGTTGATGGCTTATCAACACCTTCACTTAAGGACTGCAATGCATCGCAGTTGGCAAATGACAAGTAAGTTCAAATGGGCAACGCTTTTTGAACAAATAATTTTTGTAACAATCCTTACCAGTATCTTTACAGTTTGTTTCTATGTATTAATCTATCTGTTTCAATTAGGATTAGATTTATTACCCGGGAAATTACCTCTTCTTACTGCAATTTTTAACCTATCTTTCTTACAGTTAGGTGGCGAATTACTTGCAATCTGGGCCGGGACGATTATTTTATTGGTGGTTGTTAACCCGCTAGTTAAAATAAGTGAGCTTTCAGTTGCTCCGGAGCATGTGTCACGGGGCTTAATAGAAATTTTCACTTTGATATTACTTGTAATTGGGCTAACGACAATTGCCAATAATACTTTTTACTTGTTGGGCCACGGAATAAGACGACCAGTTACGATTTCGCACCGTGGAGTAGCCGAAGAAAATGGCGTCCAGAATACAATTCCGGCGATGGAAAAAACGAGTAAACTTAGGCCTGATTATGTTGAAATGGATTTGCATGAAACAAAGGACCACCAGTTTGTTGTGATACATGATGAAAATTTGAAAAAACTTACTGGAGTTGATAAAACACCGCATGAATTAACGCTTAACCAATTAACCCAGCTAACAGCACATGAAAATGGCTATCGTGCTAAGGTAGCGAGTTTCGACCAATATCTTGCAGCTGCTGAAAAACGTCATCAAAAATTATTAATTGAAATAAAATCCACTCCCCGTGATTCTAAAGAAATGCTTCGAAACTTTAATGCGCGTTATGGAAAACGAATCTTGCGTGACCATGATCAAATTCATTCGCTTGACTATAGTGTAGTGACCAGCTTGAAGAAAATTAATCCAAAGTTAAAAGTTTTATATATTCAGCCTTATAATTTTGGGAATCCACAGGGAGCAGCAGATGGGTATTCGATGGAATATTCTACTTTAAACCAAGATTTCATCACCCAGGCTCACTGGCAGCGGCAGCCGGTATATACGTGGACCGTTAATGAAGAAGGTATTATGAAACAAGCAATGTATAATCATACTGATGGAATTATTACTGATAACCTTAGGGAATTAAATGCAGCCATTAAAGATTTTACTGGTAAGCAAAGTTATGCTAATCGAATTTTAAACTATATTATTGTTATTCCTACAAGTGGAGGAATTGAACCATAAAAAACACTCGAGAACAGATAAGCCGTTAAGGCGATTAGTTCTCGAGTGTTTTTTATTCAACATGATGCTTCTTCAATTGTCTAATAACAATTAACGCTACTATTCCACCGATCATTCCTTGGATAAAGTTTGAACCTAAACTCAAAAAACCGGTAATTACGTGGTACATAACGGTATTGCAGATAAAGTAGATGGCGATCATTATAATTGTTCCTGCTACGATTGCGGTCCATTTGCCCCAGGTGGTGTTGCCGTATTTCTTATAAATCCAACCGCTGATAAATCCTTCTAAACCGTGGGCTGCAAATGAAAATAAGGCATCCTGTGGAAAGCCGGAAATAAGATCGAGAAACATTCCGCCAAAGCCCCCAACAATTGTTCCAGCTCCTGGACCTAAAAGCATAGCTGCGATGAACACCCCGGCATCACACAAGTTGACGTTACCGTGTGTCCATGGAATAGGGATAAGAAAGAACCGGCCGAGGACAAGTGTTAGTGCTAGTAACATTGCAGCAACAATTGAGCGCCGTAACCGAAAAGTAGATTCCATATTAAAACTCCTAACATAGTCAATTGTGAGTAATTTTACAATAATTTTTAAAAAATTTCAGAAGAAAAATGTGGCGTTATTTATCTGTCGATATAAATAAAAATCAACTTAATATCTTATACGATAATAACTGTATTGGAATTTTATGTAATAAAGGCGATAATTGATTATCAATTGAAAATCAATATTCCTATTTTATATATTGATTAAATAGGAATTGTGCGTATAATAAATTGTGAAAATTGGAACATGATATGAGGTGTGTTTTATGAAGGTTATTATCGTTGGTTGTACACACGCGGGAACGATTACCGCTACCCAAATTTTGCAAAATCATCCAGAAACAGAAGTCACAATTTATGAACGGAATGATAACGTTTCATTCCTCTCGTGTGGGATTGCTGTTTACTTGAGCGGTGATGTGGGTGATCCAGATGCGATGTTTTACTCCAGTCCTGAACAACTTGCTGCTATGGGGGCAACAGTCCATATGCAACATAATGTAACTGATATTGACCCTAAGACTAAGACGGTCACAGTGACGGACCTTGTGACAGGCGAAACAAAGACTGATCATTACGACAAATTAGTAGATACTACTGGTTCATGGCCAGTAATTCCACCAATTGAAGGTGTAGATGGTCCTCATGTTTATTTATGTAAGAATTACCACCACGCTAAAGAATTATTCAACGTTGCTAAAGATGCGCAACGAATTGTTATAATTGGTGGAGGCTATATTGGGGTTGAATTAGTAGAAGCTTACACTCGTCAAAACAAGGATGTAACACTGATTGATGGTTCGCCACGGATGCTCCATAAATACTTTGATCGCGAGTACACTGAGCGGATTCAACAAGAATTTGTTGATCACGGAGCTAATTTTGCCTTTGACCAACGTGTAACCGGATTTGAAAACCACGAAAATAGTGTAACCGTTAAGACGGATAAGGGCAACTACGAGGCAGATATTGCTATTCTCTGTGTTGGATTCCGTCCTAATACTGATCTCTTAAAAGGTAAAGTTAAGATGCATGATAACGGGGCAATTATTACGAACGAATACATGCAATCATCTGATCCAGATATTTACGCTGCCGGAGATTCAACGGCTGTTCACTATAACCCAACTGGCAAGGATGCATACATTCCATTAGCTACTAACGCTATTCGCCAGGGGACGATCGTAGGGACCAATCTTTTTGGTAATACGATGCGCGATATGGGAACCCAATCTAGTTCTGGCTTAAACTTATATGGAACAACGATGGTATCATCTGGCTTAACTTTGGAGAATGCAAAAGAAGCGGGCTTTGATGCAGCTGCGGTGACAGTTGAGGACAACTACCGTCCAGAATTTATGCCGACAACAACACCCGTATTAATGACATTAGTGTGGGATAAGAAGACTCGGCAAATTCTTGGTGGACAGTTTATGAGTAAGCATGATGTTTCTCAATCTGCTAACATCATTTCCTTATGTATCCAAGATAAGCACACGATTGATTATTTAGCGTTTGTTGATATGCTTTTCCAACCACACTTTGATCGGCCATTTAACTATGTAAATATTCTTGGTCAAGCGGCCGTAAAGAAGCAAGCTGAATTAGAAAAATAATCATAAAAAACCGAGGAGGCTGGGAGAAAACTTTGTTTTCTCCCAGCCTCCTCGGTTTTCGCGAACAATAGCAATATAACGTGGAAAATAATCACAAGGCTCGAGTCTAAGTGCGAACGATAATCAGCCCGTGCCGTGCTAATTATCGCTCTAGCTTAGCCCACCGCCTTGTCGAGGAGATTATTTCCCACTCCTTTCCATTATTTTTAAAAATCGCCGTTCATAATTGAATCTTTTACAATCATATAATCGACCTTCCGAATAGCCTCAAGGTCACGACCACCGGAGTAAGAAATAGAAGATTGTAAATCTTCCTGCATTTCATTTAAGGTGTCTTTGATGGAACCGCGATAAGGAACAAGCATCTGCTTTCCTTCAACATTTCGATAAGCCCCTTTTTGAACTTCAGATGCAGAACCCCAGTATTGTTTGTATTGTTTTCCATCAATGTTAATAACATGTCCTGGTGATTCGAGATGACCGGCAAGCATTGAGCCAATCATTACCATTGAAGCGCCAAAACGAACAGACTTAGCAATATCGCCATTATGTCTGATGCCGCCGTCAGCAATGATTGGTTTCCGCGCAGCTTTAGCACACCAACGAATAGCGGATAATTGCCAGCCGCCAGTACCGAAACCAGTCTTTAGCTTAGTGATGCAGGCTTTACCGGGACCAACCCCAACCTTAGTAGCATCTGCCCCTGCATTTTCGAGGTCGCGAACAGCTTCGGGAGTTGCAACGTTCCCCGCGGTTACAAAGGTATCTGGGAGCTTTTCTTTGATGTATTCGATCATTTTGATCACAAAATCAGAATGACCGTGGGCAACATCAATCGTAATATACTCAGGATTTAATTGTTCGGATTTTAGTTGATCAATAAACTTATACTCATTATCTTTAATTCCGACTGAAATCGAAGCAAATAATCCTTTTTCATGCATCATTTTAATGAAAGCTGCTCGTGTCGCTGGATTAAAGCGGTGCATCACGTAGTAATAGTCATTTTGGGCAAGCCAAATCGCTAAACCTTCATCGATGACACTTTCCATGTTTGCAGGTACAACGGGAATCTTGAATGTGCGCGGTCCAAACTTGACGCTTGTATCTGCCTCCTTGCGGCTCTTGATCACACATTTATTTGGGACCAATTGAATATCATCATAATCGAATGTTTTCATTAGGGCAGCTCCTTTTTAAAAATTTACCGTCATTATTATGCGCTAAAATAGATGAAGCGTCAATGAAAATAGCGTACATTTGCTGAATGATACCAAAAAATAGTTCGATAAACTGTTGACGACAAGAAATTAATCCGGTAAAATGGCGAAGTAAAAACGTTAATTTTAGAAAATATAACTATGAGGTGAAAATAAATGTCATCAGTTGTTATTGTTGGTAGTCAATGGGGCGATGAAGGAAAGGGTAAGATGACCGATTACCTAAGCCAAGAAGCGGACGTTGTTGTTCGTTCACAAGGTGGTAATAATGCCGGTCATACAATTGCGTTTGATGGTAAGAAGTTTGCCCTCCGTTTAGTACCATCGGGGATTTTTGCTAAAGACAAGTTAGCAGTGATTGGTAATGGAGTAGTTATTAATCCACCAGCATTATTAAAAGAATTGCATTATCTTCAAGACAACGGAATCGACATTTCTGGTTTACGAATTTCAAGTCGTTCACACATTACATTCCCATACCATATTCTTCTTGATAAATGTCAAGAAGAGGCAAAAGGTGATCACAAGGTGGGAACAACCAAGAATGGGATTGGCCCTACTTACATGGATAAGGTTTCCCGAGTTGGTATCCGGATGTGTGACTTGCTTGAAAAAGATACCTTTAAGGAAAAACTTGAACGTAACCTCGCTGAAAAGAACGAATTATTCACTAAGTTATACCATGTTGACCCAATTAGCTTTGACGATATTTTTGAAAGTTACTACGAATATGGTCAAGAATTAAAGCAATACGTTACTGATACAGCTCAAATTGTCAATGATGCCCTTGATCAAGATAAGAAGGTCCTCTTTGAAGGGGCACAAGGGGTTATGCTTGATGTTGACCAAGGAACCTATCCATATGTTACTGCCTCTAACCCAATCGCGGGGGGAGTATGTACTGGTGTTGGCGTTGGCCCTAATAAGATCGAAACAGTTGTTGGAATTTGCAAGGCTTACTCTACGCGTGTTGGTGCTGGTCCATTCCCAACTGAATTAACTGATGAGATTGGTGATCAGATTCGTGAAACAGGTCATGAATACGGAACTGTTACTGGTCGACCACGGCGCGTTGGTTGGTTTGATAGCGTTGCAATGCGTCACGCACGACGGGTTTCTGGAATTAGCTGCCTTAGTCTTAACTTGCTTGATGTCTTGACTGGTTTGAAGACCGTTAAGATTTGTACCTCATACAAACTTGATGGTAAGCAAATTGATTACTACCCAGCTAGTTTGAAGGAACTTGAGCGTTGTGAACCAGTTTATGAAGAACTTCCGGGATGGGACGAAGATATTACTGGTGCGAAGAAGTTTGAAGACTTACCAATCAATGCTCAAAATTACTTGAAGCGGGTAAGTGAATTGTCGGAATCACCACTTGCAACTGTTTCTGTTGGTGCTGACCGGATTCAAACGATTATTGTTAAAGACCCTTGGGAATTAGCACATAAATAAAATAGATGAAAGCTTCTAATGTTTGAATAATATTTAAGCATGGGGAGCTTTTTATTTTCCTTGTCTCCTCTATGGTATAATCGAGGCAAATAAACGTTATAGGAGGCAAGATGATGACACAGCCAACACTAACAGTAGAAAAACATTATTTAAATTGGCCACTTAACCGTCCTTTAAATCAAACTGACATAATGCATGAGTTGGGTGTGCATGCATCCGATGAAAAAGGCCAAGATTTAACGAGTAAGGTGATGATGAACCTAACTCAAGTAGATGTTAACAAAGCAGGAGAATACCCTGTGATGTTAAGTGTAATGGATAATAACGGACAAAGTACTCAGGTAAGTATCAATTTAAATATTCAACCGATGCGGACACAGAATGCATCTCAAGGAACTGCAACGCCTCAAAAATCAAGACGGGGATGGCTATGGGTCATTATCGCAATTGTTGTTATCTTATGTGCATGGTGGGCAATTAGTTCTCATAACCGTCAAGCGGCCAACCAAGCGGCCACTGATAGCCAGCAAAGTAGTCAAATAAGCAATAATTCAAGCAGTATCAGCGATTTAACAAAAGATAATCAACGTCTCGCTAACCAAGTGGCAGAACTTAAAGGGGCAACTCAACAATATCAAAAGGACCATGACCAACAAGCACTAGAAAGTCGCCTTGATAAGATTCAAAGTCAAATTCAAGATTTGCAAAATCAAGTTCAAAGTAACAACGTGAAGCAAGATTTAAACCAAGTTAACGAAACGGTTAATGAAGTACGGGAAAACCCAGCGAATGGGACGAAAATTGTTAACAACCTAAAGAATAAGGGTGATTTTCAAGAAATCTGGGGAAATATTAGCCAAGAAGTGCAGAAGTGGCTAGATGAGTTTGCCAATTAGTGAGTTTGACAGCGACAAGATAGACCCTTAAAATGGTAATAATAATTAGCGAGCTTTCCCGTTAAATGTTAGGGATGAGGGAAAGACTCAAGTAAATGCTGGATCCTTCCTTAGATTAGCGGAGGGTCTTATTCTTTTGAAAGATTTTAAATTAATTAAGGAAGTGACATGATGGCTCATGAGATCTTAGACGGCTCAAGTATGCAACGTGCATTGACCCGGATTACTTATGAGATTATCGAACAAAATAAGGGTGTCGATAACTTAGTATTTGTTGGAATTAAGACGCGGGGAGTATATTTAGCAAAGCGCCTCGCCAAGCGACTAAATCAGTTGGAAAATGTAGAAATTCCTGTGGCAGCACTTGACGTCTCTCTTTACCGTGATGACCGTCATGTACCAGATCATACTCAAGAACCAACCGTAAAAACTGATCAATTAGATATTGATATTACTAACAAACATGTTATTTTAGTTGATGATGTGCTCTTCACTGGACGGACAGTTCGGGCGGCCTTAGATGCTTTAATGGATATGGGTCGGCCAAACCGAATTTCATTAGCGGTCCTTGTTGATCGGGGACACCGTGAATTACCAATTCGACCAGATTTTGTTGGAAAGAATATTCCAACAGCAATGAATGAGACTGTTCATGTAGCCGTTGAAGAATATGATGGCCATGAAGATGTAACAATCGAGCATAACTAAAAGGGGAACGGGGCAAAAGCTCCCATACAACAATAGGCCTCCATCGTTCGGTTTTACCGAGCGGTGGAGGCCATTAATTACTCATTATGGAATCCCCTTTTATCTTATCTTACGCCACCAATCCACCGTTGAATGTTCATTAAATACCCGGGTACCAAATTTTTTTTGAAACCACCGGACTTGTTTGGGAGTAAATCCCCGGAATACTAATGGTAAGTTTTTCCAATGAGAATAAAGGGCATAGAGAAGAAGAATGTATTGTTCTTTACTAATCTCATCTATTGAAATCTCACTAACCATAGTCATTGAAATGCCTGTTCCTAGGGCGGGAAAAGTATCAAGGCTAATCTTGTAGATTGGGTTATTGCTGATGTTAGTAGTAAATACTATTAACGCTTGTTTCTGTCGCGGACGATAAACTTTTTCGATCCGCTTATTAATCTTATGGACTTGGCGTTTAGTTGGATTAAGAATTATATTCCGCATATGAAAGCCTCTGATCGAACATCTGTTTAGGAAATAGTATATCATATCAGTAAATGGGATCAATTAAAAAACGTTATTTACTTATTTTTTATAAACATTTATCATAAATCTTATGAAAATTAGGGAAGGAGAAAAATGATGACAAAACCGATTATTGGAATATCAGGCTCACGGATTATTGATCAACAAGGGCCATTTCCTGGTTATCGCCGGAGCTATGTAAATGAAGATTATGTTAATGCAGTGATTCAAAATGGCGGAATTCCTTATATTATTCCATTTAATGAAGATCCAGAAGTGACAATTGCACAAGTTACAACCGTTGACGGGCTTATCTTGTCTGGTGGCCATGATATCGATCCACGTCTATATGGCGAGGAATCATTGCCTCAGATTGGCGAGATTTGGCCACAACGGGATGCGTTTGACCTCTTATTGCTTAAAGAAGCGGAAAAACGCCATAAGCCAGTTCTAGGAATTTGCCGAGGAGCACAGTTGCTCAATGTCGCTCATGGTGGTTCGCTTTATCAGGATATTAGTTACCGTGACGAACCAACACTTAAGCATAGTCAGGGACACACTACTAACCTTGAAACCCAGACAATCATCCTTGCTTCTGACAGTTACCTTGCAAGCTTATTTGGTGAAGAGCAGCTGAGCGTTAATTCTTTCCACCACCAATTAATTAAAACAGTGGGGAAAGATCTTTATCCAGTTGCCAAAGCAAAGGATGGAGTAATTGAAGCAATTGAAAATGGGGATGGGTCAGTGCTTGGCGTTCAGTGGCATCCAGAAATGCTTCATTCTAGTGATCAGCAAATGAATAAATTATTTAGTGATTTAATAACTAAATCGATGAAAGAAGGTTAACAAGCATGACAAAAACTAAATTAGGTTTTTGGTCAATCGTATTATTAGCGATCAATTCAATCATTGGGTCGGGGATTTTTCTGACACCGGGCTCGGTTGTTTCAATGGTTGGAACTAAGGCGCCACTTGCTTACTTTTTTGCGGCAATTTTTGCTTCAATCTTAGCCATCACGTTTGCGGCGGCAGCAAAATATGTAAATAAAAGCGGGGCGGCCTATTCTTATGCAAAGGCTGCATATGGTGAAAATATGGGCTTTTACATGGGAGTGGTGCGATTCTTCTCAGCATCTGTTGCGTGGGGAGTAATGGCTGTTGGGGTTATCCGGACTACCTTTTCAATTTTTGGCTGGAATCAATCGTTTGGCAATATCACCTTAGGATTTGTGGTGTTAATGCTGATTATCATGGTAATTAATATGATGGGAAGACGGATTTTTACAATCATCAATGACCTATCGACAGTCGGGAAATTAGGAGCTTTGGCATTAATTATTATTGCTGGAGTTATTATCCTTCTTAAGACTGGTGAAAATCATTTTAACGAACTTAATCATTTAACTGATAGTACGGGAAAGTCCTTGATTCCTGCGTTTACAACGTCTGGATTCGTTATGGCCGTTATTTCAGCATTCTATGCTTTTACTGGATTTGAAGCGGTAGCAACTGGTTCTGAAGATATGAAAGATCCAGAAAAAAACCTTCCACGAGCTATTCCTCTTGCTATCCTAGTCATTGCAATTGTCTATATTTGTACGATTGCAGTAGCGATGATGGTTAATCCTGCTGCAATGGTAACGACGAAGCAGGTAGTTGCCCTTGTTGCAATTTTTCATAATAAAGTTTTGCAAGATGTGATTTTAGTTGGTGCCATTATTTCAATGTTTGGAATTAACGTGGCATCATCCTTCCATACTCCCCGAGTTTTGGAAGCGATGGCTAACGAAAATCAAGTCCCCCAATTTATTGCGCGACGGACAAAACGGAACTTTCCGCTAGTATCCTTTATCATTACTTTAGTATTAGCGGTTGGAATCCCAATGGCTTTTCAATATAACTTGCCAACAATCATTGTGATTAGTGCAACGGTGCGGTTTTTTGAATTTATTGTTATTCCACTTGGGGTGATCCGATTTTATCGGGGAACAAATCGTGAGAAAATTTTACCAGCTCATAAAAATTTCTTTACTGATGTAATTTTGCCAATCCTTTCCGTTGTAATTACACTATTCTTATTAATGCGGTATGATTGGATTAGTGAGTTTAGTATTAATCGTGCAGGACATCTAATGCCAAATTGGTTTGCAATTTTTGGAATGGTTTTTGGATTTGTGATTTTACCGTTAATCTTATTCTGGTTAACGCGTCGTGAGCGAGCTGAAAATGATGAACGAGTAAAATAGAAGAATAGAAAAAACGCTCAATGACTGCACAAATCATTGAACGTATTATTTTAGGGAATAATAGTAGCCGATATCGCACATTATCTGCTACTAGTAAAATGTTAAGTCTAATTGAGGCGAATAACTAAAAACAATTATTGGCACCACCCTAGAAGAAAGAACAATTTAATCTTGGGAGTTTATTCGATTCTTGTCCTTTAGTAAAATGAGAAAAAGTTAAGGACATTCTAGAAGTCATTAAGCAATAAAATTGATCTCTTCATGTAATTGTTTTTGGTGTTACAGCTTCAATTCATTGATATTTTACCAAGTAATTTATCAATAGTTAATAGTTTTACGAGATTATGCACTCACTGTGTACAAGTAACACCAAGAATATACTTTGTTCTAATAAGAGTGTTATTTTACTATATTTTTACTAATTGTTTATACTAAGATAATATAGTTTGGAGTTTATATAGGAGAAAAAAGATGGATATTCGTAAAATTAATACGTTAAATAGAATTAAGGAAGGATTTATTACTGTTTTAGATACTAAAAAGTTATCAGAATGTACTACTAATGATATTGTAGATAGCGCTGAAATTAGTAAGAAAACTTTCTATAATTATTACCAAAATAAACAAGATCTTCTTCATGAAATTGAAAATGATCTCTTGGAAGGTCTGAAAGAAGCTCTCGTAATTGATCGGGAGAAACTAAAAGATGTCAAGCATTTACCAGGTGCAGATGAAATTAAGGAATTAGCAGAAGTTGCGTTTAATCATACGTTGGCTTTTTGTAATGAGAATAAGCATGCGTTATCAAACTTGCTTTCTTCAAATGGCGATATGCAGTTTTATCAAATGATTGTTGAATTAGCAAATGCAGAGTTTGATGTGCGAGTTCCATATTTATTTGGTGATATAAATATTAAAGAAGCTAATGTAAAGTCACCATTGCCATTTTCATTTATTAAAACCCTCTATATCAATACAATTGTTAATTTGTTAATGCTTTGGGGTGCCGCACCAGATTCTTTAAGCATTAACGAAATTAAGTCAATTGCTGGTCTCGTGCAAACGAAATCACCAGTAGAATTGATTCAAATTTATAAATCATATTTAAACTAGAAAATGAGGAGCCGAAAAAATTTTCTCGGTCTCCTCATTTTTCATTATTAAAAATTATTTTTAAATTAATTACCTTTCCAATAACGGGCCCGGGTAAGCAGTTCCCGTGAACGTTGGTCAGCTGGTCGATATCCCTTATTAAATAGGTGTCGGAAGTACATCATATTATAGAAAAAGCCAAAGAAAACAGAAGGCCATGGGAATTGGAGCAGGCTGTTAAATCCAAAAAAAAGAGCTACCAAAGCATAATCGAGGGTTAATACAATCATTAAAATGAAATTATAGTAATCCGCGCGAAAAAGTGCTGGCAGGGGCCCAAACCAAAGAGTTGTCCAAGAAAAGCCGACTTTGGCGATTCGGATATCCCCCTGGTCATTAACGATTTTAGCGTAGTTTGGTGGGAGGGGGAGATTATTTAAGTTAAACGGATTTTGGTTATCATTATTGTTATTACCAAATGGGTTTTGCATATCTCGTCCACTTCTTTCTATAAATATTAATATTAACACATTGAGTAGGTGTTAGGAAATGCCTCTATTATGCTTTCAAGGAATATTAACAATTATATGGTAAACTCAAAGTGATAACCATGAAAGGGGAAATAGAGAATGCTTTTTTTCCTAAACGATAATATTCAACGAAATAAATCAGGAATTGAGCATGCGCAAATTAAGCGTCTGCATCTGTTTGAAAAATATCATCAACCGGCGAAGATTGTTACTCGGCAATATTCCAATGAATTACACTTGGTAACAGCAGAAGCAGGGATTGATGATCGTAACTTTATTAACTTGTTTGATTATTTTCAGGAGGCTTGTGAGGTTCCGCAAAAGGATATTCGGATTAAAGATATTCCGGTTAACCCCCACTGGGAACGCAAGGTTGACGGGATTAATTATAATTATTATCAAAATGGCAAACGTGTTCTCTATATTCGTCGGCGCAGTGATGCTGATCGGCGGGTAATTAATATTCAATATTTTGACCATTATGGAAAATTGCTAAAGGTTAGTTGGTTTGATAGTCGCGGTTTTATCTCGGTCGAACAACTTTATGACTGGGATGGGAAAATGGCAACGGAAAACTATTACCGACCAGATGGTACCTTAGCAATCCAGCTAGCCCACCAGCAAGATAAGCGCGGCAAGGAACTTAAAACTTATCATCTCTTTAATTACCATGGTCATGACTACCAATTTAGTGACTTTGACCAGTTAACCCGCTTCTTTCTTGATGAGTTGGTCACTGACAAGCAAATCTGTGGTGAAGGTCCGGTTGGTTTTATCGTTGACCGGGTTTATGAATTAGGCTGGGCAGTTCTGCACATGAATCACCGGGTTTTTCGTATCCTTCAATTACATAATGACCATGTCAATAATCCTGATGATATGCTTCATTCTACCCTTAATTATAACTATGATTGGGGACTTAAGCATCTTCAAAATTGGGATGGGATCATTGCCTTAACTCCGCAACAACAAAAAGATCTTCAAGACCGGTTTGGCAAGTTTGGCGTAAAAATCTATCGGATCCCTGGCCCGATTGTTCCTGCAGCAGTTATTAATAAGCGTCATGTTCCATTTAAAAAACGAACGAAAAAGCAGGTTGTCATGGTCGCCCGCTTGTCTCCTGAAAAGCAGCAAGATCATCTATTGAAAGCATGGCCACAAGTCCTAGCGATGGTTCCAGACGCCAAACTCGATTTTTGGGGTTATGCTAATGATGATTTTGACAAGACGCTTAATAAGATTGTAAAGGATGAACAAATCAGTAACTCAGTAACCTTCCATGGGTATACGGATGATGTCAATTCGGTTTACGAAGATGCGCAATTACTCATTTTACCGAGTCGAGCTGAAGGATTACCGCTATCCTTAGTGGAGGCCCAGTCTCATGGGTTGCCAATTATTGCTAATGACATAAAATATGGGCCATCAGATGTGGTGATTGATCAACAGGATGGGTTGCTGACTAAGAACGGCGATATTGATGGATTAGCTCAAGCGATCGTTCGCTTATTGCAAGATCAAAAGCAATTAGCACAGATGAGCGAAAATGCTTATGCTGATAGTGAGCGTTATTCTGAACCAAATGTGATGAAGCTATGGAATGAATTAGTTGCTGACATGAAGGAAAAGGGGGAAGAGTAAAGTGTACTTTTTTGTAAATCAATACTTATTAAGCAGCAATTCCAGTGTTGAACATGCTGAATTAAAACGACTAGCCCTATTTAAAAAGCATGGCGGAAAAGCTAAGTTAGTGACTCGTGACTTTGACCTCGTTCTTCATGATACAATTAAAAAATTTGGTCTAACTGACGAGCAGGTTGTTAATATGTATGATTTTTTTGCGAATACGACTGATTACCAAGGCAAAA
The DNA here is from genome assembly GCF_014145615.1 of Limosilactobacillus balticus. GTDB lineage: Bacteria > Bacillota > Bacilli > Lactobacillales > Lactobacillaceae > Limosilactobacillus > Limosilactobacillus balticus. The sequence goes on along the minus strand of NZ_JACIVH010000042.1, from coordinate 30,898 downwards.
AGCTCCATACTGAGGATTTGTCTTTACCGATTGACTATCAAGTTGGAACCGGAAATAACTATCGCGAAGTAAAGGACGGTGACCGCCTCGTTTGCGAAATCCACTTTGCAGCGGGAACGATTGGGCAAGTTAACCATGTTGATTACTTTGATATTGCCGGTAATATGACTCTTCGCCAACAATATGATATTCGTGGCTTTAAGGCAGCTGACGAATTCTTTGGTGAAGACGGACAGGAATACTATGTTCGTTATTATCGTCCCAATGGTGAAGTATATCTTGAACGTTATTTTGTAAAATCAGTTGAAAACACCCCAATTAATTCTCTAAACGTCTTACGTAATTATCAGGGGCAGGATCGCTTCTTTGACTCTTTAGAAGATCTCTTTATTTTCTTTTTAGATGAATTGAATAAGGCGAATGGTGAGAACAATGTGTTTATTGCTGATCGACCAGCTGTTGCGATCAAACCGGTTCAATCAATGATGACAAAAGCAAAGAAGTTCTTGTGGCTGCCGATGAATCAGGTTAATGATGGTCAGGACTTAATAAATGGTCCCTTAAACTCTATGCTACAAGGTCCTGTTACTACGGATGCAGATAAGTGGGATGGCATAATCGTCATGACTGTTAAACAAGCTGAGATCCTTCAGCAACAAATTCACAACGCCGTGCCAATTTATGTAATTAACGGGACCCCAGTTCTTGCTAATTATGCACGAATTAATGAAACTGATCGGACCCCAGGACAGTTGATTTACGTTGGGAGATTGGCAGAAGATAAGCAAACTAGTCAATTAATTAATATGTTTGCGCAGATTCATCAACAAGTCCCTGAAAGTAAACTGACTTTCTATGGCTATGGCACTAGCGAAGATATGGATAGCTATAAAAAGCAGGTTAAGGATCTCAACTTAGCGGGCACAATTGAATTTGCCGGATATCAGGTGTCATTAGATGAGGCATATGATCAAGCTCAACTGTTTGTCGATGCAAGTCGAATCGATGCACAGCCATTAGCGATGGGCGAGGCCTTAAACCATGGTGTCCCAGTTGTTTCTTATGATTACCTTTATGGACCACGTGAAATGGTAACTTCAGGCGAAAATGGCGAGATCATTCCTTTAAATAACCAACCTCAGTTTATTCAAACCGTCATCAAATTATTACAAGATCAAGATGAACTACAACGATTGAGCACTGGTACCTATGACAATCTAGATCAATTGGCAGAAGAAAAAACTTGGAAGCAATGGCAACAACTATCAGCTATTTAGTTAAAATTGGTTATAATATATTCAGAAGACGAAAATTAGAAAAGAATCAAATGTTTTTGAAGCCTTTGGTCGTTATCTTTTGATAATCTAAAGACGGAAAATGAGGGCGGAATGATGGATAATTATCAAGCAATGAATTTTTACTATGGACTTCTTAATTTGCGTGCTGGTTTCTTTAAGGCTAACTTATGTGAAATACTAATGGCGGTTGCACAAAACGTACCTGATGAAAATCAACAATCAGCAACGGCATATCATACGGTGGAAGAAGATTTAAGCCAAGGCCATAAGCAGTTAAATCGCAATCAAGTTGAATTTGGGTCATTTTATGAAGATGGTCATATTTTACATAATGTCAAAATTAATACACAATCAGACTTTTTCCTCGATCCGACCCGGGAAGATACTGTCGAGTGGCATGTTAGTTTTACGGTTGCTAAAGATGTCCGACCAGCCGACCAATTTACTGTTCAACTGTCATCAAATTTGATGGTTGCTCCTAATGGTCATCCTGAAAAGCCAATTCCTGATTTTAGTGATCAAGATGGGATTGTTATTGCAATGGGGGCCTATGACCGTGATAAGCACGAACTTATCTATACCTTTACTAATTATGTAACCGAGCATCGTCAAATAATTGGTGAATTAGAGGGAGAACTAGCAATTGATCCCCTAACAACTCCAGAGAACGAATTTGGCTTGGAATGTTTTATAAGTGTTGATGATTACCGGAAGGACTTTACCATTGATATCGACTATCCAGATCTTGCTAACGACATGTTTCTTGGGATTTCTAGCCGGATGATGCATTTTGATAAGGATCAACAGCTTTTTGAGGACATTATCTATGTTAATCCAGCACAAAAAGATCTTAAGCATGCCTATATTGTCTTTAATACGAGTGATCTAGTGGAAGAATTATCGAATGCCATCGTCAAACCGTCGACAATGCGGATTGAGATTTATCGTAATTCACGGGGATTAAAATTGCCTCAATCATATGGGGTAAACCTTCAGCGACTACGGGATATTACTAATCGATTCCCGATAGTGGAAGGCGATCACCTTGTCGAGACACCATATACGATGTCCTTTGCTGATAACAAGATGCGCTTGAATTTTGGTATAGATCAGACTAATGACTCCTATATTATTAGGGTGGTCAGCCAATATAATAATGAACTTGATGGAACAGTACGATTGCGAGCGCGCTTATTTGGAATGGACCAGCAAAATGTTTATATGAGTAATTCTACGGCAGCAACAGCCACTGGAACTTCGATGGTCGCAAGTGGTCATGCTATTTCTAAGAAGGAATTAGCGGAGTCGGTAGTGCGCACAACAGAAGAATTGAAACAAGACGAACATTTTGTCAATGTGGAAGAACCTCTTGAATTTTCATCAGTTGAAGGAGCAAAAGAAGAAGTTGATATTCCATTTGCTTCTGATAGTCAAGAACAGGTATCTAGTTCTCAATTGGCAGAAAAGGAAACACCGGTCGAAGAAAATTTGGAGGATATCCCGTTTAATGATGCTGAGGAAGAAAAGCAAGTTGAACCGCAAGATGATTTCGCCCAAAGTACAGTTTCGGACGATGCAGCCGTTGAAGAAGAATCTGATTCGTCAGCTTATATAATTTCCTTTGCCTCAGATGATGAAGAAAAGTCAGTAGCTACTACTGAACAAGAAGAAAATCAGGCGGAAGCTCCTGCAGTCAGTGCAGCAGTCGGCGGGGATGAATTATCAATCTCCTTTGACGTCACCCCTCAAGCGGCACCAACAGAGACTAACGAAGATCTTACGGAAGAAACTGAATCTTCAGATGAGAAAGAGGAACTTACTTCATCTGAGGAATTAGGAGCAGAACCTGCTCAATTATTATCTGAAGAAGTTGTAGTCCCTGAGCCTGCTGTTGAAATTAAAGTTAGTGAAGAGGAGACAAGCGCAGCACCATTGCCAATGCCAGGACGACGACCACCCCGCCGGCACAGTCGTTTTCAAAATACAACCCGGTCGAATCATTCGTTGCGTCATTTGCGGAGATTCTAATAGCAAAATAAAGTGTCAGGAGAGATTATCCTGGCATTTTATTTTTACTAAAATGTAATCGTTTACATGAAATGCTTGCAATTAAAAATGTAGGTGTTAATATTTAATTGAAGTTAAGTAAACGTTTACATTAATAACCAAAGGAAAAATATAGTAGTTTTATGGAGAGAGGTTTTATTTTATGGAAAATAATCATTGGTGGAATAAATCCGTTGTTTATCAAATTTATCCCAAAAGTTTTCAAGATACCAATCATGATGGGGTTGGTGACCTTCGTGGAATAATTGATCGTCTTGATTACATTAAAAAATTAGGCGTTGATGTTATTTGGCTAAACCCTATTTATGAGTCGCCACAAGTTGATAATGGTTATGATATTAGTAACTATGAAGCAATTAACCCAACTCTTGGTAACATGGAAGATTTTCAAGAATTGATTGATGGCATTCATGAACGTGGAATGAAATTAGTCATGGATTTAGTTGTTAACCACACATCTGACCAACATGACTGGTTTAAGGAATCACGAAAAGGCAAAGACAATCCATACCGTGATTATTATATTTGGCGTGACGGTAAGGATGGTGAAGAGCCCAATAATTGGGGGTCGTATTTCTCTGGAGCTGCTTGGAAATATGATGATGAATCCGGCCAATATTACCTTCATTTGTTTGCTCCAGAACAACCAGATTTGAATTGGGAAAATCCTAAAGTTCGGCACTCTGTTTATGACATGATGAACTGGTGGGCTGCCAAAGGTGTCGATGGCTTTCGGATGGATGTTATTAACCTCATTTCTAAGCCAGATGGATTGCCGGATGCTAAAAAGAACGAAGATGAAAAATACGCCAATGTTGAACCATTAGTATCAAACGGTCACCGCATTCATGAGTTCTTACAAGAAATGAACAAGAATGTTATGAGTAAGCATAAAATGGTGACAGTTGGTGAAACGCCCGGTGCTACACCAGAAGATGCCGAGAAATATGCCAGCCTTGATAATAAAGAATTAAATATGATTTTTCAATTTGAACATATGGGCCTTGATAGTAACCCTAATCCAGCCCTTGGTAAGTGGGATGATCGCAAGACGAGCCTCAAAGATTTACGGGCGAACTTAACGAAGTGGCAAGAAAAATTGTATGGTAAGGCGTGGAATTCGCTTTATTGGAATAACCATGATCAACCACGCGTTGTATCAAGATTTGGTAATGACCAGACCGAAGATTATCGAGTTAAATCTGCCAAGATGTTAGCAACCATGACCCACATGATGCAAGGAACGCCATATATCTATGAAGGGGAAGAAATTGGCATGACTAACGCCTATTTCCCAAAGCTTGAAGATTACGTCGATCTTGAATCAATTAATGCCTATCACCAACTTGTTGATGACCAGCATTTACTTGATGGCAAGACGATGATGAAGTACATTGCGATCCATTCACGTGACAATGCGCGGACGCCAATGCAATGGGATGATAGCGAGTATGCAGGATTTTCCGACCATACCCCGTGGGAAAAGGTTAACCCAAATTACAAGCAGATTAATGTCAAAAACGCATTAGCCGATAAGAATTCGATTTTCTATTACTATCAAAAATTGATTGAACTACGACACACGATGCCAGTAATTACTAATGGAAAGTATGCATTAGTTCCTGGTAATGAAGATGATGAGCAGATCTTTGCATATACACGACAAGATGATGATACTACTTTGTTGGTAATCTTGAATTATACTGATGAGACTGTCAATCGCCATTATAGTGTGCCATCCGATGCGAAGTTACTAATTAACAATTATGAGGATGATCAAAACGATACTATCCGACCATACGAAGCTAAGGTTTATCAATATTAGAGTGGGGATGAATAATCATGGATAAATCACTTTCTAATTCGAAACAAAAAGTTGAAACGAAACAGGTTGATCTGGATACAGGGATGCCAGATTTACCAAAGAAAGAGCTATTTGCGATTACATTTGCTTTTCTGGGAATAAACATGGCTTTCTCACTGCAGAGTTCCCAGATGAGTCGGATCTGTCAAACGATTGGGGCCAATCCTAATAACTTAGGCTTCTTCTTCATTTTTCCACCATTGATGGGGATGATTGTACAACCGATTATGGGAAAGATGTCAGATCGGACCTGGAATCGTTTTGGTCGCCGATTGCCCTACCTATTATTTGGGACACCAATTGCGGCATTGGTTTTGATCATGTTACCGTTCTCCGGTTCCCTCGGCTTCGGCTATGGTTCAATGGCCGCGATGATTTATGCTGCGACGGCGGTATGTTTGATGGACTTATTTAGTAATATTTGTATGCAGCCATCACGGATGATTGTCGGTGACATGGTTAATAACAAGCAGAAGAACTTTGCTTGGTCATGGCAACAAGTCTTTTCCAATGGCGGGGGAATTTTAGCAACGATCTTACCATTTATCTTTACGATGTTTGGAATGTCCAATACTGCTAAACGAGGAGTAGTACCAAATACAGTTATCTGGTCATACCTTTGTGCAGCTGCGGTTCTCCTGTTCACTGGATTATGGACGGTCTTTAATGTTAAGGAATATGATCCGGAAACATATGCAAAATACCACCACATTGATCCTGAAGAACAAAACAAGTCAGTCAGCCTTTGGAAATTGATCAAGAAGGCACCGCGCGCTTTCTGGGAAATTAACCTAGTTCAATTATTTAGTTGGTTTGCGATCATGTATGTTTGGACATACACAACTGGCACCTGTGCTCGTAATATTTGGCATACGTCTGATGTAACTTCTGCTGGTTATCAGGCTGCTGGTAACTGGTACGGGATTTTAACTGCCGTTTACAGCATTGCCGGTATTGTCTGGGGCTTGATTTATGCCCATGCCAAGGCTGGTTCACGGAAGAAGTGGTACACGTTTGGAATGATTGTTGGCGGCTTAGGATTAATCTGGATGACTTTTGTAACAACTAAGACTACCTCAATTATCGCAATGATTATGTTTGGGATTGGTAACTTTAGCATCAACACGATTCCATTTACCCTTCTTACTTCATCTTTGAATGGTAAAAATGAAGGTGCCTACCTTGGACTCTTCAATGTTGGGATCTGTGTTCCACAAATTGTTGCCTCGTTATGTAGTTTCTTCCTCTTTCCCCTTGTTGGTCATAATCAACCAATGATGCTTTTGCTTGGTGGGATTTCCCTTCTTATTGGGGCTTTAGCTGTCCAAGCAATTCATGAAGGGGTAACGGTTAAAGAAGCATAACACTAATTAAATCTCCCCTTAAATATAGAATAGTTGAAAAGCGGGACTGGAAATCTATCCGGTCTCGCTTTTAATGATTATTTGATTGTTAAAAAGAAGGCAGTTATTATTTATGCCATTCTTCATCCCGCACAATATACTATATTAACGGAGCTCCAATGTATCAATTCCTTTGATCACAAAAAACGGACTATGTCAATAAGTCGGTTACTTCCATAAGAGGCGAATAACGCAGTACAAAATAATGACCTCCATTGCCCGGTAAAATAAATCGAACACTGAAGGTCTATTATTGCTTATGGAGGCTTAACTGAAGTCGCGGATTACTTTGTTTGAACTCCCATCAAAAAGTGGATATTAGATTAGAAATGCTGGAATAGATATTTTGTTGGTCATAATTAAGCTTGGTAAGTTTCCTTGATAAAGAGAACTGAAATTGCACCTAAGAGGGCAGAAATCCCAGTAATAAGCATCATGTTGACTTGGGAACTACCAAGTAATGGGAAGAGACCAAAACTAAGTAGGGAGGCAACCATTTGTGGTACACAGATTGAACCATTAAATAGGCCAAGGTAGGTACCCATGTGTTTACCAGACAAGGCATTTGTAACCATCGTTAATGGGTAGGTGTTCATTGAAGCCCAAGCAATTCCGATCAAAACGAAGGAGAAGATAAGGGCGTTTTGTGAATGGATAAAGAAGATTGATGTGTACCCAATAGCCCCGAGTAAAAGACTGAAAGCATAGCCAGCTTTGTGGTGGTTATTAGGAACTTTAGCTAAAACATATGACCATACAACGGCCGCAATTGATTGAACCGCAGTCATAACACCGTACCAGTTACCGGCAGCTTGGTAGGCAGCTGAAGAAGCATCAGTTGTTAACCAAACATTCTTAGCGATGGCCCCAACTGCATAAGTTGAAAGATATTGGAAAGAGAACCAGCAGAAGAATTGAACTAATGCGACATTCCAAAATACCCGTGGAGCGTGCTTTAAGAGAGTAAACCAGTTTCCGCCTTTTTTATTATCTTCCTCTGAAATGCCATGGTAACGAGCATATGTTGCGGGATCATATTCGTGAACCCGGAAGATAGTAAAGAGACAGGTGATAACTAGAATAACAGCTCCAACATAGAACGAAATTACAACTGATTGAGGAACAACACCCTTTTTAGCAGTATTTGATACACCCCACCATGTTAAGAGGAATGGGAAAATAGCTGCTAAAACGGCACCGGTATTACAGATTAAACTTTGAATCCCATATGCGTAACTCTTTTGGTCATCGTTAACCATATCACCAACCATCATCTTAAATGGCTGCATCGCCATATTTGATGAAAGATCAAGGAAGGCAACGGTAATAGCACCAAACCAGAGAGCCGCTAACGAACCGTATCCAAATCCGAAACTTCCGGAATTAGGCAGTAAAATCATAACGATAACGGCAATGACCATCCCGATTAACAGGTAAGGAAGACGTCGACCACCAAGCTTGGGCGCCCATGTTCGGTCAGAATAATAACCGATGATTGGTTGCACGATTAATCCTGCAAGCGGTGGCAGTAGGAAGAACCATCCTAAATTATTAGGATTAGCACCAATTGTTTGGAAAATCCGGCTCATTTGCGAACCTTGTAATGTAAAGGCGATTTGAACACCAAGGAAACCAAAGTTAATCATCCAGATGGTACTCTTTGGTAAGATTGGTAATCCACTCGTCGAAGTTTCTTGGTCTTGGTTAAGTACAACAGACTCATCTTGACTCATGAACAACAACTCCTAACGAAAAATGTATAAAATAATTGCAGTTTGAGCTAATGTAAGCTCTTACATGAATAATATAACAAACTTCTTATTTTTGTGCAACCGCTTGCAAAAAAATAAGAATAAAAAGTCGCAATCTGATTTAATGAAAGATAGCGACTTTTTAACGTTCTAATGATTTTTTGCCGAGGAGCCTTACACTATTTCGTGGTGTGATATGAACTGGGATAAATTGGGAGTCGTCATCGTTCAAGAGGCTCCTAACCGCGATTAGCCCCATTTGATAAAAGTCCTGAGTTACGCTTGTAATGGTTGGGATGGTGATATCACAGAGAAAGGTTCCGTCGATACTAATAAACGATAGGTCTTTCGGAATATTGAGTCCTAGTAAATGAGCCTCTCTGATCATCCCCACGGCCACCATATCGCTAGCGGTGATAATCGCATCAAGATCCTTGTTCATTAGTGTTTTGAGCATATTTTGTTGAGGGCCAAAACTGTAATCGCCATATTCAACCCAGTCCATCCGCGGTATCAATCCGTGTTCAGTCATTGACCGTTGGTAGCCGTGGAGTCGCTGCTTTCCAGTTGAGGAACGATCAATACCCGCTAACCCAATTCGGGAATGACCACGTTCAATTAAATAGTTAGTGGCTAAATAACCAATTTCCTCGTTATTTGAACTTGTAAATTTAAATCCAGTATACCGGGGATCAGCTTCGTCATAGACCGATACTAATCGGCAAGGGGTACTGCTTTCGCGTAAGGTACGAGCAGCTTGTTCATCGAGGGAGGTTGCAACCAACAGAATGCCGGCAACATGTCGTTCGAGGGCAACGCTAATTGCTTGATTAAGCAATCGAGCGTCATGATTCCCAGCGTAAAGGATGAACATTTGGTACCCCGCTTTGTCCGTTTCTGCTTGGATAGCGGCGATAATATCATTTGAAAAATTCGTTTGAGTATTATTTAAGATAACGGCAATTAACATACTACTGTTAGCAGCTAGTTCCGCCGCTGCAAGGTTTTTCTTGTATCCTAAGTCTTTAGCGATTGCTTCAATCTTAGCCGCAGTTTCGGGACGGTAGGATTTCGCCTTTTTGGATAAAACACGAGAAACAGTGGCCGTTGAAACATGGGCCCGTTGAGCAATATCTTTAATTGTTGGCTTCATAATCGGGCTTCCTTTATTATTTTCCTTATTAAATCTATTATAAGAAAACAACAACTTTTTGTAAACGTTTTCAAACAGGGCTTAATTATTATTTAAGCATATTAATCAAGAATGTTCGATAATATTGAAGACCGTTAATGTTGTTATCAGACCGATATATTAATCGAATAACGTATTTCTGTGACGAGATATTTTTAGAACTATGGAGACGACGAAATACAATCCACTCATTTGAAAATAGAGGAAGATTTTGTGGATAAAAAGCGATTGCTTGACCGAGTGCAACGAGGGTTTGCATTTGTTCAATAGTTCCGACTCGTTGAACGTTATATGCGTGGTTATGAGGAAGGGTGGCTAAAAAGGCGGATTGCAAATAAGTAGAACTTTCATTGCTATAGTAAAGAATTGCTTGTCCTAAAAGATCTTCAGGAGATATGTCTTCTTTTACTGCAAGAGGATGATCTTTACTCATTCCTAATACCATTTCTCCTTCTATTAAACTAATGTTATTCAATTCAGTATTAAGGAGATGTTCATGTGTTCCGTAATCGAGAATATAAGCACAATCAAGGATTCCCATTGTGACGTCGGCAATCAAATGTTCGACGCTTGCTTCTGTAACATGGAAATTGATTGGCTTATTTTTTGCTAATTTTTGGTACTTCTTGAGATGACTCGTGAGCAACCGTCCTTCAAAAGGAGAGAAGTACCCAATACGCAAATGCTGGAGATTGTTATTCGTTATGTCGTGCAGCTTGCCAATGCTATCGTTTAATTGATTAATAAGTTCGTTTGATCGTTGGGCAAAATAAATTCCTGCTTGGGTAAGCAAAATCTTGTTGCTTCCACGAAAGAAGAGTTTAATCCCAAGTTCATTTTCTAAATTAGTCATTTGTTTCGATACTGTTCGCTGTGAAATAAACTTTTGATCTGCTGCTTTTTGAAAACTCCCTAGTTGCGAAACGGCTAAAAAGGTTTCAAGTTGCTCGATCTCCATTTGCAAGGCCTCCTACCCGAAATATTATTGCGGCTATCATCTATATTACTCATATTAACATTTTCACAAAGGTTTTATAATAAAAATATAAAACAAAGTAAGAGGATGAAAACAATGCGAAATAAGAAAAAAGATTATGATGTTGTAATTGTCGGGTCAGGAGCAGCAGGAATGGCAGCCGGACTGACAGCAGTTCAAGACGGCCACTCAGCACTTTTACTCGAAAAAGGGAAGACAACTGGTGGAAGTACAAATTATACTGAAGGATTATTTGCGATTAACTCCTATTTACAACAAGAAAAGGGAATTAATATCAAAGCAACTGATGTATTAAGTGAAGAAGTAAACTATTCAAAATATAAGGCTGATTCCCGAATTTGGCGTAATTACATCAATAATAGTGCTGAAAATGTCCAATGGCTCCATGATCAAGGGGTTGAATATGAGGGAGTCCAAGCGATGGGTGCGGGTGAAGCAACTTGGCACATCTATAAGGGAATGGGCTTCGGCGTAATTCACGATGTTCTCCAACCTAAATTTGAACAAAACGGGGGCGAAGTACTTACTCTTGCACGCGCTGTTAACTTAGCTAAGAAGAACAATGGTGAATTTGAAGTAACCATTAGAGATAATAAAGCCAAGGAACGGTATAGGGTTAATGCCCGGGCAGTTGTTTTGGCTTCTGGTGGATATCTCAATAATTCACGTTTGATTAAAGAAGAAACTAGCTATGACATTAATCGACTTGTTCCAGTAAGTTCCGGTAAAGGCACTGGTGACGGACTAGAAATGGCTTGGCACATCGGGGCTCAGAAAAGCGGTCTTGGAATGGCAATGTTGTTTGGGGGTTACTTGAAAGATAAAGATGAACCTTCCTACAAGATGATGCCTTCACAGATGAATACCGCTGCTGGACAACAACCATTATTATGGGTTAACGAAAATGGGGAACGGTTTGTCAATGAAGAAGTTGTTTATAACTTCTCATTAGCAGGAAACGCCCTGTATACTCAAGCAAAAGTATTTAGCATTTTAGATCAGGCCGTCATCGATAAAATGGTTAATAATGGTAATTTTATGGGTCTTGGAATTTATGTGCGGCGTGGTCAAAAGATGGATAAACTTCAGGCAGAATTAGATAAAGCAGTTGCTGCAAACAAGTCATTTGTTTACAAGGCTGATACAATTGAAGAATTAGCAATAAAAATGGGTGTTCCAGTTGATAACCTTCAAAAGACAATCGCTCAATATAATGAATTTGCAGATAAAAGAACTGACGAAGATTTCGGAAAAGATCCACAATACATCCAAAAAGTGGCAACTGGTCCTTTTTATGGCTTTGAGTTAAACGTTGGTGCTTTCTGTACAATGGGTGGATTAAGAGTAACACCTGCTAATGAAGTGCTCGATACCAATTACAAACCAATTAAGGGCCTTTATGCGGCCGGTAATGATGCTTCAGGGCTAGTCGGCGATACTTATGGTCCCAATATGCCTGGAACTTGTGTTGGTTATGCATTCTACTCTGGTCGTAACGCAGCTCACCATATCAACGACTATTTAAAACAAAAATAGACCGAAAGAAAAATTCCTTTCAGCCTACCTAGCTACTATTTATTTCCGTTTCGTAAGGATAATTTTACAACTGCTTCACAACGAGCCGTTTGGGGCATCATGTCAATTGGTTGAATGTAGTCAACGTGATAGACACTAGTTAACCGCCGTAAGTTACGAGCGAGAGAAGCCATACCACATGAGACGTAGGCAAACTTTCGCGGCTTAACTTTTAAGATTTGCTTGATTAATTGGTCATCCAACCCTGTTCGTGGAGGATCAACAACAAGGGCATCAAAGTTGAGTCCTTCTTTTTGCCAGCGAGGAAGAACTTCTTCTGCTTTGCCAACTTCATATTTAGCATTAGTAATATTATTTAGCTTGGCATTTTCGTTAGCGTCAGCGACTGCCTCGGGGATGATTTCCATTCCGCGAACAGCTTTTACCCGCGATGCAAGGGAAAGACCGATTGTCCCGATTCCAGCATATGCATCGATTAAGGTATCGTCTTTGTCTAATTCAAGAGCTTTAGAAGCTTCTTCGTATAGTACCTCTGTTTGCTCAGGATTTAGCTGGAGGAATGAACGGGCTGAGAGTTTAAAATCAAGTCCCATCAAGCTTTCCAGAATTGAATCTTTCCCAGCAAGGTGGATCATTTTCTCACCCCAAACTAAAGGTGTATCACCAGAGTTAACGTTTTGCATAACTGAAACAACTGCTGGTAATTCTTTTTCAATGCGTTCAAGCAGTTCGCGTTTGTGCGGAAGTTTAGCAGAATTAGTAATGAAGGTTAATTGGACTTCCCCGGTTGACCATGATTCCCGAACGGCTAAGGTTTTGATGATACCGCTATTGTGCTTTTCATCATAAACTGGAATCTGCAAGTCTTCGATCATCTTCGTAACGGCTCGGACCGTCTCCATTGTCCGGGGCATTTGAACAGCACAAGTCTCCATATCAACAAGGGTATGACTGTTTGGCTGGTAAAGACCGGCCGCTACTTTGCCATTAACCATCCGCACCTGGAACTGGGCCTTGTTACGGTAACCGTATTCTTCAGGGGCTGCAATAGTTGGGCGAACATCGTAATTACGGTAGCCGTATGGTTGAAATTTTTCGAGACTATCGATGATTACTTGCCGTTTAAACTTTAATTGTTGTTGGTAAGCGAGGTTTTCAAGTTCGAAACCACCAGCGATATCAGCGTACTCATCTCGTGGCGTTACTCGATCCCGACTCTTCTTCCGGATCCGGTGAATTTTAGCTTCAAGATAGCGTGGGAGAACGCGTGTAACTTCCGCGACTACGACTTCATTTGGCAGGGCACCAGGGACAAAACATACCTTATGCTTATAGTAGCCGATCCCGTGCCCGTTAACGCCTAGGCGACGAATTGTGAGGGGGAAGCGTTTCCCAACCCATACATCAACATCTTGTTCATGTTGTTTAGTTTGTGTCATATTATTTCTCCGTTCTATTAATTCAATGTGTTTAATATTTTAGCACATCTCCAAATACTACTGGATAAATATGTCGGGGGTGAAGAATCGCGTAATTAATTCTCAGAATGATAACTTAGCCCAACTTATAATCAATTGTTATGGAAATAGTCAATTAAGTGTGCGTATTACTAATAATATGTTTTTTGAACGAGTAAAATATAGTAGAATAACAATGTGAAATGTTGCATAAATAACTTAAAGGAAGTGACACGTTTGAAAATTGCTGCAATTGCCGGATCAAATGCTAATCATTCATACAACCGGATGTTATTAGAATTTATTGCCCGTCATTTTAGTGATGATGATATTGATGTGATTGATATTCGTCAAGTGCCAATGTTTAATGAAAATTATAAAGGAAAGATTCCTGAGGTTGTTGCTGATATTGATCGTCGTGTTTCAAGCGCCGACGCTGTTATTATTGCTAGCCCAGAGTATAACCACTCCGTTACCTCTGCTTTAAAGAGTGTAGTTGAATGGCTTTCCTATGAAGTTCATCCGTTAGAAGATAAGCCTGTCATGATTATCGGTGCTTCTACCCATGCCCAAGGAGCATCCCGTTCCCAAGTTCAATTACGAGATATTTTGATCTCACCAGGTGTCAATGCTTATATTTTCCAAAATGAAGAGTTCTTTATGAGCGATGCCGCTCATATCATTGATAATGATGGCAACATTACTAATGAAACAACTATTCATTTCTTAGAAAAATGTATGCGTGAATTCAAACACTACGCTAAGGCAATCAATCAAATGGTTGCTGAAAAGAAGGAGGCGAACAAGTAATGAAAATCCTTGCTTTAGTCGGAACTAATGCCAATTTCTCATATAATCGGATTTTGCTTAAATACATGAAAAAGCACTTCCGTCAAATGGCTGATATTGAGATCGCTGAAATAAGCCAATTGCCAGCATTTAGCGTTGATACCCCTCTTTCTGAACAAACAGAGGTATGGAAGTTAAAGCAAAAGGTTAAAGCTGCTGATGGGGTTATCTTCTCTACTCCTGAATATGACCATGGTATTCCGGCAGCCTTGAAGAGTACGGTTGAATGGCTTTCCTACAAGACCGATGTGTTAAAGCACAAGCCCGTTATGGTTGTCGGTGTATCTTATGGACGGCAAGCTTCTGCAAGATCCCAAGTTCAAATGCGTCAGATTCTGGTTTCTCCTGATTGTGATGCTAACTTGTTGCCAGGAAATGAAGTTTTGATTGGTAATGCTAGCCATTCCTTCTCAAAAGATGGCCGGTTAATTAATGCGGAAGCCCGTGATAACCTTGAAAACTGCTTTACCCATTTTGTGGAATACATTCAAATTTTTGAAAATGTAAATAAGGAGGGACTGGATATGTCCATTAAACAACCAACGATCAGTGAAGCCTACATTAACTTCCCTACTGGTCGGTTGACATTAAAAGAAGTTCAACAAATCTTCAGTACAATCCCATTTGAAATTGATTTAATTGACAGTACCGACCATTTCGCATGGTTCTCTGACAAGCCAAATCGGGAACACGTTCGGAATGTAGCTTCTCTCGGGGAAACTGTTCAAGAATGTCATCCACCGTTGGCTGTTCCGGCTGTTATGAAGATTATTAACAGTTTCCGAAATGGTGAAAAAGACGTTGTTACCCGTCCATTATGGATGAATGGTCACCGTTCATTGATTCAATACTACGCTTTACGTGATGTTAATGGTCATTACCTTGGAACCATCGAATTTACTGGTAGTGTGGAATACATTCTTAACCTCTTCGAAAATGGTGCATGGAGTACTGATGGTAACACTGGTGCTTCTAAGCATGAAGATGCTAATGACAACAGTGAAGAAGCTGACAGTGTTGACGCATCAACTGGCGCTTCAGAATCAAGCGATGATGATAACACTGACAATGCTAGTGAAGTGGTTGCAACCCCAGCACCAGCAGCAAATAACGATACTGATGCGGACGCTACAACAGGCGCATCCGATGCGGGCAGCGTAGACGCAAATGATGATGAGGCAGATGCTACAACAGGTGCATCCGAGAACTAATTATGAATAATGAATTGATGGCGCAACGGCATGTGATGACTCATCACGCTCTCGGAACTCGTATAAATTTAACGATTTTTGGTAACGAATATTTTTCATTGTTAAAGAAATCGATGGACTTAATTGACCGCTATGAGGACCAATTAACAGTTAACCGTAATGAATCAGAAGTGATGTCGGTAAATCATGGTGCAGGGAAAACCCCGAAAATGGTATCGCCAACTACTTTTGACCTTATTGAGCTGGCAGTGAAATATAGTCGTGAAAACTTTGGCTTTAACGCTTTAATTGGCCCGTTAGTAAAACTATGGAAAATCGGTTTTGCGGGAGCACACGTGCCAAGTGATGCCGAGATTAAGGAGCGGTTAAAGTTGATCGATCCTTATAAAGTATTGCTAAACCGAGATGCGCGGACGGTATATTTAGAAGAGCCGGGGATGGAATTAGACCTTGGCGGGATTGCAAAGGGCTATATTGCTGACCGTATTCGTGATCTTTGGATTGAAGTTGGAGTTCCCGCGGGAATTATCGACTTAGGGGGTAACCTCTTATTTGTTGGTAAGTCGCCACGGCGGGATGATGGGCAGTGGATCATTGGTGTGCAGGATCCGCAATTACACCGTGGTGAAAACCTAGCAACTGTCCGTGAGCCTGCTTGTTCGGCAGTTACATCTGGAATTTATGAACGATTTTTGATCAAAAATGGTCGTCGTTATCACCATTTACTTGATCCTCGAACTGGGTACCCGTTAGAGACTGATTTGAGCAGCGTGACTGTTTTTACTGATCAATCAGTAATGGGTGAAATCGAGGCGAAGCGGCTTTTCTTCAATGGCGAACCAATCACAGATTGGGAAGCGCGTCCTGGCAACCGTGGCGCTATCTTTATTCATAATGATGAATCAATGGTAAATGTTGGTTTTGAATAAAATTTAATTTCATTTAAGCGTGGCTAAGCGAAATGCTTAGTCACGCTTTTTTGTTTATTTCATGATTAGTTTTTCATGCAATGGAATATTTTTGAAATTTCTCCTTCTTACTCTCACAATAGTTCTATAAATACCTGCGAGGCTTGCTGATTAAAAAAAAAAACGCATATAATTCATGGCGTAAACTAATAAATTAAGTTATAGGTTATTATTAGGAGGGGTAATTGTATGTTATCGAAGAATAATCGAAAAGAACAACTCCGGAAACAAGAGCCGAAAAAGCAACGTTTTGCTATTAAGAAGCTCACTGTCGGAGTTGCTTCAGTTCTTATTGGTTTTACATTTATGGGAATGAATGCTTCTGCTGATACAACTGCAGAAGCAAATAGTGAAGCTGGTAGTCAGCCAGTAGCAGAAGCGCAGAATAGTGCTTCTAATCAGACTAACAGTCAAGCAACATTGACTACCCCAAACTCACAGGGTACTCAATCAAGCGATAATCAAGCTGCTTCTGCTACACCTGCTTCAGAAACAGCGGCACAAAAGTATGAAAATGCTGTTTCTGATGCAATTGATCAAGCTACTAAGGCTGCAGCCGCAAAGATTGGTGACGCTTCAGTAACAACGCCAGCTTCATCTTCTGCTGCTTCAGTAAGTTCGGCAAATGATCAGCAGACGACTAGTTTTAATGTTAAAGCTAATGCGGACAATGTTAACGAACAAAACCAAGCTTCATTATTAAATGCTTCTTTTGCTCAAACGACATCTGCAGCAGCTCCTGCAGCTAATACGCAAGAAACTCAAAAGACTTTGCGGGGTACACAAACTCAAGATGTATCAGATTGGCAAGGCTTTGTTAACGCTATGAACGATTCTAGCGTTGGTACCATTAACTTAACTGGTGATATTACCGTTGCTAACAAGGGCACTAATGTTAATGGCCTTTCGCGTCCTAATCCTGTTGTTAACAGCGGAAAAATGAACTTAAACGGTTCTAACATTTCTGGTGGATTAATTATTGATGGGCAAAACCATACCATTAACTTCGGTACTAACTACCTTAGCTTTGACACAAATAATCAAAAAGATAGCACTCCATGGGATATTACTTTTAAGGATGTGACTATCAATGCCGATGGTTACGACAATTCCTGGAGCACTTATGGTGGAGCATTTAGTCCGATTTATATGGGCGGGGATGACATTAGCACAGATCTTCTTGCTAAGAATAAAGTTACTTTTGAAAATGTAACTGCTGATGTTAAGAATGGTGCGTTTTATAACACTACCATGGCAAAATTAACTGGAGATAATCCATATACTACAGTAACTTTCAAAGGTAACAATACAATTACGACTGAGGCTGTGAACGTTGATGGTAATCAACTTTATAATTATTCTAGTGCTATTTCAGCTTCACATATCATCTTTGCAGATGGCACTAATACTGTCTTTAATGTAAGTAGTGCTAAAACCAACAATGATCAAAATGCTGGTGGAAATATTTTACGAGCTAAAGTTGAAGACGATACAGATACTGCACCAGCAATTGATGTTCAACAAGGTGCAACTGTTACCCTAAATGGTAAATCTACTGATGTTAAAGGTATGCTTGTAAATAGTGCTATTACCGGTACCGTTCAAGTTGACGGTAATTTAAATGCCAATATGGCAGATGGTCACTCAATAGCTATTTGGGCTGGTAACTTAAACATTGGTAAGACTGGTGCTGTTACCATTAACACTAAGCAGAGCAATGATGGTAGTGGTTCAAACGGTGTAACTAATTATAATGGTTACCACTTTGCACCAATTTCGCTAGGTGTTGGTTTTGCTGCAAATGTCACTAATGCTGCTTCGAATTTATTAGATAATGCAGGTAAGTTGACAATTATTAGAACTGGAAATGGTAAATCTACATCCCCATTAATTTCATTTGGATCTGGAAATGGTACAGGTTCTATCTTTACTCTAAATGTTCAAGATGGAGCTACTTTAGATTTACAAGATGATGCTACTTCATCAATTTCAGGAGATTTTACTAATACTCCTAATATCGGTGAAATAACTATGTGGGGAAGCGGTAATGGTAGTGCAAATAGTTCTAATACAATTAACATTACTAATCCAGCCTATGTAAACTTGCAACGGACAGGTAGTCAAACTGGTACCTTGTTACGTCTTGAAAACCAAGTAAACCACGTTAATATTCAAAGCAATGGTAGCAATAATCCATTACCACTAGCTCAATGGGATGAAGGAAATTACAATAATCCATCATACTATTGGTATATTAATAATCTTGAAACTCAAAATAACTGGGGTAACAACTCAATCAGTGGTTTTGCTGGACAAGGACAAACACTTGGTGAAAACAAAAATGGTGAGATTAAGTTTCTTCACTCAAACGGTACTGTTACCATGGGTGGTAGCCAAGCTGGATTGAATCAATATCAATACACTAACGGTACCATTACTCAAGGTCAACCAAATCCAGGTGTAGATTATGAGACACCATACTTGAATCGTTTCTTAAATAATTTTAATTGGTGGACTCCACAACGAGTTTCTATGGGTACTAATCTAGAAACTAAAGTAACACCAACTGATGCCGAAAAATACCAACCAGTAGTTCAAACTATTGATGGTAATACTAACCAAACTTTAAGTGATTTAATTGCTAAAGATGGTATTAAAGGCTTACTTTCTAGTGATGGTACTGTAACTACTGATCTTTCTTCTGTTAAGAACGTAAGCTGGTATGATGCAGCTACTGATGCTACTGAATGGAAGACTGTCATGGGCGATGAAGCAGAACCAACTAACCCAACGGGTGATTTAAAGACTACTGATAAGTCAGCTTGGGCAAAAGTAACCTATACTGATGGATCCATTGACTTTGCAAATATTCCATTGAATATTACTGAACCAATGGCAAATCTTTACACTCCATCATATAAACCAGTAACTGTTGAACAAGGTCAGACTGCAACTGGTGACCCATCATTTACGGATCAAGATGGTAAGGATGTCACTGCTCCAGCTGGAACCACCTTTACTACAGGTACTGCTACGCCAGATTGGGCAACTATTGACCCATCAAATGGTACTGTAACTGTTAAACCAAGTACCGATGTAACTCCAGGTGCTTACAATATTCCAGTAACTGTAACTTACCCAGACAAGAGTACTGATGAGACTACTGTACCAGTCATTGTTACTAAGGCTGGTCAAACAGTAACTTGGGGTGATAAAGGTGCAATTATAACTACAGTTGATACTTCTGGGCTTAATGCTCATGAAACTACTGAAAATTCAGAAGTTCTTTCTGCTGGTGGCGTTGTAACTGCAGAAGGCTATACTTTAACTGACGGTAAGCTTTCAACTACTGCTACGCCAATTACGATTGATCCATCAACTGTTAGCTGGACTACAACTCCAGATACTAATGTTGATAAAGCAACTGCAGCTGGTAAGGAAATCACTACTAGTGTTAATGTTGACCTTACTAACAATGATGCCGCTAATAACATCTTAGGTTCAAAGAATGGTGTTGTAACTACTAACCCATTTACTATTGATGCAAAGGGTGCTGGTGCTAATAATGTCGCTACTCCAGTTAATGTGGCACTTGGCTCAGCCTTAACTAATGAACAATTTAATCAATTAGTAGATAACAAAATCCCAACTGACGAAATTGCAACTACTACTTGGGCAACTAAACCTGATGAACAAGGTCAAGGCGGCGTAATCAAGATTACTTTTAATGATAAGGATGCTAATGGCAATCCAACTTACTTGAACGTTGACATTCCAGCAAATTCAATCGAGGTAACTACTGATGCAGAAACCAATACTCCACAAGGGCAAGATGTTTCAACTAAGGTTGGAGAAGTTCCTGATGCTAAAAAGGGCATTAAGAATGCAGATACTTTACCAAATGGTACAACTTATACTTGGCAAAACACTCCAGATACAACTACTCCAGGTAAGAAGCCAGCTGTCATTGTCGTAACTTACCCAGATGGTTCTAAGGACGAGGTTCCAACTAATGTAGTTGTTAATGCTAAGCCAGAGATTAAATCAATTACTACTACTGTTGGCGGTGATCCAGTTGCTACTGAAGGTATCGCTAACTTGAATAATGGTGGTACTACTCCAGTTGACGGTTATCCATTAGCTGCAACTTGGACGATTAAGCCAGATACTTCAAAGCCGGGTGCAACTACTGGTACGGCGACTGTAACTTATCCAGATGGTACTACTGAAACAGTAACAATTCCGGTTGCTGTAAATGGTCAAGGAGATGTTACTGTTATCGATAATGGTCATGTCTTCAGCCTTCATGCCAATAATGTTGTAACTCACAAGACCTCAGATAAGAACATTATCGGTGAACCAGTAATTGAAAACTTCAAGTTAAGTTATTACCAAGGTGGTCAAAATTACAGCAAGCCATACATTTACACTTTGAATACCGACAAGACTGCATATGTTCTTACCCAAACTGGTGATAATCCAGCTGGTGTAACTGTTGATGCTCCACAATCTATTAATGCTAGTGACATTAAGATTAGTTGGACTGCCGATGGAACTGTTCTATTCAATAATGCATTAGGTGCAATCAAAGGTAATGGTCAACCATCAAGCTTAGCCTCAGACAACAATGGTGGTACTAAGACAATTGAATACACTAACTTGACGAATGATCAATTTGGTTATCCTAAGTATTCAGCTGTTGTTGACAGTTCAAGTGTAAACTGGCCAATTTATGGTAAAGGCCCAGTGTCAACTTACCCATTCCCATCAGTTTACATTTATGGTGCAGAAGCTAACGGTACTATTCCAAGTGTTAACTCCGATGTTACTGATTTGAAGGTTGCTTTAGGGGACGCTTCAAAGCTTGTAAATACTAATGATTTAACTGCTGATCATAATTCTGAAATTAGTTCAGTTAACTGGCAAACTTTACCAAGTCTTGCTGAAGCTAATGCTAAGGCTCCTGCAACAGTACGAATTAACTTCACTGATGGTAGTTACCTTGATGTTCCAGTAGCTGTAAATGTAATCAAGGTTGATCAAGGTGTTGATAACAAGACTAACCACGACATTTATCGTGATATTACTCGGACGATTACAGTGGAAGGTGAAAGTGCCCCATTTGTTCAACACGTAATTTACAGTCGCGCTAAGATAACTGATCTTTCTAAGCCAGCAGACCAACAAGTAACTTACACTAACTGGGTAGCTGCTAAGAATAGTGAAGGTCAACCAGTAACTAACTTCCCACAATATGAAGTAACTAAACCTGGCTACACTGCTACTGCAACTGGTGCAACTATTGAAACTGTTGATGGTCAACAATATGTTCCAGCTTCAGGAACTATTACTGAAAATTCACAAAATGAAACTGTTAATGTAACTTACACTGCTAACGAACATACTTTAGTAATTAATTATGTTGACGGTAATGGCACTGTGATAGGTACTTACAATGTTTCTGGTAAGACTGGCGAAGCTGTTAATGTTGATGTACCTGGAAATGTTCCAACTAACTGGAAACTAGTTCCACATCAACAAGTTATCGGATCTTACACGTTCGGTTCAGATGATCCACAACCTGTAAACTACAAAGTTGAACACGGTACTGAAAATGTTCCAGTTGATAAGAATAACAAAGACACTTACCGTGAAGTAACTCAAACTATCCAAGAAGTACCAGCTGGACAAACTGAAACTAATACGGTAAGAAGCGTTACTATTCCATTCCAACGTACTGGTGTGAAGGACTTGGTAACTGGTGATATTACTTGGAATGCATGGCAAGGTCCAGAAGGTACAGTAGATAAGAATGGTGTACCTACCTACACTATTTCTGCATATACTATTACACCACAAAAGGGTTATGACACTTACGTAAATGGTATTAAGAATACTGACAATCAAATTCCAGCTGTTGATGTAACTGCTGATTCTGCAAACATCACTGATACCATTACTTATGTAAAGCAAAACTCAACTCCAGTACCATATGATCCTTCAAGCAAGGATATGAACATGTCAGTAACTCGTACTATTAACTATGAAGTACCAGCCGGACATGATGCCATTGCTCCAGTAACGCAAACCGTAGAATACACTCGTGATGTTAACGGTGTAGCTGGTTATCAAGACCCAGTCAATGGTGATATTACTTGGAACGCATGGCATGTGAAGGGTGGGGACGGTCAATTCCCATCAACTGGTGTTACCCAAATCGCCGGCTATGATTCATATGTAGATGGTGCAAAAGCAACGGAAGTACCAGCAGCTCAAGTAACTGAAAAAGATGGAGTACCACAAAATGGCGCTACTGTGAATGTTAGCTACAAGAAGACTACGCCTAGTCAAACTGATGCTGACAAGTACACCCCAGAAGGTCAAACTGTTAATACTACAGTTGGTGTTGTTCCAGAAGCTGAAAAGGGAATTAGTAATACTAGTGACCTTCCTGCTGACACTAAGTACACTTGGACAAACCCAGATCAAGTAGCACAGGATGTCAAGAAGGCAGGCACTTACCCTGAAACCATTACCGTAACTTATCCAGATAACTCAACTGATACAGTTACTGTAAATGTCAATGTTACTGATAATCGGACCGATGCCGACAAGTACACTCCAGCAGGCCAAGATGTTCATACGACAGTTGGTAATGTCCCAGATGCTGGTGAAGGTATTAGCAACACTGGTGATTTACCAGAAGGCACTACCTACACTTGGAAGACTAACCCAGATGTAAGCAAGCCAGGTACAGTCGATGGTACAGTTATTGTAACCTACCCTGATAAGTCAACTGACGAAGTACCTGTTAAGGTTATTGTTACTGAAAGCACAACGCCAGTTCCTTACACCCCAGGTAAGGAAGGGATCAACGATGAAATGAACCGTTACGTAACTCGGACTATCATCGTTGAAAATCCTGATGGTACTAAGATGCCAGTAACCCAAACTGTCCACTTTACTAATGAAGATAAGGATGGCAACAGTGGTTACGAGGATGTGGCAACTGGCAAGATTACTTACAATACGGAATGGCATGTTGCTGGTGACCTGAACGCTACAACTGGTACTTGGGCTAAGTACGATGCACCAGCAGTAAAGGGCTACACCGCAAATCCAGCAAATGTTGCTGCTGAGACTGTAAATGCTAATACACCAAATCAAAGTGTAACTATCGTTTATCACAAGGATGGCAGTACCCCAATCAAGTGGAACGGCACAAATGATAACATGTATCGTGAAGTTAGCCGGACGATTGTGGCAAACATTCCTAATGCTGATTCAGAATCACAAACGCAAACAGTTAAGTTTACTCGTGAAGATAAGGATGGCAATGCGGGTTACCAAGACCCTGCAACGGGCAAGATCACTTGGAACGCATGGCATGTAGTTGATAGTGATGCTGCAACTGGTACATGGGCCCGATACAATGCACCAGTAGTAAAGGGCTACACAGCTAACCCAGCAAGTGTTGCTGCTGAAACTGTTAACCCAGATACCAAGAGCACTACTGTTGAAATTAACTACACTACAAACTCAACTGACGCAGATAAGTACACGCCAGAAGGCCAAGATGTGAACACTAAGGCCGGCGTAGTACCAGATCCAGCCGATGGGATTAAGAACAAGGGCGACTTGCCAGCCGACACAAAGTACACCTGGAAAGATACGCCTGATGTAACAACTGAAGGTAATAAGCCAGCCACGGTTGTTGTAACTTATCCAGACGGTTCTAAAGATGAAGTTCCAGTAACGATCCACGTAACTAACCCAACAACCGATGCTGATAAGTACACTGCTGATGGTGGAAACATCACTGTTGACAAGGGCCATGTATTGACACCAACCGATGCAGAGAATGCGATTGTAAATCACTCTGATTTGCCAGAAGGGACTACTTACACTTGGAAGTATGCTCCTAATACCAATACTGTTGGTAACAAGAATGGTATTGTAACTGTCACTTATCCAGATGGCTCTGTTGATGAGGTTCCAGTAATGGTTCACGTAACTGATGATGCTGATAAGTATGCACCGGAAGGTCAAACCATCACTATTAAGAAGGGTGATCCCGTTCCATCAGCTGAACAAGGAATTAAGAATGCTTCTGAATTACCAAGCGGTACCAAGTACACTTGGGATGTTGCCCCAGATCCAGCTAAGGTTGGCTCGCAGCCAGTAATTATTACTGTTAACTACCCAGATGGTTCACAAGACCAAGTTACAACAACAGTTATCGTTACTGATACGACAACGCCAAGTGAAACAGATGCTGATAAATATAATCCACAAGGCCAAGTAGTTAACGTTGATCGTGGTGCTAAACTTCCAGATGCTAGCGAGGGGATTGCTAATAAGGATACTTTGCCAGATGGTACTAAATACACTTGGAAGAATGCGCCAGATACTTCAACTACTGGTGACAAGCCGGCTGTAATTACAGTAACTTATCCAGATGGCTCAAGTGAAGATGTTCCTACAATTGTTCATGTCAACCCAACTGATGCGGATAAGTACACTCCACAGGGTCAAAACATCACAGTTGATAAGGGTGCAAAGGTTCCAGATGCTGCCGCTGCAATTACTAACAAGAGTGAATTGCCAGCTGGTACCAAGTACACTTGGGAAACAACTCCAGATACTAATAAAGTTGGTGTTCAACCAGCAGTTGTTGTTGTTACCTACCCAGACGGTTCACAAGATAATGTACCAGTCATTATTACGGTTAAGAATTCAGAAGCTCCTCAACCAGGAACTACGACTGATGCTGAGAAGTACAATCCAGAGGGTGGCACAATTGTTGCAAAGCTTGGTGAAGACTTAGCTAACGACGCACCACAAGGTATTGTTAACAAGAACATCTTACCAACTGGCACTAAGTACACTTGGACAAATGGCACGCCATCTACAAGTCAAGCTGGCTTGAGCATGCATTACGTAACGGTAACTTACCCGGATGACTCAAGTGAAGTTGTTCCGGTATATGTAAATGTTACTAGTGATGCCGATAAGTACAGCCCAGAGCTGCAAACGGTTACTGTCAAGAAAGGCGAAACTCCAAATCCTGCAGATGGCATCAAGAATAAGGGAGACTTACCAGGTGACACCAAGTATACTTGGAAGACTCCTGTTGATACAACAACTCCAGGTGATAAGCCAGCAGTTATCGTTGTAACCTACCCAGATGGCTCAAAGGACGAAATTCCAGTAACCATCCACGTAACCAACCCAACAACCGATGCAGATAAGTACACACCAGAACCGCAACCAATTACTACTCCGGAAGGTAAGGTTCCAGATCCAGCAGACGGGATTAAGAACAAGGCTGATCTCCCTGATGGCACCAAGTACACTTGGACAAACCCAGACCAAGTAGCACAAGATGTCAAGAAGCCTGGTTCACATACTGAAACAATTACTGTTCGTTATCCAGACGGTTCAGAAGATACGGTTACAGTAACTGTTAATGTTCCCGCACCTGAGGGACAAAATATTACAACTGATCAAGGTAAACTCCCTAACCCTGCAGATGCAATTAAGAACAAAGATCAGATGCCAGATGGAACAACTTACACTTGGAAGCAAGAGCCTGATGTTTCTACTCCTGGTGATCACACTGGTGTAGTTGAAGTTCACTTCCCAGACGGAACTACCTATGAAGTAACTGTTAATGTTCATGTAGATGCTATAAACCCCGATAATGGCGGAAACACGAACTTCGGTAATGGTTCAATTGATCATCAAAACGGTACTGAAATTAATAACGGTTCAGTAATCGAAAACGTAACTGGTCAAACACAAAATAGTGCAACTAACAGTACTAGCCAGCAATCAGCGAAGACATTGCCACAAACTGGTAATGATTCTTCTAAGTTCAGTGCATTAGCCGGCTTGAGTCTTGCTGCTGTTGCAAGTCTCTTCGGCTTCGCGGGTCACGATAAGAAACGCAAAGCTGATAAATAATTAAGATAACATCATTTCTCTCCCCCCTGAAAGATATAACTTAATTAAAAGTGCTGAACTAAAGAAGTGCGAACGCTCATCAAAATGGTGAGTGTCCGCACTTTTTTGTTTTTCGTCAAGAGACCCTATGTTATCCTCTGACGAATAGAAAGTTGGAACGCCTTGGCCTAATAACTATGTCCAAGACGCTCCGACTTATGTTTATAATGTTGATTCTTTATAAATATTTTATTGATATGTTTATTTTGCTTTAAGGTGTATACAACATATGCTGATAAGTGTTAATAATTTAAAAAATACAACAAAAGAATTAAGATTAATAGTGTTAATGGTTTATATATTAGTACGACATTTTTTAGGAGGGGTAAATTATGTTGTCAAAGAATAATCGAAAAGAGCGGTTTTGGAAACAAGAACCAAAAAAACAGCGATTTACAATTAAGAAACTTACAGTTGGCGTTGCATCGGTACTTATAGGATTAACATTTATAAGAATAAATGCTTCTGCTAACACAACTACAGAGACGCATAGTAACACTATTAATCAAGAAGTGGTTCAAACAAATATTGATTCAAAGGCATTAAGTATATCAAATAACGGAGAAACTAACCCAGCCGACTTAGTTACAAATAATACGGTGTCAAATGCTGCCAATAATCAAAATTTGGTAACGAGTCAGGGAATTGATCAAAATAAAATTGCACAAAATACGACTACAGAGCCTGCGCAAAATAGTCAAGTTCAATCAGTCAGTGACTATTCTCAATTCTTGACCGCTTTACAAAATAAAAATATAAGTACAATTACCTTAGATAAGAATATTGATTTCAGTAATGCTAATTTAAATAATGGTAGCTATCAGGATATAAACAACTATGGGATTGCTCGTACAGTAACAATTGATGGTCAAAACCAATATGCTTTAAATATGGGGAATAACTACATTGATCTTGACAGTAATACTTACTATGAGCCCAATGCAAGTAACCCTACCCGCAATTGGAATGTTATTTTAAAGGATTTAAATCTTCAAACAACTAGTGGATATGGTCCATTTTGGTTTAACAGTGCTACTTCTAACGACAGTACATTGACCTTTAATGGAGTTACAACCAGTGAAGATTCAGGCCAATTACTTAATAATTCAACTGCTTCCTCATATCCCAATGTCAATGTTAATTTTGAGGGACAGAATAAATTACAAGGCAGTCTAAATAATTCAAATATTACTAGCTCAGCTTTAATTCAAGCAAATAATGTTAACTTTAGTAATGGCTCTACTGTATTTACTGCAAATAATGATAGTTCAAGTGATTTAGCTAATATTCAAGCTTCAGGTAATGTTGTAATAGAGAATGGTGCCAATGTTGATTTCAACAGTGCAGCTACTTCAAACATGGCCGGCATTTCGTTTTCTGTTGGTGGCGCTGGCAGTCAAACTATTGATAATGCAACATCAGGCGTATTACGGTTAATGCCTAATGGCCAAGTAACAATGGAGTTAGGTTCTGGAGCTTCGATGGGGGTAAATAATGCAAGTAATCTTGATTTGCAAGATAATGCATCATTAAAAATTATTACTAGTAAAATGAGTAATACAGGTTTTCGTTCTGCTGGTGTGGTTGGCTTAGATTATGATGGAGATACGGAGAATAGTACAGTAAGAATTAGCCCTAATGCCTTACTTTCTATCATTAGGACTAATGTAAGTGATTCTGATTCGCCATTGCTTGCGATGGGACCGAATAGTGGAACTGGTCAAATTTATCATCTAGAAGTAAATGGTGGTAGTTTGAATTTGCAAGATTCTGCTTACTCTTCTTATTTACCATCTTCTTATACACTCTCTAAAGATGATTATAGTGACGGTTGGCCAGCTATTTTAACGATGTGGGGAACAAGTAGTCAGAACTATCTTAACTTCAATAATGCAAAATTAGTTAATTTACAACGAACTACGCCTAACAAACCAGGATATTTAATTAAAACTGAAGGCGCAGGAGATGTTGCTTCTCACCAAACCCACATTGTAATCAACTCAGCTAATAGTACGTATAATACTCCATTAACTATAATTCCTGCTGGTGAAACTGAGCCGGTAACTTGGAATATTAAATACTTAAATAATACTAGTCAGGGTGGAGACTACGCTTATGCCTTTCGTTCATATCGCGACTTTGGCGACTGGAATAATGAAGGCTCTGAATATATGAATGGATCGGTCAATGATGATACTCCAGCTAAAGGTGTTAATGAGGTTGTATTAACACCGGATGTTTCTGATCCAGGTTCAAATAGCTTCTCTAATGGCGCGGTTGTACCTGAAGGCAATGAAACTGAAGCCTCAAAAGCATTAAATAGTTTTATTAATCACTTTAGTTGGTGGAATACTTCAGGTGTTAAATTTGGTTCAAGTTTGGAGGAAAATAATCAATACACTCCATCATATAAGCCGGTGAACGTTGAACAAGGTCAAACTGCAACTGAGGACCCAACATTTACTGATCAAGATGGCAAGGATGTCACTGCTCCAACTGGAACTACCTTTACCACTAGCACTGATACACCAGATTGGGCTACGATTGATCCGTCAACTGGTGCTCTCACTGTTAAACCAGGTGCTGAGGTAACCCCAGGTGCTTACAATATTCCCGTGACTGTAACTTACCCTGACAAGAGCACTGATGAAACGACTGTGCCGGTAATTGTTACTAAAGCAGGTCAAACAGTAACTTGGGGTGATAAGGGTGCAGTTGTAACCACAGTTGATGCTTCTAACCTTAACGCTCATGAAACTACTGCCAATTCACAAGTTTTATCTGCTGCTAGCGTTGTAACTGCAGAAGGCTATACTTTAACTAACGGTAAGCTTTCAACTACTGCTACGCCAATTACGATTGATCCATCAACTGTTAGCTGGGCTACAACTCCAGATACTAATGTTGATACAGCAACGGTAATGGGTAAGAAAATCACTACTAGTGTTAAGGTTGACTTTACTAACAATGCGACAGCAAAGAACATCTTAGGTGCAAAGAATGGTACTGTTACTACTAAATCATTCACGATTGATGCGAAGGGAGCAGGTGCTAAGAATGTAACTGCGCCAGTTAATGTTGTCCTTGGTTCAGACCTGACGAACGAACAATTTGATCAATTAGTAGATAACAATATTCCGACAAAGGAAATTGCAAGTACTACTTGGGTAACTAAGCCAAATGAAAATGGTCAAGGCGGCGTAATTAAGATTACCTTTACTGATAAGGGTGCAAATGGTCAACCAACTTACTTAAACGTTAATATTCCAGCAAGTTCAATTAAAGTAACCGTTCCTACTGAAGTGGTTCCGGTTGATAAAAATAATAAAGATACTTACCGCGAAGTAACGCAAACTATTTACAAAATCCCAGCAGGTAAGCCTGAAGCTGATAAGATTACTGTCAGAACTATTACTGTGCCATTTCAACGTACAGGTGTGAAGGACTTAGCAACTGGTCATATTACTTGGAATGCATGGCAAGGTCCAGAAGGCACGGTAGATAAGAATGGTGTTCCGACTTACCTTATTCCTGCATATACTATTACTCCACAAAAGGGATACAACACCTATGTAAATGGTGTAAAGGATGACGCTAACCAAATTCCAGCTATTGAAGTGACTGCTGCTTCACAAAATATTAATGATACCATTACTTATGTAAAAGAAGGCGCAACTCCAGTACCATACGACTCTTTAAACAAGGATATGAATCTGGCAGTAATTCGTACTATTAACTACGAAGTTCCGGCAGAACATGCAGCGATTGCTCCAGTAACGCAAACTGTAGAATACACTCGTGATGTTAACGGTGTTGCAGGTTATCAAGATCCCGTAACTGGTGAAATTACTTGGAATCCATGGCATGCTAAGAACGGTGAAGCACAATTCCCAACAATCGAAGTACAACAAATTAATGGTTACGATTCTTACATTAATGGTATGAAAGCAACCGAAGTTCCAGCAGCTCAAGTAACTGAAAAAGGTGGTATTCCACAAAATGGCGCTACTGTAACTGTAAGTTACAAGAAGACTACTCCTTCACAAACTGATGCGGATAAGTACACACCAGAAGGTCAAACAATCAATACGAAGGCTGGTGTAGTTCCAGATCCAGCTGACGGGATCAAGAACAAGGGCGAGTTACCAGCCGGTACAAAGTACACGTGGAAGGATACGCCAAATGTAAGTACCGAAGGAAATAAGCCGGCAACGGTTGTGGTAACATACCCAGATGGTTCCAGGGACGAAGTGCCAGTCACAGTTCATGTTACAAAGCCAAGCACGGCAAGTGATGCGGA
>NZ_JACIVH010000041.1 GCF_014145615.1 Limosilactobacillus balticus | reverse complement strand
GAGGGCATAATCGTCTCACAAATTTAATATACCACTAATTCTCGATTTTTGAAGAAGAACCGGGTTGGTTTAGTATACTCTTCTTTTCTAAATATTTTTCTTGACTAATCGTAGGAAAGAGGCTGGGAGAAAACTTTCGTTTTCTCTCAGTCTCGTTTTTTTATTGATTATTCAATTTTTCTCGTAACATAAACCGGCGAATCTTGCCACTCGCATTTTTGGGCAGTTCTGAAATAAAAATATAATGTTGGGGAACCTTATATCGTGCCAGATGTTCATAACCATAATTTATTAGTTCAGCTGTTGAAAGGCGACGATCACTGACAACAAAGGCTACGGGCACTTGTCCCCAGACAGGATCAGTTTGGCCAACGACTGCAACTTCATTAATTTGTGGATAACGTTGGTAGACCTGCTCAACTTCTTGGGGAAAAATATTTTCGCCACCTGAAATCAACATTTCATCTGCACGACCATCGATATAGAGGTACCCCTCTTTGTCCAGATGACCAATATCTCCCGTCCGGTACCAACCGTCAATCATCTTAGAAGGTAATTTATCAGGCAGGTTAAGATAGCCAGGAGTTAGAGCCGGTGTTTTCAGCAGAATTTCACCATCTTTACTAAGTTTTAGTTGGGTTGAAAATAGAGGTTGTCCAACTGAACCTAATTTTAGGAGTGCATCGACTGACCGTAATGCAACAATTTGGGAACATGTTTCCGTCATCCCATAACATTGAACAACAGGAATTGACCGTTGTAAACATGTTTCAAGCGTTTCCCGATCAATCGTTCCACCCCCGAGCAACATACAACGAAATGCTGAATTATAGTGTATGTTGGTCTTATTTTGTTGCTGAATGAGTTTTTTTAGCATAAAGGGAACAACTGACATAATGGTGACCGCTTCATTCGCTAAAATTCGTTCAATTTCTTCGGCACGGAACTTCTCGACCAAGCGAACAGTCATCCCGTAAACTAATCCCCGCATAATAATCGAAAAACCACTAATATGGAAGATCGGCGCTACACATAACCACTTATCTGCGGACGATAAGCCTAAATTCAATGCAGAAGAGACCGCTGAATAAAAATGATTGCCAAAAGTTTGCAAAACTCCTTTTGGCTTACCGGTCGTCCCTGAAGTATACATGATGCTAGCTACCCAGTTTGATTTAAATACTGGAATCAACTCTCCTGGATCCGCACTTGTCATCAAGAATGCACTATAAGATTTAAAAGGCTTCGTCATCCCTGATCGCCAAAGAGAATTTTCAACTAGGCACAGCTGAAGTTCACTATCTTTGATCTGTCGTTCTAGCTCTTCACTAGCAAGTCGCCAGTTCAACCAGACAATTGTTCGCCCACTACACATGATCGCTAATGCTAATTTATAACTCATCAGACTATTGGTTGCTAGAAGACCAACCCGCGAACCAGGATTAAGGTGGTCAATTTTTCCCACAAGTTCCTCTACCTGTTTTTTTAATTCAACAAATGGTAGGCGTTCATTACCATCGTCAATTGCAATCTGGTTCGGCTGAGTTGCCGCTTGCTTTAATAGCCAGTTTTGTGTTTCCATTTAAATTGCCTCTTTTATGGGAACTTAGGGAATTGGTCAAAATTAGGATCCCGTTTTTCGTTAAAGGCATCGCGACCCTCTTTACCTTCATCAGTAGTGTAAAAGAGCATCGTAGCATCGCCACCAAGTTGCTGGAGGCCAGCTAGTCCATCAGTATCAGCGTTCATGGCAGCCTTAATAAACCGTAATGCCGTTGGTGACTTCTTCAAGATTTCATTACACCAGTCCAAGGTAACCGATTCAACTTGGTCTAAGGGCACAACTTTATTAATCCAGTTCATCTGGTAGGCTTCTTCGGCACTGTAGAAGTGGTTTAAGAACCAGACTTCCTTTGCCCGTTTGTGACCGATCACACGGGCGAGATAGCCTGATCCATAACCAGCATCAAAGCTTCCTACCTTGGGACCGGTTTGACCAAACTTAGCATTATCAGCAGCAATTGTTAAGTCACAGACAAGTTGCAAGATATTTCCGCCACCTACTGACCAACCCTTTACCATCGCAATAACTGGTTTAGGGATAATCCGGATTAAATGCTGCAAATCAAGAACATTGAGACGGGCAATCTTATCGGGACCGACATATCCGCCGTTGCCCCGAACTCCTTGATCACCACCAGATGAGAAGGCCTTATCACCGGCACCAGTTAGGATAATCACCCCAATTGTGCTATCATCACGACAGATGGTAAACGCGTCGATCATTTCTTGAATTGTAACGGGGGTAAAGGCGTTCAGCTTTTCTGGACGATTCATTGTAATTTTTGCAATCTTTCCCGCTCGTTCAAAAATAATTTCAGAATAATCTTTAACCGGTTGCCAATCAACTGTTGTCATAACTACTCTACTCCTTTGTGAGGTCAATAATAATGAACCTATTAGAAAATTTAGATATTCAAACTCAATCAGTCACAGCCAACAAGTGTGTTATCACCGTTAAAGTAAGTGATAAAATCAAGCAACCTTATGGAATCGTTCACGGCGGAATAAATGCGGTGCTCGCTGAAACCGCAGCTTCCTTAGGTGCCAATCAATGGTTAGCTGATCGTCAACAAGATCAAATAGCTCTCGGAGTTAATATTACCACAGAGCACCTCATTGCGGTATCAAATGGTAAATTAAAGGCGATTGCAACTCCGATTAAATGTGGTCGCCGAATCCAAACTTGGCAAGTCGATATCCATTGTAATGATCAATGTACTAGTACCAGTATAGTTACCCTAATCAACCAGCCCCATCCTTAATTTTCTGATCATTTCTTTAATTAGTATTTGAAAATAAAATTATTCGGAACTATAAAAACTGGTTATGCGCCTTTATTACTATTCTTTCTCGCCTTAACGTTCGATTAATCGTTCTAATTATACAAATCTCGTTATTGTTCTAAAATGAGACATTTGATAAATTAATACCAACGCGAGGCGAACTGCGTGATAAAATTAAACCGTTTTATCTTGCCTGAATTAAGGAATGAATCCCTTCTTTTAGGTCGTCAGTTTACCTATTTGGGGAGAAGGAAAATAAATAGGACAAACACTATGATGGGAAGCATGTCGCGTAAATTATAGTTTTAAAGGAGAGCATTTTTGATATGCGCTTCAATGAAGAAGATGAAGAAAAGTACCTTAAGTTGATTAACAATACCCGTCGCGGAAGTAATAAAGACTTCGAAGAGTTATTTCGCCGCTATTGGCCACTCGTTCGCCGACTGTGGCAACGATATAACATTAGCGACCTTGAACTGGCGGACTGGGAACAGGAAGCCCGAGTTGTAATGCTAGAAGTTATTCGTTTATATAATAATCAGGGACCTCGCATGTTTAGCTGCTTTTTCAAAGAGTGCTTAACTAACCGGATTCGTGATATTCAACGACAAACTCAGGCCCATAAACGAATTCCAGCGGGCTGTCTTTACGCATTACGCGATGATTTTGCTGAAACACTTACTGACTTTTTACATCATTCCCCTGATGACATTATTTATTGCCGGCAGAGTCTTGACCGTTTACTTTGCCACTGTTCTAAATTTGAACGAGAAGTACTAGTTTATCTCCATACTGGTTATTCGATAGCTGAGATTGCTGGTACCCTTGATTGCTCTAAACGGAGCGTCCAAAGTGCCTTACATCGTTGCCACGGCAAACTATTAAAAGTATTAATGAAGTAAGGACTTACAAAGTAAAAAGAAGGTGCTGAGAGAAAACTTTTATTTTCTCCTAGCACCTTCTTTTTTACGCTTTTCTAATAAACAAACATGCAATCACTGCAACTAATGCACTAATAACAAGACCAAAGAAAGCGGCCGAATATGAGCCAGCTGCTTGGACAATCCACCCAATTAAGAGCGGACCAACAAAACCGCCGAGTTGTCCACCAAAGTTAACAATCCCGATTGATGACCCATAAGTTTTTTCCGATAAAATCTGTGCAATGAAACTAAAAATGCCGGTAAATGCCAATGATTTGACAAAATAGATCAGGACATCAAAGATCACAACGCCTACTAATGAGGTGGACTTGAAGAGACCAAACATAAAAATCAAAGTCAGGAACGAAGCAATGCTAATCATCCACCGTTCATGCTTCTTAAACAAGTGCACCATCACAAAGCCAGAAATAAATGCTGCAATACCTCCAGAAATAACTGGCAATGGTACTAACCAAGCCAAGTTCTTCAAGTTTATCCCCTGTTCTTGTAAGAAATAAACTGGCATCCAAGTCTCAAGCCCCTTAGTAATGATATTCAGTGCAAGCCCAATTACCACAAAGGCCCAGACACGGTGGTCAATCTTTTTCCATTCAATTTTGGGACGAGCCTGCCCCTTTTCTTGACTATTATTAATTGGCCGTTCTACCAGGTAATAGGCGAGCAAAATAATAAACCCACCAACCCCAAGCCAAACAAAGGCATTTCGCCAACCACTACTAGCAATAATTGGCACAATTATTAATGGTGCTACTGCTGCGCCGGCATAATTCGATGAAATTAAGGCAGAAGTTGCCTGTGATTTCTCATTCTTATCATAATTTTCAGAAATTCGTTTTAAAGCCGCTGCTGGATATGGTCCTTCTGCAATCCCAAATAGAAAACGAATCGCAATCAAGGCAGCAAGAGACCAGGCCCAGCCAGTCACCATCGTCATTAACGACCAAGCAAACAGGGAAATTACCACCATCAGTTTACTGCCAAACTTATCAGTTAAGTATCCTCCAGGTATTTGCATTAAGGTATAACCTAAAAAGAAAGCACTAGCGGTTGCACCTAATGCTGCCGCCCCCACATGAAAGTCTTTACCGATATAAGCAAGGGAAATATTCATCACTGTTCGGTCAGCAAACAAAACCATATATCCTAAATACAACAGTAGAAAAGATCCCCATCTCTTTACGGTTGTAGAGTTACCTATAGTTTCCATAAAATTACTCCTTTAATATAAAGATCTTTTTTATTGTAATTGATCATTTCAGAACTTACCACCCAAATTTTAAGAATGTCCGCTAAAATTAAGAACGTCACTCTTAATATTTTTTTGTTAAAATATTAGAGATATCCTAAAAAATGATTGTTAATCCAAGGAGGAATTATGGATTTCTCATTTAAAAAACGACCGGTAAAAAGACTATACGGTGAATATACGATTTTATTCATCTTTTTAGCTTTATGTATTTTCGGGACATACTTAATTACTGGTCATACTTTTATCCTCAGCAAAGATGCTCTCAACCAGCATTTACCCTTACTAGCAAAGTATCGGGAAGCACTGATTACCTTCTTCCACCATCCCCGCCTAAACTTCTGGTCGTGGCAAATGGGGCTAGGTAGCGATACCTTTCAAGTATATTCTTACTATACGATTGGGGACGTTTTTTCTTACCTTGCACTACTTTTTCCCGCGGCAAAGATTACCCTCGCTTACCAGGTAATTAATGTTATCCGGATGTATTGTGTTGGCCTCGCCTTTGTTTACTTCGCGCAACACTTTAAGTTTCGCAATAGCGTCATTTTGATGGGAGCAACAACCTATCTTGTCAATTCGTTTTTGCTCTATGCCTGTATTGCCCAGCCGTTCTTTACTACGCCATTTATCATCTTTCCTTTACTCGTGGTGCAGATTGAACGGATATTACAAGAGGGGTCACCCTGGCCGCTTGCTGGTGCCTTTACATGGATGCTAGTAAGCAACTATTACCTTGCTTATGTTTTAGGAATTGGTTCATTTCTCTATCTTGTTCTCCGCGTAGGCACGCATTATCGCCGCACGCTTAATTATGGGAAAACTTTTCTTAAACTTGCCTTTGCGACAATTACTAGTGTCCTCTTATCGGCGGTCTTGCTCGTCCCAGAAATTATCGCTGTCACAAATTCAACCCGGACTGGATCATTATTTGCTAATGGTCTAAAAACCTATCCTCTTTATTACTATCTCTTTTTGCCTAAGTCACTGATTAATGGTGGTCAATGGTATTTCATGTTCTGGTCTGCTCTAGGGATCGTTTCAATTGGGTTTATCGCCCTTGTTTACATTTATTCCCGACCACGAAAGTATCCGTTGCTAACGATCAGCCTTGGTCTTGCACTAATCATGTTGCTAATTCCAGCAGTCGGCGCTTTCTTCAACGGAATGATGTCAGCGTCTAACCGGTGGACTCTCTTGATTTACCTTCCATTGGCGATGGCTGTCTGTATTTTGGCAGAAAACATTCCGACAATTAATCAAAAGACAATGGTGATTCTGAGTTGGGCAACAGGGATCTACCTCATTGTCTTGATTGCGACCTTCTTTTTTGATAATGAAAATGATATTTTTATGCCGGTTATTTTCTTAATCGGCTCCCTAATGGCCATTTGGTTGATTCACTTAAACAAATTAGCGCATCCTTACCGGTGGTTACTAGCGATCACAATGCTTAATGCCGGGGTAAACGCAATTTACGCCGCTTTCCCCTATAATGGTGATTTCTCTAGTAATATGTTGAGTCAGGGAGAGTATCAGGCAATTACTAATAACCGTTACGGTAAACTTAATCAGGATTTGAAAAACAATTCTTTTTACCGCGTTTCAACAATTAGTCAAAACAAAATTATCGATGGTCCCAACCTTGATAATGACCTTACTTCCGGATTGCATAACATTGATTCTTACTATTCACTGCAAAATAAATATTTGGGACAATTTAATACAAGTCTGCAAAATAACCAATACCAGGCTAACATCCCCATTCGGCAAGCTGATGATCGGACAATTATGAATAATTTCTTTGGCGTCAAATATCTCTTTGTTCAAAGCAATGGTGATAACGCGACAAAGATTCCCGCTGGTTACTTTTTAGATAAAGCAACGGATCCAGTCATCAATTATGATGAGGGGCAACCAAGCAATCCACAAAGTAAGGATGAGTTTGTGCCTACGCAAACGATGCGGTATAAAACGAATTATGCCTTCCCATTACTTTACTGGCAAGATAACTACATTAGCAAAAAAGATTATCAATCACTCTCGCCAACTGAAAAAGAACGCGTTTTAGCTAGTGGAGTTCTAGTTGATAAGCAAGCAAAGCTCCGAGGAATGAAGGCCGCTAAGCTCAAGACGCATGTCTATCCCCTTAAAAGCGAGTTAGTTTCGAATCGCTTGAATAAGGTTAACCCGGCTAAATTGACCTATACCGATAGTGAAGAAACTTATCAATTGCAATTACCAGAATTGCAAAGTAAAAAAATGCAGCAAAAACTAAAGGGGAGCGAGTTGCATATTGAATTCTCTAAGATTAAGTACACTCCTTTCTCCATGAAAGAACAGATTGCCTACGAACAAGCACATCTCAAGGAAACTGTCCTTAATCCCGGAAATGTTATTAATCAGCGCTATACCCACTATCGCTATTGGCGCTACCACGTTTTAAATGGTTCTCCCGATATTAGTTTTAAGCTTAATATAGGCAGTAAGTTTGGAACCGCCACGATTGAACAAGCACGACAAAGTACCCTTTCCTTGTTTAAGCACGTTACTAATTCAACACTTAATATTGGTTATTATGACGGCAAACTACCAACTTCACTCACCTTCCAGCCTTCAAAACTGGGAACTTATGAGCTCAAATACCGGGTAGTCGCAGAGAAGCTAGATAATAACTACTATCGTGAAGTTAAAACATTGCAACGCCACCGCCTAGAGGATATTAAATTTAAACGTAACCAAGTTCAGGGAACAATTAAAACCACTCGTCCTGGCGTCCTTACCTCTTCGATTCCTTATTCTACGGGCTGGTCAGTAAAAGTTAATGGTAAAAAGGCAACTACTTTACGAACAAACCAAGCCTTCTTAGGGGTATACCTACCTACTGGAACTCACCATGTTACCTTTAACTACGAGTTACCGGGAATCAAATTAGGTGCATTACTCAGTTTAATTGGCCTTGGTTGGACCATTATTGCTGGAATTATTACGATCGGATGGGAACGAAAGCGCAAGTAAAGCGGAATAATTCTTGCATCCCTTTTAAGAGACGATTAAGATAAAATTAAATCTATGGGCAGGAGAAAAAATCGTGCATAAGAAGTTTACCTATATTGTCTATCAAATTATTATGGCTATTTTAGCCGTTATCTCGATTGGGATGTTGATCGCATATTATGCCAAGCGGATCAATATTGATACCTATCCTTACAATATGATTGATAATGGTATATGGCTAGTCTTCTTTTCCGATTATGTTATCCGGCTGATTATTTCACCAGATAAACGCGAATTTGTTAAGGATAACATCTTTGACCTTCTCTCAATCATTCCTGCCAGCAGCCTGTTCTTTCTCTTCCGAATTGGTCAAATTGGCAGAACATTTCAGTTGCTTAAACTCATGCGAATCATGCGTTTAGTCGGTTTTACTGGTCGCCTTGGCGTCTTCTTTGAACGAAATGAGCTGCTTTACTACTTATACATTACGATTGCCGTCATAATGGTAGCTGCTGCAATGTTTTGTATTTCGGAGAAAGTCTCTTACGAAACAGCTCTGTGGTGGGCAATTACAACCGCGACTACGATTGGTTACGGGGATGTGATTCCTAAGACCGGAATTGGACGGGCAGCTGCGATTGTCCTGATGCTCCTGGGAATCGGTTTTATTGGGATGCTCACCAGTACAATTACTGAGTTTTTTGCCAAAAAAGACGAACGGAAAATTTCCGCCCAGTTAGTCAAAATTCAACATGAAAATCGTCAGCTAAAGGCTGAGTTAGACGAAATTAAGCGTTTGATTCAGAAAAATAACCGTTAGTAAATAGCCTCCATTCAAGGATTTCCTAAGAATGGAGGCTATTTTTAATTTAAATGACTAATCTGAAAAGCTTTGCAGGGTGTCCATGATCAATTGGATGAATTTCTCACGATTAATATCAAGGAGGACTTCAGTATTTTGGGGCTTGCCAGTTAATTGATAGTAGTCACAAACCGTCTCTCCCCGTGTAAGATCGCCCTGAGTTTCAACATCCACATTCATTTTGTCAGTACCGAACATAGTAGGATCAATCAGCCAAGCAATCGTACATGGGTCATGGAGGGGCGCACCTTTAAAACCCCATTTTGGATTTTCATGGTACTGTTCAAAGAAGTTCAAGAGACCATGGAAAGCCTGGGCAACTGGATTGTCGATTTGCCCAATTTGATTAATCTCATCCTTCATAATCTGAGCTTTATGGGTCACGTTCAACGGTGCCATTACCAGAGGCAGGCCAAAGTTCATTACAATTTTAGCCGCTTCTGGATCAACAAAAATATTAAATTCGACTGATGGTCGCCAATTCCCAAGTCCCATTGCTCCACCCATGAAGACAATCTGATTAATCTTTTCTTTTGCCAAATCGGGATAACCCCGCAAGAATAAGGCCGCATTTGTCATTGGACCGGTGACAACTAGGGTAACTTTCTCGTCACTGTCACGAAGGGTTTTAGCAATCAATTCAATGGCCGGAATTGGTTGAACTTTGAAATCTGGATCAGGAAGGTCCGCACCAGCTAAACCCGTCTCACCATGAACTTCCGGTGCAGTTTCAAGCGGCACGACCAGCGGAGTTTGATTTCCCTGAGCAACTGGAATATCTTCACGATGGAGTAAAGTTAACATCCGCATCGTATTATTTAAAGTTTTGTCCGGTGTTTGATTACCAGCAGAAGTTGTTACGGCAAGGACATCAATCTTCGGTGATGCAACGGCCATCGTTAACGCTAATGCATCATCATGTCCGGGATCACAGTCAAGAATTATCTTTTTGGTCATTTGTTATCGGCATCCTTTCTTTGTGAATTGTTAGTATAGCGGTTACATTAATTATAACAAATGAACATTATTTCGTTTAATGTCGATCAATAAAATTTAAAAAGACATAATAAAAGGACCACCTAATCGTGATCCTTTTCAATATAAGTTATAATTTTACGCTTTCTTTACTAAATAAATTGGTAAAGCAATAGCGCCAGCTAAAAGGGCTAAAATAGTAAACTTCTTCTTTGAATGCTTCTTAGGTTGTGTAGTTTTGTTTTCAGTTTTATTTTTCTTCATAAGAATCTACTCCTTTGTTCAAAAACCTATCACTACCTACACTCTTATTTTAGCCCCATTTTGCCTTTACGTAAAAATATATGGGCCAGGTAATTAAAGCAATTATAAATAACCAAACAATTATCTTTTGAAATAGGTTAAGTTTCCAAATATGTTTCATAAGTTCACCTTATTTCTTTTTAAGCCAACATTAGCAAGCTTGTTCATACATAAATTAATCTCTAAATTAAATCATGAAAAGAAAAAGAACCACCCGCAAGTGATTCTTCGGATAAAAATTAGTTCTTCTTTGCCAGCTTATATAGCAAGTACATTGACCAAATTAAGGCTCCTGCGACAAGCGTTAATAAAACAATCTTTTGGTTCTTTGATAAGTTATGACATGGACACTTCATATTTAATCGCCCCTTTGCATAAGTTAGTTTAATTATAACGCTTTCAAAGGGAGTATTAAAGAACTTACTTTGTTTTAGAAAGTTATAGTTTCTCCAATTTTTCTTGAATAATCTCTTTGCTCGGTACTTTCATATAGCCATTTGAGCCAAGTTGAAGAATACTATTATACAAAACTAATGCTAATTGACTTGCAGGAAGATTAAAATTTCTGGAAAAAGATTTAACCTCCCATTCTTCTGCTATAGCCCTCTGACCACGAGTCTCTATCCCTGTTATTACCGAATTTGCTCCTTGTTTCCAACTAACTCCTGATTCCCTTCGCCATTGATAAGAATATGCAACCGAAATATAAATAAAATACCATATTTGACTTGCTGAAAAATTTTTAAGTAGTTGGCCAATAACTAGTCTTGTTTTCTTCCCAGGACTAAACTTAAAGCCTACTGCATCCATTCGATATATTAAAAATTCAATAACTTCTTGATATGCTATTTCTTTCCAAAGGATTAAGCATTCTTCTGGTGCGCTTAAAAATTCTTCTGCTGAGGGATATTCTAAGCGTTTTAATAATTCCTCATGATCTAAATTCTCGTCCTGAACATTAATTAAATAATTAACTTTGTAAATATAATATGTATTTGGATAATTAGGACCATCCTCTGGAAATGCCTCTAATGGCGAGTCAGGAGCTACTTTTATAATTTGTCGATCTATTAAATAATTAAGGATGTCCTTTTCCATTTCTTTAGTCGGCGCCAGTTTATTTTCTTTTAATTTAATTGGCTTAATTTCCTTTGCGTCCTCACTTAACGTAGCCCTAAGCAATGCCGATAGATATAGCCTATCCTTTAATGATAATAAGCTCAGTAAAATTTTCTCATGATTTTCCTGCGAATATGTTCGTTCTATTAATTCACGACACTTTTTTCTTTTACTCTTCTCTTCTTCTATGCAATTATCACATCTGCACATTTCCATGTTTTTATGTCCACACTTTGGACAATATTCTTTTCGAGTCATTATTTCCGGAAAAGTTCTACTTGGTAGTTTTTGTAACATTCTCGCACCATCATACGGGCACTTTAACTCAGTCATAAATGGTGGGAATGCTTTAACTACCTGAGTAGGTTTTAAATTTAACTGATATTCTTTTATTATCCCTTTTAGTTTTTTATCCGTATTGTAATAATCATTTAATAAGTTTAAGATTTTACTTCTATTAAGTTCTTTTAACCCATTACCTATTAAATTCCACCTTAATTCTATATTCTCAATATTCATATATGTCTCCTTGCAAACGTATGTTTAAAACAAATTTTATCATATTTACTATTATTCTTCGAACGTTCGTTCGGAAACGCGAATAAATATTCATACATAGAAAATTCTAAGGTGTCCTGATTGCAATTAATAAACGAGTAAAAATTCCAAATTTCATTAGTTGGCTAGTCAATTGTATCTTCCCCTGCTTTGGGGAATACA
This sequence comes from Limosilactobacillus balticus, assembly GCF_014145615.1. Classification (GTDB taxonomy): domain Bacteria; phylum Bacillota; class Bacilli; order Lactobacillales; family Lactobacillaceae; genus Limosilactobacillus; species Limosilactobacillus balticus. The sequence goes on along the minus strand of NZ_JACIVH010000041.1, from coordinate 81,918 downwards.
CTTGTTTGCACATCAAATCATCATATCCATTATCCGCCATCGATTCTTTAATCACTTTTTACCTGGCTAATCCACTTAAGTCACGTAATGTTAAGGTAGATACTTTCTCGACCGATCTTTTTTAGATTCTGTCATTTCTTTCCCTCATTATATTAATTCATAAGTAATTAAATAGTAATTTTATATTCTTTTTCGATAACTAAACGTTTATTTCTTTAGTGTGATTATTTAATATCAAATGAGAGCAGCGTAAAGAAAGGGTTATTTTTTAATCTAAGTCAGAGAAAAGATTGCCTGTGCTTTCTGTAACACAAGATATTCGTCCTTTTTAAGGAATATTTACCTACCATAGCATTGAAAGTATAACTTCTCCTGGTTATACAATTTTTACACTTGTTAATTCGATTCGCCATGATAATCACTTCTGGAAAGAAAAATGTTCAAGTTATCGATTTATACAGTTATTAAAAAAGGTTATACATGGGATTAGGGAAGGATGTAGTATAAGTTATAAGGAATTTTTAACACTTAATGAAATATACCCTCTTCTTTGACTGAGTGAAATAAAAGCAGTAATTTACTAAAAATTATTAACAAATTACTTTTTTCCCGCAACGAGCGAAAAATAAAAAGCTTAAATTATAATTTTTCCAAATTTAGATATGATGGCAACTATAATTATCTTATAAATTAAAACGACTAATCAGCGCAGTAAAATCCGTTGATTAGTCGTTTTAGCTTATAGATCTTTTAGAGCTTCTGCTGAGTCACCCATTTTACGATCTAAATCGTTATGTTCTTGCACATAAGTTTCAAAACTACCTCCCAAATCAGTTGCATGGGTAGCAAAATGCTTTAAATTCAGGTATGCTTCATGAATAGTTTCTTTATCAGCCTTTGAAGGATAATCATTTTGCTGAATCTTTTGATCTAACTGGTGAAGTTGATCACTTAATTCCTTTACTTTAATTATTTCACTGCGATGATTATCTTCAATTTTTTTAACTGAGACCGAGGCGCTAAAATTTTCACCTTCATTACGGATAGCGTCACGCCATTCATTTCCTTCTGCTTTAGATAAATCCTCTGTTTTAATCCCTAGTGATGTAAAAACACGAATAAAATCTTCCTTATTTTCTAAATATTCAGTTTGACTATTATTAGTTGTAATATTTTTTTCAGTTTGAGTCGTCTGCTGAGAATGCTGATCAATATAATCTTCCACCGATCCGACAAACCATACTGCAGAAAATAGTATGATTAGCGAAATTATCGTAAAGCGTTTATTCTTCTTATACTCTTTGCTTTTCTTATTTTTGCGATTTCTAAACCAGCGAATGCCATAAATAATGGCAGCGATTAATGAAAAGAAACCTATTAATAATAGCGCGTCTGAAACAATTTGCATTTGAAAAACCCCTCAGTTAATATTTAAAACTCAAAAGGCCAATCAGCGTAACTAATGCGTTGGTTGGTCTTTCATATTCATTTATCATATCATAATCAATTTTAGAAAACTACAATCATTTACCATATTTATTTGCATAATGCTATAATCAAAGCAAACATATCAAAGGAGGAGAATTATATGTTTGAAGCTTACAAATACTACTGGCAAAACGCGTTTAAGTACCGGGCTACTTCAACGCGGGCGGATTTTTGGTGGCCAGTATTAGTTAATTTCATCATTTTTGTTATTTTATATTTCTTACTAGCAATCGCTGGTTTTGCTTCTGTCACTTCGATTATGAACGGCTATAATCATGGCGCTGGATTCTTAATCTTCTTACTCTTCGTTATTGCAGTATTTGCCATTGCTATTATTATTCCTGGAATTGCTATTTGTGTCCGGCGGGTTCGTGATACCGGTTTGACTGGCTGGACCGTATTAGTTTTCTGGTTACTTTCCCTTATTTTTACAAGTAACAATAGTGCAGTGATGGAAACTATTTCCTCGGTCATTGATATAATCTTTTTAGTAATTCTCTGTTTACCAACAGGCTATGTCAGTAAGCATGGTTGGTGGAGTGCTAACTACGACAACGATATTACAGTTTCGTCATTACAAAACGATGATTAATTAAAAGAGCTGGTGCCTCAAAATGCAGCATCAGCTCTTTTAATTTAGTTATTAACCTTAATTATCCCTTGTAAATAGGTTGGTATGATCCCCGTAAAGTGATCTTATCAAGTCCGTTATCAAGGTTGTACTTGTCGTCGCTAAGCTTCTTTTGCCGGTAACCTGCCCGTGAAAAAGCTTCAACTAAGCGCGCCATAAATTCTTGACCACCTTCTGCAGTTTCATAAATCATGTGGTCAATGTATTGTGGCATGTTTGTACTCTTTCGCAATAAAGTGATTAAGTACACCTGCTTATCAGTCTTGTTAATTTCTGAGGTATTTTGCATCAATGACATATCTATTTCCTCCTATTCAATCCAAGAATTCTCTTCCTATTCATATTATAAATTATGTACAGGATTAGTCAAAACTGTTTATCAAAATTTTCGCTTATTTTGATCCATACCGATTAAACTTAACGGGATTAAGGCTAACCCAAGCAAAATTAACTCATTATTATCTGATCCTGTTTGAGGTAATTGCTTTTCATTTGTCGATTGTAATTTCCTAGCGTTTGCTTGTTTTGAAGTTCTTACCGCGTATTTTGGACTAACATTATCTGAAAAATTAAGTTTACTTGGAACAGTTTGGAATTCATAAACCGATTTTTTGCCTAAATTGTGGACAATAACTTTTGAGATATTTGTTTTGTCTTCATTTTGCGGCTTACTAGACTGGGCATTATTATTTAACTTTTGGTAATCGCTTAGGAAGATTAATTTATCCTTTTCTTCAAACAATTTTCCTAATGCTAATAAAATCAGATCGCTGCCCTTTTCTCCTTCTAGCTGAATCCCCAATGGTAATCCTTGTGCATTAACATAAGTCGGCAAACTTAACGCCGGTTCTCCTGCTAAATTAGCTAATTGCGTAAATGGCGTTTTGCTTAACCCATGATACCAAGCATTGTAAATAACATCCATTTGTTGCTCAAAAGGCATCTTAGCCATTTGCAAAATTTTAGTAACATCTGCTGGTAAAAATGCCGGATCAGAATTTAACGGTGCAACTGTTGCGGTAGTTGGCGTTAAATAAATCGGATATTCTTCATGAAAACTCTTCATCTGGGCAGCAACTAATGCTAATTCATTATTGTAAGTTTGCTTTATTTCTTTGGGTGCTTTTTTACTAGCTTCATACAACGCATATGTCATCGGGCTAATTAAATGCTCTGTGACATCGCTAGCCTGCAGATTACGGTGTAGCTTTTGCTGAGCTAGATAATTAGCAACTGTTCCGTCACTCAAAGCCCCTAAATAATAAGCACGCATCAGTTTTACTCCATCAACTGGATTATCCTTTTCGACTACTTGAAAGCCCTGTTGCCGTAAGAAGGTAACTGCATTCAGAACTGCTTTTTCAGCATCAGGACTGACAACGGAGCCAACTGGCGATTTTAATGAATATGCAATTTTTAAATCTTGGAGCTTAAGCGGAAATTCTTTTAATAATGATTTACGTTTTGGATCTATTAATCCTTCAAATAGCTTGATCGTGTCATCAATCCGTCGCGTTTCCGCAAAGTTAACCACTGAAGGCGTTAATGAATCCCCAAGAATAATTCCCTGAGTAGGTTTTAATCCAATTACACCTGACCACGAAGCAGGAATTCTTAATGAACCACCGGCATCATTTCCGGTTGCAAGCGATACCATTCCAGCAGCCACACTTGCTGCCGCTCCGCCAGAAGACCCGCCGGCATTTCGCGTGAGGTCCCAAGGATTATGCGTAGGCCCATATAAATTGGAATCTGTCACGTTAATTAATCCTAACTCAGGATAATTTGTTTCACCAACAATTACGAACCCCATTTCCTGTAACTTTGCTACAAAATTTTTAGTATAGCCATAGTGATTGTCTTTCATATACGGCAGCCCATTCGTATTTGGATACCCTTTATATGCTTGGCCTAACCCTTTAATTAGAATTGGCACCCCGTAAAAAGGTTGCTCTGAATTAGAGGTTGTAGTTGGTAAAGCATTTACTTGTTGCCGTGCATTTACTGGATCTTGATAAATCACACTATTAAGATCCTTATTTTCCGCTATTTTTTGATATGTATCATTAACTAGCTGTTGACTATCAATTTGCTGATCCTTAACTTGTTGTGCAGTGGCAAGGGCTGATTGATTTTCAGTGTCCGTAATCGTTTTTGAACTCTGAGCATTAACTTTAACATTAGTTTGAATGTTAGTTTCAGCTGCCTCAGATGCATGAGTTGGTAAAGAATAAAATGAATTGAACCCTAAAGGAATTAATAAGGAGAGCGTAAAACGTAATTTCCAATGCTTTTTCATTACAATACCTCCAAAATTGTACATTACATTTTAATTATACGTCATTTGTATACGCTTTCAATTTTAAGATCTGCAATAAAAAAGCGAGGTAACAATCCTTTATTGTTTCCTCCCTTAATAAAAATAACATTTTACAAATACTTGTTAGTCAAAGTCTTAACATGTTGCGTACCGATCAAGAAGTATGCAACGGCAACGATATTAATTGTCACTGATCTTAAATATCTTGTACTTTTTACCCTAACCCTGTAATTTTCGTTAATTAAGTGTTACTATAATGGCGAAAGGAAGCATAATCATGGAAATTAATGCAGATGCTCTTAAGAACTTCCAAGATTCGAAGTTCAATTTTGTAGATGCAGATGGTAATGATGTAGACTTTGATAACTTGGACGAAAGTGTAAAGTACACTCTTCGTGATGGTGAAACAGTTGTTGAAGATGATATGCATGCCAAGGACGTTGTTGATACCATTAATAATGAATATGGTAAGACAATGAACGTTTAATTTCTTGATATGTAAAATTAAAAATGGGTTCCTATCACTCAATCTTTGATAGGGACCTATTTTTTTACTATCTAAATTGCTTCTCTTGCCCAAGAGTTCTAAAATTAGAGATAAAAAGAAAAGATAAGGGGCTCTTATTTATGATGAACATTCTATTAATCATCTTAACAGCAATTTTTATTATCGAAAGTATTTTTGAAGTTCGTTATTTTTACCAAATTCGGACCATTTTTAATCAATCTGGCCGTATTAAACCTACTAAACGAGTTCAGCGAATCGTTACAATTGAAACTCAGTGGTCATGGATTTCATGGATCTTTTTACTCTTACTGTTCGTTTTACCAGACATGTATACCGCTATTCTCATCTGTGTCATTACCCTTATTGAAACATGGGTAGTCTACGAACTTTACAACGCTCGCGAATATGCTAAGAAAATTAATGAAAAATAATAAAAGTAAAGAGGAAGGTGTTACAAGCTCAACGCCTTCCTCTTTTTTATGCTACACGCACTTTTGTTAACAGTTCATAAACATAAGACAACTCACTTGGACGAAAAGCGCCATGGAGGGTTCCTACTTTTTTAAAGCCGCTCTTAGTTGCGATCCGTTGCATTGCCATATTATTTTCATTTGTACTTAAACGAATTGAGGTGATTTCTGGACGTTCGGTCTCCAAATACTCAATCAAACTCAAAAATAATTTGGATGCATATCCTTTTCCTGCATGCCGTGAATGAATAGCTACGCGGTGGATTACAACATAATTTTCAGTATTAATTAGCCATTCCCCGTTAAGCTTGTCATAAAAATGATCCGGTGCTTCAACAATTGCTAACGTGCCAACTGTTTGTCCATCATCTGCTTTAACGAGATAAGCATAACCATTCTCAATATCTTCTTTTACATGGGTAACGTTCGGGTAATCCCCCTGCCATTGATCAACGCCCCGCTCAGCTAACTGGTTACGTCCATCACGTAAAATATCTACTACTACATCTAAATCTGCCATTGTTGCTTTCCGGATTTTCATTGTAATCCCTCCTTAAAATCGTTGCTTATAGCTAAACCATAACAAATTAAGCAATTAATAGTATCACACCTCAATATTCAGATGCAATCACTTTCGATTTTTAATTTTTAGGGAACCGATAAACTAATCTTAAACAAGTTATTGACATCGCTTACATACAACAGTATATTATTAGGTGTAACGATAAACTAAAACGCTTTCAAATGAATGAAGGGAGAATTACTACAATGAATTATTTTATCGGTGTCGATGTTGGAACTACTTCTACAAAAGCAGTTCTATATGACCAAAATGCAACTGTGTTAGACCAATTTAGCCAAGGTTATTCCCTTTACCGCGATGCTAGTGGAATGGCTGAACAAAACCCAACTGCAATTGTCGAAGCAGTCGAAAAAGTTATTTATGATGCGGCACAAAAAGCAGATTTAACAAACGGAAAATTGTTAGCGGTATCATTTTCCAGTGCTAACCAAAGTGTGATCATGCTCGACAAGAATTTCAATCCTCTTTCACGGGTGATCACTTGGGCTGATACACGGGCGCGTGATGTTGCAAACGAATTAAAGAATAGTCCTGCTGGTCAGCAAATTTATGCTAAAACAGGTACACCTATTCATCCGATGTCCCCGTTGACCAAGATTATGTGGCTCAATAAGACACAAACAGATAAGGTTGCTCAAACTGCATATTTTGGCGATATCAAATCCTACCTCTTCCACCAATTTTTTAATACGTTTAAGGTTGATGTCTCCATTGCTTCATGTACCGGAATGATGAATGTCAATACATGTGACTGGGATGAGCAGGCATTGGAACTCGCTAACGTCGACCGTTCCCAATTACCAGAAATCGTGAACGGAACAACCCAAGCGATTGGCCTAACAGCAGCGGCGCAAGCAAAGATGGGCATCCCCGCTGACACACCATTTGTTTACGGTGCCTTTGACGGTGCTTTATCTAATTTAGGCGTGGGAGCAATTAAGCAAAATACTGTTGCCATTACGATTGGGACTTCAGCTGGTGTTCGAGTTGTAACTGACCATCCAGTGATCGATCCTCAGCAACGACTCTTCTGCTATGCCGTGGATAAAGGCTTATGGGTAATCGGTGGGCCGCTTAATAATGGTGGCGACGTCTATCAATGGGCCGTTGAGCACCTAGTTGACGCCAGCGCAGTTAAAAATGAAAACATTGATCCTTACACTCTTGCTAACCGAGTTATTGAAGGTGTTCCCGCTGGAGCTCACGGCTTGCTCTTCCACCCCTTCCTTGGCGGTGAACGGGCACCATTATGGGACGCTAATGCGCGTGGTAGTTTCTTTGGGCTTTCCCATATTCATACCCGTGCCGATATGCTGCGCTCAGTAATGGAAGGAATTTGTATGAACATTGCCACTGTTTTCCAAGCGGTTCGTGACCTTGTTGGTATTCCCGCAAGCGTAACTGCAACTGGCGGTTTTGCGCGGGCTGAAGTTTGGCGGCAGATGTTAGCAGATGTTTTAAACTGTCCAGTCAATATCCCGAACTCATTTGAATCTGGTTGTCTCGGGGCAATTACTATGGCAATGAAGAGTTTAGGAATGATTGAAAACTATGAAATCATTAAAACATTAGTTGGAGATATCAGTTCTTATCAACCAAATCAAAGAGCGGTCAGTGTTTATCAAAATTACTTACCACTCTTCAAACAGGTTGAAGGATTATTAACACCAGCCTATTCGACCATCGCTAAATTACAACAACAATCTACTACTCATTAGGGGGTTATTATCATGCCTTTACTTATCGTTTTAATCGGGGTTATTATCTTAATTTTCATGATTGTTAAACTAAAGATGAACACTTTCGTTGGTTTAGTAATCACATCATTCATCGTTGGCTTGTTACTCGACCTTCCACTTACAAAAATTCCGCAGACTATTGAAACCGGAATTGGTGGCCAACTAGGACACTTAGCGATCATCTTTGGTTTCGGCTCAATGCTTGGTAAATTAGTTTCTGATGCCGGTGGTGGCTATCGAATCGCAACAACGCTTATTAACAAGTTTGGTCGGCGCTGGATCCAAGTTGCTGTTATCCTTGCCTCCTTTATCATTGGGTTAGCATTATTCTTTGAAGTTGGGCTCGTCGTTGTTTTACCAATTATCTTCATCATTGCCCGCGAACTTGATATGCCATTGATGTACCTCGGAATCCCAATGGCGGCAACTTTAAACGTTACCCACGCCTTCTTACCACCCCACCCTGCTCCAACCGCTATCACCGACATTCTTGGAGCAAACCTTGGACACGTCTTGCTTCTTGGTATTTTAGCTGCAATCCCAACAATCATTATTGCTGGTCCAGTTTATAACTGGGTATTACAAAAAGTTTATCCACGTGTTTACCGTAAAAACATTGATATTTCAGTCCTTGGTGAATATAAAGAATTTAAACTTGAAGAAACGCCGAAGTTCGGTATCTCGGTTCTAACTGCAATGATGCCAGTTATCTTAATTGCCGTTGCTACTATTTGTTCATTTATTTTCCCTAAGAACAATCCTGTTAATGAATTCATTCAATTTATTGGTGCACCTGATCTTGCAATGCTTCTTTCATTAATCTTTGCAATCTTTACGATGGGATTATGGCGAAACAAGAAAATGGAAGAAATATCAACTGCCCTTGCCGATTCAATCAAGCAAATTTCCGTAATGCTTTTGATCATCGGTGGTGGTGGTGCCTTCAAGCAAGTTCTTGTTGATGGTGGAATTTCTAAGTACATTTCTGGGCTATTTGCTCAAACTAGCATTTCACCAATTCTAGCTGCTTGGTTAATTACTGCTTTATTACGGATGTCACTTGGATCATCAACGGTTGCTGCAATGACTGCTGCTGGACTTGTGGTTCCAATGGCTCACCAATTTGGCGGTAACTCAATTATGGCAACATTAATGGTTCTTGCCATCGGTGCCGGTTCTGTCTTTTGTGGACACGTTAATGATGCCGGTTTCTGGATGATCAAAGAATACTTTGGCCTTTCATTAAAGGAAACTTTACTTTCGTGGACAACTTTAACTTCTGTCTTAGCACTCGCTGGGTTGGGAGCTGTCTACGCCATTTCATTATTTGTCTAAGTCAATTTAAGCGTCCTAGTGAATTAGCTAGTGACGCTTTTTGTATGGTTTGGTATTCTTAATAATAGTAGAACTATTAAGGATGATGAATAAACAAATGACGCAACATACTACTATCGCTGACGTTGCTAAAGCAGCTGGGGTTTCAGCGACTACCGTTTCACGTATTATTAATGGTCGTTATGATAAAATGCGCCCAGCAACGCGGAAACGGGTGGAAAAAGCAATTAAAGACCTTCAATTTGTTCCAACCGCTTCTGCACGACAGCTTCGCCAAACTCATAGTCACGTTGTTGGAATCCTCGTTGGAGATATTTCTAACCCCTTTTCATCTTTACTCGCCAAAGGGATCGATGATGTTTTGCAACAGGCAGGCTATGATATCCTCCTCATGAACACAAACAACTCGCGGGAAAATGAAAGTCGTGCTCTTCAGCGTCTATATCAGCAACGAGTTGACGGAATTATTGTCCAGCCTAATTCCCGCCAGTTTAGTCAATTTGCCCCTGCTATTCACAATGATATTCCCCTCGTGATTGTTGACCGTGAAGTTGATGACCAGCCTTCTACAGTTGGGAAGGTCACTTCTGCTAATCGTGATGCTTGTTATAACCTCGGTAAAATTCTTTATCAAAATGGTTATCAGAATATTTTAACTGTCAGCGCGCATTTGGCGGAGGCATCGGGTCAAATCCCTCGAATTGCCGGTTTAAAGGTTGCTGCTGCTGATAATGGGCTAAGCTATCACAATATTGAAACCCGGGGACATGATCGGCAGTGGCTTGTTAAAACGTTTTTGCAACAGTTAAATGAGCTCAAAGGCAAAACTGCTGTCGTTTCATTAATGGGGCCCATTTTATTTGATCTTTTAGCGATTTTTAAGGAACTAAACCTTTCCTTCCCTGACGATCTTGGCTTAGTTAGCTTTGATGATTGGGAATGGTCGCAATATGTCGCTAATGGAATTTTTCTGTTGAAGCAAGATATGGAGCTAATGGGTAATTTAGCAGCTAATAAGCTTTTAACGCAAATTAACCAACAAAGTACCATCAGTTCCACTACCCTTTTACCAGTTGAAATCATTGCACACCAGTCACTTTAGCATATAATATTACAAAGAGAATTAAATTGAGTTTTAAAGGAGAACAATAAATGAACTACTTAATTGGTGTTGACGTTGGAACCTCTAGCACAAAGGCCGTTTTATACGATCAAGATGCACAGGTGATCACACAAGCTAACTATGGCTACGAGTTGCACCGCAATGCCGCAGGAATGGCAGAACAAGAGCCAGAAGAAGTAATCAATGCTGCTGAACAAGCTATCCATGATGTGGCTACGGCAGCTGATCTCAGTACAGGGAAACTACTAGCAGTTTCAATCTCAAGTGCAAACCAAAGCCTCCTCTTATTAGATAAAGATAAGAAGCCCCTTTCACGGTTAATCACCTGGGCTGATAGTCGAGCTCAGCGCGCGGCAGATAACCTCAAGATGATGACTGAAGGACAACAATTATATATGAAGACAGGGGTTCCTGTTCATCCCATGTCAACGTTGACAAAGCTCCTTTGGTTAAGGGAAGACGAACCAGATTTATTTAGCCGTACAGCATATTTTGCTGATATTAAAGCTTACCTTTTCTATCGGTTATTTAATGAATTTAAGGTTGATATGTCAATCGCTTCCTCAACCGGCTTGATGAATCTAAAAACTTGTGATTGGGATGACCAGGCTCTTCGGGTTGCAGGGATAACCAAAGATCAACTGCCTGAAATTGTTGATGGAACAACTCAAGCAACTGGTTTAGTACCCGAAGCCCAAGAAAAATTAGGAGTACCAGCTGATACGCCCTTTATCTATGGTGCCTACGATGGTGCCCTTTCAAATATTGGCGTTGGTGCAACCAAGCAAAATACAGTAGCAATTACAATTGGCACTTCTGCAGCTGTACGAGTCGTAACTGACCATCCTGTTATTGATCCAGAACGACGCCTCTTCTGCTATGCTATTAATAAAGGATTGTGGGTCGTTGGTGGTCCGCTTAATAACGGTGGCGATGTCTATGAATGGGCAGTAAAACACCTTGTCGATAGTAGCGCTGTTAAGAACGAACAGGTGGATCCTTATACTTTAGCCAATCACGTTATTGAAGGAGTACCAGCAGGGGCACATGGACTTCTCTTCCATCCCTTCCTTGGCGGTGAACGGGCGCCATTGTGGAATGCCAAAGCGCGCGGTAGTTTCTTTGGCCTTTCTCATATTCATACACGGGCTGATATGCTACGGGCAGTCATGGAAGGAATTAGCATGAATATTGCAACAGTCTTCCAAGCAGTACGGGCTTTAGTCGGCGAACCAGCAAGTGTTACCGCAACAGGTGGCTTTGCCCGCTCAAAAGTATGGCGCCAAATGCTTGCTGATATCTTAAACTGTCCTGTTAATGTTCCAGACTCATTTGAATCAGGCTGCCTTGGATCAGTAGTTATGGCTATGCAAAGTTTGGGAATGATCGATAGTCTTGATACACCACAAAAGTTCATTGGCAAGGTCAGTTCTTACCAACCAGATCCAACCGCAGTAAAAGTATATCAACGTTATACTCCACTCTTCCAACAAGTTGAAGATATGCTTGCTCCTGCTTATTCTGAAATTGCCAAACTACAAGAGCGCCAAAATAATTAAAGAATTAAAAATCGATCTTACATCGGAACATGATTGTAAGATCGATTTTTAATTATGACTATTCTGTTAATAGGTTCTTAATATTACCTTTAGCATTTTTGCAATCAACGTAAAACGCTTTCTCCTATGTTATTATTAATTCATAGCAAAAAAACATTTATAGAAAGGAAGTGGTACTAATGGCCGCATGGAAAAAATGGTGGGTTTCATTTGTGATGATGCTTCAGGTAATTATTGGAATCGTTGTCGTATCATTATGGTTTTATCGTGACCAAACTTGGACGATTCCAGTTAACGATTGGCTTCACAGCCCCATCGGTCAAAGTTTCTCAGCCGGAGTCGCAGTATTTTTAATCATCGTTGCTTTAACCGTAATAGCAATTGCCGTTTTTCGCCCAACAACGACTAAACAAATGACAATCGCTAAGGATGGTGCTAATAAAGTTCAGATTGATCAACATGCAGTTGAACATAGCTTAACTACTTCAATTGCTAAATTTGATCTTTACAATCCAGTAATTAAACTCAAGATGCACCGTAACAATCGCAACGCAGACGTCACTGTTCATGGAATGCTCTCTAAGAGAACCAATCCAAAACTAGTTCATACAGTACTACTCCAGACAATTAAAGAAAACCTAAAACGAGACTTCGACATTGATCTTAATAAATTACACATTAAGCTAAGTCCCTACTCAAACAAAGAATCAGTCAACATTGTCTAAAAAGGAGGTACTATATGAAACTTGCTACAATTGGCGTTATCTTAGGACTGCTTATCAGCATTAGTTGGATTATGTGGGGCTTTTTCCCAATGATTGGCATTCTGTTAGCTGTCACTATCTTAGGCGGAATTGGCTATGTTCTTGATGCAAAAGGCTATTCATTAAATAAACTCGCGATAAAAATGTTAGATAAATTTGCCAACTAATTCAAGGAGGAATTAATATGACAACCACTACAAATAATAAAACAATTGATGAACAATTAACATTTGATGATCAGGTAATTGAAAAAATTGCTGGAATTACCGCTAGCAAAGTCCCTGGGGTCCTTTCCCTCGACGGAAATATGTTTAGTGAATTAGCAGACAAAGTAACTTCCGGAAGCAATCCAACAAAGGGAATTGATGCCGATGTTGGTGAAAAGCAAGTTGCATTAAAAATGGAAGCCACCATCGAATATGGCAAAAGTGCTCCAGAAATTTTTAAGGCTGTTTGTTCTGAGGTCCAGCATGCAATCAATAAAATGACTGGCTTGAATTTAGTTAAATTTGAGTTACATATCAATGACGTTAAAACAAGAGAAGAAGTAGAAAAAGATACAAAATAAGGGAACGAGCCAAGTATCACGGGTATCTTCGTTTTCAACATAGAGCCCCCCATATACAATATAGGCCTCCATCGTTCGGCTTTACCGGGCATTGGGGGCCTATTTTGCTTGCTTCTTATTCTTATGGACGTGTTCGAACTTATACCACACTCTTTTTAATAATCATTTAAAATGACGTCCTAAAATAACTAAATCACGTTTAATCCCATCAAGCTCTGCTACTTGTGGTAAAAGCCCCCATTGCGTAAAACCAAACGATTTAAATAACTTTAGGCTTGGAATATTATGACCAAAAATATAAGCCACGATTGTATCAACTGTTAATTTAGGCAATTGACGAATAATAAATTCCATAGTTTTTGTCCCCACTCCTTGTTTCCGTAACCGTTGATCAAGGTAAATGGCAATTTCACTAGTATGATCATAGGCTGAACGACCATAAAAATGCTCAAGGGCAACCCACCCGAGAACCTCATTTTGATATTCAATTACCCAGATGGGATGATTTTCGTCAAAATCTTCAAACCATTCTTCCCGTTCGTCAACCGTTATCGGAGTAAGATCTGCAGTAGCTAACCGTGACGGAATAATTTGATTATAAATTTCAACAATTTTTGGTAGATCTTCAAGTGTCGCTTTTCGGTATACCAACTCCACTATATTTCCCTCTAAAAGTTTTTCTAAACTACTTTTTTTGAACCATTCGAACTAACCCAATCATCATACTTAATAAAATTCCTATTGATGCTAATAAGGTGTATCGACGCAATTGTTGATTTTCTTCAGTTAATAATTTTATTTCTCGCCGCATAACTTTTTTCTTCACTGCAAGCACCGCCTTTATTAATTCTAACAAGACCATCATATCATATTATTTGCGATTGCTTCTTAATATTTTATCTTTATCCCGTTAATGACTATAATGAAAACTATAAGGAAGTGTGTAGAGGGTATGCTTTTAAACGATATTATTAGTATTTTATTATTTTGCGTGTTTGCTTATCTTTTTAATTTTAACTTTCACCGCGATAACTATGCCTATGCCATTGTGATGTTTATCGGCATGATGGTATTTTATGGCGATTTTTACCACCATCTCCCAATTAGCTGGAAATTATATATTTTGCTTATTGCTACTTTTTTATGGGCTTTATTTACAATTTTCATGGGGAGGCAAGCATTAATTAAACCAGCTCAACGTAAACATTTTTCTTATGCAACGATTATTGGAATTTTTGCAATTATTATTACTTTTATCTTCAGGATTATTCTTTAAAGGCAATAAGGGAGCGTGATCGCGAAGTCGCATTTGACTTCTATCACACTCCCTTAGTATGTTCCTAACAATCATGTGCTCGATCAATTTGAGAATTTAAGTCTGTATTACTAAGATCCAGAATTTCAAGATTATCCGTTAAAACACGTTTAGGACTGACAAGTGGCATTGTAAAGTATCGCGGATTAAATCTTACTTCCATTTCATCATCAAATTGAACTGCTGTATGACCTTTAATAAAAACAGCCCCTAAATTAGAGGTGATTTTTTCATTATAATCTGGGGTCTCTAAATTCTCTTTAACAAGAATTAGTCGATAATCACCATCTAAACTGCAGCTCCCAACGGCAGAAAATGGGCCAACCCCATCATCAAAGTCTAGGAGCATCTTCTTAGATGATAATTCATAATGTTGTAAACGCTGAATAGCTTGGTCAGTAAATGTGATATTCATTAATATCAACCCCATTTCTTAAAATCAGTACTTATATTTTAACTAATTAAGAATAAGCTTTGAAATTTAAAGCTCAAAAAACTGAGAAAAATCGCAAAATTTTTCTCAGTTTTTTAATTAATTTATTAACCTTCGAATGCATCAGTTAATGGAGGAACAACTTGTTTCTTCCGTGATACAACACCTGGTAAATTCATCCGCTTGTTTTCGTTAAGCTTCTTACCAAAGGCTGCTTCAACTTTTTCAGCAGGATCACCAATAACTAATAATTCGGAGTCACTGTTTAAGATGTTAGTAGCGATTAATAAGAATAAATCATAATCGTTATCATCCATCATACTTTGCATTTGACTTTCAAGATCAGCTTGACGAGCAAAAACATCATCTAAATCAACGGTGTTAACTTGACCAATACGAACCTTCTTGCCGCCAAGTTCAAAGGTCTTAGCATCACCATCAACGATATCAGCATCAGACTTAGCACCAAGGTTAGTACCAGCCTTAAGCATTTCAATGCCGTACTTTTCGTAATCTTCAACACCAGCAATCTTTGCTAAGTACTTAACAGCTTCACGATCGTGGTCAGTTGTAGTTGGTGACTTCAAAAGTAAGGTATCAGAAATGATAGCAGAAAGCATCATCCCAGCCAAGTTAGCAGGAATATTAATGTGCTTTTCTTGGAACAATTCTGTAATGATTGTGCTTACACAACCGTAAGGGCGAACAGTTGCCCAGAGTGGTTGGGCAGTTTCAAAGCCGGCAATCCGGTGGTGGTCAACTAAGTGCGTTACAGTGACCTTATCAATATCACTAACACTTTGTTGTGGTTCGTTGTGATCTACAAGCATTACCTTATCTACTTCGTTTGCGGCAGTTTCGATTACGCGTGGTGCTTCCATACCGAAAGTCTTTAATGCAAACTTAGTCTCATCATTTGGTTCACCCAAAGCAACCGCTTCAGTTTCGTATCCCAATTGGTTTTGAAAGTATGAAAATGCCATTGCAGCGGTAATCGCATCTGTATCAGGCTTTTGGTGTCCAAATACTAATTCTTTGCTCATATAAATTCCTCCTGTTTGTTCACTACTTTAATCTTAGTTATTTCTAGTAGGTGAAACAATCTACATTTTCTATTCTATCATGGAAGTTAATAGATTAAAGAATAATTATTAAATATCTTCCCTATTATGGATAAAATCTTTTAAGATCTGCCACATTTGTTCATGCTGACTGTTAAAAAAGCGTGGCGGTTTTTCATCTATTAAAAAATATTCAGTGGTTGTCGTTTCTGTAACTTTTGGCTGATAATGTTTAGTGCTAGTTTCTTCAACTAAGTAAAAAGCATTAACTGGTTGAACACGGTCACCATTAGGATAAGTATAAAAATCCTGATCAAGGATTGCTAGTCGCTTGACAGGCACAATTTCAATTCCCGCATCTTCTTTAAATTCGCGCTTTACAGTTTGCTCAAAAGATTCGCCAAATTCCATATAGCCGCCTGGAAAGCCCCAATCACCAGTATCTGCGCGTTCTTGAAGCAAGACAGCTCCTTGCTGGTCTAAAAGCGCTCCAGAAGCACTAGTCATGATTAGGGGACGATGCCCCACCAGATCACGAATTTCTTTAATATATGCCAAGCTTTTCGCCCTCTTTTAATTTTGGCTAACAGGTTCTTCGGATAAAACATTCATTTGTTTCATTCGAAGCTTTACTGGTTCTCCTTGCGTATCAGTATCAATTACAAAAGCTCCGTTTGACTTAATTGAGCTTAGACGATGGTCGGTAGCCATTATATCTTGGAATGCCGGCCGGTTAGTAATGGTCTCAAAAGCTCCCTGATAATCAGGGTCATAAGCAAGGAAGTCCGCAATTTCATGAGGATGTGATTTTAACCGCCGAAGAACAAGTTCTCCTCGCCGTGCTCGTGCCCCAATCTCAATTTTATCAACTGGCATTTCCTTAAATGCTCCTCGTTGGGTAATTACCGCAATATCTTGACCATCTTTAACCAAGATTTGATCTGCTACTTGGTCATCATCTTTCAGGTTAATGGCTCGTACACCAGCTGTCCGGATCCCGGTTACAGGAACATCCGCGACATCATACCGCACTGCATATCCTTGGCGACTAATCGTCAATAGTGAATAATTCTCATTTGTCGGTTCATAATAATCAACATTTACAACTTGCGCATTATCCCTGAGCTTAATTGCGACACTTGCATGGCTTTTATAACGTGAACCAGGCTTATAGTCATTAAAGGCCGTTTGCTTTACTTGACCATCGCTGGTTCCCATAATGATTGTTCCTGGCTGATCTAGTTTATCAAAAATCATTGCTTTAATGATCTCTTCATTATCTGCTAAGCCGATTGTTTGTGAGATATGCTCGCCAGTATCCTTCCACCGCGCATCCGCGATTTCATGAATTGGTCGGTAAATGATATGCCCAAAGTTGGTAAACATGAATAAATGCGATAATGTATTCGTTTGCTGAATCAATAATGGGTAATCATCTTCTCGGAGGCCATTTGCTTCTGCTTCCGAAGCCTTGAAGGAACGAATGCTGCTTCGTTTAATATAGCCCGCATGCGAAACTAAAACCACCACATCTTCGTTTGCAACCGTAACTTTCGTATCAATCTCAAGCTTTTCAACATGATTTTCAATCTTGGTTCGTCTCGGATTACCAAATTCCTTCTTGATAGCCCTAATTTCCTTAGTAAGGACTTTTGCTAACTCATTTTCGTTAGTTAAGATTAACTGATATTCATTAATCCGCGAATTTAGCTGCTCTTGTTCTTTTTCTAGCTCAGTTACATCCGTATTTGTTAAGCGATAAAGTTGCAAGGTAACAATTGCTTCAGCCTGTTCAGATGTAAAGCTATATTCTTTTACTAAGTTTTCCTTTGCGTCCTTACGATTCTTACTTGCCCGAATCGTTTTAATGACCTTATCTAAAATTGAGAGTGCTTTAATTAACCCTTCGACAATATGCAAACGTTGTTGAGCCTTCGTTAGGTTATATTGGGTCCGTCGACGAATAATCTCTTTCTGGAATTCGAGATAGGAAGTCAAAATTCGCTTCAAGCCAACACGCATTGGTCGCTGGTCATCAATCGCAACCATATTGAAATTATAGTTAATCTGTAAATCGGTGTTCTTTAATAAGTAATTAAGGAGCCCGTTTGCATTAGCTCCCCGCTTTAGTTCGATTGCAATTCGTAATCCACTACGATCAGTTTCATCGCGGGCTTCCGCAATTCCCTCAACTTTTTTGGCGAGGCGCAGATCGTTAATTCGCTTAACCAGTTGCGCCTTATTTACTTCATAAGGAATCTCCGTCACATTAATTTGTTGACGACCACCCCGCAATGTTTCAATCTCCGTTTTTGCTCGCACTACGACCCGACCGCGACCAGTCTGGTATGCCTTACGAATGCCATCAATCCCCTGAATGATTCCACCAGTTGGGAAATCAGGTCCAGGAATAAATTCCATTAACTTATCCAAAGAAGCAGTTGGATGCTTGATAAGATAAATCAGTGCATCAAGAACTTCACTTAAATTATGCGTTGGAATCTCAGTAGCATATCCAGCAGAAATTCCAGTTGCTCCATTAACGAGTAAGTTCGGAATCCGTGCTGGTAAAACTGTCGGTTCCTTTTCAGTATCGTCAAAGTTTAAAGCCATCTCAACTGTATCTTTGTCGATATCTTGAAGCATTAAACCTGCTATTTTACTAAGCCGAGCTTCAGTATAACGCATGGCAGCTGGTGGATCACCATCCATTGATCCATTATTACCATGCATTTCAATCAGGGGTTCACGTAATTTCCAATCCTGACTTAACCGGACTAATGCTTCATAAATTGAACTATCACCGTGGGGGTGGAAGTTACCCATTACGTTCCCAACTGATTTAGCAGACTTACGAAATCCTTTATCATAAGTATTTCCATCCTTATTCATGGCAAATAAAATCCGGCGCTGAACCGGTTTTAATCCATCACGAATATCAGGCAAAGCTCGTTCTTGAATAATTGATTTTGAATAACGCCCAAAACGATCACCCATGATCTGTTCGAGTGTCATATGTTCAATTTTTCCGTTTCTCACAAAACTTGATTCCCTTCTCTATTTATTCCATGTACTAATTGTAGGCTCTTTAGTTTGAGGTAATTGCCCTTTATTCTCAACTAATTTATCAGATTCTTGATCATCGGCTAACGTGAATTGGACATTTTCTTCAATCCATTCTCGCCGTGGTTCAACCTTATTACCCATCAAGGTAGTTACACGACGCTCAGCTAATTCAGCATCCTCGATACGAACTTGGATTAGTGTCCGGGTTTCCGGATTCATTGTCGTTTCCCACAACTGATCAGCATTCATTTCACCAAGCCCTTTGAACCGTTGTAATTGTGCTCCCTTGCCCATCTTTTTAGTCAATTTTGTTAATTCTTCATTAGTCCACGCATACGTGATATTAGTCTTAGCTCCTCGTCCCCGTTGCAAACGATAAAGTGGTGGAAGAGCAATATAGATCTTTCCCGCTTCGATCATTGGCCGCATATACTTGTAGAAAAAGGTAAGAAGAAGAATCTGAATATGAGCGCCATCATCATCGGCATCTGTCATAATAATAATCTTATCGTAGTTTGAATCTTCAACATTAAATTCAGAACCGGCACCAGCACCAACAGTATAGATAATTGTATTCAATTCTTCGTTTTTTAATACATCATCTAACTTCGCCTTTTCTGTATTTAGCACTTTTCCGCGTAATGGTAAAATTGCTTGGAATTTACGGTCACGCCCCTGCTTAGCTGAACCACCGGCCGAATCCCCTTCGACTAGGAATAATTCATTTTTCTTAGCATTTTTTGATTGGGCAGGAGTCAATTTTCCAGAAAGATTACGTTCCTTTTTACCCTTTCGTTTACCACCACGGGCTTGGTTACGGGCTTTGCGGGCAGCTTCTCGGGCTTCACGGGCTTTTAATGCCTTGCGAATTAACATCTGGGCAAAGTCACCGTTTTCCATTAGGGCATAGTTAAGCTGCTCACTGACAATTGCATCAACAATTTTCCGTGCTTCAGGAGTTCCCAGTTTATCCTTTGTCTGGCCTTCAAATTGAAGTAGACGTTCTGGAATCCGAACAGAGATAACCGCTGTTAACCCTTCCCGAACATCACTACCTTCTAGATTTTTATCATTAGCTTTTAACAGGCCAACCTTTTTTGCATATTCATTGAAAGTCTTCGTCCAGGCACTCCGGAATCCGGCTTCATGAGTACCACCATCTGGAGTTCGGACATTGTTGACAAATGATAACAAACTCTCAGAATAACCATCATTATATTGAGCCGCCACTTCAACTTCGACCCCATCTTGCTTTCCGTCAAAGTAAAGCGTCTTTCCTAAAACGTCCTTACCCTCGTTAAGATAAGAAACGAACTCCTGAATTCCATTGTCGAACTGGAATACATCTTTTTTCTCTTGACCAGCTCGTTTATCAGTAAGGGTAATCTTAATTCCTTTCAATAAAAAGGCCGACTCACGAAGCCGATTAGCTAAGGTATTATAGTCATAAACAGTAGTTGAAAAAATCTTTGGGTCCGGCTTAAATGAAACGGTCGTTCCGTTCTCCGCTTTAGTTTTTCCTAATTTTTTCAACGTTCCAACTGGTTGACCGCCATCCTTAAAAATTTCTTGGTAACGGACGTGATCACGGACAATTGTCAGCGTCAAATGTGATGATAAGGCATTTACAACGGAAGCCCCAACACCATGAAGTCCTCCTGAAGTCTTATAGCCATCTGACTGACCAAACTTTCCTCCAGCATGAAGGACCGTCATAATAACTTCGGGCGTAGGCTTACCAGAAGCATGCATCCCAACCGGCATCCCCCGACCATGATCTTGAACTGTAATCGCATTATCTGCTTCAATGGTGACGTTAATCTCATCACCATACCCGGATAACGCTTCATCAACGGCATTATCCACTATTTCATATACCAGGTGGTGCAATCCACGTGAATCAGTCGATCCAATATACATCCCTGGTCTTTTTCGTACCGCCTCAAGTCCTTTTAATACTTGTATGGATGAGGCATCATATTTTACTTCTTCTTTGGCCACAAAATGACCTCCCATTGCCAATATTATACCTAAACGTATGTTCGGAAAATTATTTTACCATTTACATTTGTTAATTGTAAAGCTAAACTGGCTACAATTTCAATTCATAATTAAAATGATACTGAAAACTTGGTAGATTGGCAAATTGTGTCTTCCTAGTGGTTAAAATCAAATATTCATGCTATGCTTAAAAGCTGTATAAGCTATTATTAAGGAGCTATTTATATGATTTTTGAAATTATTGGGATGATTATTATCGCTTACCTATTAGGTTCAATTCCAACTGGCCTCTGGATCGGTAAGTATATTTATCATAAAGATATCCGCAAGTTAGGCAGCGGGAATATTGGAACAACAAATACCTTTCGGACATTGGGCTTTAAGGCTGGCGTAGTCGTTTTGGTTATCGATATTCTAAAGGGAACACTCGCTGCTAGTCAGCCTTACTTTTTAGGGATATCTGGAACTGTCAATCCACTACTAATCGGATTATTTGCTAGCCTTGGTCACACTGTATCAATATTCGATAATTTTCATGGTGGAAAGGCTGTGGCAACTAGTGCGGGGATTCTATTAGCTTATAACCCCCTCCTCTTTGTTGTTGCCTGTTTGATTTTTATTTTTGTTTTGTGCTTAACAAGTATGGTTAGTGCCGCCAGTATGGTAGGTATTAGTGCAATTTTCATTATTGCCCTCTTCATTCATGCGTGGATATTAGCAATCGTAGCAGGAATATTAACCGGAGTGGTCTTTTACCGCCACCGATCAAATATTCACCGAATTTTATCAGGAAAAGAATCGATGGTAAGTTTTGGCCTTGGCTATTACTTACGAGAAAAGAAACAAAATAAATAGGAGACTGGAAATGAGAATTTTCACAGTCTCCTATTTTTTTCGTTAAAATGGCTTAATGCTAAAGTGATAATTATCTGTTTCATTTGGTGCTAGGCGGTGCATCCCTTGCTTATGAAGGAGCAACCCATCAGCGTTGACATTATCAGCTATTCCCCACCACGGTTCCACACATACAAATGGAGCTGTACTTGGATATTGTGACCAAACACCCACGTATTCCGTATTAAAGGTATCAACTACAACCCCATGATTAGCAACAGTATCTGTTAATTTGGCTGTAAAATGGCC
Organism: Limosilactobacillus balticus; assembly: GCF_014145615.1. Classification (GTDB taxonomy): domain Bacteria; phylum Bacillota; class Bacilli; order Lactobacillales; family Lactobacillaceae; genus Limosilactobacillus; species Limosilactobacillus balticus. Next base: position 59,811 of record NZ_JACIVH010000041.1, on the reverse strand, counting down.
ACCATCTGTTTTGAAAATAATAGCATCCTTATTAAAAAGATCATGATTAAGTGATAATGAATCCTGCATATTAATCAATTGTGGATGAGCTGAATCATTATAAGCGCCATCTAAAACGATCCGTGAATATTCTGTTGCCGGTTTAACACTTAATTCTGTTTGTTCAAAACTACCGGCACTAGTTAATGGCATATTAAAACCAGGGTGTGCTCCAATAGCATAGATTAAAGTTTCATCTTCACTCGGATTTTTCACCGCATAGCTAATTTCAACCTTATCGACAATTAATTCAAATTTCACCTGAAGACTAAACGAAAAAGGAAAAGCCTTCTTAGTTTCACTATCATCATGCTGTTCCATCACAACCATCGATGGTGTTTGCTCAATAACTTGAAATTTTCGATCACGTGCAAAACCATGTTGTGTTTGATGATAAGTTTGGTTGCCATATTGGTATTGATCATCTTTCAAGCGACCAACGAACGGAAAGAGAATTGGTGCTTGGCGATTCCATGAGGCGGGATCTCCCTGCCATAAGTATTCGATTTCGTTATCTTGCCGTTTAATACTATGTAATTGAGCACCTAATTCATCAATTTGCACAGTTAATTGTTGGTTTTGTAAAGTAATCATTGTTATCGATCCCTTCAATTGATAATCGTTTAACATTAAGTATATAAAAAAGGTTCCAAACGCACAATAGCAGATTTTGGAACCCTTTTCAATAAACACTTAAGTAAAATTTAGTAAAAAACCAGCGCAATATTTTTACTTCTGAACTTCTTCTTGGTAATCTCCATTAGGACAGACAACTTGTTTGCCACCCTTGACTTTCTTTTCAACAAGGAAGTGCCCATCTTTAGGACAATTACGTCCAATCGGTTTATCCCATGAAACAAAGTCACAATCTGGATAGCGGGAACAACCATAGAAAGTTCGGTTCTTCTTTGATTTTCGTTCAACAACCGTTCCTTGCCCACACTTTGGACATGTAATTCCAGTATCTTTTACAATCGCCTTGGTATTCCGACAATTTGGGAAGCGAGAACATGCATAGAACTTGCCATACCGACCCATTTTAATAACCATTGGGGCCCCACAAATTTCACAATCTGTGCCAGCAAGTTCATCTTTCATCTCAATCTTATCAACTTCTTCTTCAGCCGCATCAACTTCTTTTGAGAATGGTTGATAGAATTTATCAACAACATTAATCCAGTTCTGCTTACCTTCTTCAATCTCATCAAGTTTGCCTTCAATATCGGCAGTAAATTGGACATTGACAATGTCAGGGAATTGCTTCTCGATAATTCGGTTAACAATTTCACCCAATTCAGTTGGCTCAAAGTGGCGTGATACAAGGCGAACATAATAACGTCGCTGAATCGTATCAAGCGTTGGCGCATAGGTTGATGGACGGCCGACACCATTTTCTTCCAGAGTTTTAATAAGAGCCGCTTCTGTATAACGAGCAGGCGGTTGGGTAAAGTGCTGAGCTGGATCATCCTTTATCATTTTAGCTTTGTCACCTTCAGTTAATTCTGGCAACAAGTTATCTTTTTCAGTTCCTCGCTTATATACTTTTGTAAACCCAGGGAACTTAACTTTTGATCCATTTGCACGGAAGTCGACACCATTTTGCTGAAGGTTAACGCTCATCGTATCAATTACTTCTGCAGTCATTTGACTAGCTACAAACCGCGACCAAATCAAATTATAAAGTTTATATTGGTCAGGAGTTAAATATTGCTTCATTTTAGCTGGTGTCCGATAGACTGAAGTTGGCCGAATAGCTTCGTGCGCATCTTGTGCCCCTTCAGGTAATTTCCCCTTAACCGGCTTTATTGCCGCATATTCCGCGCCATAGTTTTCATGAATATAGTTAGACGCTTCATGCTTAGCAATTGACGCCACCCGAGTTGAGTCCGTCCGCATATAGGTAATTAAACCAACTGGTGCCCCTTCTTTAATATCGATCCCTTCATATAACATTTGTGCTGCCATCATCGTCTTTCGCGTTCGGAAATTCAAACGACGGTTAGCATCCTGTTGCATGGTCGAAGTCGTATATGGTGGTTGTGGTTGCCGACGACGTTCTTTTTTTGTCACCTTAGTAACATCAAAATCTTTCTTTTTATCAATTTTAGAAAGAATTGCCTGAACGACATCATTATTCTTTAAGGAAACCTTCTTACCATTTTCACCGTAAAAACTAGCTTTAAATTCTTCTTTGCCCTTCTTGAAATCAGCATCAATTGTCCAGTATTCCTCTGGTTTGAAGTTCTTGATTTCATTTTCACGTTGAATAATCAGGTAAAGAGCAACTGATTGAACACGACCAGCACTTAAGCCTTTTTTAACTTTTTTCCATAAAATTGGGCTAATTGAATATCCAACTAATCGATCTAATACCCGTCGTGCCTGTTGGGCATCCACGAGATCCATATTAATTTCTCGAGGTTCCTTAAAAGCTTCTTTAACCGCATCCTTAGTAATTTCGTTAAAGGTAACCCGGTTCTTCTGATCATCATCAAGCTTTAAAATATTTGAAACGTGCCAGGCAATTGCTTCCCCTTCACGGTCAGGGTCAGATGCAAGATATACGGCTTTCGCATTTTTAGCGTCCTTCCGTAGTTCCTTAATTACATCACCCTTCCCCCGAATTGAAATGTAATCAGGGGTGTAGTCATTTTCAATATCTACCCCCATCCGGCTTTTTGGCAAGTCCCGAATATGACCTAAACTAGCCACAACCTTATAGGACCGGCCTAAAAATTTACCGATTGTTTTTGCCTTTGATGGTGACTCCACGATCACCAGATTTTTTTTAATTTTTGAACGGCGACGAGTTGTCTTTTTCGCCGTTGATTTGGTTGTTTTGGTTGCCATTCTGGTAGGCTCCTAACATTTTTAATATTTCATTCAATAATATTATTAATCCATTTGACTACCATCTGTCAAATATAATCTCTAACTGAACAAAATATTTTAATCAACTTCTCACCAGAAATCAAGCCCTCGAATCACACAGTCGAAACTCGTCTAAAAGATCTTGCGCGCTGAGAATTGGTTTCGCGCCAGCTGCGATTAAACTGTTACATCCTACCGATAAAGGAGCATCAATCCTTCCAGGAATAGCGCATACAGACCGATTTTCATCTAAGCCAATGTTAGCCGTGATTAAACTCCCACTCCTTTTCTTTGCCTCGACAACCAAAATCACTTCGCTTAATCCTGCAATAATGCGATTACGCTCCGGAAAGTGGAAAGCCACAGGTGGTTCACCTCGCCCATACTCAGAGATTACTAATCCTTGTCTAGCAACCTCGTCTTGAAGGGCTTGGTGATTTCGTGGGTAAACTTGATCCAAACCAGTCCCAATCACGCCAATAGTAAGGCCTCCATAGTTGAGCGCAAGTTCATGGCTAAAACCATCTACCCCTTGAGCTAATCCGCTGATTACTACTATCTGTCGCTTAATTACTGGTGGCAATAATCCTCGTAAAGCACTCTGTCCATAATTAGTTATCTGCCTAGTGCCAACAACACCAATTGAAGGCTGATGGAGCAAACTCAAATTACCACGATAAAACAAGACCAAGGGCGGACAGTACGTTTCTTTCAAGGTCAGCGGGTATAACGGATCCGCAATCGTAATAAACTTTTCCTGACTGTTTAAGGCTACTGCTTGATCAAGCTCTGGACTTGTCCAATTATTTTTCAATGACGATGCACTTCGTAAGCTAACATTTGCATGATCAATCAAATAGTCAATATTATTAAAGCATCGTGCTTGTAGAGCACACTCCCATAGACGATACTTTGAAACTAAGCCAATCCCGCGACACAAACTTAACCGTAATAGAAAATCGTTTACTTGTAACATAAAAAAGCCTCCCTATATTTATATACGAAAGCTTTTTGAAAATGCATTTTTTAATTTAAATATTTTGGAACGGGATTAAAAGAACGCCGATGAATAGGAGTGGCCCCCATTTTTTCTAAACCGGCTAAATGTTCTTTGGTCCCATACCCCATATTTTGTGCAAAACCATACCCTGGATAAACATAATCATAGTCCCGCATTAAGTGATCCCGGTATTCTTTTGCGACAATACTGGCTGCAGCAACACTAATACTCTTTTGATCTCCCTTGATTAAAGTTGTCTGAGGAATATCAATTGTTAACGGGACAGCATCAACAATCAGATGATCTGGCCGATGGTGAAGGCAGTTAACTGCTCGGATCATTGCATCTTGGGTAGCCGCATAAATATTCATTTGATCAATCACTGGCGCATCATTGACCGCGATGCTAACCTCAACTGCCTCATCAACAATTCGTAAATATAAATTTTCCCGTTCATGTCTAGTTAATTGTTTAGAATCTGTTACCCCTATCAGATCAAAATCTGCATTTAGGATTACCGCACAAGTAACCACTGGCCCAGCTAATGGTCCTCTTCCTACTTCATCCATTCCTGCAATATACTGACATCCATTTTCCCAGTAGTACTTTTCATATTTGAATCGCTTTTTGAACGCCTCTTCAGCTTCCTTCTGCCGTGCAAGCCGGTGTTCAAATTGCTGAATTGCCGTTTGAACACCTTTGCGCGAATCATCACGAATAGTCTGCAAGTAAGGATCAGTTGCATCTGTGATAGTTTGTAAACGGGCCTTAATTTGACTAATGGTTTCCTTATTCATTTAGTCCATCCTCATTTAGGTCAACTGGTACTTCCAAAGTGATTGGTCCTAATTTTCCCTTTCGCAAGTCAAAAATCAACCGTTCACTAGCTCGATCATAATCATCACGAAAGCCCATTTTAGCAGTAATCGTTAATAGTAAATCCGGATTGGCAACCGATTCATCCAGATCTGCATCAGTTAAGTGGTAACGTTGCTTTAACACTTCTGGCTGATATTGCCGCAAGTAATCAAGGGCAAACAACGCTACATCATCCTTTGCGTATAAGCTATCTTTAATTGCTCCTGTTAAAGCCAGCATTATTCCTTGCTTAGGAGTAGCAAATTTATGCCAAAGGACACCAGGAGTATCAAGTAATTCCAATTCTGCCGATGACCGTAACCATTGTTGTCCAGTAGTAACACCTGGACGGTTTCCAGTTGCTGCGACGTTCTTTTTTACCAGATGATTTAAAAGGGTTGATTTCCCTACATTGGGAACTCCAACACACATTGCCCGAATTGGCCTCTTTTTCATTCCCTTGGCTTTTTCTTCTGCCAATTTATCTTTTAATATTTCTTTACTTTTAGCCGTTACAACTTTTGCCACGTTATTTTGTCGTGAATCAAGGGCAAGAACTGGTTGATTATGTTGCTCAAAGTATTTAATCCATTCATTTAATCGTTTCTGGTCTGCCAAATCCGTCTTTGTCATAATTAAAAGTTTTGGCTTTTCTCCTGCCGCTAGTGCCACTTCTGGATTTTGCGACGAATAAGGGACCCGCGCATCAACTAGCTCAAATAAAATATCTACTAGTGGCATTTGCTCACGAATTTGTCGTAATGCTTTTGCCATGTGTCCCGGAAACCATTGAATTGTTGCCATTTGACTTTCTCCCCTTCTCTTTTAATTCATTGCATCAATATACCGTTGCCATGCTTCATCAAAAATTGTCATTGATGGCAAATAGTCGGCATTTTCTTCTAAATAATGTGAAATTTCATCAAAATTCTCTGAATGTTTAGGAAAAGCAGTATCTAAAAAAGCATTGTTTGCAAACTGTTGAACTTCATCTGCACTATTCGGGTTTCGTTGAGTCATTAAAAACTGATAAAAGCTCATTCTCATCTTAATTTCCTCCAATGTTTATTCATTATTTGTTGGGACTGTAATTAAAAATTTAAACCGCCCTTCTTGCATATTAATTTCTTGAGCTGAGTACTTGAGAGAACGGTGCTTACTATAACGGTTAAGGTCTAATAAAACCGTCTTCTTTTGTGGATTAATTGTGACCCATTTAGGAATATTATAATTCTTTGCAATGTACCCCATCACAAATTTGATCGGAATATTTAGCCTTCCAACTGAAAGCCCCTTAGCACGTAACAAGACATTTCCGTTATTTAATCGTTCAGGAATAAAATTAATAGCAAATCGCACCTTAGCCCCTAAAAACTTAGTATTCCCTGTCAGGGTAGCATACTGATCCCCAACAATAAAATCATAACGAATCTTTTGCCCTTTTAGAAACTGATTCAGATAGTTAGCAGCTAAAGCGTTCACTTGTTTTTTATTTAATTCAACTGTCACCGATGAATCACTTGGTTTTACAGCTTTGCTTGTCGTTGCAGCCGGCGTAGGCGCAGTCGCTTTATTCAATACAACTCCGCAACTAATTACAATCAGAGCTACTAAGCAAAAAAAGGCCCACTTCCACCAATTAATCTTTTTTTCTGCAGAATTTTTCATTTTTACCTCCGTGTGAATTCCCAGCTATCATGTTTTTGCATTACCTTAAATAATTGATCAGCAATTTTGACGTATCCTGTATGATTAGGATGGAAATTGTCTTCTGTTGAAATATACTTATTAAGGTTCTTATCCTTATGATTCATAATTTCAATGACTCGCTTTTGACTGACTTGCCCTTGGTTAGCCTTTTCTTCTTCCTTGACCAGCTGTTGTTGCTGACTCTTAGTCTGGTATTGGCCATATGACATCAGCTTATTAATGTTCACAAAATACATTGACTTATAATTATCCATTGCATCCTGTGTAGTTCGGTTCCATTGATTAATTGACTGGTTAATAATTGTTACATCTGGAAAATAGGTATAGAAGGGATTGTAAATACTCATCACAAAAATAGGAGCCCTAGGATTTTCCTTTCGAACTGCATTAAATAGCTTAATCAATTTTTGTTGATAAGTTTTTTCGCCGCTTTCAACACTACTGGTGACTTGCCGTTCAGAGCCCATTACGTTTTTTTCAAGGATCTGCATCAAGTCGTTCCCACCAACAGTCATCGTAATTACATCCGCGCTCTGTAAGTCACTGCGTAATTGAGATTGCTGATTTAATCGATCAAGAATCTGGTCGGACCGGTCTCCAGTTACCCCGTAATTGACTGTTGTAACCTTGGTTTGGTGATAACGATGTTCGATTTTTTCTTTAATTACTCCAACATACCCACCATTATTAGCTTCATCCCCTTGGCCATGAGTAAGGGAATCACCTAGTGCAACTAGCTTTACATTTTTCTTTTCAACGTACTTTGGTGTAACAACTTTTGAACTATTACTAGTTAAATTTGTAAAGTGGTTAACAGTATACCATCCTCCACCAATAATCAGAATAGCCAAAAGCGATAATAATAGCCATTTAGTCCACTTTTTCATCTATTTATATTCCTTTATTTTAAAATTTTAAGAAGATAGAGGCTGGGAAAAATTTTCATTTTTCTCAGCCTCCACCTATTTTTATCAAAGATTATTCTGTGTAGTATAGCAAACAACAAGCACCCATTCCAGTATGAGTCGCAATAATTGGCACTGTCTCCCGAACAGTAACATCAATTTCTGGATAAAGTTCTTTTAGTTTTGCTAATAAGCGTTCTACTTCTTTGCCAGCATCGACATGAGAAATCCCAATGCGCTTAACTTTTGGTCCCCGTGCCATTTCATCTAAAATCTTATCCCATTCTTTATGTATTGATTTAATGCCTCGGCCTTTTGACTCAATATGAATCTGACCATCGTACACATGAAGCATGACCTTAATGTTTAATAGATTAGAAATAGCACCAGCAAACCTACTGATTCGTCCACCAGCAACTAAATTATCAAGGTTATCAATTGCCAAGTAAAGTTCAGATTTACTAAGTACTTCTTTCATCTTAGCAATTGCATCTTCAACGCTACCACCGGCTTCAATTACTTGAGCTGCTTCAATTATTTCAAAGCCCATTACTTGGTCGGTTGACTGGGAATCGTAGACTGTAACTTTTGTCTTTGTCATTCCAGCCGCTTGTTCAGCCGCATGGACGGTCCCACTAATTGATTCCATCATTGTAACGCATAATACTTCACTACCATCTTCACCTAGCTTATCAAAGGCATCCACAAACTTCCCAATTGGTGGCTGAGAAGTCTTTGGCAGTGACTTAGCATTCTTCATCATTTCAGGGAACTGTTCGTTTGTAATTGTTTCACGCTCAACGTATACCGTCCCATCAATCATTACACTTAATGGTATAATTGTAATGTCATATTTTTTAATTTCTTCATCAGTTAATCCTGCCGATGAGTCACAAACAATTTTTATCTTTGCCATGAAACTTACCACTCTTCCTGAACAATTTGTGCTATAATTATCTAGTATCTAAAACTAGATAATTAATTTCAAGTACTATTATACTCAATTTTATCTAATTTTGTAGGATCAATTACTATTTATTTAGTATAACAAAAATATTTTAAAAATTCATTGGTCTTTAGAAAGGGGTTTTTTGATGGATACACAAAAAAGGACAAGAGATCGGCGTACTTTATTAATAGAAATCGGTAATGCCATTACTCATGGGATCGGAGCAGGATTATCAATTGCCGGCTTGATCTTATTAATTATCAGAGCTGTTCATACTGGTAGTCCCATGCGAATTGTTACCTTTACTATTTACGGAAGTGCTTTAATTCTTTTTTACCTTTCGTCAACCTTATTTCACGCCTTAATCTTTACACGAGCTAAACGGGTCTTTCAAATTCTCGACCATTCAATGATCTTTGTGCTTATTGCAGCCACTTATACCCCCTATTGCTTGGTTAGTATCCGCGGCTGGTTAGGCTGGACAATTTTCGGCGTGATTTGGGGCCTCTCCGTTATTGGAATCGTGTATAAATGTATTTGGTTAAAACATAAAAGTAAATATTCAACTATTATTTACATTCTTATGGGCTGGCTATGTCTAGTCGCTTTCATGCCTCTTTGGCGTGCTCTTGGTCCAGTTGGCTTTGGGCTACTATTACTAGGAGGACTCTCCTTTACTCTTGGTGCCCTCTTCTATAGCCGTCCAACTGCATATACCCATTTAATTTGGCATATCTTTGTCCTCATTGGAACAATATTAATGTATTTCTCAATTCTTTTATACGTTTAGTTCCCATTCTTCAAAACGACAAATTAGCTGGTCATCTTTTTCATAATTATTGAAATTTACTAAGTGCCAACGGTCATAATCGATCGTTGGCATTTTTGTATCCCCAACAATTTGCTTATTTATTACAGTTCGTGTTAACTTTGTCGCCATTGGGAGTAATTGTTGATAGATGGTTGCTCCTCCAATTACAAAATATTCATCTGGGTTTGATTTAAGATATTCTTTAAGGGCAACTAAAGAATGAACGACCTTAACTCCTTCAACATCTATGTTCTGATTGGTAAGCACAATATTTTCCCGCTTAGGCAACGGTTTATTGCCAAGAGAAGTAAAAGTTTTTCGTCCCATTATAATCGGGTGACCAGTAGTTTTTGTCTTAAAATGCTTCATATCAGCAGAAACATGCCACGGGATTGTATTATCTTTACCAATCCAGCCATTCAAATCTTCCGCCCAAATTAAATTCAGCTCACTCATCTTGAACCACTCCTTTTAAACTGCTACGGGAGCCTTAATTGCAGGCTCATGAGTATAACCTTCTAACTTAATCTCAGTCATTTCATATTGATCGATTGGTTTTGGTTCAGCAGGTAAAATCAATTTAGGAGCTTCATGAGGCGTTCTTGTCAGTTGTTCTTTAACTTGATCAAGATGGTTTAGATAAATGTGAGCATCCCCTAATGTATGAACAAACTCGCCAGGTTCTAGACCACATTGATGAGCAATCATATGCGTCAATAAGGCATAACTAGCGATATTGAATGGCACACCTAAAAAGATATCGGCACTTCGCTGATAGAGCTGACAGCTAAGTTTTCCATCATTAACATAAAATTGGAACATTGTATGACATGGAGGAAGAGCCATTGAAGGAACATCTTCTGGATTCCAAGCTGAAACAATCATCCGTCGTGAATCTGGAGTAGTTTTAATCTGATGGATAACGTTAGCGATTTGATCAATTGTGTCGCCTTGACTCGTCTTCCATTTTCGCCACTGACTTCCATAAACAAGGCCTAAGTCGCCATACTTTTGAGCAAAATCATCATCTTCAAGAATTCGCTGACAAAAAGCCTTCTTTTCTTGGAGATAGAGTTTCTTAAACTCTGGATCTTTAAGCCAACGGTGACCAAAGTCCGTCATATCTGGACCTTGATATTCATCACTTTCCACCCACTTCTTAAATGCCCATTCATCCCAAATATGATTCTTGTGTTGAAGTAAGAAGCGAATATTAGTGTCACCTCGTAAAAACCATAGTAATTCACTCTTAATCAAGCCAAATGGAACTTTCTTGGTAGTTAAAATAGGAAAACCATTACTTAGGTCAAATCGCATCTGATATCCGAAAACAGATTTAGTACCTGTCCCTGTCCGATCACTTTTTTGATGTCCATTCGCTAATACATAACGAATTAAATCTAAATATTGCTCTTCATTTACATTTGTCGTCATCCTTATTTTTTCCTCCCTTACTCATCGACGTATGTGCTTAAATACTCCCAACGAGCTGTCTTCTCATCAATTTTTTCTTGGACTTCATTTAGTTGCTTTTGTAACTTAGCAAGTTTCGTATAATCACTTGCTGCTTCGGCCATTTCATTTTCTAATTGCTGATGCTGTTGATCAAGGGCATCTAATTCTTCATCAATATGATCCCACTCAAGTTGTTCAGCATAAGTAAGTTTTGTTTTTTCTTTCTTAGCTGGTTCTTGCTTACTTACCTGCTTTTTAGCAAGGGCTTTTTGATCATTTTTAAGTTCTTTGTCCTTATCTGCTTCTTCTTTTTTAGCAGTTAAATAATCAGTAAAGCGTCCCGTATAACGCTCAATGTCACCATTCCCATTGAAGACTAGCAAATTGTCGGCCACTTTATCTAAGAAATAGCGATCATGAGAAACCGTAATTACAGTTCCCGCAAAATTATCTAGGTAATCTTCAAGAACTGTCAGTGTTCCAATATCAAGGTCATTAGTTGGTTCATCTAGTAATAAGACATTAGGCTGCTGCATTAAGATCTTTAAGAGGTATAATCGTCGCTTTTCACCCCCAGAAAGCTTTCGGATCAAAGTACCATGCATAAAACGAGGGAATAAGAAACGTTCTAATAATTGGGTAACGCTAAGCTTATTACCATCTTTATCAGTAACATTATCTGCAATTTCAGATAAGAAACTAATCATCCGCTTGTCATTATCAATTCCTTCTGTTTGCTGGGTATAATATCCTAACTTAACGGTTTCTCCAATCTTAAGGACACCACTATCTAATGGGACACGTTGGGCAATCACGTTTAATAAACTTGTCTTCCCCGCTCCATTTTCACCAGTAATTCCAATTCGATCACCGGCCTGAACAAGCCAATTGAAGTCATGAAGAATTTGATGATGATCAAATTTTAAGTTGGCAGCCTTAAATTGAATAACATCTTTCCCTAGACGTTGTGATCCAAGATTAATGGCAATATCTTCATCAGTTTTAAGATTACCAATTTTCCCTTCTAATTCGTGGAATCGATTAATCCGCCCCTTTTGTTTTGTGGACCGGGCTTTTGCACCTGTCCGCATCCAGGCTAATTCTTTTTTATATAGCTGTTGATTCTTTTTCTCAGTATCTTTAGCTAATTCTACTCGTTCCGCCTTTTTCGCTACAAAGTCCTGATAATTTCCTTCGTAGTGATAAAGTTTTCCAAAAGATAGTTCCCAGATATGATTTGTAATTTGATCCAAGAAGTACCGATCGTGGGTAACAACAAGCACAGCACCCTTATAACTGCGAAGAAAATCCTGGAGCCAAACTACCGAATCAAGATCTAAGTGGTTAGTTGGTTCATCGAGTAATAGGAGGTCTGGCTGTTGAATTAAGACTTGCGCTAACCCAACCCGTTTCTTTTGTCCTCCAGAAAGTTGAGCAATCTTTTGACTTACATCTTTTATCTTCAACTGGGTTAGAATCGTCTTCACCCGACTATCAGCTTCCCACGCATCTTCTTGGTCCATTCGTGCCTGCATTTTTGTGTAGCGGTCGATTGCTTGTGGATCTTCTGGGTGCTTTGTAAACCGTTCAAGAGCCAGCTCATATTGGCGAATTGTTTCAAAAACTGGTTGTTTACCTTCAAAAACAGCTTCCATGATTGTCTTATTTTCATCAAGTTCAGGCTGCTGCTTTAGATAACCAATCGTATAATCATTAGGCTTAGTAATCTGACCGCCGCCTTCTGGGTTTACTTCTCCACTAATTACGTTAAGAAGGCTTGTTTTGCCACTCCCATTAACACCAATCAGTCCAATTCTATCATTTTCATTGATAATAAACGAAATATTATCAAATAAGGTCTTTTCCCCGTATGTACTGGTTAAACCCTCTGCACGCATCGTTTGCATATTATCCCTCTTTCGTTATCTCTTCTACTTTTGCTAACAATGTTGTTGCATCGTTAGCTATCTCACCATTTACTACTGCCAGCGTTAATTGCTGAAGAATCTTTCCCATCAATGGCCCCGGTTTCACTCCTGCTTTAGTAATTAATACTCGACCATCAATCGCTAGTTCTTTAGCGTTTTTAATTGGTAATTTTTGATAAGCTTTTTGTAATTCCTCATCATTAATTGCCCATCCATATAACTTAGCTACTTGGTTAGCATCATGGAGGGCTGTTTCACCAGTATTAAACATTAGCGCTGGTGTAAGCGCACGTTGACGAATTGCTTGGACTGCTGGAACTATTTTTTTTACTTGCGCAATTAAGTCATTTGCTGTCTTCCACTTCTTTAAGAATTTACCAATTTCTTTTTGATCAAGCTGGAGTTGTAAGCTTAAAACTGACCACAATTGAGCCTCATTCTCCAAATGCCATTGGTTAAGGATTAATAAAGCCGACAAAGTAGCTTGCGCATTTTCCAATCCTGGACAATATTGGTACAAACCAGTTGCAATAAAATCTTTTAAGCCCGCTACTGGATTTTGGCCCAACAATAGTTTTTCTAGCTCAACCCGGATTCGTTCAACTGCAATTTTTTCTAATAATGGTGCATTTTCTCTAATCCCTTTTAACGTTGCAGTATCAATGACAAAATCAAGCTTACTTGCAAAACGCACAGCCCGCATCATCCGTAAAGCATCTTCATGGAAACGTTCATTAGGGTTACCGACCGCTTTAATAAGATGCTTTTGCAGGTCTTCTAGTCCGTTAAATAGGTCAATAACTTCCCCGTCCTCGCGCAAGGCAAGAGCATTAATTGTGAAATCACGACGTTGGAGATCTTCGCTTAATGAACGAACAAAAGTCACTTTATCAGGACGGCGATAGTCTTGGTAACCTGACTCGGTTCTAAAAGTAGTTGTTTCATATCCCGTTCCATGGTCAAGAATCATAACTGTACCATGTTCAATTCCGGTATCAACAGTATGGTTAAAAATCGCCTTTATTTCACTAGGGTAAGCACTCGTTGCTATATCTATATCATGAATCTCGTCATGTAAGATAGTGTCACGGACACAACCGCCAACAAAATATGCTTCGTAGCCAGCCTCCTCTATTTTTTGTAAAACAGGGCGTGCTGGTTCAAATATAGCTGGTAATTGTTTTATTTTCATTTAATCATGTCCTCATTTTGATAATCAAAGTTGATTATAACAAATTAATTTACTACTAAAAAGAGACAGGAAACGTAAAGAACGGCTAAAATCGTTAACGTTTCCTATCTCATTTAAATTAAAAATTATTTATAATCTTCATATTGGTCATAGAGATCTTGCATTTCAGTGTCTGTTGGGACTAACCGAAGATAATGTTCCAATTCATCCATTAGCTTATCAGTTTCACCAGTTTCGCGGTAGTAATTAATTAATTCTTTTAAGAATGTTGGATTTTCACTATACGCCGGTAAAGCAACTTCATAATATTTTCCGGCTAATTCAAGCTGATCAGTTCGCTGATATGACCGCGCTAGATTCCAATATAATTGTGGATCAGTTTCATCTTCTTTTACCAACGGACTCAGAAGCTTAATATTTGCCTCATCATCATGTTGGTGAAGCAAGAAATTACTATATTGTAAGGTGATCGTCATATTTTCTGGAGCAAGTTCATGTGCCTTTACCAAGTATTTCTTCATTAACTTTTGATCGCCAAGATGACTAGTAATTTCAGCTGCTAGTGAATAAAGGTATTCATTATATTGATCAACGCTAAGACCCTCTTGGACAACCCGTAGTGCTTGTTGATATTTATTCTCTTTTTCATACGCTTTTGCTAATTCAGGATAAGCAGATGCATATTGGTTATCATCGTTGATTAGATCCTCTAAAGTTTTGATTGCCTTTTCAGTATCCCCTAATTGAAGTTGAGTCAATCCTTTTTGGAAACGAATATCACTAGTCTGATATTCCGGTTTTACCTGATTGAAATAGCCTAAAGCCTTCTTAAACTGACCGCTCTGAGCGTAACAGATACCTAAACGTCCCGCAATATCAACTTTTGCAAAGTCAGTATATCCATTTTTAATTAGTTGGAAATAATATTGGATTGCTTCAGAATATTGGCTAACCATAAAGTAAAATTCACCAAGCGCAAATTCAACAGCTGGTTCATCAGGAGCCAATGCATAAGCTTCTTTCAACTTGTCCTCTGTTACTTCAAATTCTTCTTCAGTTTGATATAAATCAGCGGCAACCAGTAATGATTGAACATAAGCTGGCGAGTTCGGCTTAATCTGGGCTAAGTATGATAAAGCTTCGTCATTATGTCCTTCATCAATTGCAATCGTCGCTAAATTAGTCTTTAACTCATCTTCATCGGGATAACGATCTAATAATTTTAAGTAAATCGTTCGTGCCTGTTGAAGAAAGCCCAATGCATATAATTCCTCCGCAAGGCTAAATAACATATCATCATCATCATTAATTAGCGCGAGTTTAAATGAGTTTTGGGCTTCTTTTAATTTTCCTGCTTCTAATTGATCAAGCATTTGTTCTGAGTAGGTCATATTATGCCCTCCTTTTACTATCACTTTTAAATATATCACAATCGATGATTTTAAGCATTGAACAGGCCTTTAAAAAGAAAAGAGACTGGAAAGAATAAATTCTTTCCTAGTCTCTTTTTAACATTTAACTGTTAATTACTTAACAGCGTCCTTTAAAGCTTTACCAGGCTTGAATGCTGGTACCTTGCTTGCAGGAATGTTGATTTCTTCTCCAGTTTGTGGGTTGCGGCCCTTACGTGCAGCACGTTGACGTACTTCGAAGTTACCGAAGCCGATCAATTGAACCTTTTCACCCTTAGCTAAAGATGCTTGAATTGAACTGAAAACAGCATCTACAGCTGCAGTAGCATCCTTCTTGGTTAAGCCAGTTGCAGTAGCAACATTGCTTACTAATTCTGCTTTGTTTGCCATGTTGTTTCACCTCCCACAAATAACGAGAGTGTTAAACTCACGTCTGTGAATGTTAATTTTGAGTGGTCCAAAATTAACGAAATAACTACGAGAAGTTCGTATCATTTCATTGTTAAGATTAGCATAGTGAAAGCCTGCTGACAAGCGGTTTTCTCAACTTCTATCCGCATTTTTAATGTTTTTTCATTTTACAATGAATTCTTTAACTTTTACTGCCGTTGACGCTTGATTAAATGGATAGGTGTACCAGAAAAGTCAAAGGCTTTCCGAATTTGATTTTCCAAATAACGCTCATAAGAAAAGTGCATTAACTCCGGATCATTGACAAAGATAACAAATGTTGGTGGTTCGGTTGCAACCTGTGTTCCATAGTATACTCGTAAACGCCGACCATTTTGTGTTGGAGTCGGATTTGCAGCAATTGCATCCATTAAAACATCGTTCAAGACGGCCGATTGAATCCGTTGACGATGATGTTGATATACTTCTTCGATTAATCCAGGTAATTGATTTAATCGTTGCTTTGTCTTTGCTGAAACGAAAACAATTGGTGCATAACTGAGGTATTGGAATTCTTGCCGAATCAAATTAGTGAAGTCTGTCATCGTTCGGTGGTCTTTTTCTTTTAATGTATCCCACTTATTAACAACAATAATAACCCCACATCCCGCTTCGTGGGCATATCCAGCAATATGCTTATCTAATTCGCGAATACCTTCTTCTGCATTCAGGACAACAAGGACAACATCACTATCATCAATTGCCCGCATGGAACGCATTAATGAATAACGCTCAGTGTTCTCATAAATTTTCCCCTTTTTGCGAATTCCAGCAGTATCAACCATTGTAAATTTTTGTCCATCTGCTGTTTCAAATTGAGTATTAATGGCATCACGGGTAGTTCCGGCAACGTTAGATACAATTACCCGGTTCTCACCTAAAATTGCGTTAACTAGTGATGATTTTCCGACATTAGGGCGACCGATAAAGCTAAAGTGAATGGAGTCGTCTTCATCATTAGCGGCGTTATCAGGAAACTCTTTAATAACAGCATCCAAAAGGTCACCCATTCCGATCCCGTGAACACTTGAAACTGCATAAGGTTCACCTAAACCAAGGGAATAATAATCATAAATATCACTACGTCGTTCTGGATTATCAACTTTATTAACAGCTAAGACCACTGGTTTATTAGAGCGATATAAAATTCGTGCTACTTGCTCATCAGCATCAGTCACTCCGTTTTCTACATCGGCAACAAAGATTATTACATCTGCTTCATCAATAGCAATTTCTGCTTGTTGACGGATCTGTGTTAATAATGGTTGATCTGATATTTCAATTCCACCAGTATCAATCATGCTAAAATGTTTTCCTAACCATTCAGCATGAGCATAAATACGATCTCGAGTAACACCAGGAGTATCTTCAACAATTGAAATCCGTTCTCCTGCAATACGATTGAATAATGTTGATTTTCCAACGTTCGGACGACCAACAACTGCTACGATTGGATTTGCCAATCTTTCCACCTTCTTTCATTTTATTTTAAATGATTAAAGAGGAAGTAACAATCATGTCACTTCCCCCTTAAAAGATAATTAATTTAAGAAACTAGTTCCGTAGGTCCTTAAGCTTGTCACCAATTAAGTCACCCATTGAGAAGCCACTTTCTTCTTCTGGAGCGTTGTTCATGAAGCTCCGGTTGTTATTGTTACGACGTGAACGACGACGACCACGGTAGTTTTCACCGTTGTTATTGTTGTTTTCGTCTTCCTTTGGACGTTCTTCAAGAGCCTTCATTGATAAGCCAAGACGTTGGTGTTCAGGATCAACATTGATTACCTTAACTTGTACTTCTTGACCTGGCTTAAGAACATCTGCAGGTGTAGCAATGTGCTTGTGTGAGATTTGTGAAATGTGAACTAAACCTTCAACACCAGGGAATACTTCAACGAAAGCACCAAAGCTAGTCAAGCGCTTAACAGTACCAGTTAATACGCTGTCTACTGGAGCCTTTTCTTCAATATCATCCCATGGTCCTGGTAAAGTTTGCTTAATGGATAATGAAATCCGTTCACGTTCAGGATCAACGCTTAATACCTTAACCTTAACATCTTGACCAGCTGTCAATACATCAGAAGGCTTGTCAACGTGATCGTATGAAATTTCAGAAACGTGAACCAATCCATCAACGCCGCCAAGGTCAATAAATGCACCGAAGTTAGTCATCCGTGCAACTTTACCTTCAACAACATCGCCTGGTTGTAATTCAGCAAATACCTTTTCAGCAGCCTTTTCGTGTTGAGCTTGAATGATTTCTTTGTGTGAAAGAATCAAACGGTTTTCGCTTGGTTCAATTTCAACAATCTTGAATTCAAGTTCTTGACCCTTAAATTGATTAAGGTCTTCAACATAGTGATCAGCAATCATTGAAGCAGGGACGAAGCCACGAACTCCAGCATCAACGACTAATCCACCCTTAACAGCTTGAGTGACTTTGGCGGTAATGTGTTCACCTTCATCAAATTTCTTTTGAATGTCATCCCATACCTTACGGGCTTCAAGACGACGGTGAGAAAGAAGATAGCTACCATTTTCCTTATCGTTACCGATCTTAGAAATGACAACTAAGTCTAATTCGTCACCTACTTTTACAGCATCATTGATGTCTTCAACTGGCTTGGTTGATAATTCCTTAGCAGGGACGACACCTTCAACCCCTGCATCTTTAATACCAACGATAGCTTGACGATCGTCATCGATTGCCAAAACTTCACCCTTGACAACATCGCCCACCTTAACTTGTTCAATGCTATCAAGCGCTTCTAACATATCGTTTTTATTTTCGTTGTTTTCAGCCATTAAAAAAAATCCTCCTTGCAACAATCAACTCTAAAAGATATTTTACTAAAATTTGTTTCACATTTCCAGTATTTAGGCTAATTCATCTTGTGTTTTTTTAATTATTTTACTGATTTCACTCACAACTTCATCAATTGTCATATTTGTTGTATCCAATTTGATTGCATCAGGTGCTTGTGTAAGAGGTGAAACTTTTCGTGTTGAGTCTTTTTTATCCCTTAATTCAATTGCCTTTTGTAATTCTTCAAGCGACGTGGTATTAATTCCCTTTGCCTGATTTTCAACATATCGACGTCGCGCCCGTTCATAGGCACTCGCTACCATAAATATTTTTACTGGTGCTTGAGGTAAAACAGTCGTACCAATATCCCGTCCATCCATCACGATTCCACCATTTTTAGCAATTTGTCGCTGTTGCTTAGTCATCTCTTCGCGAACAGCCGGAACTGCCGCCACAGCAGATACATTTGCGGCTACTTTCGGCAACCGAATATCATGAGTAACTTCTTTGCCATTTAAAAAAACTCGTTGTTCAGTTTCCCCCGGTTCAAAATCTATTTTTATTTGCCGAGCAATTTCAGCAACCCTTCTATCATCTTTAGGATCAATGCCCTTATTTAACACTTCTAATGTAACTGCTCGGTACATTGCACCAGTATCACAATAGACATAATTAAACTTCTTTGCTACTAATTTGGCGACCGTACTCTTTCCTGCTGAGGCCGGACCATCAATTGCTACTTGCAATCCCTTACACATTATTAGTTATTCACTCCTCTATCTTCAATCCAATACACTACTTTATCAGAAAATTGCTGCTAATGCTCTATTTTTAACGATAACGGTTTGTATTTTCTGTATTATTATTGTAGCGATTATAGGTCTGGTTATTGTTATAACGTTGCTGATAACTACTATAACGATTAGAAGTAGTCCGGTTTTGATACCCATTACCGTAACGATAACTACTACTATACCGATAATAGCTACTACTGCTTTGTGGAGCACTATAACTTTGGCTAGTTTGCGTCGAACTTGATTCCTCAATACTTGAAGAGGATTCACTACTGCTTACACTAGATTCTTTCTTTGAATGCTCACTAGAGGTACTCGAACTGTGAGATTCTTTTTTTTTACTATTTTCAGAACTAGTAGCTACTTGTTCGGTTCTCGCCGGATGATTAAAGGACTGTTTATTATTAATCCAATAAATAAGTGGTGTAGCGGCGAGAACGATAATTAACACGATTAAGATCGTAGTAATCATTGAATTATGTGATCGTTGCTTACGGTGTTCCGTTCGTGATAAATGGCCGTCACTATCAAGGTCTTCGTTATCTGTAAACTTTTTATCCCATAATTCATCATTAGCTCGTCGGCTCTCTTTCCGTTCCTCACTCAAAGTAATCATGCCTCCTTATTTTGAGAATTAACATTCTGATTGTATCGCAAACTTTTGACGATTGTCTAGCAACAACGCTAAACTTTAATTTTCGGTAATATTTAATAGGGCTTTTAAGCGGTTTTCCCATCCCATTTTGTTGTTTTCAGGAATCGGCTGACTAATCGGCAAAACAAGTTTAGTTGACCAATTTGAAAGCTCATTATCACAACAGAACTCATTTGGACCATCAAATTGCTCGCCAAAGTATGTTAAAAGATATTTTCGTTTGCAACCGTCCTCTTTGATATAAGCAACCATTTCTTGTAATTCTTTTTCTGTTTGAATTTTACGTCGCTCAAACATCGCAATTATTTGCTGAGGTGTAAAAGAATGTTCAAGATAAAATTCAAATAAAGATGCTTGCTCTCCCAAAATATTTGCTGACAACTTGCCATTCTTAATCTGCTCTAGGATTGTAACGGGTGGAACATCAACGCTTGTTAATTGTCGTTGAATCATTTCATCGCCATTTGCATATAGAAGAACTGCCAAACTCTGCTTACCATCACGACCAGCCCGACCAATTTCCTGTAAATAATTTTCTAAATTACTCGGCAAATGATAATGAATGACGTAACGAATATCATTTTTATCAATCCCCATCCCAAAGGCGCTTGTTGCACAAATTACCTGTAATTCATTATTCATAAATTGATTTTGAATCCGAAATCGTTCAATCGGCGCAACGCCAGCATGGTAAGCTGCTACATTTAAGTCAGTTTGATTTTCAAGCCATTCTGCCATCTGAGAAGCCAGCTTGCGACTTGCAAAGTAAATAATCCCAGGACCAGTAAATTTTTGAATCAGTTTCAGTAGTTCACCATCTTTTTCCTTTTGCGTAGCTACAGACTGACCAGCCAAAAAAATGTTAGGACGGTCAACGGATTTAATTACCTGATAAGCGGTCGCCATCCCCATTTTTTTCAAAATATCCTGCCGAATACGAGGAGTAGCAGTTGCCGTCAACAGCAATGTTGTCGGCGATCCTAATTGTTGCCGTACTTCCTTTAGCAATAAATATTCAGGACGAAAATCAGGACCCCACTGTGAGATACAATGAGCCTCGTCAATAACCATTAACGCAACCTTATTTTTCTTAAGTGCAGTTAAAACTTGCTGGTTATCAAGCATTTCCGGAGAAGTAAATACAAATTTAAATGATTTCAAATTGCGGAGAACACTTGCACGCTCTTTTCCAACAAGCTGGCCACTTAACATAATGACTCGTTTTTCACCCTGCCGATGAAGACGGTCAACCTGATCCTGCATTAGTGAAATCAGCGGCGAAACAATGAGAATCGTTCCTGATAATAAATAAGCTGGCAATTGATACAAAAGCGATTTTCCGGCGCCAGTAGGAAGAATCGATAAAGTGTCTTTTCCTTCCAGTAAGGCATTAATTGTCTCTTCTTGGCCTGGACGAAAATCATCAAAGCCGAAATGACTTTGTAAAACATCTAGAATTTCTTGCTTATTTTTCATTTGTTATTCCTTGAAATATTTGATATAGGCGATATTCATAAAAACTAGCAATTTGCTCGTCAAATTTCCACGCTGTCGGTTCTCCCTTATAGAATTGACTAAGTTCATCACGCTTACTTCCTGGCAAAAGGATATCCCAATCTAGCTTATCAGGAATAAGGATTGCTGCTTCTAAGAGATGTTCCTTAATCGTATTTTCTTTTAAACGTCGCTCTTGAGCAATCAATTTCATTGGTTTCCCTTGGGTATACAAATCAAATGTTACTTGGGCACTCCGGTTTAGTGGACTCTCATTGATCAATGGAAGAAGCAATTGTTGCAGTGGGCCAGGGAAATTACGAGCATAAGCGCTAATTGCTAACATCTCATCATGACGTAAGTATTGGATATCATTGATTTTTATTTGCAATTCTTGGGCTGCTTGATTAATCGTCCATCCTGATCGCTGATAACCAATCATGACATTAAAAAGGTCAGTTGTCATTCGTGGGTCTTCGCTTTCTAAAGCGCTGCCAAACCGATGGAGGTCATTATAGAGACTTTTAACCAGATCGTGATGATAATTTTGTCGAAACCACTGCTTCACAGCAATCATTTCACCATATGGAATTGCCAATGGAACATATTTTCTTTGATGATAAGAGAATTCTGATACAACTTGAATAGCCAAAAAAAGCCGTTGAATTACTCGTTGGGTATTAGCTAACCAGTACCAGTCATAAAAAGATGGGATGTAAAAACTCTCTTCTTCGTTTTTTAAGACTTTCGCGCCTTCTTCTGTAAGACTTGCTTGGGATTGATCATCAATCACTAATAATTTATCATCAACAAGTTGATTAATAAGCTGATCATATTCTTGACGATTCAATGCTCGATCCGCCCCTAACCACTCTAAGATTCCATATTGTCGAGCCCAAAAGAGGGTTGCGACTGTACGCCGACTTCGAAGAGTGTTTTCAATTACACGAATTCGCCGTGGCTGGTGATAACTAAAAAAGCGCAATAATTTATTCACCCATTTCACCTCCCTATCTATTTATATACGTAATTTATTTAAAAATTCTACCATAAAAAATAAAAGGCCAAGAAAAATCTCAGCCTCTCAATTCATCTTTTTAAATCATTCTATGCTGATCTAGCCATGGACGTAGCCGACCCGCAATAATTACATATACAATCGTAACAACCAAACCCTTAATAAGGTTAAAGGGCAACACACCAATCGCCACTAGTTGGGATACTGGTAATGTCGACTTCCAGTTCCAAACTGCCATATATAAAGGCGTAAGGATCCACAAATTAAGCAGAGACATTAAGATAGTCAAAGTTACTGTTCCTAAAACAATTCCGGTAATAGCTTGTTTTTTCTTACTCCAGTTATGATGACGCCATACCCAGCAGAATGGAAGCAGAAGAGCAAGCGATGAAATAAAATCACTGGCAACCCCAATTAATTCAGCTGGAGAAAAACCGTGAATCATTCCGTGAATTAAGCATTTAATTGCTGCGATAACAATTCCGCCAACTGGCCCATAGATATAGCCCCCTAGTAAAACGGGGACATCAGAAAAGTCCAGTTTTAGGTAGGGAGCCATCGGCAAAACTGGAAACTCAAAAAACATTAAAATAAATGCTAGAGCACCCAAACATGCTATACCTACCAATCGTTGAATACGTTGATGCGTTACTGTCATTAATAACAACCTCCATCTGAGATTGCCTCCATTTGGCATCCTGTATAAAAAGCGTTGCTGACTTACGATTTGTTTGTCAGCAACGCAAATAAACTATTTAAAGATTATTTAATACAGAAATCTTCTTTATACCAGACTATACTGTCGGCTCTGGAATTACACCAGATCAACCAATAACAATGGGTTGCGGGCTGTCACCGCCGGTCGGGAATTTCACCGCGCCTTGAAGACAAACGTTTTATATTTTTACAAATCCTATTCTAATAGGCTTTTGCCGTCATGTCAACGTTTATAGCTTGGCTCTTTTGCCGTGTCCTTTCGTAAAATTGAATAATTTTTTGCCCTTCGGATTATTTCACAAGTTCAATTTTACTTCTTTAGCAACTGCACTTCTTCAGGCTTTAATGCACGAAATTCCCCTGGTTGAAGGCCATATAAATTCAATGGCCCATATGTTTCACGATGAAGTTTAGTCACTGGATGTCCCACTGCTTTAAACATATTCTTAACTTGGTGGTTTCGTCCCTCATGAATTGTTAATTGAACAAGACTTGTCTTCTTGGCACGGTCAACATTCAAGAGTTTCGATTTAGCCGGCTTTGTCTTTCGCCCATCAATAACTACCCCTAAACGCAATTGTTTCAATTCATCATTTTTGACGATCCCTTCAACCTTAGCAATGTAAGTTTTTTCAACTTCATATTTAGGGTGCATCAGTTTATTTGCTAAAGCGCCATCATTTGTTAGGAGAAGAATTCCTGTTGTGTCATAGTCTAAGCGGCCAACTGGATAAATGCGTTCATCAATATCAGCATCATGAATAATATCAACGACTGTTCGCCGTCCCTTATCATCATGAGCACTTGAGATAACTCCCCGCGGTTTATTTAGTAAGTAGTAAACGTGTTGTTCATGATGAATTGGAACGCCATTTACTACAATTTCATCGTGAACGCCAACTTTAGTGCCAAGTTCAGTCACAATCTTGCCATTAACTGCAACTTTTCCCTGAAGGATAAGTTTTTCCGATGCCCGACGCGAAGCTACTCCTGCTTCTGCCATTGCCTTTTGTAATCGTTCCATTAATTATCGTCCTTTCGTTCTTCTCGCGCTTGCAATGCTTCGAGGAAAATATCTCCATTAATATTGCTCATTTCTAATTCATCTTGATCAGGTAACGGTGGAAGTTCATCTAAATCGCTTAACCCAAAATAATTTAAAAAAGCCGGGGTTGTTGAATATAAAAATGGACGGCCAGGTGCATCCAAGCGTCCATGAGTGTCAACTAAACCACGAACCATTAATTTTTGTAATGATCCTGAACTTTGCACTCCCCGAATATCGTCAATTTCTAGTCGCGTAATTGGTTGTCGATAAGCAACAATGGCCAACACTTCCAGTAATGCTTTAGTCAATGGCACCGTTAATGGGACTTCAAAATAATGTTTAATGACCTCTGCTAACTGGGGTTTGGTTGCCAAACGATAAGTCTGATCACTTTCGAGTAAGATAAAAGCAGACGCGGGATCATCTTCATACTTCTTTTTTAGATCTTGTAATATTGCTAGAACAGCTGGCTTCATAAAACCAGAAATTTTCGCTAAATCACCCAGGGTAATTCCTTCATCCCCACTAATAAAAAGTAATCCTTCAATCTGCGCTTGGTTGGTTAGTTTTGTATTCGTCACTCTTAGGTCCCTCCGCTAAAATTATTGGTTCAAACAAGTCACCTTGGTTAATAACAATTGCTTGATGCTTTGCTAGTTCAAGAATTGCTAAAAAAGTTGTAACTAAGCCATCGCGAGTATGTAAATCTTCAAACAAGTCTTCAAACCTAACCGGCCCATCATGAAGAATTTCAATCACGTGCTTCATTTGTTGGCCAACGCTTACTTTTTCAGCTGCAACGGTTTCAACTAATGGAGTAGCTAATTGGTGGCGGCGAAGAACTGTTGCAAAGGCTTCTTGCAAATCCGTTATCTCGATGCCTGGCTCCACATGAGATTTCACCATTTCACGCGGAACTTGCATTGCTGGCCGCGTATACTCCTGTTGTCGTAGATTTTCTTTATCTTTTAACCGGTCTGCCGCTTTTTTATAACGCTGGTATTCCAAAAGCTGTTCCACCAATTCTTGTCGGGGATCAATCTCTTCTACTTCTAACTCATCATCCAATATTGGCGGCGAAGGTAATAGCATTTGGCTTTTAATGTCCATCAGAGTGGCAGCCATCACAAAATATTCACCCGCCACTTCTAACTGGTGACTTTGCATCTGGTGAAGGTAGTCTAGGTATTGGCTAGTTATTTGTGAAATCTGAATATCATAAATGTCCATTTCAGATTGCTTTATTAAATGAAGCAATAAATCTAGTGGCCCTTCAAAGTCGTGAACCTTTATAACTGGCTGAAATGGATTTTGTGCTTGCACTTGCTTATTCATTATTTCTCTCCCACATGCTAATTATTGGTTGGGTTGCTAAGGTTCCCATAAGGCGTTTATGGGGATATTGGTCGTGAACGCCATCTAATAAAGAAAAAATATTATGTCCAGATCGTTCGCTTGGCGTAAACGATAAGCGACGAACCAGCACGTAACAATCCCCTATTTCTAGAATCACAATTCCAATAAAGTGGCTATCATCCATGTCTTTCCACAAAAAGATTGGCCAATCATTAGCAAGTGCCCAGTCCATCTCTTCCATAAAGCGATTATCTTTTCGAAGGTCTTTTACTAAGGATAATAAACCAAGGGCGATTTTTTGGTAATCTTTTCGATAACGAACTAACATCGTATTTTTCCTTTCTATGCGCGAGGATGATATTTCATATAGTTAGCAGATAACTGTTGCGGCGATACCTGTAAATATGGTTGGAGAGCCTTCATCGCGTTATAGCCAAGAATTTCTTGAATTAATTGAACATCGGCGCCATTTTCTATTAAATGAACAGCAAAAGAATAACGCATGGTTTGTGGAGTAACCTCTTTTTTGATTTTAGCCTCACCAACCCACTCTTTCATTTTTTTCCAAATTCCTTGCCGCGTTAAAGGATAACCATGGGCATTTAAGAACACCCGCGTTTCGTGATCATCTCTGAGCAAACGTGGTCGACCATGACCTAGGTAGTCGGTAAGCCATTTAACTGCTGGTTGACTTAAGGGAATCATCCGTTCGCGTTCATTCTTTCCTGTTAGTTGTAAAAGCTTAACGTCGAGATGAAGTGCTGTCAGATCTAAGGCAATTACTTCACTAACCCTCATTCCCGTTGCATCCATAATCTCTAATAACGCTCGATCGCGAAGACCAATTGGGGTTGAAACATCAGGAACTGCCAGCAGTTGTTCAATTTCTTTTTCAGTTAAAATTACCGGTACAGGTGGTTGGTTGAAAGTATACTGGTGATCAATCATTTCCATTGGATTCATGGTTAGGTTACGGTGACGGATCATATATTTATAAAATTGCCGTAAACTTGAAATTACACGGTTAATTGTTGAATTAGCTTTTCCCTGCTGACGAAGACTATTAAGAAGGTCAATTAGCAAATAGTGATCCACCTGTTGCCAATCAGCAATTCCGCGATCTTCTAAATAAGTTACCGTTTGTTCCAAGTCACGTTGATAACTCATCAAGGTATTATCACTTAATTGTCGTTCATCTTTCAAAAAAGCTAAAAACGCAGCCACTTCATTATTCATTAATCTTGATTCTCTTTTACTAAAATTAATTGACCATTTTCTTGTTTTACTAATTTTTCTTTAAGCAAATGGCCAATAGCACGCTTAAACTGCCCCTTGCTTATTCCAAAGACGTCACGGATGATTGATGGGTCCGTCTTATCAGTATATGGCAAGCGATGATTTATATCATGTTCTAACATTGTCAAAATCATTTGTGCATCTTCACCAATAGCTTGGTAGGCACGAGGCTTAAGAGAAAGATTAAGACTACCATGTGATGAAATCCCAATAACCCGCGCTTTAACCCGTTGACCTAATCGCGGTTCTTGGTCTCGTTCACTTGGATGGATAAATCCTAAACGATAGTCATCAGTAATCACAAAGGTTCCACTCATCTTGAGACGGTAAACTGTGGCATAAGTATCATGGTTGAGCAATCGTTTATCTGGAGCTGCTGAAATAGTTTGATAGATTTGATCATCCGCTAGTTTACCCCATAAACGGTTCTTATCATCAACTTGAAGCGCCATTAATAAACGGTCGCCTGGTTGTGGCCATAAGTGTTTTAAGCTTGGTAAGTCATCTAAAGAGACAACAATATCCTTATTGGGGAGACCAATATCAACAAAAACTCCTAGATCACGACGCACATTAACTACTGTACCATAATCATAATGGTCAATCTGGATCGTTGGGATATGTTCACAGGTCATCTGTAGTTGATGGTCCTCATTCTCGTAAACAAAACCTCGGACTTGTCCACCAATATGTAATTCTTGGGGACTTTCATTTTTCGGTAATCGATACGTTTGTCCATTACGATCTGGTTGAACAAAATAATCGGTATCATTTTCATCAATCATTACCGCTGTAACAACTTTTCCTAATGCTGAATTCATTTTTATCACTTATCCTTTTTTATTCTATATCGATTTTACACGGTAAAGGCTTATTTTGCTAGTAAGATCAATGATTATCATTGGTATAAAAAAAAGACCGGTTACTAATGACCGATCTTTTTGTAGACAATATTATAAAATATTAGTCGATAGTCTTAACACGCATCATGTTAGTTGCACCTGGTACACCTAAAGGAACACCAGCAACGATGATGATCTTGTCGCCCTTCTTAGCAAAGCCAAGTTCAACAGCCTTCTTAGCAGCTAAGTCGAACATTGTATCAGTGTTCTTCATTTCATCAACAACGTATGGTTGAACACCCCAGTTGATCATAAGTCCACGTTCTACACGTTCGTTTGGAGTTAATGCAACGATATCAGCATTAGGACGGTACTTAGAAATCATCTTAGCAGTGTAGCCTGAAGCAGTGTAAGCAACAATTGTGTGAATATCTAAGTCCTTAGCTGCGTTAGCAACAGCAGAACCAATAGTTTCAGTAACGTCAGACTTATCCCAATCGAACTTTTCAGTACCGAATTCCCAAAGGTGGTTTTCAGCCTTGATATCAATATCGTTCATCATTGCAACAGATTCAACTGGGTAGTCACCGTTAGCACTTTCACCAGAAAGCATAGTAGCATCAGTACCATCAAATACGGCGTTAGCAACGTCTGATACTTCGGCACGAGTTGGACGTGGATTTTCTTGCATTGAGTCAAGCATTTGAGTAGCAGTAATAACTGGCTTACCTAATTCGTTACAACGCTTGATCATGTGCTTTTGAACAATTGGCACATTTTGAGCAGGAATTTCAACACCCATGTCACCACGAGGTACCATTAAACCATCAGAAACAGCAATAATTTCTTCAAAGTTGTCGATACCTTCTTGAGATTCAATCTTAGGGAAAATTTGAACGTCTTCCATGTTCTTTTCCTTAAGTAATTCGCGAATGTCAAGAACATCTTGAGCCTTACGAACGAAGGATGCAGCAATGTAGTTAATCTT
Source organism: Limosilactobacillus balticus (assembly GCF_014145615.1). Lineage (GTDB taxonomy): Bacteria > Bacillota > Bacilli > Lactobacillales > Lactobacillaceae > Limosilactobacillus > Limosilactobacillus balticus. The sequence goes on along the minus strand of NZ_JACIVH010000041.1, from coordinate 31,217 downwards.
GTTTTCCAAACCAAAACGAATATCGCTACTGTCCTTTTCAGTAATACCTGGTAAGTTGATTGATACACCAGGGGCGTTAACACCCTTCCGAGAACCAAGAACACCATGGTTTAAGACGTGACATACAAGTTCTTTGTTTGCATCGTCTTTTTCATCAATAACCATGTCAATTAAACCATCATCAAAAAGGACATGGCCACCAACATGAGTATCATCGTATAAGCCTGGGTAGGTAACAGCAATCTTGTCATGAGTACCTTCAATTGAAGGATCCATTGAAATGCGAACCTTGTCGCCAATTTCAAAGTTGATCTTACCTTCTTTTTGAACAGTAGTCCGAATTTCGGCACCCTTAGTATCAAGCATAAGACCAACGTGCTTGCCAGTAATTTCTTCAGCCTTGTGTACGTTTTCGATTCGACCCAAGTGTTCTGGGTGGTCACCGTGTGAGAAGTTGAAACGGAAAATGTTAGCTCCCGCATTGATCAACTTAACGATCGTATCAACATCAGTACTTGCAGGACCAAGTGTACTTACAATCTTGGTTTTCTTCATAAATGAATCTCTCCTTTTGCATCTATAGCATCAATCACAACCTGTAATTGTATGCCTCATTTGCACACTGTTATGATAGCACTTTTCAAATAACGTGTCTTTATTTTTTATGCAAAAGGTTTTAAAAAAGCGCTATCATTCTAAAATTAGTTATTTTCTCTAACCGTTATTTAATTTTACGTCTTTTAATGATTACTATTTAGCTGTTGTAAGACAACGTTTTCTTGGCCAAGAACTGCGATAAGCGCTTTTTTTACTTTCTGAGAATTTTTTAACCACCGTTGCCGTTCAAGCAGAATCTTCTTATCGTTTGCTGGATAAAATAACAGGACAGGAATTGAACCATGGTATTCATTAAAAATACTATTTAACTCTCGATGCACCATCTCAGTATCTAACGGCGGTAAGATTCGCAAAACCCACCGTTGATTAGGGCGATCCTGTTGAACTTTTTTAACATCCTGCAATTGATTAGCAACTAGTTGTAGGCCGCGTCCCTCTCGATACTCTACACGGCCTCTGACAACCAATATCTTATTTGTTTCTAGTTGCTCCCTAAACTGCTGATATTGTTTTGGAAAGACGGTAATATCAACTGCTCCGGTCTCATCTGTTCCATTAACAAAGGCCATTTCCCGATGTTCACGTTTAGTATAAATAGTCTTAACGTGATTTGTAAGGACAATTATTGTCGCTTCCGAATTCGGATATAACTCATCAATTTTAGTTACATGAAGCTGCTGTCCTAATTGGTAATATTGAGTAACCGGGTGTCCTGAAAGATACACTCCTAAGTATTCATTCTCCTTAGTTAAACGGGTCAATAGAGGAAATTCATTTCGTTGATCAATTGCCGTTTGAAGCGCTGGATCGTCAAAATTAGCAAAACCGGCAAATAACTCAATCCCAGAAATTAATTTAGGAAGGGCATTAATCATCTCTGCCCGGTTATATCCCATATTATCAAAGGCCCCACTATAGATTAACGGTTCGATTAATTCTTGTTTTTGCCAACGTTCTGGAATACGGGCAATAAAATTACGAAGATCTATAAACTTGCCATTTTCCTGCCGTTCTTCAAGAATTGCGGCGACAAAATCACGACGTACTCCTTTAATAGCAGAAAAGCCAAAGTAAACTATTCCATCATGTAATAAAAAGCTACTTTCACTTATATTAATTCGCGGGCCGCTAATTTTAACGCCAAATTGCTTTGCATCCCCCACATGACGCTTCAATTTCTCAATATTAGTTTCTGCATTCATTAGGGCAGTAAAGAAAGCTGCAGGATAATGAACTTTCAAATATGCCATCTCAAATGCCATCATAGAATAAGCAACCGCATGCGATCGATTGAAACCATAGTTAGCAAACCGACCAATATATTCAAATACCTGGTGAGCAACTTGTGGCGAATAGTCGTGTTCTGTTGCACCGGCAATGAATTTTGTCCGCATATCTTCCATCGTGGTCTTTTTCTTCTTACTCATTGCCCGGCGTAAAAGATCCGCCTCTCCTAAGGTAAAACCAGCCATTACTGAGGCCAGCTGCATTACCTGCTCTTGATAGACCAAAATACCGTAAGTTGGTCCCAGAATTTTTTCAAGGGAAGGGGCAGGATAAGTAATTTTCTCTTTTCCAGCTTTACGGGCGGTAAAATGAGGAATATTTTCCATTGGGCCCGGACGATAAAGTGCATTCACTGCCACAATATCTTCAAAATTTGTTGGGTGAAGGTTAACCAAGACATTTCTAATCCCACTTGATTCAAACTGAAAAATCCCTTCAGTTTTGCCCCGCTGGAATAGTTGGAGAGTCAACGGATCATTAAAGTTAATTCTTTGTAAATCAAAATTAGGGTCTTCTTGCCGAAGCATCTGCAGGGTATTATCCATGATTGAAAGGTTTTTCAATCCCAAAAAATCCATTTTTAATAGCCCCAGCGCCTCTACTGTATCTTTGGCAAACTGCGTCATTAACAAGCCATCACTACCATCTTGTAACGGCACAATTTCATGTAGTGGCTGCTCAGAAAGGACAATTCCTGCCGCATGAATTGAATAATGGCGTGGCAACCCCTCTAATTGCTGTGCGACTTGAATCAGCAAACGAAATTTTGGATTATCGTCAAGAAGATTTTTTAATTGTTGCGACTCATTTAATGCATCTTTGAGTGTCACGTGAAGGCCATGCGGCAAAGCATCGATTAACCTTTGCATATCGTAACGGGGTAAGTTAAAGACCCGACTCACATCGCGAACGACTTGTTTAGCAGCTAACGTCCCAAAAGTAATAATTTGAGCTACTCGTTGGTGACCATATTTTTGATGTACATATTGCAAAACTTCATCACGTCGATTATCTGGAATATCTAAATCAATATCTGGCATTTGAGCTCGTTCAGGGTTCAGAAAACGTTCAAATAGTAAGTCGTATTGTAAGGGATCGACTTCTGTAATTGCTAAAGCATAGGCAACTAATGATCCAGCAGCTGATCCCCGTCCAGGGTCGGTCGTAATCTTTTGCTGGTGAGCAAAATTCATTACATCCCATACAATTAGGAAATAATCATCAAAGCCCATTTCATGAATTACTTTTAATTCCATCGCTAAACGTTCTTGGTACTGTTGAATAGTTTTTCCTGGTGCAACTCGCCTTTTTTTCAATCCTTGAATACATAGAGAACGTAAATATTGTTGAGATGATATCCCTGCTTGATTTTTAAAATGAGGAAGGACCGGGGCCCTAAATTGAAGCTCAACGTTACACAGTGTTGCCACTTCAACTGTCTTTTTTGCGGCTGCACTAAGCCCCTTTGCATTATATTCTTGGATAACTTGTTCTTTCGAATGGAGATAATGTTGTCCTCTTCGCCCCGCTTCTATCGTCGGATCTTTTAACTCAACTCCAGCATCAATTGCTTGTAAAACACGACTAGCAAAAAGATCATTAGCGTTTAAATAATCGACTGGGGACGTTCCTACTAATGGTAAAGATAGCTGTTTTGATAATTGCTGCAAGGTATCTATTTGAACGTCATCTAATCGCGAATTAATTCCTAACAAGACGCTATCATCATCCCCCAGATTAGCAAGCTCTGTTAAAATTGATGTTGGCTGAGCAAGCACACTAAAAACCGTACTTTGAGGAGGAATAATTATAAATAACTCATCCAATAATGGACTAATTTGCGCAACCGTTAAAGATACTTTTTTATCTTTTCGTGTTTGCTGAAGCGTCGATAGGTCCATCAGATGCTGGTACCCTCGTTGATTCTTAGCTAGGAATACCAAATCTAGCTTGGTACCATCCGTCTCATTTAATGCAACTACCAGCTGCAAACCGAGAATTGGTTTAAGCCCTGCTTTCTTGGCTGCATTATAAAATTCGACAGCCCCATATAAAACATTTTCGTCTGTTAACGCTAATGCCTTATACCCTCGTTCCTTGGCTGTTGTAACTAGGTCAGTAATCCGGGTGGGACTTTTTAGCAAACTGTAACTACTCTTAACATCTAAGGGCGTAAAATCCACTTCATTTCACCTCTCAATAAAATTATATCAAATCAGACTAAATAGAGAAATTAACCCAGCCCTTTCAAAAATATTAATAAATATGCTAGAATATGGTATGACTTCAAAGGGGATGACCAACATGAACTTTTTATCAAAGAATATTGTGGCTGGTATTTGGGCACTTATTCTGGGTGAGGTCCTAGCTTACATCACAAGTCAACTAGAATCGATGACACCAGACTATACCCTTGTCGGCTGGTGTTCTGTAATTATGGGATTAATTGTTATCAATTGTGTGGATAAAATTACCGCAGATGCAAATCCTAGTAAAAAAGAAGATTAATTAAAAAGGATTGAGTCCAAAATGGCTCGATCCTTTTTAATTTATTTATCTTCTTCCGCAGTCAACCGCACAATCTCAAGCAGGGTGTCCAATGCGCGTTCCATTGTTTGCAGTGATACATATTCGTACCGAGAGTGCATATTCTCTCCACCGGCAAAAAGATTAGGCGTTGGTAATCCCTTGTAAGAAATTGTTGAACCATCCGTTCCACCACGAACTGGATAGATATCAGGTTTAATGTCCAGATTTTCCATAGCTTTCTTCGCAATTTCAACAACTTCCATGTGGCCTTTAAGCGCATCTTTTAAGTTGTAATATTGGTCATAAAGATTCATCGTTACGAGGTCTGCACCAAGTTCATCATTTAGGCCAGCAACAACCCGTTCGAGTAAATGCTTCCGTTCAATAAACGTTTGCTTATCATGATCACGAATTAAATAAGTCATTGAAGCATGATCAACAGTTCCATCAAATTTGTATAAGTGATAGAATCCTTGCCGTCCATCTGTTCGTTCAGCTCGATCATGTGCTGGTAAACTATTTTGCAAGTCAATTGCAACCTGAATAGCATTGATCATGGTTCCCTTAGCAACTCCAGTGTGAACATCTTTTCCTTGAATCTCAATTTCAGCCTGAGCTGCATTAAATGTTTCATATTCCAATTCACCAAGTGGGCCACCATCAACCGTATAGGCAAAGTCAGCCCCAAAATCTTTAACATCAAAATAATCAGCTCCAGTGCCGATTTCCTCATCAGGTCCTAAACCAATCTTAATTGTTCCGTGCTTGATTTCAGGATGAGCCATCAGGTAAGCAGCCATTGTAACAATCTCCGCTACTCCTGACTTGTCATCAGCCCCAAGCAAAGTAGACCCATCAGTAGTAATCAAAGTATTGCCCTGATATTTTTTCAATGATGGAAATTCAGTAGTAGTTAAGACATATTGGCCATCTTTATCAAGTTTAATATCTGACTTGCCATCGTAATCTTCGACAATCTGTGGATTAACATTATGAGCATTAAAATCTGCAGTGTCGACATGGGCAATGAAGCCAACCGTTGGCACATCCTTGTCGATATTACTTGGAATTGTGGCGACCAAATATGAACTTTGTGGATTAATATGAACATCACTCAACCCTAAAGATATCAATTCATCTTTTAATTCATTTAAAAATGCAGTTTCTTTAGGGTCAGAAGGAATTGCTTTCGAATCTGGATTTGACCTTGTTTCCGTTTTAACATACTTCAAAAACCGTGGTAATAACCCCTCATATTTTTCCTCACTCATAATTAGCATCCTCCTTATCTAAAAACTATTTAGCAATAAAAGTAAATGGCTCTGTATTAACTCTACTATCTAGCACCTCAAACTGCCAATTATTTTCATTCTTCCACTGGGTAATTAAGTTAGCAAGCTGGTGAGCGGCTATCACTTCAATATGATGTCCAGGATCAATAACAACAAGGTGATTAGCAATCATATCGTGCGCAAAGTGGTAACTTACATCCCCGGTGACATAAGCATCTGCTCCAGCTTCAAGAGCTTGTTGATAAAAGTCTTGACCAGCACCACCAAGTACTGCAACACGTTTAATCGCTCTCTCTTGATCGAACGGGTTGACAATCAACCGTAAGCCACGAATACCAAAAACATCCATACAATATTTTGCAAATTTTTGCGGTGTTAATGGTTCATTCAGCTCACCAACACGCCCCATTCCAACTGGTTTACCGCTTATTGGATCATTTCCCGCTGGTACTAAAGGTACAGTATTGATTAGGTGAAGTTGATCTGCTAACCAGTCATTCATTCCGCCATTAGCAGTATCCAAATTCGTATGAGCTGCGTAAACAGTAATATTATTCGCCAAAAGTTTAGCGTACATTGCATTTTGCGGATCCCGCGTATCTAGATTCTTTGCTGGGTGAAACATAATGGGATGATGAGCAAAAATAAAGTCAACATTTCGCTCAATTGCTTCATTAACCACTTCTGGGCGAACATCAAGGGTTGTCATTAGGCGAGTGATTGGGAGATCTGGATTGCCAATTTGCAAGCCAACATGGTCCCATTTTTCTGCTAGTTGCGGATTAGCAAATTTTTCAAAACGCGCAATTAATTGGTTACCGGTTGTCATCGGCGATCGCTTCCTTTACTTGTGATAAAAACTGGTTTATCTCATTAATCTTTTTTACTGGTGGCTGTTGAGCCTTTTGCATCTGATCAATAACATGTGCTTCACGTTGAAGATATTCTTGCCATTTTTTCTTAAAAACAGGCCCTTTGCTTTCCAATAAAAATGGCCCAAAATCAAGCTCATACTTACTGTATCTAAATGGGACAACTGATGGCTCAGCAACGATAATCTCATAAATATGATTGTCTTCTTCAATTATTTTTTCGGTCATTATTTGGTAATGATTATTCATTAACCATTCCCGTAATTGACTTTCCCCTACATTCGGTTGAAGGATAAGCCGCTTAATTCTCGTTAACTTATCCTTACCCTTCTCTAAAATAGAAGCAATTAAACTCCCGCCCATTCCAGCAATCGTAATTGTATCGACTTTATCTGCCGGTTCAATCGCTGCTAAGCCGTCTGCCAAACGCGGGATAACCCGTCCTTCTAATTGGTGGTCTTTTATTTCATGAACAGCATTTTCATAAGGACCTTTTACTACTTCTCCAGCAATCGCAAAATCAATCTTACCATCTAACACTAATGCCGCTGGTAAATATGCATGGTCAGACCCAATATCGGCAACCCGCGCACCTGTTGGAACAAGAGAAGCAACACATGCTAGACGTGCTGATAAGTGCTTTTCATCCACAAAAATCATTCCTTTATCTATTTAATAAGTTAATTATAACAAAAAGAGGAAGTAAGATAGCACCCACTTAGGAGTCCTATTCCTACTTCCTTCTAATTTACGCAAGATGATCTAAAAATTCACCAATTCGTTTAATAGCTTCTGTTAGGTTTTCATCAGAGGAAGCATATGACAAACGAACATAGCCGTCGCCACCCTTACCAAATGCGCTACCTGGTGTTACTCCAACCTTTGCTTCTTTAGCAAGCTGCTTTGCAAAGGCAACATCGTCAGTACCAAATTGGGTTGGAATCTTAGCAAAAAGGTAAAATGCCCCCTCAGGAGTTAACATTTCAAAGCCCAATTCCTTAAGACCGGTAACGAGTAGATCACGGCGATGTTGGTAAATCTTTCGAAATTCTAATGGATCATCTAAACCATTCGTCAGTGCTTCTGCTGCGGCAACTTGAACGTTATTAGTTACCGTTGTGACTAAGAAGGCATGCATCTTTGAAATATTAGCCATGATCTTAGCTGGAGCGGCAACATATCCTAAACGGTAACCAGTCATTGCGTGAGATTTTGAAAGTCCAGAGATGAAAATCGTCCGCTCTGGAATCATGGTAGCAATTGAATAGTGTTCTACTCCATAGACAAGTTCGCTATAGATTTCATCAGCAATCGCATATAAATGATGCTTCTTAATTACTTCCGCTAATCCTGCTAGAACTTCTTGCGGATATTCACGACCAGTTGGGTTGCTTGGATAGTTAAGAATAACGGCTTTAACGCCTTTTCCCTCTTCTTCAAGAACTTCTTCAAGCTTTTCTGGAGTTAAAACAAAATTATCTGCTGAAGTATCAACCTGAACAACCGTTGCTCCTGTCATTTCAATCAACGGGAAGTACAGGGAGAAAATTGGGGTAGGAACCACAACTTTATCTCCAGTATTAAGAATTGCAAATAAGGTGGCATCGAGGGCCTCAGTTGCTCCCACAGTCGCAATTATTTCTGTTTGCGGGTCATAGTGCACATCACGAGTATTCTGAATATAATCACTGATTGCTTCAAGTAATTCTGGCTTTCCCATTTGAGGAGCATAGTGAGAATCATCTTCCTCAATACTTCTAATGGCTGCTTGCTTAACGTGTTCAGGAGTTGCCATGTCTGGTTCTCCTAATGTTAATTTAATAATTCCTGGGATCTTTGAAACTTCTTTGTTGAATTCACGGATACCTGATGGCTGTAACGCATCTAACTTGTGACTAACAGTTCCATATAAATCAGCAGATAACTCTGGCATTGTTCGATCTCTCCTCGATTTTTATTTATAATAGATTTAAAAAACGCTTTATAAAAATTTTACCCGAACAATAAAATGTTTTCAATATAAAAATAAGATTTTTCTCATTTATTTTAAATTAAATTAAAAAGCAACTTAAAATAATTAATTAAGCTGCTTTTTTAGTGTAAATTCATCTTTTTTACGTATATATATTAAATGAAGAATATTTTTATTCTAAGAAATCTTTTAATTGCTTAGAACGTGATGGGTGGCGTAATTTCCGGAGCGCCTTAGCTTCAATCTGACGAATCCGTTCCCGCGTTACCCCGAAAACTTTTCCAACTTCTTCAAGCGTTCGTGTTCGACCATCATCTAATCCAAAGCGAAGCCGGAGAACGTTCTCTTCACGATCAGTTAACGTATCCAGAACATTTTCAAGTTGCTTCTTCATCATTTCATAAGCAGCATGGTCAGCTGGACTTGTCGCATCTTGATCTTCAATAAAGTCCCCTAAATGAGAGTCATCCTCTTCACCAATAGGCGTTTCAAGTGAGACTGGTTCTTGGGCAATTTTAAGAATATTCCGTACTTTCTCAGTTGGCATATCCATTTCTGCACCAATTTCTTCTGGTAACGGCTCACGTCCTAAATCTTGAAGTAATTGCCGTTGAATCCGAATCAATTTGTTAATAGTTTCAACCATATGAACTGGAATCCGGATTGTCCGTGCTTGATCAGCAATTGCCCGCGTAATAGCCTGACGAATCCACCAGGTAGCATAAGTAGAGAACTTAAATCCTCGCCGGTAATCGAATTTTTCAACGGCTTTCATAAGTCCCATGTTACCTTCCTGAATTAAATCAAGAAACTGCATTCCACGACCAACATAACGCTTTGCAATTGAAACAACTAACCGCAAGTTTGCCTCAGCTAGTTCTTGTTTAGCTACTTCATCACCTTTTTCAATCCGTAAAGCAAGCTGAACTTCTTCATCAGCCGTCAAAAGATTTACACGACCAATTTCTTTCAAATACATCCGCACAGGATCATTAATTTTAACCCCCGTTGGTGCCGATGTATCCTTCATGGCAGATTGAGATAATTTTTCAGTAGCTTTTAAAGCACGAGGATCTGGATCCCCATTTTCATCGACAACACTAATTCCGGCATCTTCAATATTTTGAAGCAAATTATCAATCCCATCAGCGTTCAATTCAAATGGTTTAGCAATTTTAGTAGTTAATTCATCATATTCAATCTGCTTTTGCTTCTTGTAATTACGAATTAACTTACCAACTGCGGTGTCATATTCTTGTTGGTCAAAATCGGCGCTGTTAGAAATAACAATATCTTTTTTCTTGCTTTTTGCCATATTAATTAGTCTCCTCCGTTTTTAAGCGTTGCTGCTGCTTTAATAATTTTACCAGTTCAATCGTTAATTGCGTAGCTAATTCTGTATTATGCAATGAATTAGCTTCTTTTAACTGGGCTTGCTTATCTGCAATTTGCGCAGCTAACGGTGTTTGTTCTACGATCATATGGATACAATCATCAATTGCCCGCATATCAACTTCTTGGTCAACATTTAAATTTTCAATTTGTCCAAGAGTTCCTTGTAAACTACTTTCATCTAAATAATCAAGAAAGTCAGCCGTTGAATATGATCCATTTTCAGAAAAATAACTGGCTGCTAATAAATACAAGGTTTGATATTTTTCATGCGCAAAATGAAAATTGTGATCTGATGTCACATGCATCCACACTTCACGATCATATAGCATATACCTTAGTAAGATCTGTTCTGCTAATTCAGTCCTACTAAGTTTAATTTTTCGATGTTCTTCTTCACTAGTTTGTTGAAACTGTTGGCGACGAGCTAGTGAAGGCTGTTGCTTAATCCCTGGCTGATTAAGAATTCCTAGTTGTTGTCGCAATTGATCTAACTGTGTCTTTAAGGTTTGTCGATCTAAATCGAACTCACCCGCCAACCGTTGCAAGTACATATCTTCTTCTAAGGGAGCTTGAACTTGAGCAATTACCTTCAGTGCTTGGTTAAGGTATTGCATTAGTTCATTCTGATTATCTAAATTCTTCCCATTTCTTAAAAAGCGCAGGTAAAATTCTGTTGTTGTTTCTTCCTTATTGGTAAGATAGGCGTTAAATTGCTGTGGACCATACTTTTGAACATATTCATCTGGATCGATCCCAGCTGGCAGTTGGACAACCTTTACCTGCAACTGATTAGGTCGATGATCATTAACGAGGCTAATTGCACGATCAATTGCATTTTGTCCCGGTTGGTCTCCATCGTAGCAAATATCTAATTGCTTAGTGGCACGCCCAATAATCGCTACTTGCTCTTCGGTAAAACTGGTTCCCATTGAAGCAATTCCATTTTCGATCCCTGCAGCAAAGGCAGAGATTACATCCATAAATCCTTCAAATAAGTATAATCGACCATCTTTACGGGCAGCTTTTCGTGCAACGTCAAAATTAAATAATGTTCGCCGTTTATTGAAAATCGGTGTCTCAGGACTATTTAAATATTTCGGTAAATTTGTTTTACTAGTATCGATTAATCGCCCGGAAAAAGCGATCACCTGTCCTTGACCATTTTTTATTGGATACATTATCCGTTCAATAAACCGGTCTCGCAACTCTCCCTGCTGGTCTTCACTAAAAAGCCCACTTTTTCTTAGCAATTGGTAATCAACTTTTTGTTGCTGGAAGAAAGGCTTCAAGATTCGCTGATCAGGAGCATAGCCTAAGCCAAATTGCTCAATCAGTTCTTCACTCATTCCCCGTTTTTTTAAATAATTAAGTGCAACTTGCCCAGCCGGTGTATTTACCAATATATGGTGATAAAGTTTAGCTGCTTTATCATGAAGATCAAACAATTGTCGATTCTCATTATTTAATGGTTTAGCCGGAACGCTAACATATTGTTCTGGAATTTTGATATTGCTATCGTTAGCGATTTCCTTAACCGCATCTACAAAATCGATATGCTTTAATTCCATTAAAAATTGAAATACGTTTCCGCTCCGGTGGCAACCAAAGCAATAGAAAAATTGTTTTTCTTCATTCACCGAAAAAGATGGTGTCTTTTCATCGTGAAAGGGACATAACCCAATTAGATTTTTTCCAGCCTGATGTAATTGAACATAGCGCCCAATTACATCACCAATATCAACTGAATTTCGTATTTCATCAATTACATTACGCGGTATCTTTGCCATTGATCCACCTCACTTAGTAAGCGAACAGCAACGAAATGAAAGGTCGCAACCTAACGGAATGCGACCTCCACCTATTTTTACATTTAACTAGTATCTATAATACCACAAGTTAGCAGCAATACAATTAAAACGTCTTATTTTACAATCAAGTTATCCAAGTTACCAATTAATGATGCTTGATTAGCCAAAATACTTAATTGGGCCAAACGATTATTACGAATATCTTCATTCTTATCCATAATCATATTTTCATCAAAGTATTCACTAATTATTGGTGTTAAAGTCCGTAAGGCTGCAAAGTGTTCACTTACTGTTTGTTGGTCTTCTTTAAGCAATTCCGAAACAGCAGTATGCATCTTAGCCTCAGATGGATTTTCAAATAAATTAGGATCTACCGAAAGTTCACTAACTGGACGATTATCCTTCTTTGCAATCCGTAATACCCGGGTAAGGGCTTCGATATCTTCCTTAAAGTTAGCATCGTCCTTATGCTCATCAATAGTTTGAATGGCTGCAAGAACATTGGCAATATCATTTTGGCGAGTATCGATAGCTGCATCAATAATATCGTGACGAACCTTTTGACCATGGAATAACTGCTTAATCCGATCTAAGAAGAATGAACGGACTTCATCACTATTCTTATTCAAATCAAAAGAAACATTGACTTCAGCGTTTTCAAAGGCTGTGATAATTTCTGATTGAGTATTTAACAATGGAAGGTTCCAACCACGATCGGCGATGATCCGGACGATTCCAAATGCCTGCCGACGTAAAGCGTAAGGGTCATTCGAACCGCTTGGAATCATATCAACCGCAAAGAAGCTCATGATACTGTCAAGTTTATCGGCAATTGCTAAGATCGCCCCAATCTTAGTTTGTGGTAATTCTCCTTCTGCCGAGATTGGCATGTAGTGTTCGCGGATGGCTGTGGCAACATCATCTTTTTCACCGAATAACTTAGCATAGATTTCGCCCATGATTCCTTGTAATTCAGCAAATTCACCGACCATTTGCGTAGTAAGGTCAAATTTATAAATATGTGCTGCTCGATCAAGGTCTGCCAGTTCTTCAACTGAAAGGTTTAGTTGCTTACCAAGAACATTTGCAATCACTGCAACCCGCTGCATTTTATCATACATTGAACTAATCTTATCATGGAAGCTAACTTTCTTAAGTCGTTCCACATACTCACCAATTGTCAACTTCTGGTCTTCTTGATAGAAGAATTGAGCATCTTCAAGACGAGGAACAAGAACCCGTTCATTTCCTTTAATAACATTGTCAAGGTAGTCTGTATTACCGTTACGAACGGAAATAAAGTGCGATAAGAGGTTACCATCTTTATCCCGTACACAGAAGAAACGCTGGTTATCCTTCATGGAGGTAATTAAGACTGGATCAGGTAATGCTAAGTACTTCTCATCAAAAGATCCAGCAAAGGCAGTTGGCCATTCAACTAAGTTATTAACTTCCTCTAGTAAGTCCTCATCCCAATCAACTTGCCAGTTGTTCTTATTAATAATTGTAGTAATTTGATCCTTAATTAAATTCTTTCGCTTTGTTTGATCAGCAATAACAAAATCATTATTTAAGCTTTCCTCATAATCATCAGCCTTAGCAATTTCAACTGGATGGCCTAAGAACCGGTGACCTTGTGTTTCTCGGCCGGCTTCAACATCTAAAATATTAAATGGAACTACTTCATCATTTAATAATGAAACTAGCCACCGAATTGGACGAATAAATTGTAAGTTATTGTAGCCCCATTTCATCAAGGTTGGGAATGTCATCGAAGTAATAACTGCTGGCAATCCTTGAAGAACTTCAGCAACAGTCTTTCCGGCAATATGCTTTTCAACAAAGACATATTCAACGCCCTTTACTTCCTTGAATTCAATATCTTCCACAGAGGCACCCTGACCCCGGGTAAAGCCAATCGCAGCCTTTGTCCAATTACCATCGGCATCTTGCGCAATCTTCTTCGCAGGCCCCTTAACTGATTCATCAATATCAGGTTGCTTATCACTTAAGCCATGGATTAATAATGCCATCCGTCGTGGAGTAGCGAATTCTTGAATATCATCAAAAGTGATCCGTTGTTCTTTAAGGTACTTTACTACTCGTGCGTGTAACTGCTTAATACTTGGTGTTACAACGTGAGCAGGCATTTCTTCAACACCGACTTCTAATAAGTATGTATTTGCCATCTTACTTTTCCCCCTTTTGTGCTTTCTTAGCCGCTTGCTTTGCAGCCCGTTCCTTTGCCTTTTCCGCTTTTTTTGTATATTCTTCAACTGTCTTTTGGCGAACTGCTTCATCATGAATCAATGGGAAGCCACGTTTACGCCGCTCTTCAACAAAGGCCTTGGCAATTGATTTTGCCATAATTCGAATACGGTGAAGATAACCAGCACGTTCGGTAACCGAGACAGCACCACGCGCATCTAGCAAGTTAAAGGTATGACTACACTTTAAAACATAATCATAAGCTGGGTGAACCAATCCAAGCTTAATTAAACGTTTAGCTTCTTTTTCGTAATCATTAAAGTCTTGCAGAAGCATGTCTTGGTTACTTTCTTCAAACGCATACTTAGAATGTTCATATTCAGGTTCTTGGAAGATATCACCATACAGAACACCATCTGCCCACTCTAAGTCATAAACTGAGTCAACGTTTTGAATATATTCAGCTAACCGTTCAAGTCCATAAGTAACTTCGGCGGCTACAGGACTCATAGGCAATTCCCCAACGACTTGGAAATAGGTAAATTGAGTAACTTCCATTCCGTCAAGCCAAACTTCCCAACCAACACCGGCACAGCCCATTGAAGGGTTTTCCCAGTTATCTTCAACAAACCGGATATCATGTTCTAAAGGATCTATTCCTAACTTTTTCAAACTACCTAAGTATAATTCTTGGATATTATCAGGAGAAGGCTTCATTAATACCTGGAATTGGTGGTGTTGGTAAAGCCGGTTTGGGTTTTCACCATAACGACCATCAGCAGGCCGCCGTGAAGGTTCAACATAAGCCACATTCCATGGTTCAGGACCAATTGCCCGCAAGAAAGTGTAAGGACTCATTGTCCCTGCACCTTTTTCGTTATCATAAGCCTGCATTAACATACAACCTTGATCTGCCCAATATTGTTCTAATGTAAAGATAATATCTTGCACAGTTAGTTTTTTCGTCATACTTTACTTCTCCTTTCAATGAAAAAGTCCCTACAGTATCAAGTAATCGATACTGTAGGGACGAAGTTAATCGCGGTTCCACCCTACTTTTTTACATCTCTGTAAAACAGCTTAGTTTAAGCGGCTGTTAGAGTGCCAAGGATAAATAAATTACAAGGCTTGCACTATCCCCTGCTCGCTGATTTGGTTTATCCATAATCTCTGTCATTGCCAATATTCAATTAAACACGCTCTTATAATAGAAAAATATTTTACAAATGTCAATCGTTCATTGATAACTTTCCGATATTTTGTTCCCACTTATTCATTTGTCTAATGAACCGCTTTGCTTTCAAGTTTAACCCGACCTCGTTATCATAAAGAGTATCTAAGACTTGTTGAAGGCGTCGTTTAGTAACTGGATTAATTCGAATAGAATTCAATTTTTGCAAGTTAATTGTGGCAAATTGTTGAAGGTAATAAATAGTTTTACGGTCAAGATGAAGACGATGCTCATCAAGTGACCAATGATTTTGGCAAAGCATCCCCCCATATTGTTCAGAGAAGTCTAAAGCCAGATCATTGCGACCACAAACAACACACCGATCCCAAATTGGTGCTACCCCAAAAGCAACTAACAGCTGTGTTTCAATAATATTTGTAATTATTTGCTCATCTAATCCTTTTTCGATTAAGTCTAACGCTGCAGCAACCTGCTTAAACCACTCACCAATACTTCGGCCATCATTAAACGCACTGTCAACCAATGCCAAAATATACGTAACATATGCATTTTTGCTAATATCACTTGCAATATTCTTGTATTGGCTAGTATCGCTAGCGGTATTAATAAAACTTAAGCCATTTTCATCAAGGGAGCCAATGTATGTACCATGGGTGAATGGGAGAATATCAGCAGTCATTCGAAAGCCACGTTTCTTAGCGTTTTTCACAAAAAACATTGCTGGCCCAATCTTATCAGTGAGCATTTTTATTAATAGATCACGTTCACGATAATCCTGTCGATACATAATGATCCCAGTAAATTGTGTGGTTACGCGCGCCATGTAACCATCATCCTTTTAATAGTCTTTATTCCGATAACCATAGTCTTTTAGCATTGCAGACTTATCACGCCAATCTGGAACAACCTTTACCCATAGTTGAAGAAAGACTTTGTCACCAAGTAATCTTTCAATATCTTGTCGTGCCATTGTCCCAATCTTTTTCAGCATTTTTCCGCCCTTACCAATAATAATTCCTTTTTGGCCTGGACGTTCAACAATAATATTAGCCGAGATATGAATATGATTTTCATCCTCACGCTTTATCGATGTCACATCAACAGCTACTGAGTGTGGCACTTCTTGTCTCGTTAGCAAAAAGACCTTTTCACGGATCATTTCTGCAATCACAAAACGTTCAGGGTGGTCACTCACTTGATCGGCAGGGTAGTATTGTGGGCCATTGGGAAGAATCTTAATAAGATCATTAATTAAGCTGTTCACATTATTTCCCTGCAAAGCTGAAATTGGCACAATATCCTTAAATGGAAGGGTATCTTTATACTGGTCAACAATTTCAGGCAGATCATTAGGATTAATTTGATCGATCTTATTAACAACTAAAAAGATTGGCTGCTTAACTTTCTTTAAGCGTTCAATAATAAAGTCGTCACCAGGACCGCGCTTCTCAGTTGCACTCACAACAAATAAGACAGCATCCACTTCATCTAATGCTGACATTGCTGATTTTTCCATAAAATCACCTAACTTAGTAGATGGTTTATGAATTCCTGGCGTATCAATAAAAATAATCTGTGCTTCTGGGCTTGTATAAATTCCTTGAATCTTATTCCGTGTCGTCTGTGCAACATTACTCATAATTGCTACCTTTTGACCGACAACATAATTCAATAAAGTTGATTTCCCAACATTTGGGCGCCCAATAATTGCCACAAAGCCAGACTTATAATTTGGATTATCCATATTAAAACTTCCTATCTAATAATTGATAATATACGGGGAATAAAAATAATTAGACCCACCAAGACCGAAAATATCGCTGATATCAGTACACCACCAGCCGCAACATCTTTAGCTTTTTTTACATTTAATTCATAATGGTGGTCAACAATCAAATCTGTAACAGCTTCGGTAACTGTGTTAAGAAATTCAGATGTAAAAACAACAAAGATTGCCAATAAAATCCATAACCATTCCATTGCTGAAATATGCAATACAGCCGACATAATAATGGCTAAGCAGGCAGCTAAAAGATGGTACCGCATATTACGTTCTTCACGTAATACCTGGATAATGCCATCAATTGCATGACGCATTGCTTGAATTAAGTGATGATTTTTCTCAGTTTGATGTTTATCGCGTGAGTCCATAGCCGTCTAGTATCTCCCGTTGTAATTTAAACATTTTTTCTTCATCTGCCGGCTCTTCATGATCGTACCCGTTTAAGTGAAGAAAGCCATGAACAGCTAAAAATCCTAACTCTCGATCAACTGAATGACCCAAGAACTTTGCTTGCTCAGCTACTTTATCGATAGAGATAAACAGGTCACCCAGGTTATCAGGAATTTCGGCAGCCAGTTCGGGATCCATAATAATTGGTGTTTCTTCTCCTGCTTCTTCTGCAGCAAAACTTAAAACATCAGTTGCTCGGTCAACATTCCGATACTGGGCATTTAATTTTTTTATCTCCGGATTATTTACAAATGTTAAAGACATTTCAGTATTATCTGATAAGGAAAGTTCTTTAGCAGCGTACTGTAATAAGTCCCTTACCATCTTCACTTGCTCATTGGGAAGCTGTGCTGTTGTTTGATCGAAAATTTCCAGGTCCATCATTTTTCCTCTTTTTTCTCTTTATCTTTTTCTGCTAATCGCTTTGATGTTTGGTCTTCATAAGCAGTAATAATCCGTGCTACAACCGGGTGACGAACAACATCTTCCGCACTAAATTTAACAAACTTAATTGATTTAATATTATTCAAAATTCGTTGCGCGTTGACAAGACCACTGCGAGTCCCATGAGGAAGATCGATTTGGGAAACATCCCCATTAATCACCATTTTTGATCCAAATCCCAAACGGGTAAGGAACATCTTCATCTGAGCATTAGTTGTATTTTGAGCTTCATCTAAAATTACAAATGCTCCATCAAGAGTTCGCCCTCGCATATAAGCAAGTGGCGCAATTTCGATAATTCCTCGATCAATTAGCCGTTGAGTATGATCAGCACCAAAAATATCATTTAATGCATCATAAATTGGTCGTAAATAAGGATCTACTTTTTCACGAAGGTCACCTGGTAAGAACCCTAAACTTTCACCCGCTTCAACTGCCGGCCGCGTCAAAATAATTCGTTCCACTTCGCCACGCTTTAAAGACGCCACTGCCATCGCTACTGCTAGGTAAGTTTTTCCTGTTCCGGCAGGTCCAATCCCAAACGTAATATCATTATGTTTCATTGCGTTAACATACTGCCGTTGACCAAAATTTTTTACTCGGATAGCTCTACCACGACGATCCTTAATAATCGTTTCGCTATATAAGTCAGCAAAATATTCCAAGGTCCCTCGATGTGCCATCTTCATCGCACTAACAATATCTGTACTGTGGATGCGGATCCCTTGATTTAACAATGAGATAAGGGCCCGAAATACATCGACCGTAAGCTTAACATCATCTTCTTGTCCACTTACTTTAAGATTTTCACCAAATGGTCGAATTTCGACGTCCATTCCCTGTTCAATCAAGCTCACATACTTATCCTGAGTTCCTAGTAAGCCAACTTCTATTTCTGGACTTTCAATTTGAAAAGTTTGTTCAATCGTTTTTTGTTCTCCCACCTATACAATCTCCTTTAATTTAGCAGACTTTATTTAATGATAATTATATCATAGATCACCTTTAACCTCACCACTGCAAGCTTTCGTAAGAGATCGAAGTTATTTTTCAAAATTAACTTTAACTACTTCTCCACTATTAAAAGTTTTCGTTTTTCCGTCTGCCAGGCTAATTGTTAAAGCACCATCATTTTCTATCTTCTTAGCAGTTCCAGCAATAACCTCACCATTTACTAACACTTCCACTTTTTGTCCTAAAATCATTGAGGCTTGGCGATATTTCTTAAGATACTGTGGATTATCATAGTCCGAATAATTATTAGCAATCTCCTCAATAAGCCGACTGACTAAAAGATTACGATCTGCTGGTGCTATTCCCGTCGCTTTCTCTTTAAGGGCCAGGGGAAATTTCTTTGTAGTAATATTCAAGCCAATTCCTACCACTAAGGAAGCCGTTGTCCTTGATTCAAGGTCTACTACTGCCTCGGTCAAAATTCCGCCAACTTTTTTATAGTCTAAATAAACATCGTTGACCCATTTATATTGGAAATCTTGAGCAGGGAAAAATTGTTTAAGAACTCCCACAATTAAAACTGCAAAAGTTGTTGTCATTAACCCAGCTTGTAGCGGTCTGTCCGTTGGGCTAGGCAGAATCATACTAAAATACAATCCAGTTGCTGCTGGAGAGTAAAAGGACCGTCCCTGTCTTCCATAACCAGCAGTTTGATGATCAGCGATAAATACCGTTGGCGCAGTAACTAGGTGGTGACTCAAAAAAGCTTTTGCAATGCTTTGGGTTGAGCTAACTTGGTCTTTAACATAAAGACGATTAGTAAAGTGATTATGAGTATAAAAATCAATAATATCAGCATTCAACCGTGAATTTCCGGTAAAACGGTATCCAAGATTTCTGCGACTCTCAATATTATTTCCGTTTTTTCGTAAACTGTTGATGGCCTTCCAAACGGATTCACGACTAATATTGAACCGCTGTGCTAAGTCATTTCCAGAAACCCATGAACCCGGCGCTGAAAGTAATTGCCATAAAATTTTCTGTGCAGTTGAATGAACCATTTCTAATCATCTCCTGAACGAAACAACCTTAATGTGACGTAAACGACGAGTAATTGTGACAGCAATAAGCGCTTTGATTGTATCGCCAAAAACAAATAAAATATTTGACGCCAAAGCAGAAATAAAGGTGGTATGCAATTGATTTGCTAACCATATTGCTCCCACTCCTTCCACAAAGATTACTCCCCATAGCCAAACAATCAGGAATTCAGTTATTTCTTGCGTCATCCCATAAAACCAACTGCATTTTAGACTAAGACCAATCAATAACGGGACAAATAACCAGGCGAAAATATATCCGCCAGTTGGGCCTAAGACTATCATAATTCCGCCACGTCCACCAGAAAGCAGCGGCAAACCCAGTACAACTAAAAACACGAAGAGCCATACTGTAATTGTCCCTAATCTTGGTCCAAGGAGTTCCCCAGCAATTATTATTCCCATATTTTGCAAAACAATTGGCACCGGAATAAACCCCAACGGAATTCCTGGGACTGCTCCTAAAACAGCAATAATTGCAACCATCATGGCAACGACAGTCATTTCATGAATTGACAAACTTATCTTTTCCCTAATCATCATCGTAAATCCTTTATTTTTGCATTAATTATATTTAATTGTAACCTTTAATTCAATATATGGGTTACTATAAAGCAAAAAAATGAGGGTGAGAAAAAATTGGCTTTCTCACTCTCAATTTCCGAATTAATTACCTTCTAAAATTTTCT
This sequence comes from Limosilactobacillus balticus, assembly GCF_014145615.1. Taxonomy (GTDB): domain Bacteria; phylum Bacillota; class Bacilli; order Lactobacillales; family Lactobacillaceae; genus Limosilactobacillus; species Limosilactobacillus balticus. The sequence goes on along the minus strand of NZ_JACIVH010000041.1, from coordinate 10,624 downwards.
TAGCATCTCTAATTTGTTGACGAACTTGATCAAAACCAGTTCCGCCATAAGAATTCCGCCGTTCAACCGCTACTTTAGGTTGTAAGCAGATATAAACATCTTCTTCAATTTTGGGCGAAATCTTTTTATATTCGTCCAATGGAATATCAACAAGATTTGTCTCTGTTTTAAGGCCTTTTAATACTAACTCACCGACAATTTCATGCGCTTCCCTAAACGGAATTCCTTTAGTAGCAAGATAATCTGCTAATTCAGTGGCATTAGAAAAGTCATGATGAGTTGCATGCTCCATGGCTTCTTTCTTTACTTGAAGGGTGGTAATCATCCCGGTCATGATCCTGATACTTGGAAGAATCGTCTTCACCGCATCGAATAATCCTTCCTTATCTTCCTGCATATCTTTGTTATAGGCAAGCGGGAGCCCCTTCATTGTTGTTAATAAGCCAAAAAGATCACCATAAACTCGCCCAGCTTTACCACGAATCAATTCTGCCATATCAGGGTTCTTCTTCTGAGGCATGATCGAACTACCAGTAGAATATGAGTCCGCCAATTCTAAATAGCCAAATTCATAACTACACCAATAAATCAGTTCTTCACATAACCGTGACAAGTGCATCATCAAAATACTTGCGTTACTTAAAAATTCAAGGGCAAAATCCCGATCAGAAACGGCGTCCAGTGAATTATGATATGGTTCAGCAAAACCTAAATACTTTGCACTTAATTGTCGATCAATTGGAAAAGTGGTCCCAGCTAAAGCAGCCGCTCCTAGGGGTGATAAATCCGTGTGCTGCTGGTTAAATTCAAACCGTTCAACATCTCGCTGATACATTTGGAAATAAGCCATGAGATAGTGTCCATACGAAATTGGCTGAGCATGTTGCATATGAGTATATCCTGGCATAATCGTTTCAACATTTTCTGCTGCTTTATCTACTAATTCTGCCTGTAATTTTTTTAATTCATTAATGATAACAGGCAACCGCTTCTTTACATATAGGTGAAGGTCAGTTGCAACTTGATCATTTCTGCTCCGCCCAGTATGAAGCTTACCGGCAACGGGACCAATTTCTTCTGTCAGCAATGCCTCAATATTCATATGAATGTCTTCATTGTCACTCGAAAATGGGAGTCCTTCACTAGTTAATCGCTCACGTAATTTCTTGAGTCCAGCAATAATCTTATCAGCATCATCTGCTGACAAAATTTGTGTTTCTTTCAGCATTTTCACATGGGCTAATGAGCCTTCAATGTCTTCTTGAGCCATTTCTTGATCAAAACTGATCGACGCATTAAATTGGTTAACTAGTTGGTCGCCAGCTTCTTCAAACCGGCCACCCCACATTCTCTTAATAGGCATCGCTTGTATTCTCCTTTACTTTCTTTTTATTTTTGTTTTGTACTTGAGCATAGACCTTATCTGGTAATTCCCAAAGTTTAATAAAGCCAGTAGCAGCTTCTTGGTCAAATTCATCAGCGGAGGTGTAAGTTGCCAAGTTCTTATCATAAAGCGAATTTGGTGATTTCCGACCTTCACAGATTACATTTCCTTTAAATAACTTTACCCTTACTACACCATTAACAACAGCTTGTGATTCATCAATAAAAGCAACTAAGGATTTCATTAATGGTGAATACCAAAGCCCATTATAAATAATTTCACTCATTTTTTGTTCAATTAATGGTTTAAAGTGAGCTACTTCCCGTTCTTGCGTTAGGTCTTCCAAGTCTTTATGGGCTGCCAATAAAACAGTTGCAGCTGGGCACTCATAAATTTCCCGTGACTTAATACCAACAAGCCGGTTTTCAACGTGATCAATCCGGCCAATCCCATGACTACCAGCTAATTTGTCAAGTTTCATAATTAACTGGTCAAGCGGCATTTCTTCGCCATCAATCGCGGTCGGAACTCCTTCATTAAAGGTGATTTCAATTGTGGTTGGGGTATCAGGGGCTTCTTCAATTGAAACTGTTCGATCATATGCATCAGCAGGTGCCGCAGCCCACGGATCTTCAAGAATTCCACATTCATTTGCCCGGCCCCATAAGTTTTCATCAATGGAATAGGGACTAGCCTTTGTGATTGGAACGGGAATGCCATTATCCTTAGCGTATTGAATTTCTTCTTCCCGTGACCAGTGCCAATCCCGAATTGGATCTTCAATTTTCATATCAGGAGCCAAAGCATGAATTCCTGCTTCAAATCGTACTTGGTCATTTCCTTTACCAGTACACCCATGGGCAATAGCAGTCGCACCATATTGATTAGCAACTGCTACAAGTTTTTGAACAATTAATGGACGAGAAAGTGCTGAAACTAATGGGTACTTTTGCTCATACATTGCATGGGCTTGAAGAGCTGGTAATACAAATTGTTCAGCAAAGTCGCGTTTAGCATCAATTACTACTGATTTCCACGCTCCAACTTGGAGGCCCTTTTCTTTAATCGCTTCAAGGTCTTTTCCTTCACCCACATCAATACAACATGCAATTACGTCATACCCCTTATTTTTGAGCCAGGCAATTGCAACCGAAGTATCTAAACCACCAGAATAAGCTAAAACAATCTTTTCCTTTGACATAATCTCGTCCTCCATCTCATTTGAAATTTGTTGTTTATAAATATACGAGTATTATGAATAAAAATCAATAGATTTAGCATATTTTTTCAAAAAAACTCTTTTTATGCATGAAATATAAGCTATTCATGCATAAAAAGAGTTTACAGATAGAATAATTATTTAATTTTGTTGGTTGATTACCTGTTCATTTTGAATTGGGTAAGTAATTAATTTCGATGCTTCAAGATCTTCTTTATGCATATCAACTGCATTAATTTGACTATTCTCATAAGTCTTGTAGTAGAAAATACCCTTCTTTAGATTTGAACCATCAGAGTAAATTGTATATTCAAAAGTATCCGGCGCAACTTCATCTAATCCCTTTTGTTGTTCAACAGATTGAAGAATATGGAAATAGTTAGTTATGTTTTCAACTTCAGAAGCACCAATAGGGGCATGCATCTTAGTGAAAGTGGCCTTAACAAATCGACTTTCAGAATCCATCCCGCCTGGAAGAAAATGTGTCCCTAGGCCCCGACCATAAATTGGTAAGTCGACACCGGGTGCAAATACATTAGCCGAACTAGCAGGTGAAACACTACGATAGTTGCTAAGGTTTAATAATTGACGAGGAAACTCTGGATTATTGGCTAGGACACCAACCGGATTGTCATAAATGTTTAATCCCTTTGCCGTTGATTCAACTGTTACCGATGCTCCAGTCTTATCAGCAATAATCCAGTGAAGCGGAGCAGCTTGTAATTTATCTGAAAAATTAAGGTTTGCAATGTTTGCATTTGAAAGCAGCTTCTTTGCTTCAACAACTGAAGAAGCTGCTGCAAGAATATAAGGAACTAACTCAAAAGATGCAATATTGTCTTTTCCCTCTTGGATTGGGAAATAGTGGGACGGTCCATCAAAATTAAGGCCTGCCATTCCAACTCCCTTTTCATTTACTCCATCAAAATATAATGGATAATCATCACGAACAATTGATATTCCAATAATCGCATAATGATGTTTAAGATTTGGCATTTCTCGAAATTCTAAAGTCTTATTACGTGGCGTAATCACTACTTCTTGACCAAGGTTTACTTCCAAATCAAGATTACGACCAAAGTAAGAATCACCTGCTGTATAAATTATTGATGTGCACATATAAATGCCCCTTTTCTTTTGAATATACTTCAAATTCTAGTTTAAAAATGAAATAAAGTACAGTAAAAAAGAAAGTTTGAAGAAATTTTATCCTCACACTCTCATTACTACCGCTAATACTACTTGCTCAACTGTTCTTTTACAACCTGGTTAACTACTTTTCCATCTGCTTGTCCTTGAACTCTAGGCATAACCGCTCCCATTACTTGCCCAAAGTTCTTCATGCTAGAAGCATTAAGTTCGTCAATTACTTTCTTAACAATCTTAGTAACTTCATCTTTTGATAACTGTTTTGGCATATACTTTTCAACAATTGCCAATTCATTTTTAGCTTGGTTGATCAGATCTTCTCGTCCAGTTTTTTCAAATTCTTCAAGCGATTCCTTACGTTGCTTATATTCACGTGCCATTACTGTAATTTCTTCATTAGTGCTCAAATCGTGGCCAAGTTCAATTTGTTCATTTTGAACCGCTGCTTTAAGCATCCGGACAACGTTTAATGTTTCCTTATCACGATTCTTCATTGCTAATACCATATCTGACGTTAACTGTTGTAGTAAGCTCATTATTTATCCTTCTTTCATATAAAAAAGCTCTCACCAGGCAACAGGTGAGAGCACACATTTTAATAACGACGACCGCGCTTGTTCTTACGCTTCCGTGCCGCTTCAGATTTCAACTTGCGTTTTACACTTGGCTTTTCGTAAAATTCACGTTTACGATATTCTTGCAATGTTCCGTTACGTGAAACTGAACGTTTAAAGCGTCGAAGAGCGTCGTCTAAAGATTCATTCTTACGAACGACTGTTTTTGACATGTTGATCCCTCCCTCCGAGCTTAAAGTTACGTATTGAGGTAGCAGAAATACTGCTTCCTTTTCACTACAAAAATTATTTTACCCAACATGACCTACCCTGTCAACATTACATTTAAATAAAAATTTAAATTTCTTCTCCTTTTATTCTTCGCTTACTCCACAAGCATAGAAAACGCTTTTTGATATTATACAAATATATGAATATTTATTCTTTTTATAGATTTTTCATTGCATAAATAAACATTTAAGTGTATATTTAGTAACAATTTAATTTTACTATTCTCAAAGGAGTTATTAACTATGAAAGGTTTTAAACATTTATTACTGCTAATGGTAATTGCATTTCCGATATTATGTACACCTATTACTGCATTAGCTGCTAACGAGAGCAGTTCAATTAGCTCTTCGTCAGCCAATAATCCATCGCAAGTCGCTAGTAATGATTCAGTGCAAAAGATTAAACAAAAAGGAACATTGGTTGTTGGAATGAGTGCTGGTTATCCACCTTACGAATTCACAACCAAAGAAAATGGAAAAACTAAATACGTCGGTTTTGAAGTTTCCCTTGCTAAACAATTTGCTAAAGACCTAGGAGTAAAGTTAGTTATTAAAAATATGGATTTTGACTCACTTCTTGTTGCTTTGGAAACTGGTAAAATTGATGCTATTATTTCGGGAATGAACATTACGGCTGAACGAAAAAAGAGCGTTGACTTCTCAAATACATATTATTCCGGTGATAGCTACTTCTTAATTAATAAAGGAGATAAAGATAGATTAGTTAATGCCAAGAGTTTTAATGGGAAAAATGTGGGAGCACAAAACGGGACACTCCAAGCAACCTTGATTTCAAAGGAAATGCCTAAAGCAAACGGTAAAGGTCTTGCTAAACTTTCTTCCTTAGTCATTGGACTTCAATCTCATAAATACGATGGAATTTTAATGGATGCTGCTACTGCTAAAGCTTATGCTGCCAATAATTCAAACCTTTATGCCTTTAATTCAAAATTGCCAAATACTGCTGGTGGAATTGCCATGGCCTTTCCTAAAGGTGATACTTCATTAGTTAATGCCGCCAACCAGACAATTAAAAAAGTTAATAAAGAACAACTAATTAATAAAAAATGGATTCCTGAAGCCTCCCAATACATGAAGAGCTATAAAAAACAAAATACTGTTCTTAGCTATTGGCGTTACTTTGCTAAAGGGATTAAATATACATTAATCATTACAGTTGTCTCTGTTATTTTTGGTTTCCTATTAGGAACTCTCTTTGCACTAATGCGGCTTTCAAAGAACAAATTTTTACATTCAATCGCTGTTTGCTACATTGAATTTCTTCGGGGTACGCCAATGATGGTTCAAATCATGTTTGTTTACTTTGGGATTGGGGCAATTATTCAATCACTTCCGGCCCTCCTCGCTGGGATTATTGCCGTTTCACTAAATTCTGGTGCTTACGTTGCCGAAATTATTCGTTCTGGGATTCAATCCATTCCACTTGGACAAACGGAAGCTGCTCGAAGCTTGGGGATGAGTAAAAATGAAACATTCAGATATGTAATTATGCCCCAAGCACTTAAAAATATTTGGCCAGCATTAGGGAATGAGCTTATTACCTTATTAAAAGATAGTTCATTAGTTTCTGTAATTGGTGTTTCCGAATTAATGTATCAAACGCAATTAGTTCAATCAGCAACTTATAAAGGAGTATTACCTTTATTCATCACAATGATTATCTACTTTATCCTCACATTTACGTTATCCAGGATTTTGCTTTACTTTGAAGGGAGAATGAAACATGCCCACTAAAATGATTGAAATTAAAAACTTACAGAAAAAATTCAAAAATAATATTGTCTTAAAAGATATTTCAGAACATGTTGATAAGGGTCAAGTAATTTGTGTGATCGGCCCTTCAGGAGCAGGTAAAAGTACTTTTCTCCGTTGCTTAAATGCACTTGAACAACCAACAAGCGGACAAGTTCTTTTTGAAGGACAGAATCTGATTGGCTTAAGTGATAAAAAACTCGATCAGTTGCGAGAAAAGATGGGAATGGTTTTTCAAAGTTTCAATCTTTTTCCTAATATGACAGTCCTTAAAAATATCACAATTGCACCAGTTAAAGTAAAAAATATCAATGAAAAAGAAGCAACTAAAACTGCGATGGAACTACTAGAAAAAGTTGGTTTAAGCGATAAAGCTCAACAATATCCAGATCAACTGTCAGGAGGGCAAAAACAACGGGTTGCAATTGCGCGGGCCCTTGCGATGAATCCAACAGTGATGCTCTTTGACGAACCAACTAGTGCCCTTGATCCCGAAATGGTTGATGAGGTACTAAAAGTAATGCGCGATTTAGCTGAATCGGGAATGACAATGGTGGTTGTTACCCATGAGATGGGGTTTGCTCGTGAAGTAGCAGACCAAATATGGTTCATGGCCGATGGGTATATTCAGGAAACTGGGGATCCAGAAGAATTTTTTGCCCACCCTACTAGCCCACGGGCACAAGACTTTCTGAAAAAGATTTTGAAATAAAATAATCCTCGTGAACAGTACACTTCAAGTACCTTTTCACGAGGATTATTTTTGCTTTATTTATTGTTCATCTGGATCTTGATCGAGCTTATAATCAATCTTTTCATCAAATTCAATTTTAAGATCATCAAGTTGTTGTTCACTAACTTTACCAGGAGCTGCCGTTAATGGTTCAACTGCTTTCGAGTTCTTAGGGAATGGAATAACATCCCGAATACTATCAGCTTGAGCTAGTAACATAACCCACCGGTCTAAACCAAAGGCAAGGCCTCCCTCGGGTGGCATCCCCATGGTTAAAGCCTTAAGTAAGAATCCGAAGCGAGCTTCTGCACGTTCCTTTGTATAGCCAAGTGCCTTGAGAACTTTTTCTTGAACCTTTGGATCGTGGATACGAATTGATCCCCCACCGATCTCGTTACCATTCAAGATAATGTCGTAACTTTGAGCATGAGCTTTATGAGGATCTTCCCCATCTTCAAGATAATGTAAGTCTTCTTCATTTAGCATTGTGAATGGGTGGTGAGCGGCAATCCACTTTCCAAAGCCTTCATCATATTCAAACATTGGCCAATTAACAACCCATAAGTAGTTCCATTGGTCAGGCTTAATCATATCTAGCTCTTCAGCGATTGCCCGACGAAGATAGCCAAGTGAATCCGATACAACGTGGAAACTACCAGCAACAAAGAGGATTAAGTCCCCTTCTTTTGCATCCATTTCTTCATTGATTTGTGCAACTTGATCATTTAAGAACTTAGCAACTGGACCATTGTAACCATCAGCAGTTACCTTAACCCATGCAAGGCCCTTTGCACCAAAACGTTTAATGTATTCTTCATACTTAGAAATATCTTTCCGGGAATACTTATCTGCCCCACCAGGAATGCGAATTGCACGAACATAGTTACCATCAGCAACCGTATTAGCAAAGACCTTAAATGAACTATCCTTTACAATGTCAGAAAGGTCATGAATCAACATCCCAAAACGGGTATCAGGCTTATCGGAACCGTACTTGTCCATGGCTTCTTGCCATTCCATCCGTGGGAATGGAGTCTTAACATCTACCCCCACGATTTCCTTCATTACCCGCTTAATTAAACCTTCTGTAACTGTTTGGATGTCTTCAGGAGTTGCAAAACTCATTTCAGTATCGATTTGCGTAAATTCTGGTTGACGGTCACCACGAAGGTCTTCATCTCGGAAACAACGTGCTAATTGATAATACTTATCAACTCCGGCTGCCATTAACAATTGCTTAAATAATTGTGGTGATTGTGGTAAAGCATAGAAATGACCGGGGTAAACACGTGATGGAACAATATAGTCACGTGCTCCTTCTGGTGTTGACCGTGTTAAATCAGGGGTTTCAACATCCATAAAGCCTTCATTATCATAGTAATTGTGCACGATCGAAGCAACCTTACTCCGCAACTTCAAATTACGCATCATTTCTGGTCGCCGTAAATCAAGGTAACGGTACTTCATCCGTAAATCTTCAGAAGCATCAACACCATCAGTAATATCAAATGGCGTTGTTTCTGACTTTGCTAATACCTTAACCTTATCAACAGCTACTTCGACTTTACCAGTCTTCATATCCAGATTAATTTCTTTTTCTGCCCGTAACTGAACTTTTCCTTGAACCTCAAGAACATATTGGTTACGAACCGCATTTGCGATTTCAAATGCTTCTGGATTTTCTTTTTCGTTAAATACTAGTTGAACGATTCCTTCCCGATCCCATAAATCAATAAAGATAAGTCCGCCTAGGTTACGACGCTTAGCTACCCAACCCTTTAAGACAACTTCTTGCCCAACTTGCTGTTCATTTGTATCCCCAGCATAATTTGTTCTCTTCATTCTCCGCTTACCTCTTTCAATTTTTAATAGCAGTTTAAATAAAAAGCACCCTTGAAATTACAAGGGTGCAAATGCACGGTACCACCTTGGTATCACTCAAAAATAACGTCTAAACAACGGAGCGTATTGCTCAGCTTCAAAAGTGTCAATCGAGACTGAAATATTTGGAGCTCTCACCTTTCTCCAATCGCTGATAATTTCAAGTACCCGAGCATTCTTTATCAACAGCTATTAATATCTTTAATTTACATTTTTACCTTACTCGATCCCCTCATAAATGTCAATACTAAGGTTAATTAGTGCCTTATAAATCAACTTTATTTAACAATACTTACCTAAAAATGGTATAAATAAAGTAATTTAATAAAGGAGGAACACCAATTGGAAAGTCCAAATACAGCATGGTTTAAGCACCTTCCTTTAAAAAATATCACTTCTGTTAAACCAGTTAGTGGTGGTGATATTAATTTAGCATATCAAGCCACAACTACTGATGGAAATAGGTACTTTATAAAGGTTCAACCTAACCATTCACAAGATTATTTCAATCATGAAATTAATGGTCTCAAAGCTATCGGTAAGGTCATTAATACCCCGACCCCACTTTATCATGGTGAAATCGATGGGAATGCCTATTTAATTTTAAACTGGCTTGATGAAACTTGGGGTAATCAAGCCAACCTGGGATTAGCAGTTGCCAAAATGCACCAACAGCATAATGATGAATTCGGCTTTATGGACGATCATCAAACCAAGGCCCTTGTAAAAGATAATTCTTGGAATTCAAGCTGGCTTGATTTTTATATTAATCAGCGACTAGAGCCTGAAGTTCAAGTGGCAAGCCAGTGCGGTCGATGGAATAAATGGCGGCAAGAACATTACCAACAAATGGTTAATAAATTTACTGATTACTATCAACACCATGAAGTCATCCCTAGTCTTCTTCATGGTGATTTATGGGCCGGCAACTTCTTATTTGCTGGCGATCATAAGCCATACTTAATCGATCCAGATGCATTATTTGGGGATCGTGAATTTGATTTAGCCATGACAACTGTTTTTGGCGGTTTCGATAATAGTTTTTATCAGGCATATAGCAGCGTCTTTCCATTTGATGATCATTTAGAGGAACGCCTTTCGTGGTATCGTTTCTATTATCTATGCATGCATTTAATCTTATTCGGTGAGAGCTATGGTGGCGCAGTCGATCAAATTTTAAGTCAATACTAAAAATCAAAGGGAGTGGGAAATAATCTCCTCGACAAGGCGGTGGACTAAGCTAGAACGATAATTATCACGTCACGGGTTAATTAGCGTTCGTACTTAGACTCAAGTCTTGTGATTATTTTCCACGTTATCTTGCTATTGTTCGTGAAAACAATTGAGGCTGAGAGAAAGTTTTTTCTCTCAGCCTCTTTGCTTGTGCGCCCGGCATGGGTATTAGCTAGGCGGTGAAAGTCCGCTATGGGCCGTAGTAGTCGGAACCATGAGCTTAAGACAAGGGTGTCCGTCGTGAGACGGAATCTGAAGGAAGTCTAAGGCAAAATACTGCACCGATGAATAAGAAGTAGCTATAAGGCTGAGGGTGACTGGATAAGGTTGCAAACCAAACTGAAGTCCAATACTACTCGAAGTTACTCTTAGTAAAGCTAACGGTGACATGGTATGAAAGTTAATATC
>NZ_JACIVH010000040.1 GCF_014145615.1 Limosilactobacillus balticus | reverse complement strand
CCTCAGCTTCAGTAAGCGCCAGCGAAAGTGCCTCAACATCGTTGAGTGCAAGTGAAAGTACCTCAGCCTCCGTAAGTGCAAGTGAAAGTACCTCAGCTTCGGTAAGTGCAAGTGAAAGTACCTCTGCTTCAGTAAGTGCAAGTGAAAGTACCTCCGCTTTAGTAAGCGCCAGCGAAAGTACTTCGGCTTCAGTAAGTGCGAGCGAAAGCACCTCAGCTTCAGTAAGCGCCAGCGAAAGCACATCAGCAT
>NZ_JACIVH010000004.1 GCF_014145615.1 Limosilactobacillus balticus | reverse complement strand
GGCGGACGGGTGAGTAACACGTAGGTAACCTGCCCCGGAGCGGGGGATAACATTTGGAAACAGATGCTAATACCGCATAACAACAAAAGCCACATGGCTTTTGTTTGAAAGATGGCTTCGGCTATCACTCTGGGATGGACCTGCGGTGCATTAGCTAGTTGGTAAGGTAACGGCTTACCAAGGCGATGATGCATAGCCGAGTTGAGAGACTGATCGGCCACAATGGAACTGAGACAC
>NZ_JACIVH010000039.1 GCF_014145615.1 Limosilactobacillus balticus | reverse complement strand
GGTGAGTAACACGTAGGTAACCTGCCCCGGAGCGGGGGATAACATTTGGAAACAGATGCTAATACCGCATAACAACAAAAGCCACATGGCTTTTGTTTGAAAGATGGCTTTGGCTATCGCTCTGGGATGGACCTGCGGTGCATTAGCTAGTTGGTAAGGTAACGGCTTACCAAGGCGATGATGCATAGCCGAGTTGAGAGACTGATCGGCCACAATGGAACTGAGACACGGTCCATA
>NZ_JACIVH010000038.1 GCF_014145615.1 Limosilactobacillus balticus | reverse complement strand
GTGTCTCAGTTCCATTGTGGCCGATCAGTCTCTCAACTCGGCTATGCATCATCGCCTTGGTAAGCCGTTACCTTACCAACTAGCTAATGCACCGCAGGTCCATCCCAGAGTGATAGCCAAAGCCATCTTTCAAACAAAAGCCATGTGGCTTTTGTTGTTATGCGGTATTAGCATCTGTTTCCAAATGTTATCCCCCGCTCCGGGGCAGGTTACCTACGTGTTACTCACC
>NZ_JACIVH010000037.1 GCF_014145615.1 Limosilactobacillus balticus | reverse complement strand
GCACCAGTACAAACGGTAATGGCAGATATTAATCAGAATGGTACTACTAGGGTGGAATATACGAGTGAAACAGAGCATTCAGAAAGTGTATCTCATTCGGAAAGTACATCAGCAAGTAATTCTGCGTCAATTCAAGAGAGTGTTTCAAGCAGTACTAGTCAATCAATTGAAACATCATTAAGCGGTAGTCAAAGTGGATCGATTTCGTTGAGTCGAAGCGAAAGTGCCTCAACCTCAGTAAGTGCGAGTGAATCAACTTCAGCTTCGGTAAGTGCAAGTGAAAGTACCTCTGCTTCGGTAAGTGCAAGTGAAAGCACATCAGCATCTGTAAGTGCGAGTGAATCAACTTCAGCTTCGGTAAGTGCAAGTGAAAGTACCTCCGCTT
>NZ_JACIVH010000036.1 GCF_014145615.1 Limosilactobacillus balticus | reverse complement strand
CTGATTGACGATGGATCACCAGTGAGTGGCGGACGGGTGAGTAACACGTAGGTAACCTGCCCCGGAGCGGGGGATAACATTTGGAAACAGATGCTAATACCGCATAACAACAAAAGCCGCATGGCTTTTGTTTGAAAGATGGCTTTAGCTATCACTCTGGGATGGACCTGCGGTGCATTAGCTAGTTGGTAAGGTAACGGCTTACCAAGGCGATGATGCATAGCCGAGTTGAGAGACTGATCGGCCACAATGGAACTGAGACACG
>NZ_JACIVH010000035.1 GCF_014145615.1 Limosilactobacillus balticus | reverse complement strand
AAGCGGAGGTACTTTCACTTGCACTTACCGAAGCTGAAGTTGATTCACTCGCACTTACAGATGCTGATGTGCTTTCACTTGCACTTACCGAAGCAGAGGTACTTTCACTTGCACTTACGGAGGCTGAGGTACTTTCACTTGCACTCAACGATGTTGAGGCACTTTCGCTGGCGCTTACTGAAGCCGAAGTGCTTTCACTTGCACTCAACGATGTTGAGGCACTTTCGCTGGCGCTTACTGAAG
>NZ_JACIVH010000034.1 GCF_014145615.1 Limosilactobacillus balticus | reverse complement strand
GTCAAAGTGAAAGTGCCTCAACGTCGTTGAGCCAAAGCGAGAGTACCTCAACCTCATTGAGTCAGAGTGAGAGTGCGTCAACCTCACTAAGTCAGAGTGAGAGCGCCTCAACATCGCTCAGCCAGAGTGAGAGTGCCTCAACATCGCTCAGTCAAAGCGAGAGTGCCTCAACATCCTTAAGCATTAGTGAATCAGTTTCCGCTTCAATCAGTTCCTCAACCTCAAACAGTGGCTCACCGGTAAATCCACAACCGGATAACCCATCTGAATCAATCAGCGATTCAGTATCAATGTCGATTAGTACGAGTGAATCGATTTCAATAAGCTCAAGCACATCTGCATCAACAAGTGCTAGTTATTCACCTTCAACAAGTGGAAGCACATCGATTAATCCTAGTGAAAGTACTTCAACTTCAATTAGTAATTCTTCATCTACTAATGGATCCGAACCTACTAGCGGTAGTCAATCATCAGTAACGCCATTCCCAGATAACAGTGGCACTGGTTCAATGTCAACGAATGGGTCTGGAAACGGCTCGGCTTCATTGAGTTTGAGTATTACTAATAGTACAAATACTTCAGGTCTTGAAAATACAAATGCATCTGTTACTGATAAGCACACAACTGTTGACTTAACTGCCCAAAACTCAGTTGCAAACAGTAATGTAAACAAGACCAGTCAGCAAAATAAGAAGCTTCCACAAACTGGTAATGCCAGTCAAACAACGGCTGAATTATTTGGTCTAATGTCATTAGAAGCAATCTTACTCTTGTTAATTGCGAAGAAGAAAAAACACCACAAAGATAATAAATAATTAGGTGCATACAAAAAGCAGCCCCTAAGCTGGAATTTCCAACTTAGGAGCTGCTTCTTTTTTGTCTTACAGGTTCTCATCTGTATTAAAGTTTAATTCACAATAATCAGTCATCTTGGTAATCAATTCAAGACTTAACTTCTTATAAGCATTTAAAGTATCGGTCGCATAGTCGTCACTTTGCCGCGTTAAGAAGGTTGCTCGTGCTTCACCTTTAAGGCTCGGGAGGCGACGATCAGTTTCCGCAATCATCTTAATGGCCGCGGCGTTTCGTTCTTTTTGTACGTCCCGTAACAAAGGAAGAAAGTCGTGCAGGTGGCTATCAACTAACACGCTAGCATGCTTGAAAATCCAGTAAGCGGAGTTCAGTTGGGCCGGTAACTTACCACGCTTGTAAGGGGCTGGCGTATCAGTAATACCGTTGAAGAATGGCACATAGGTACTTTCTGCCGCTACTCCCATCGCCAGCCAATGAATATTGGCGCCCGGCCGGTTCATTTGCAAAATATGCGACTCTTGGGTCTTTGCTAAACTAATTGGCCGGTATTTATGAGCGTGTTCACAGTGACCAAGGGGATCGAATTCAGTGCCTTCATAGTGGTTACTGAGATAACTTTGAGCATCAAAAATCGATAACTTATGGTCCGGCTTCATGATAAATGGCAATTCAGTTGATTCCGGTGTTTCATCAGTTGCTTGTCTAGGACTAAACATTTGGTGACCAGCCCATACCCGCGGTTCAGAGTAAATTGCGTCTGATCGATCAGCGGTCCCAAAGATCTTCCGGAAATTAAATGTTGAGGGATCTGGGTTTAAATTATGTTTCTCAACAAATCCCTGAATCCCAGGATGGAACATAAAATTATCGGGATCATTAAAGTTGATTTCCTGAATTGCTAGCTGGTTTGCCACCACCGCGTATGAATCATCCGGAATTCGTTGCGCAACCCAATAATGGCCAGCGCCCGTTTCAAAGTACCAGGCCTCGTCATTATCAGCGAAGAGTACTCCATTAGTTTCGCCAGTTCCGTACTTCGCAATCAAGTTACCGAGCCGTTGAACCCCTTCACGAGCAGTTTTGACATATGGTAGCACCACGGTGATCATCGCTTCTTCGTTTAGGCCATTTTCAACCAGCGGATCATAGCCTAAAACAAGAGCATTCGAATAAGCACTTTCGGTTGCACTCATTGCGACATCGTATTCATTAATCCCGTCTTCTTCAAATAAACCATCTTTATCTGTCCATTCGGGAGTGGCCGTGTATTGAGCACTTTCTTTTGGCAAATCGAGCTCTAAACGGGTATCCTTAGAGATAAAGTGGCTTGGCATTTCGCCACGTTGATGAACGACCATGTGCTTGGGCCACGCTGCCTTCGCATCCTCATTTCGACCAATCATGATCGTGCCGTCAATACTGGCATCCTTTCCAATTAATATACTTGTACATGCAGTTAATTTATTCCCCATAGATAATAAATTCTCCTTTTGTATAATATATTAATTGTACCGCGAACCATGATTTAAGTCGATTTAGTTAGAATATTTTAATTTCAAGTTAAGAAGTATATAATATTGCTGTATAAAATAGGAAGGGAGAAAGAAAATATGCAACAATTATCACTGTTAATCGTTATGTTAGCGGCGTTAATTATTCCTATTATTATGGCGCGGTTTAGGGTATCTTCAATTCCGACCGCCATTGCTGAAATTATTACGGGAATTATTCTCGGGAAAAGTTTCTTGAATATCGTTAACCCCAACTGGACCCTTAATATGATGTCATCGATGGGGGTCATTATGTTAATGTTTTTGTCCGGGATGGAAATTAATTTTGACCTATTCCGGAAAATACCTGGGAAAAAACGTGATAGTAAATCGCCAGTCGTGATGGCCTCGCAAGCATTTGGCCTCATTATTGCTACCGCTCTGATTATTGCAATCATAATTAGTCGCTTGCACTTATTCAATGACGTTCTCTTAGCAACGATTATCTTTTCAACAGTTGCCCTTGGGGTAGTTATTGCGACGCTTAAGGAAAAAGATATTTTACAAAAGCCGGTCGGACAGACGATCCTTTTAACCGCTGTTTTAGGAGAAGTTGTCCCGATGCTGGCATTAACTTTTTATGCCTCAATTAATGGGGGAAACGCTCGGCGACTGTGGCTGATCGTTTTGCTTTTCTTAGCTGCTTTTGTTCTTTTGCGCCGTTTCAAGCAACCATATGTCTGGTTTAACAAAATTTCTAAATCAACAACCCAGCTAGACATTCGCCTTGCTTTCTTCTTGATTTTTGCATTGGTAACGATTGCGGAAACAGTCGGTGCGGAAAATATTCTTGGGGCTTTCTTAGCAGGAATGGTTATGAAATTGCTTCAACCGAGTGAGACTACGGAAGACCGGCTTAACTCCATTGGTTATGGGTTCTTAATTCCGTTCTTCTTTATCATGACCGGGGACCGACTTGACCTAAAGAACTTATTTGCTAATCGGCAGGCTGTTACCTTGATTCCAATCCTGGTCATCGGCTTTATCTTGGCAAAATTGCCAACCATGATAATTTATCGCCGTCGATTTAAGCTTCGGAACTCATTTGCGGGCAGTTTCTTGGTAGCAACGACGATTACTTTGGTTTTACCAACCTTGGAAGTTGCTCGCAACCTGCATGCAATTACCCAAGCGCAATCAGCTGCTTTCACTTTGGCCGCTGTTATTGTTTGTATCATTGCGCCGATTGTCTTTAATTCAACCTACAAACTTGAGAAGGCAGACTTAATCAAACAAAAGGTAAACTTTATCGGAACCAATACCTTAACTGTCCCGATTTCCCAACAATTATATAAGAATTGGTATGATGTGCGGATGGTTACGGATAATGAAAATAACTTTAAAACTTATAATAGTCAGGTGAAACATTTAGAATATATGCCTAAACTTGACGCGGAGTCCCTTGAGCAAGGTGGCTACTTTGATTGTGACATTATCGTTGTTGGATTCTTAAATGATCATAAGTCCGCGCGGTTAGCTCAGATCGCCAAAGAACATGGGGTAAAACGGGTGATTGCTAGTCAAAATAATCCCCGTCTCGATCCCAAAGATGTTAGTGCTCTTCGTGAAAAAGGAATTGAAATCTTTAATAGTTTCAATGTCCAGAGCAGTGTCTTGCGGGCCTTGATTGAATCACCATTGATCTTGCGGATGTTGACCGATACCGAGGCGGGACTATATGAGGCTACACTGTTAAACAGCCGGTATAGTGGACGCGAACTGCATACGTTACCGTTTGTTAACAAAATTACGATTAGTCGAATCTTCAGAAACCACAAGCCAATTGATCCGCACGGGGATACAGTGCTAGAATACGGCGATCATATTCTCTTTACTGGTGACCGCCAAGCAGCTGAGGAAGTCCGGGAAAATTTACAAGGGCGAAAATAATTTAATATTTTGACCTAATGTAATTGCCGGAAAAGCGCTCTTATGGTAAGATTTTAAATGAATTTAGAAGGAGGCACGGATTATGCCATTAGTTCATATCGACTTGATTGAAGGCCGGACCGATGAGCAGTTAAAGGCTCTCGTAAAGGATGTTACAGCAGCAATTTCAAAGGATGCCAATGTTCCTGCCGAACGGGTGCATATCGTGTTGAATGAGATGCGCAAAGACCGCTATAGTGTAGCTGGTAAGATGGTCAGCGACAAGTAACAACAAGAGAGTCATCGGGGGAGGCAGTTCAGTCTTTGCACGGTGGCTTTTTTGTATGATCTAAAATCCATCAAGTTTCTTCCTATTATATAGGTAGAAACTGCTCGCAATTAGCAGCGAAAGGATGAATATAATTGAGTGAACAACAATATATCATGGCGATTGACCAGGGAACGACGAGCTCACGAGCGATTATCTTTGACCATGACGGAAATAAGGTTGCGATCAGTCAGCAGGAATTTCCCCAATACTTCCCGCAGCCGGGGTGGGTTGAACATGATCCCCTGGAGATTTGGGATAGCGTTCAATCAGTGATTTCAAATGTAATGATTAAGTCCCAGATCAAGCCCTATAAGATTGCGGCAATTGGGATTACTAACCAACGGGAGACGACGGTTATTTGGGATCGCCATACCGGTAAGCCGATTTATAACGCAATTGTCTGGCAATCGAAGCAAACGAGCGACATCGCCGAACAATTGATTAAAGATGGTTATAAGGATATGATCCACCAGAAGACTGGCTTGGTGATTGATTCGTATTTCGCGGCCACCAAGATCAAGTGGATCCTTGACCATGTCCCTGGGGCTCGGGAAAAAGCAGCAAAGGGAGACCTGATGTTTGGAACCATCGATACTTGGTTACTATGGAATTTATCGGGACGGCGGGTCCACGCAACGGACGTGACCAATGCCAGCCGGACGATGCTTTTTAATATCCATACCCTCGACTGGGATCAAGATATCCTTGACTTGCTTGATATTCCGCAGTCGCTTTTGCCAGTAGTAAAGCCAAGTTCAGCCATTTACGGTTATACTGGCGACTACCACTTCTATGGGGTGCAGATTCCAATTGCTGGGATTGCAGGTGACCAACAGGCGGCCCTCTTTGGTCAAGCGGCCTATGATAAGGGGTCGATCAAGAATACCTATGGGACCGGCGCCTTTATCGTTATGAATACGGGGCTAAAACCCACGCTTTCAGATAATGGCTTGTTGACGACAATTGCGTACGGCTTGGACGGACAAACCCATTACGCGCTTGAAGGGAGTATCTTTGTGGCCGGTTCTGCCGTTCAATGGCTGCGGGATGGCCTTAAGATGTTTAATAAGGCAAGCGAGTCCGAACAAATGGCTGTCGATGCCAAGACAACAGGTGGCGTTTATGTTGTCCCAGCCTTTACAGGATTGGGCGCACCGTACTGGGATCAGGAAGTGCGGGGCGCAATGTTTGGCCTTACCCGAGGAACTGAGCGGGGACATATCATTCGCGCGACTTTGGAAGCAATCGCCTACCAGACCAAAGATGTTGTCGATACGATGGTTAAGGATACCCAGTTACCATTAACAGCACTGACGGTTAATGGGGGAGCATCACGGAACAACTTCATGATGCAGTTCCAGGCCGATATCTTACAAACGCCAATCAAGCGGGCAGCGATGGAAGAAACAACCGCCCTGGGAGCAGCCTTCCTCGCTGGCTTGGCCGTTGATTTCTGGGAAGACCAGGATGAGTTACGAAAGCTATCGCGGATTGGCGACCAGTTTGATCCGCAGATGGATCCGCAAGAGGCAGCTGACTTGTATCGGGGATGGCAACGTGCCATTGCAGCTGCGCAGTTTTATGGGAAAAATTAATTAAAAATACCGATCACCATTCAACAAACTAATATAAAAGGAAAATGAGAGAAATGAAAATGAAAACACCGGTTCAGATGACTGATGATTTGGCATGCTTTATTAAGGAAAACCGAGAAGATACGGCTTTCCCTCATGAATCACTCTATGTTGATTTGTTAGAACAATGGAAAGTTTTAAGCCGTTACCAGTTAGAATATGCTGATAAGGAGAGCAAACGCCTTTATAATGCCTATTGGAACTCCATGGCACGGTGGTATGAGATTTTTAATAACGAACGGGATAACTTATTAGAACCAACCGCCTTGCCAAGCGATGAGTTAATGGACTTCTATGCTGGTTTAATTGAAGACCTCATGGATCACGTCCTTAATTTGGTACCACCATCGCCCCATTCGACGATTATTAAATTAACTGATTTCCGGGTCTTATTAAGTAATGAATTACAAAAGATTACCCAACTCGACCTCGGAATTCAAGGCCCGATTGACTTTGCAATGATCATGGATTATTGGAAGATGTTGGGTGAAAGTTTTGATCGGGAAAAGATCAAATAAGCGAATAGAAAAAACAGGCCTGGAGCAATCCAGACCTGTTTTTTCTATTCTATCCACTTTTGCAAGTAGTCAATCAATACCCTCGCGTCCTCCTTTGTCAGCGCAAAAGTATTATCATGGCTGATATTATCAAAATCAATATTTGACACCAGCATTTGCAGCTCAGACTCGTCAGCGTTCTGATAAATGCTAAGCTCATTAACGCACTCATCATCGCGATCTTCGCCATCATACTTAATATGGAGCCACTTAGCTTGGCAGTCAATTTTATGTTTTTCCACATTCTCACCTCAAAACTCTCCTTTCATTTTAGCACGAAGCTGGTGGGCACGGGTAATTACTCCGCGTCGCCACTGCGAAACGGCTGCTCGACTAACCTGGTATTCATCCGCAATTTGCCGGTCACTCAAATGGTGGTTGAGTTTAGCGATCAAATATCGTTGTTGAACGCGGGGACAGTGGTGGTAGAGGTAGTTAAGAAAGTCGCTATTTTCTAGGTGAGCAAATGGGGCGGTCGCTGAATGGTCAACCATTGTCTCGTCATAGTCATGATCATCTTCTTCGTTGTCGAGGGTGTAATTAAAGAGGAAACTTTCAAGTTGCTGCTGCCGTAATCGGTCAAGCAACCGCCAGCGCATCCGTTGGTAAGCAAAACACATCAAGTCCCGTTCATTTTCGACCTCATCTGTCTCCTGTAAGAAATCAGCGTAGGCCTGGGCAAAGATAATCGAAGCATCTTGGACAAAATCATCATAGTCGTCCCGGCGCGGTGAGATCCCGAGACTCTTTAATACTCCATGGACAATCGTGATCCGCTTATCGCTCATCAGAAAAGTTAAACCGTCAGAAATTTTTTTGTAATTCATTATTGAGAACATCCTTTAAAAATATTCTCAAGAGCTCTTGAGTACCGTTAACTTATCAAAAAATCTGTTGTCTTAGCGAACGATAAAACAGGGCGAAAGTGTCCTAAAAAGACGTTGACAGGGTAGATTTATCCCAGTATCTTAATATTCAAGCTAAAAGTGAACCATTTTACAACGAATTTGCACTTTTTTATGATTTGCTTGGAGGAGATAATTGTGGTTCGTAAAATCATTGATATGAGCATGCTGGATAAATTAAAAATTGATGGGGAGGTGGCAAACTACCTAGTGCAATGGGATAACACCTTATTGCTAACGGCTTATGATCAAAATCGGACGTTTGTTTTAACCGTGGATGGAGAACAGCTGCTTATTCGGGAGCGGTTGAAAGATGTCCTTAGTCGTTTTGCACAGGCGAATCTAATTTATGAGTATGAAATGGAAGTCCATTTTGCTAAAGTCGGTTGTCAAACACGGGGGTATGTCGCCGGTCACCATCGTCTAGTGCCAACTTGTGGATCATCAAATGAACAGGTTATTTATTACATGGTTCATCTGATGGAGGACGCTAGTGAGTTAGAGAGTGATAAGAGGGTAGAAATGATTATGAATGGCCGAGCAGGAGACAAATATCACGTCCAAGTTGCTACTTCTGAGCGCACTTTTCGGCGAATTGTAAGTGCCGCTGATGAAGTTGCTAATGACCAGCTTTCTCTCTTTGAATACTGGATGTATCGCCTGGGGAAGGTAAAAAGGGAGCTCTTCGAACGAACCTACTTTGGTGATTATTGTGTTTATACGAAACTTCGTAAGCTGGCACTCGATCTATTTATCCGAACAGTTTTACATATCCTGAACAAGGCTCATAAAAAGGTATATGGCGAAGAAACACCCGCTGAACTTGTTAAAGAAGTAAAACGGGTGATAAATAAGTTCTGATGGAAAAAGCATTATAAAAATGGACAATAATTAAACATTAGTCCATTAGCTTGTTATAATAGGTGGTGAAGAGGAGTAGCTTAAGTAATAGAATGGAGCATTTTTATGACTGAAAAGAAAGATGAGTGTGGCGTAAAATACACACTAGATGTTTTAGAAGATCGCTGGCAACCACGGATTATCTTTTGGTTAGGCTTTCGGCCATTTACCATTGAAGAATTACATCAATTGCTACCAGAGTTGACAGATGTTGCTCTTAAAGAAGAAATAACATCCTTGCAGAACTTGCGAATTGTTAATCCGGTTGTTGATGAAGAAAACAAGTATTCATTGACTGACGATGGTAATGACTTGCGTAACATGGTCCTAACCATGAGCATCTGGGGGCGACAACAAATGGATGACTCTGCTAACCGAGTTTCCACGCAGATCGTTGAGCCGGAAAAAGATGCCAGTATGTCAGAACTGATAAAGTATAATGAGAAGCTTAATGAATATATGTAACGAACGGTGAGTGCCTAAGGAAGTTTCCTGGGCACTTTTTTATTAGGCAAAACAACCAAATTTAAATTTGTAACTAAAATGAAATAAACAGGTGATTAACGATAAGAATTCGCAATTAGCCCGTTAAAAGGCTGATATAATCACAAGGAAAGAGAGAAGGGACTTGATAATTTGACGAAAATGTGAAAAAGTTATGAAATTCATCCTTGACTATCGATGTTACATTCTTAATAATGTATTAAGTAATTATAAATTTGATTGACTGACAACTGATATTAAAAAAGTTCGTAACTCGTTATTTACCATTGTTAGTGTAGGTTTCCAGTAATGTAACTTGTTGCACTAGTGGACTTTTTTTAATTACGGCGTTAGTCAAAAATGGGAGAAATTTTTTATGTCAGACGAAAATAATCGACCCTTGAATAATAATGATGATGGTATGCAACAACCGGAACATCACCATCACCACCACAGACATCATCGGCGTCACCGGGGATGGAAGATCTTTGGGGTAGTCGTTGGTGTTTTAATATTGGTTGCGTTGTTCTTTGCCGGCATGGCGTGGCATAATCTGAAATCCACGACAGATGATATGTATAACAATGCCGGTGCGACCAAGTCACGGGATGCGCAAAAAGTTCTTGATCAAAAACGGCCAGTATCAATTTTGCTGTTAGGAACTGATACTGGAGCACTCGGTCGGGATTATAAGGGTCGGACGGATACGATGATGATCATGACCTTGAATCCGAAAAGAAAGACTACCACGATTGTTAGTCTTCCGCGGGATATGAAGGTTAACTTACCTGGTTATCCGCAATATTCACCCGCAAAAATTAACGCTGCATATACCTATGGGGGTGTCAAGGAATCAATTAATACGATCCAAGATCACTTCAATATCCCAATTGACTACTACGTCTTGGTTAACATGGGCGGTTTGGAAAAGGCCATTAACCAAGTTGGTGGGGTTGATGTGAAGTCACCACTGACGTTTGATTATGAAGGCTATCACTTTGAAAAGGGTGAAACCTACCATATGAATGGAAAAAAGGCCTTAGCCTTTAGTCGGATGCGGTATGATGATCCTGAAGGGGACTATGGTCGTCAGCAACGACAACGGTTAGTGATTACGGCGCTATTAAAGAAGTCTGTTTCATATAAGACAGTCCTTAATCGGTCATTCTTACGGTCAGTATCTGATAACTCACAAACCGATTTGACCTTCAATGATATGATGCGGTTAGCACAAAGTTATCGTGATACTAACGAACACATCGTTCAAGACCATGCGCAAGGACGAGGGCAAAATGAAGATGGTCAAGCCTTTGAAGTGGTGCCAACGAGTGAGCAACAACGGATCACTAACTTGTTACAAAATAGTCTAAAAAATTAAATACATGAGGAGTAGAAGTCGTGAATAGTTCACAACAAACAGCGAATAATACAATTGATTTGCATCGGTTAATGATGCTCTGTCGTAAACACATTAAGATGTTAATTATCTGGACATTATTAGCCGGAGTACTGGGGTATGTTGTGGCCCAGTTCGTCGTGGTACCAAAGTATACGGCGACGACCGAAATCTTGGTTAACCAAAAGCATGAAAATGACGATAATGGACAAGCTTATACTAATCAACAAGCGGATATCCAGATGATTAATACCTATAAGGATATCATTACGAACCAAGTAATTTTGAGTAAGGCTAGTAAGCAACTTAAGAATCCAGTGAAGGTGATCAAGCCAGCCCAACCGGCAGAATACCGTCGTAATGCGGATGGCACACGGAAGTTGATTAAGGAAGCCCAACCGGCAGTCGTTGAACGTGGCGGTAAGAGCTATAACCTATCGACAGCTGAATTAAAGAAGGCTATTAGCGTGCAAACCCAACAAAATTCACAGGTCTTCTCCCTCCAAGTTAAGACTGATGATCCGCAAGAATCAGCGGTAGTGGCCAATACTGTCGCCAATGTCTTCAAGCAACAAATCAAGAAGATCATGAGTGTTAACAATGTGACAATCGTTTCACGGGCAAGTACGCCAGATGAACCATCATTTCCTAATAAGAAATTATTCGCCTTAGCTGGTGCTGTATTAGGCTTAATCCTTAGCTTCTTATACATCCTGATCGGCGACTTAATGGACACCAGTGTGCACGATGACGATTACCTCACTAATGAATTAGGCTTAACTAATCTTGGCCATGTAAATCATATTGAGATGAGCCGCGACTTTAAAGTTAATAATCAAGAAAGTCGGCGTCAAAATAACGGTAAGCGACGGGTTTAAGGAGGAGAGAATATGTCATTATTTCATCGAACACAACAACAATCAACCGATACCATGGATAATGGGGCTAAATTGATTACCGTTGCTCATCCGAAGAGCCCAATTTCCGAACAATTCCGAACAATTCGGACTAACATTAACTTTATGGCGATTGATAAGCCAATCAAGAGTTTGGCCCTGACCTCAGCTAATGTGAGTGAAGGGAAGTCAACCGTGACGGATAACGTTGCCGTAGTTTGGGCGCAAACTGGTCAAAAGGTATTATTGATTGATTCTGATTTGCGGCGACCAACCCTTCACGCAACGTTCAATACAAGTAACCAACATGGGTTAACGACAATCCTAACTAGTGGTACTAATTCCGTTGATTTACGCGAAATCATTCAACCAAGTGGGGTTGATAACCTTGACATCTTAACAGCAGGGCCAATTCCACCTAATCCAGCAGAGCTCTTAAACTCACAACGGATGAAGACATTGTTAGATACGGTTAAAGGCATTTACGATATGGTCATTGTGGACGTACCACCAATGCTAGAAGTTACTGATACGCAAATTCTTTCGCGTCACCTGGATGCGGTTGTCTTAGTTGTGAAGCAGGGACAAACCCAAAAATTAGCCGTTAAGCGGGCCGTTGAGCTTCTTAACTTAGCACATGCTAATTTACTAGGATATGTAATGAACGATGTTAATGCCGATGGCGATGCTGCTTATGGTTATGGCTATGGCTATGGCTACGGAGAGGATACGAATAAATAAAATTTCTTAGAATTAAAGGGGGGATTTATAAAAATGGACGGAAAATTGCAAAATGCTAATATTGAGCAAATCAGTAATTTTAGTTGGTATAGGGATATCTGTAAACGATTCTTCGATTTTGTGTTTAGCTTAATTGGAATCGTAGTGTTGGCTGTCCCTATGTTAATTGTTGCAATCGTGATTAAGATAGACTCTCCTAAAGAACAAATCCTATTCCGGCAAAAACGAGTTGGCAAAAATAATCATGAGTTTACTATCTATAAGTTTCGGTCAATGCGGCAAGATGCGCCACACGAGATGGCAACGAAGAATTTTGAAAATCCTGAAGCATATATTACCCCGGTTGGTAAGTTTATTCGAAAGGCTAGCCTTGATGAATTACCCCAACTATTTAACGTATTTAAGGGTGAAATGAGTATTGTGGGACCACGGCCGTTAATTCCAAATGAGGGAAAAGTCTTGAAACTTCGTGATGAATATGGAGCTAATAAGATTTTGCCAGGAATTACCGGTTTAGCTCAGGTTCACGGACGTGATGAAATCACCGATGAAAATAAGGCGGCTTATGATGGTAAGTATGCTCTAAGGATGAGTATGCTGTTAGATATTACAATTATTTGTAGAACTTTTTTAGATGTTTTGCAGAGTCGTGGAATTAAAGAAGGAAAACAATAATAGGTAAGGTAAGAATGATATGTTTCATTTTTATTATAGGATATTAATTTATGAGTTTAGAAAGTAAGAAAAAGATTTTAATTTTAGCAACAACAGCCTCAATGATTGCACAATTCAATATGCATAATATTCAAATTTTAAAAAAATTAGGGTTTGAAGTTCATGTTGGCACGAATTTTAAGAAACCTGGTACGATTCCTAATAATTTGAGCAAAAATTTAGTAGCTACCTTAAATAAAATGAATGTTCCATATCACCAGATTGATTTTCCGAGAGGAATAGGTACACATAAAATTAATAGGAAAGTATTAAAGCAGGTTTGTACGGTTATCAAAAACTATGGGATTTCTGGAATTCATGCCCATTCGCCACTTGGTGGAATTATAGGTCGTAGAGCTGCTCATAAAATGAAAATTAAAATTTTATATACAGCTCATGGTTTTCAATTTTTTAAGGGTGGTCCTATAAGAGACTGGTTGATTTTTTTCCCTGTTGAATGGTTTTATGCTCGGTGGACTGATGCATTAATTACAATTAATCAAGATGATTATCAGGCTTCAAGATTTTTGCCTGTTTCTAGGCGATATTATATTCCAGGAGTAGGAATTAATTTTGACAATACTGTCTCTACTTTTAGAAAAAAACAATTACGAGATCAAACAAGAAAAAAATTAAGTGTCAAGTCTGATGAATATTTACTTATTTCTGTTGGTGAATTAAGTAAAAGAAAAAATCATGAGACAGTTTTAAGGGCTATAGCACGATTAAATAATACTAAAATAAAATATGTAATTGCTGGAATTGGAAAAGAAAAAGATCGGTTAATTAAATTGATAAGTGAACTAGGGTTACAAAAACAAGTGCTGTTATTAGGATATTTAGAGGACTTAGACGGACTCTATTATGCAGCCGATCTAAATGTATTTGTTTCAAAGAGAGAGGGATTGGGCCTAGGAGGACTTGATGGTGTTGTACACGGAGTATATATGATTGGAAATGCTAATACAGGAATGAAAGATTATATTCTCAATAATGATATAGGCTTGCTGGTAAAATCACCTACAGATAGTAATGAACTAGCCCAAAAAATACAACTTGCAATGAATAGTAAACGGAAAGCAAAACTAAATAAGCAAATTCAAAAATTCAGTCAAAAAAACGTTGACAAATTGATGACAAATATTTATAAGAAAGAGTTTTTTAGTTATGAGTAAATCGTCCATAGATTTTGATGTTATTGTGCCTATCTATAATTGTGAAGATTATTTAGAACGCTGTCTGCATTCTTTGATAACTTCAAGAAATAATTTTATCAATATTATATTAGTAGATGATGGATCTACAGACAAATCAGGAGAAATTGCAGACAAGTATGCTGCTATGTATAGTAATGTAAGTGTAATTCATAAAGAAAATGGTGGCCTATCTAGCGCAAGAAACGCGGGCTTAGCAAGTATTAAAGGCACTTATTTTACATTTGTAGATCCAGATGATTGGGTATCTAAAAATTACTTCACTAGTGTTGCGGAGGAATTGAGTACTCATGAAGTAGATATTCTAATGGTACCTTATTCTCGAATTTATTCTGATATTAAACTTGATACATTTGTGTTTAGTAATAAGATTTCTATTTTTGACGAAGTAAAAACAAGAGATATTGTAATGAGACGGTTGTATGGAGTAATTAATTCAGAATTAAACAATCCATTAACTGTTGATAATTTATCTACTGCATGGGCTAAATTTTACAAAACTGATAAGTTTTCTGAGATCAAGTTTACTGCAAAAAGTAAAATTTATTCAGAGGACTTATGGTTTAACATAAACTGCTTTCTTAGGGCAAAGAGTTCTGAATATTTTAATAAACCAAAATATTATTATTTTAAGGAAAATGAGAATTCAATTGTCCATACATATAACGCTAATATGCTTGATCAGTATAAGAGGCTATATAGTCAAATGCATGATTATATAATTGAGTATGAACTTGACGAGAAATTTCTTAAGGCGTTGAATAATAGGATTGTTATTAATGAATTGATAATTTTGAGAAATATTGTAATGTCAAACAAAAATTCTTTTTTTAAGTATAGAATGATTAGAAATGTCTTGTCTGATCCAATGTATGCTAATGCTTATAAAAAATTTAGTTTTGATAAATTACCTCAAAACTATCGTTTCTTTTATAAATGTTGTAAATACAGACTATCAGCAATTACATATTTAATGTTAGTAGTTGGGGAACAACTTAAAACAAAAATCAAACAATAGGGAGAGAAATATCCAATGCCAGATGTGACTGTGATTGTTCCTGTTTATAATGCTGAGCAATATATATTGTTCTTGATGAGAGATTTAGAAAATCAAACTTATAAAAATGTTGAATTTATTCTTGTTAATGATGGTTCAAAAGATAATAGTTTGGAAATAATGGAAAATTACATTGCAAAAAATGGTAATGATAGATTTAAAATTATTAGTCAACCTAATAGTGGGGTTTCATCAGCAAGAAATAAGGGCTTAGAATATTCAAACGGTAAATATATTATCTTTGTAGATTGCGACGATAGGTTGTCATCGTTATTTGTCGAAAAATACGTTAATAGAATAGAGAGTAATTCTAGTGACATTGAGGTGTTTTCTGCCATTAAGGTTAACGACAGAAAGAAATTCATTGAAGATGGGAGAATAGATTACTCTCCAATAGCTTCAATGAATTCAATGGATGTTAAAAGTTATATAAAATATTTTTCTAACTTGCAAGCATGGGGCTATCCATTTTGTTATATTTTTAAGCGCGAATTGTGGAAGAATATTAAATTTAATCCGGATATAAAATATCAAGAGGATGTTTTGGCTTTTTTCGAAGTATTGACAAAATATCCTCATATTAAAATCGGTGTTAATAAAGATGCTTATTACTATTATGTTAGTCGTAAAGACAGTGCTCTGCATACGATGACTAGTGAAAATGCTTGGCAATTTGTAGAGGTTGATGATAGCATCTTAAAACTTGTGTCAGGTCAACCCTCTTTGAAAGAATGTTATGATTTTTTGTTAGCTCTAAAAATGTCTTCATTGATGATTGTAATCGTTACAAGTTGTTTGGAAAACAATGATTATTATTATCAAAAAGCGAGAGAGCAATTTATTAATCTAAATAAACATTCAAAATATATTTCCTTAAAAATAAAATTAAGAAGAAAACTGCAGGAAACGGTAATTCGCTTGAACCTGAAGCTTATAATAAAAAAATTATACGCTCGTTTATAACGATTAGGTGAAAAAATGTTGTATATATTTTTAGTTTCAATAGGTATTTTGTTATCGTTATTAAATATAACAAAAAACAAAATTATAAATTGTCTATATTTAATAGCTGTCATAATAAGTATGGTGTACTTAATGGGGACAGTAAGTCCTTACCATTCTTTTGATACATCAGCATATCAATATATGTATAATCTTCCTCCGATTAGCCATAGATTTGAGAGTGGATATATGCACCTATCATATTATTTCTACTTAAATGGTTTTACTTATGAAGCCTTTAGGATTGTTTCATATGCATTGTTCTCTATAACTATGGCAATTGGTATATTACAACTTACTCCCAATATAGTTGGATTCTATAGTTTGTATTTAATTTTTCCTTTTTTCTTAGATGTTACACAAGTACGTCAATTCTTTATGTTTTCATTGGTTATTTGTGGGGTTGGATTATTATCTACAAACAATAAATTTTTTCGATATATAGGGATATTTTCAATATTAATATCGCCGCTATTTCAAACATCAGGACTCGTTTACTATTTATTATTTATATTAATCAAAGTTGATTATAAAAAAATACTTAAAATAATGGATTACTTAATCTGGATATTACCGATAGTAACATTTGTAATTCATTATGGAAATCTTAATAGAATTTTTTCAAAGGCTTTAGAGTTAGTACTATCGTCAAGAAGTAATGGTGCTGAGTCTGTAAACTTATATACACAAGGATCTTCTTTTTCAATTGTAATCTTTTATATTTTATCAATAAGTATAAGTTATTATATGTTTAGAAAAATGATCGTTAAACTTGAAAATTATGCAGAAAACAAAAAAAAGTTATTAACTATAGTATTTTTTATTGGTATTCTTTTTATACCTCTACTAGCTTCTTCTAGTGATTTTGAGCGATTTATTAGGAATAGTATTTTTATTTTTATTCTTACTTTTTCAATATATATTTCTCAAGTAAAAATAATTGGATCTACCGAGTGGACAAAGGGTTGGGTTGGACTATTATGTGTACTTATATTAATCACGACCAGTTGGAGATACTGGGATACAAGCGTCACTGGACGTAATCAATTCTTACCATATATTATAAAAGTTAAAAACCCAAATAAACTTGAATAAAGGGAGGTTTGTTTGTTGATTTCTATTATTATGCCAGTTTATAACGTGCAGAATTATGTTTCAGCTTGCATAGAAAGTGTATTAAAACAGACATATACCAATTTTGAATTAATCATAGTAAACGATGGATCTACTGACAATTCATTAAAAAAGGTTGAGAGCTTTGTTTATGATTCTAGAGTAAAAATTTTTTCTCAAGAAAATCAAGGATTATCAGGTGCACGAAATACAGGATTAAAGTATGCAAAGGGCGATTATATATACTTCATAGATTCTGATGATGTTATAAATCATAATTTGTTTGAAATAATTATGAACGAATTTGAAGTGAATAAAACTGTTGACTTAATTAGTTTTAATTATCGTGAGAGAAGTATTGTACAATTACCTAATTTAGATAAAAAATTAAATATTAAAGAAAAAATTTTTTTATCTAGTGACGAAGCCTTGCGGTCTTTAATGTTAAACGAGATACCTCAGATGGCATGGTCATACATAGTAAAGACTGACATTATAAAAAAAAATAACATTTCTTTTTCTTATGGAAGGTTGTTTGAGGATAACAATTCTGCAGCTAAGATATATAGTCATTGTAAGAAAATAGAAAGGGTTTCAATCGCACCTTCGCCATATATACTTAGAAAAAGATCCTCATCTATTACAGAAGTAGCAGATAAAAATTTATCAAGCAGAGATTTGGAAGATGAAATGTATGTATTTGAAGACGAATATAAAACTTTTATCATAGTCAAAAATCTAGAGAATACATTAGCTCAAAAATGGTATTTCAATAAATTAAATCATCTATATATTAAGTACTATTTATCTCTATCTTCGAAAAGGCCCGATTTATTACAAAAGTTAAAGATGAAATCTAATAAAATTTATCGTGAAAATAGTCTTTCGTTAAATCTAAGGGAAAAGGAAAAATGGTTAAGAGTTAATTCTAAAATTTTTGATTTTGCAATTCGTTTAATATGTGATAGGAGAACTAATGATAAAGTTAAGAGAAAAAATTAAACATGGATTATATTCAACAAATATTTTTGTTCATAAATTTCCAATAAAGCCTAAAACTGACAAAAATAGAATATTTTTGTTAGGGACACCACTTTTTATGAATTATGGTGATCAGGCAATTAGCTTAGCTGAATTACAGTTTTTAAAAAGGCAATTTCCTTCAAAAGAAATTATAAGTATTCCAGAAGATGCGGTTTATCAGCAGTTGCCGGTGATTAAGAAGATTATTAATTCTACTGACGTAATTGCATTACATGGGGGAGGAAATATGAATGACATATATCCTCTTCAAGACGAACAAAGAATAGCTGTGATTAAAGAATTTACAGATAATAGAATAGTATTGTTTCCACAATCTACTAGTTACGATTTGTCGAATTCATCTAGCAGTTTCTTCGAGTTGAAAGAAAATATAGAAAATAGAAACAATGTTTATTTATTTTTCAGAGACCAGTATAGTATGAGCTTTATGAAGAACAACATACAACTAAAAAATATTTTTTGTGTGCCAGATATTGTTTTAAGCCTTCGGGTTAATAGTGGTATGGTTGATCGTCAGAATAAAATAACTACATTTTTGAGGCGTGATGTCGAGAAGGTAGTTAATGAAAATGTGATCAACTTAGTAAAAAAAGTAAATAAAGAGTATAATGTTGAAAAAAGTGATACTGCTGATACTTTTTGGATGGAGCATGTGGTTACTAAATGGAATCATGAAAAATTAGTTAAGAAAAAATTACTTGAATTTCAGTCGGCTAAATTAATAATTACTGATCGACTTCATGGAATGATTTTTTCTATCATTACTGGGACACCAGCGATCGTATTTGATAACTCAAATCATAAAATCAAAAATGCATATGAAAGTTGGTTTAAAGATATACCCTACATTTATTATGTAGAAGATACAGATAATATAAAGAATGTTTATTCTAAAATTGATGAATTAATGAATGGCAGGACACAAACATATACAATGCCTGATTTCAGTAGTTATTATGCTGAATTGATTAGAGCTTTAAGTCGAACATCTTAGGGAGAGTTTAATTATAGATGGAAAGATCTCGAACAGCTAATTCAATAAGAAATATACTATTTAGTTTTAGCTATCAAATAATTACAATATTATTAAGCTTCATTAATAGAAGTATTTTTATATTTATATTAGGCATAAATTATTTAGGAATATCAGGTCTGTTTAATGATATCTTAATGATGCTTTCGCTGGCTGATTTGGGGTTTGGAGTTGCTTTAACCTATAGTATGTATAAGCCCTTAGCTGACCATGATTACAATCGGCTAGCAGCATTAACGAATCTATATAGGAAAGTATATAGAATAATCGCATTAGCAGTAACTGTAATAGGGTTATTGCTTGTTCCCTTTCTAAAATACTTAATTAATTTAAAACACCCGATTCCGCATATTACTTTATATTATTTAATGTATTTAGCAAACACCGTTGCCTCATATCTTGTTATATATAAGACATCTATCTTAACGGCTGATCAAAAGGATTATATTCTAAATAAATATAGAAGCTACTTTAGTATTCTACAAACGTTGTTTATGACGTTATTTTTATGGATAACACATAATTATTTTGTATATTTGTTAGTGCAGGTGATTTTTACATATATACAGAATTTTTATTGTTCCTATATAGCAGGGAAAATGTATCCATTTATCAATCAGAAAGTTGAGATGCCTATAAAAGATGTAAAAGAGATTTTTAAGAATTTATATTCTGTATTTCTATATAAAATTTCTGGTGTTTTACTGAATGCAACAGATAATACTATAATATCAGTGATGATAGGTACTGGAATGGTTGGTTATTATTCAAATTATTCAATGATTACAGTACGATTATCTGGCTTAATCAATACAATTTTTTATTCTCTAACTGCTAGTTTAGGTAACTTAGTGGTAAAGGAAATGCCAGAAAAAAGATATAGGGTCTTTCTAGTTATGCAGTCAATTAGCTCAATTTTTTCAACTACATGTGTAATTTGTTTAATGTTGCTTACTCAAGATTTTATAGGACTTTGGTTGGGAAAGAGCTATGTTTTAAGTTCATATACTCTTTGTGCAATACTCCTTAATTTTTATTTAGGAATAATCTTATTACCAATCTGGGTTTATCGAGAAGCAACAGGCCTTTATCAGCAAACGAAGTATGTTATGGTAATTACGGCTATTATTAATGTTGTTTTATCAATTTATTTAGCCAAGAAGATGGGGATTACTGGTGTTTTGCTTGCTTCTGCTATTTCTAGGCTAGTTACTTATTTTTGGTATGAACCAGTTTTACTTTTTAAGAAATATTTTTCCGAGTCTAGCTGGGTTTATTTTCGTCACATTATTATTAACATGCTTATAACTATCATTATTTCTGGATTGGAAATTTTGACTATTGGTAAATTTATACCTGATAATTGGGGTATGTTACTTATTAAAGCACTCATTGTTGGTGCAACTAGCTTGAGCTTAGTAATATTGTTTTATTCTCGATCAGGTGGATTTAGCCTAATCTTAAAAAGAATAAGAAGTTTTACTAAATAAAATAGCCGAAATTCATTATATGCTTGATTCCATCACGTGAGGTACTTTAAGGCAATTACTGTTAGTGAGAATTTAATTGGTACTGGGACCGTCCTCGTCCTTAATGTGATTGTCGATTTACGGAAAGGTTCACCAACATATAAGCAATGGGAAGGTTACATCTTATTAGCAAGTAATCACCGTCAACTCCTGGTTCCGCGCGGTTTTGCGCATGGCTTCTTGAACTTAGCTGATAACGTTAACTTTGTTTACAAGTGTAATAACTATTACGATGACTGGCCAATTAAATTTGATAAGGCCATTTGCTGCACAACCAACCTTAACTGAATTTGAAAAAGACACCCCATTTGTTTATGGTGAAATTTAAGCGAGGTCATGATGGAAACTTTTAAGAATATTATTGTTACAGGAGGAGCCGGTTTTATTGGCTCCAACTTTGTTCACTACGTTGTTAACCACCACCCGGAAGTTGAACACATTACGGTTTTAGATAAACTGACTTATGCTGGTAATCCGGCCAATCTTGCTGGCTTGCCAAAGGATAAAGTTGAACTTGTAGTTGGGGATATTTGTGATCAGGGCTTAGTTGATCAATTAGTAAGCAACGCTGATGCGGTCGTTCATTATGCTGCGGAAAGTCACAACGATAACTCCTTAATTGATCCCACTCCATTTATCCAAACTAATATTGTCGGAACTTCAGTTTTAATCAATGCTTGTCGGAAGTATGACGTCCGTTACCACCATATTTCAACGGATGAAGTTTATGGCGATTTACCATTGCGGGAAGACTTACCCGGTCATGGTGAAGGGGAAGGAGAAAAGTTTACTCCCGAATCACCATATCGGCCCTCAAGTCCTTACTCTTCATCAAAGGCTAGCTCCGACTTGTTAGTACGGGCCTGGGTCCGGTCATTTGGTTTACGGGCGACGATTTCCAATTGTTCCAATAATTATGGCCCTTACCAACACATTGAAAAGTTCATTCCTCGTCAGATTACTAATATCTTGAGCGGTATTCGCCCCAAGCTTTATGGATCCGGTAAGAATGTCCGCGACTGGATTCACACTAATGATCATTCGCGGGCGGTTTGGGATATTTTGACCAAGGGGAAGATCGGTGAGACTTATCTCATCGGAGCCGATGGTGAAAAGAACAACAAAGAAGTTCTGGAAATGATCTTAGAGTTAATGGGCCAACCTAAAGATGCCTATGATCAAGTTAAAGATCGTCCCGGGCACGATTTGCGTTATGCCATTGATGCAACGAAGCTCCGGACTGAACTCGGTTGGGAGCCCGAATTCACTGACTTCAAGACCGGCTTACAACACACGATTGATTGGTATACGGAACACCAAGATTGGTGGAAAGATGAAAAAGCCGCGGTTGAAGCGAAGTATGCGAAGAACGGTCAATAGATTGGCTTAAATAATATGGAATTATGTTTGTGTTTTTGCTACAATGATTAAGCAACATAATTAAACTTCATTGAATTGGCGTCTGTCAAAAGACGCCTTTTTCTTCTTAACACTAATGTTGTAATATGTGTGTCGAACCTGTATTTATTGCAGGAAACTACTACCAAAATTTTAGAAGATATTTTATACTAATATGGTAGCTAAATAATTGCATTAGGCGATGTCTTTTCTTTTAGATATCGCCTTTTGTTTAATGATTGGGAGAGGTAAAAATGAAAAAATTTAATTACCGGTGCCAATGGTCAACTAGGTTCGGAATTACGGAATCTATTGGATGAACGCGGAGTTACATATGACGCCTTTGATTCTAACCAAATGGATATCACTGATCAAGCCGTTGTAAATGAGAAGATTAGGGCCCTTAAGCCGGAAGTGATCTATCATTGTGCCGCTTATACCGCTGTTGACAACGCTGAAGATGTTGCCAAAGACCTCAATTGGCAAGTAAACGCCGATGGTACACGTAATGTTGCCGAGGCCGCTAAAAGAGTTGGCGCTAAGATGGTTTACATCAGTACCGATTATGTCTTTGATGGGACCAATGAAGGCGAGTATGAAGTTGATGCGCCCACCAATCCACGGAATGAATATGGTAAAGCTAAACTTGCTGGTGAAAAAGCCATCCAAGAAACATTAGCGGATTACTACATCATTCGAACATCCTGGGTCTTTGGTAAATACGGTATTTCGTCTATACGATGCTTCATCTTGCCAAGGACCATGATAAGCTCACCGTCGTTAACGATCAGTTTGGTCGCCCAACATGGACTAGAACCCTAGCAGAGTTTATGACTTACTTAGTCGATCATAATCAACTATTCGGTACCTACCAGCTATCTAATGAAAATAGTTGTTCCTGGTACGAATTCGCCACCGAGATCTTAAAGGATGAAGACGTTGGCGTCGCTCCTGTTGATTCTTCAGCATATCCAGCCAAAGCTTACCGTCCCCGCCATTCAGTTATGAGCTTGAAGAAGGCAGAGGATACTGGGTTTGAGATTATTGATTGGCAGACCGCGTTAGGTGAATTTATGAGAGATTTGTAGATCAAATTTTATATGAAGTTATTTAAATGATAATAACTATTGAATTGTTTGAAACTTAGATATGTTTTGGAGCTAAAAAAATTTTATTTTTGAAACATTTTTAAGTAGTATTTAGGGAGTAAAATCTTTTATGCGTAAAAGAAAATTTTTTGTTAAAGATAAAGAAACAGAGCATTATTTTATTGGTAAAATTGAAGATTTAAATAGGAGTGAAAATCATAAAAATTTTATTTTTGAATTAAATAAGTTTATTGAAGAAAATGATTTGAATAATTATAAGGAAGAGCTTTTGAGAATAATCTTTCTTATAAAGGCTAGTGATGTTTTAATCGATTGTAATGGTGATTTTCATAATATAGAACTTCTTAATACATTACGATTGATGAGAAGAAAAGCTAAAGATATAGAAGTAATTAATTCAATTAACACTTTTTTAGCTGATATTAAATTGATCAACAAAATTTCAAAAAGGTTAAAGCCACAAACTCTTAACTATATACATATCATAAACAAGATGAATTATTATATTTACGATCAACTAGAACAAATAGATGAATTCGAAAGAACAAGCATTCAAACAAATTTAAACAATATTATTGAACTACAACACTCAATTGAAAATTTAGTTGAAACAGTTTCAAAATGCTTAGCGCATTTAAATTTAAATGAGGTCAATTTAACTGATCTTAATAAATCAATAAAAGGATTGAACAAAAATAGCTTATCTTTTCAATCATATCAGGAAATTGTAAACTGTTGGAAATATGCGAATGCATCTATAACTAGAAATCGGCTGTCCAGAAAAATAGTCGTAAATGGTATTAATGACTTTTTTAGGACTTTTATTGCTAATAGAACTATAAATTTGGAAAATAGACAACTTCCTTCAAAAATACATCAGAGATTAAAGTTATCAAAATCTGAGGCAATAGTAGCGGGCCTTGGGGAGGAAATATTTAGTGACCTTTCTTCAATTAGAAATGAAGAGACTTTTAGAAGTAGACTAAGTAAACTAAAAAATCAGAAAATATATAATATACGTCTTATTGATCTTGCGGATTTTTTTGTACAATTAAAGAAAAAATATTCTTTTGGTAATGCACCGTTTGTAAAATTTGATGGGATATCTAGTTTCAAATTGCCATATAACGACTTAATGAACTTATTAAATAGACTTTCTTTTAGATACGATTTATTTGATAGTCCCTTTATTATGATAAAGGGTAGTTATTATGTTTATATACCAGCAATAAAAACTATTGATCCTGTCCATGTTCTATATTGCTTACTGAAGAATGATAAAAAATGGCAGGATCAAAGAGGAGAAAGCTTTGAAGATGAAATCTATAATTCAATGAACAATTATACTTTTGCAAAAAGTGAAGGAGTTGGAAAAAAAAGAAATAAATTAAAGTTCCGGCGAGATGGAAAGGAACACGAAATTGATGCGATTGTTATCGATGATGATAATATCCCAATGGTTTTAGAGTGTAAGACTTTTTCCAATGCATATTCAATACGTGAGTTGAGAATTGAGCTAGATAAAATTTATTCTAAAAAATATGCATTGAAATTTAAGGAGCATTTTGATGCAGTTCAAAAATATAATAGTAAAATTTTGACTTTTTGTGATAAAAATTTGAAATCTAATCGATCCTTTAACCACTTAATGAAGCAAAAGTTTAACTGGTCAGGAGCATATTGCTTATTAGTTTCAAATTTGATTTTTCCTACAGAAATAATTAAAGATTTACAAGAAAAGTATAATATTAGTGTTATTTTTGAATTTGACTTTAAAAAGTTAGTTGATCATAGAAGTTTATATGAAAATAAAGCATTTACTGCACCAGATTTAAATAAGATTATGTTAAATAAACTGTTAATAGACAATGATATAAATCTGACGCAAAATAACATAAAAGCAATATCATTAAGCCAGCCTGTTAAAAAAATGTTTTATAGCAGGAATTCTATTAAGAATGTTGTTATACCAGAAAAATTAAAAGAAGGATTATATAAGTACAAAAATATAGAGTATCATTACTATTTGTAATTTGGAAATAATTAATACTAGAATCAGGTGAAAATTCACTATCTAATATAAAATAACGAAAATGCTGGTGGCGATAGGGATATTCATGGTGAGGCTGGGAATTAACTATTAATTTTTGGTTCTCTAACAGTAAAATCCGGACTATGATTTTTGATCAATTCAAAAATTTTTCATCTGTCAATACGGACTGCTTACGATTCGACCATCAAATATTATTTGAAAGAATAGCTTATTTGCAAAAGGTAGTATTGGTGCTCAGGTAAATACCATTTTTTACTTTAGTGGCAACTGCAAACCAGAACCATTTAAATATCTACAATTACTTTAAGTATCTTTTTGAACGCTTACCAAATCGCAAGGACGAAGAACTTGAGACTTATTTGCCATGGTCAAAAAAGTACAATCAGAACGCTATAAATAATAGGGTCATGAATTACCATTTTCGGGAGCTCATGACCCAATTTTTTCAATACGTACTGTTATTGACAGTTTACGTTTAAGAAGTGCAACATGTCGTATTTAATTACGTCTATCTGTGAAGTGAGATTAAGCTTAACAATTTAATGAAATACGTAAATAGTTTAGGTGATATTTTTGGGTACTCATGTGTGTATTAAGTAGTAAGTTGTTCAATGAAATGATGCCCATAGTCTATTAGGATTGTCACAGAATCAGCATAAAAATCCATTTGATCCTTTGAAGATGTATACTAATGACTATTTGCTCTTTAACAGAAGAGTTTAATAGTCATTGATTAATTTATAAAAAGCACCCAAATGATTGAAAAATATCCCAATGGGTATTAATATTTAAGTGGAGGTATTTTACATGAAAAAGAAAGATGTAGTAAATTTAATTAAAGCCCATTACAACAACAATGATAATGAGTTTAGAGCTATTTCAAATCGAATAGCCTCTGAATTTAATGAAATGGGAGATTCAGAATTAGCTGCATATATTACAGCGCAAATAACTAATGTTGACACGGTAGTCCCGCAATCAATTAAGTATGATACGAAATATTTAACAGAGGTGAAACTTGATAACACATCTTTACCTCTGCCCTCAGTAATTGCTGATGATTTAAAGGGGATTATTAATGCGATTAATCATAAAATGGGCATTGGAAGATTTTTGTTTGAAGGTGCGCCAGGAACAGGTAAAACAGAGTCTGCAAAGCAAGTCGCTCGTCTCTTAAATCGAGTACTATTAACTGTTGATTTTAATAAAGTAATTGACAGTAAGTTAGGGCAAACTGCTAAGAATATTGCTTTAGTTTTTGATGAAATTAATCATATGCCTAATTTATCTCGAGTAGTTATCCTTTTTGATGAAATTGATTCTCTTGCCTTGGATAGATTAGATGATAGAGATGTTCGAGAAATGGGACGCGCAACGTCAAGCGTATTAAAGGAATTAGATAATGTAAATCCTGAAGCCATTATTATCGCTACCACTAACCTTTATGGTAAGTTGGATCGGGCCTTTAGAAGAAGATTTGATGCAGTGATAAATTTTGATCGTTACTCTAATGAAGATTTGATTGACGTAGCTGAGGCAATCCTAAATGAAGATCTATCAAAATTTCCTGGAGCAGGGCGAGATATTAAGCTCTTTCGAAAGATTTTGAAGACTTCAAAAGAAATTCCTAATCCAGGAGAGTTAAAGAATATTATTAAGGTTTCACTAGCATTTAGTGATCCGCAAAATCCATATGATTATTTAGCACGCTTTTATAAAGATTTGAATAATACTCAAAATCTGGAACTAAGTGCGTTACGTGAGAGGGGATTTACCATCCGTGAGATTAGCATTTTAACTAATATTCCAAAAAGCACAGTTTCACGGGAATTAAAGGAGAAATAAAGAATGAATGAAATATTAAGTATAAAAGGAAAATTCGATCATATTTCTAATAGGAGTCGTCCGGGGTCTCCCAAACTTCCAAATGGGGCAAAAGTTTCATCTAAAAAACTCCAGAAATTAATCTATGATTTGCAACGGATGGAGCAATACTGGAAAAAACATAAGGAAATTCCGGGTATGCTAATTAGCGTATTCTACATAAAGATTGCTGCTAAGTCGAATAGGATATCCGGCTTTTTCAGTAAATCAAAGGCTTCAAATGAAAAGATAGTGGGGGCAAAATTTGGACCAGATAATAAAGGAAAAGATCGCCATATAATTACATACAATGTAAATGCGGAGGATGTGCAGGATTCTATTAAACATGCTTCTAATGCTATAAATATACTTGAAAATCAATTTGGCAACGAAATTGATTATAAAACTTTTAACGATGATAAAACTATTAATAAGTTAGATTTTAACAGTTTTGATATTTCCAGAACGATGTTCAAAAAGATTATTGTGGATGCATGGTTTGTTGAGAAATTTGATATAGATGAGAGCACCGTTAGTGGCAGTGACTATAGGATAGTCACTTTCTACAATACTGGTAGAGAAATTAAACATGTATTAAAAAATATCGGCATTAATATTAACAATGACCAAATGCTTGATGAACAGACAGTTAGGCTTTCAGAAAATGATTTAAAGCTTTTAGACGAACGGGCACCTTACTTAACAGCTATGTCAGCTGATGATTTATCGAAGTACACCTCAGCAGATTTTGGAATAAAGGATTCATTCCAAAATAAGACAGTCCCGGCTCCAACAACTGAACCAGTTGTTGGAGTAATCGATACACCTTTTGATACAAATGTTTATTTTTCTGATTGGGTTGACTATGAAGATCGCATTGATCCGAATATTCCCCGAGAAACTTCTGATGGGAATCATGGTACTTGTGTTGATTCTATTATTGTTGATGGCCCCAGTCTGAATCCTGAATTAGATGATGGGTGCGGTCGTTTTAGGATTAAACATTTTGGTGTTGCTTTATCAAGTAGTCGAACAAGTTCGTTCACTTTAATAAAGAAGATTGAAAGTATTATACGAGAAAATCAGGATATTAAAGTCTGGAATATATCATTAGGATCAGAGACAGAGGTTAACAAGAATTTTATTTCGGCAGAAGGAGCTGCCTTAGATAAACTCCAAGTTGAATATAATGTTATTTTTGTTGTGAGTGCAACAAACAAAAGAGCCGATGAAAGCGAGAATAAACGGATCGGTGCACCAGCAGATTCAATTAACTCAATTGTAGTAGGAGCTGTAGATAAAGATAATAACGTACCCTCTTATTCAAGGAAAGGTGGAGTTTTATCATTCTTTATTAAGCCGGATATTAGTTGCTTTGGCGGTGATACAAATGGCTATATGAAAGTAGTAGATAGTTATGGCCAAATTGATGATAGAGGGACATCATTTTCTGCTGCTTGGATTACACGAAAGTTAGCTTATCTTATTGAGGTAATAGGATTGAGTAGGGAAGTAGCCAAAGCATTGATAATTGACTCCGCTTATGGTTGGGGAGTTTTACCAAAAAACCATAATTATATTGGTAATGGTATTGTTCCGAGAAACATAAAAGATATTCTTGAAACTCAAAATGATGAAATACGTTTTGTTATCCAGGGTATTTCCGATAAATGGAATACATATAACTATAATTTGCCGATTCCAACTGATAAAGATAATAAATACCCTTTCTTTGCAAGAGCAACCATGTGTTATTTTTCTAAATGTACTCGAGCTCAAGGGGTTGATTACACTAATACGGAGCTAGACTTATATCTAGGTCGAATCAAAGATAATGGAAATGTTGACTCTATCAATGAAAATCATCAATCTGATTTAACAGATACTCACATAAGTGAAGAAGATGCGCGTAATAACTTTAGAAAATGGGACACGGTTAAGCATATTAACCAAACCGTAAAAGCTTCAGCACGTCCTAAAAAAGTCTATAAAAACCCAATGTGGGGGATCAATGTAAAGTCTAAAGATAGGCTAGGCCATAATAATAGGAAAAATATTCCATTCGGTATTGTTGTAACGTTGAAGGAAATGAATGGTGAAAATAGAATTGATGACTTTATTCAACGTCTTAACCTCCGTGGCTGGATTGTATCTAAGATTGATGTTCAAGAACGTATTAATGTATACAATCAGGCTGAGCAGGATATTGAGTGGGAATAAGAGATTAATTGTATAATTAGTGAAATTTAAAAAGGAGATAATAATGTTAAAGGAACAATCATATGTGTTGCGAGAACTATGTAAAAAAATTAGTTTATCTGATACAGCAAAAAAAGCAGTAAAGCAACATTATAAAGCAATCGGTAGTCTAGTAACTGAGAGTGACCTAATAGAAGGAGATGTAAACGTAAAACCACAAGGATCTTATAATTTGGGAACAGCGATTCGTCCCCTTAATGGATCAGAAGATGATTATGATATTGACTTAGTTGCTATTTTTGAAAATAAGAATGATCCACAGTACATAAAAGAAACAATTGGTGAAGTTCTTAAACAAAGTAAACGCTATTCGGAAAAATTGTTACCGGAAAAGAAAAGAGCTTGGACCATTGATTACGAAGGGTCTCATGTAGACGTGGTTCCTGTTTTAGATGGTATTTTTTCTGATGAAGATACTGATGTCATGATCACCAATAAGGTTTCAAATAATCAATATGAATTCCGTAATAGTAGTCCTTTTAAGTTTAAGGATTGGTTCATAGAAAGAGGAAAGAATATCTATCAAACCGTTATAGAAAAAAGATCTATCTTTGGAGATGTTGAGGAACCAGAAGATTATCAAGAATATACAATACTGCAACAAGTAGTCCAATTATTAAAATATCATCGAAATAAAATGTTTGAGAATAGGGATAATGAAGTGAAGCCAATTTCTATGATTATCACTATTCTTGCTGGGAAAGCGTATGCAGGACAGAATGATTTATCTACTGCTTTAGCGGAAGTTGTTAAAGAGTTAAGAAATCAAATAGACTATGATGAATTAGGCATTCCCCATATCTTCAATCCTATTAATAAGGATGAAGACTTTACTGATAAGTGGGAAGAACATCCCGAGAGAGAAACAGCATTTTTTGAATGGTTAGATGCAGTAGAGAAAGAATTTAGTGCAGTTAATGATGCACCACGTCTAGAATTAGCCAAAAGCTTAACTTTAACTTTTGGTGATAGTGTTGCAGAAGTATATAACTCTTTAGGAAATCGATCTCAAAAATTACAAAAATCAGGGAATGTATATTTAAGTAAAAATGGAGTATTTGAGGAGGATGATAATGGCAAGAAGGCTAAACCACATACGTTTTGGGGTGAATAAAAGAGCCAATAATCCCATAATGTGGAAATACTATTATCAATTAAATAAGCAATTTCCAAACCCAAAGAATTGCATAAAGGCAAACGGTACTTTTCACATATATGGACGTATAAAAGCGGATAGTAATAGTTCATTATATAAAGTTGAATTCATTGCGAATGATCAGTCAATCTCGGTTAGGGTACACGATTTATCTTTCGACAAAGTGAGTTTAAGAGA
The DNA here is from genome assembly GCF_014145615.1 of Limosilactobacillus balticus. GTDB lineage: Bacteria > Bacillota > Bacilli > Lactobacillales > Lactobacillaceae > Limosilactobacillus > Limosilactobacillus balticus. The sequence goes on along the minus strand of NZ_JACIVH010000034.1, from coordinate 29,736 downwards.
TATACCTCACATATTTATAAGTGAATCAAGTGAGAAAAAACACTATATTACATTATGCCTTTTTAGAAATACATTGACGTGGCGACAATTTAATTTTGGAGATGAATTGGAAGATACAATAATAGCTTGGACAAAAGAATGGTTGCATTTTTATGAATTATTTTTAATTACAGGGAAGTGGTACGGTAATGGTGAACATCCAAAATAAAAAGATTAAAGGTGAGGTTAATGCAGTTCGATTCTTGAGTGTTAACATAATCATACCTATCCTTATTCCATTTATATTAACAATGATTATTGTTAAATTTTTGCCTCAGAATTTAATAATAAAGATAGTAGATAGCTGGATAGGTGTTGAAGGATTAGTAAGTGCAATTAAAGTAATTCCATGGGTGTTAAAAGTGTTAGAGGCAGTGATTATCTTTTCTTTCTTATTTTTATTTTATGTTAAAAGTATATTTTCGAGGTTTTGTCCTGAATTATTGCCTTCAAATAAGTATTTTTTAGTTCCTACATGGATGATTAAATTTGCAGTTGTTGTCAGATGGTCAGACAAGAATGTCAATGGAAGTGCAAAAAGTATTCCCACTTGGCAATATATGGACTATCTTTATAATAATTGGAATAGAGTGAAATTGAGTATCCCAGAAGTATGTAACGTAGATGAAAATACATCGGTAATTGTAGAGAAGTCTAGTAAACATGGGAAAATACTATCTATTATTATATCTGATACATATCCTATAATTATAGAAAAACTACCGTCCTTTATAAAGAACCATAATTATGCTTTGATACAAACTATGGTTAATGGAGAAAAGAATAAGGGTCAAAGAGGATATAATACTAAGTTAGTTCAAGAGTGTATATCTTTAATAAAGGAGGGAATGAATAATGGTGTTACAACAATAAATATTTTAGCTAATACAAATCCAAAACATATTACAGAAATAATGAGAGAATCATTTGAAGATGCTGGGCGGAATCCATTAAAACACCTATATGTTTATGAAAATCCGCGTAAAAATAATTTTTATTTTAGTAAACCTCATAAAATTTTTTGATTAAATAGAAATGCAAATAAAAAATGAATTTTACTTAAAAATTAATTAGAGTAATAATGATGCGATACCGAATATGAGAGATAAACTATGAAAACAGTAGAATTTAAATTAAGCAAGGATAATAAGGAAATATTATTATATTACTCGTCACCAACTATTGCTGAAAATGAGCGAATGAAAGCATATTTAGGGATAGACTTTGATAATGATGGTACTCTAAGAAAGTTTATAAGTTCAAAAGAATTGCCTGATAACATTGTAGGTTTATTTCCTCATATAACTCCTGACTTTGAATACTATTTCAAAAGGATTTTTTGCTTAGAACAAAAAGATATATTAGAAGCACAATCTAATGAAGAAAGAATAGTATTTAAATTTATTAGAATTAAGGAAACCAAAGGGATAAGAATATATTATATTCCTGGGCGAAAGTTATGTATTGAAAATAATGTGTTTATTTTTCAGAAAAATGATAAACCAATACTAAACTTTAATATAAATTATTTTGGAGCTGGATATGAAAAAAGAACATCAATTTTTAAGAAGATTTGTGAAGTTATAGATGTAAAAAAACTCGTATTATTAGATGATGATTTAATTGATGGAAATCAGTCAATATTTAATGGTAGTAGATTTGATAAAAATAATGGCTATATTAGGTTTAGCGAGTTTAATAACCTCCTGGATAAGTTTCCAACAACAACTGTGCTAGAACATTATGGTGACAAAATAATTGCTGACAAAATAGAGAATGCTTTTATAAGGAAAGACTATAATCAAATATTTATTAATTCTAAAAATAGGATATTGCAAAATAAAACTTCATTAATGTTTAATAAGAGACCTAATAAGTCTAATGAAAGTAATAGAGCATTTGTACTGGCGGGAACTAAGAGTATTAATTCAAGAATAAAAGATAATTTAATAGAAAGTTTTGAAATTATTAAATCAGCCTTAAAAAGTGAACAATATGCGCATGATGAATCATTTTGGCAAGAGCAAGTTTTAAAAATATTACCAATAATTTATCCGCAATATATTGGGGTAGTACGAGAAGCTGTTATTCCAGAGAGATATTCTAAAGATACTAAAATAACATACAGAAAACTTGATCATGCTTTAATTAGTACTACAGGTAATATAGACTTATTAGAAGTTAAATGCCCCTTTAAAAAAGAAAAATTAATTATGAAGACGCAATATCGTAATAATTATATTCCTGCAAGAGAATTAAGTGGAGGTATTTTACAAATTCAAAAATACATATATTATATCCATCATTTAGGAAAAAAAGATGAGGAAAAGTTTTCAAGAGAATATAAAAATAAAATTGAGAAGGAGACGGGTAAAGAATTACCTTTTTCATTAAAATTTATAAACCCAAGAGGACTTTTATTAATTGGCAATTGTGAATTTACCTCACAAGAACAAAGGGATTTCGATTTAATTAGACGTCAATATAATAATATTGTTGATATTATGACTTATAATGATCTATTGAAACGATTAGAACGATTAACTTTATTATTATAGTTGCAATTTTTGTATATAATACACAAATATGAATTTTTACCTTTTAAATTGATCTAGCTAGAGTTCCCATTCGTGACAGTTCTTTTAGCTCTTCGTCAAAAAGTACTGATGAGAAAAGAATAATTTTACTAAATAGCTTGTGTCTCGCCTGGGACATGAGCTATTTATGTCAATGTAATTACTTTTTTAATTACAAATGGCATAATAAAAGAAAGTTGATGATAGGATGTGAGTATATGGATACTACAAAAGCTAGAATTCAAGGAAAAGCAGTGGTAGTAACAATCCCTAAGTCGCTAGGAGTTGAGCCCGGTACAGAATATCGATTTAGTAAAGAATCTGATGGTTCATTGAAATTAACACCAACTAGAAAAGTACCTGAAACCATGGCTGAACTTTTTAAGGGATGGCATCGTAAATACGAAATACCAACTGATTTGCAAGGTTGGAATAGCCATGATTCAGAAGGTGAAGAGTTGTGCTAAAGACGAATGAAGATACTAAACTAAAACGAGGAAGTATTATTTATATTAACTTTGATCCTTCGGCAGAAACAGAAATTCAAAAATGTCGACCAGCTGCGGTAGTTAATAATGATATTCTTTCAGAAACTTTACCTTTTGCATGGGTAGTTCCCATTTCGCATGGCACAGACTATCCTTTACACGTCCAATTAGATAATCTTACACAGACAAATGGAACAGATTATGTTGAGTAATTAAAATTATTTGACTTTCATCAATGCAAATGGCAATTTATCGAAATAATGCCAGCTGATTTGTTTGAAGAAATCCAGAAAAAGGTTCAATTAGTGATTAAATGAGGTTGTAATGCTTGTTATAGAAAAGGCATCCCCTGTATTCTTTAGTGAGGATGCCTTTTAGCTTATTCAGCAAGCAAACAGGACAGGAACACGTAAAGATATTCTCTTCGTGTGTTTCATTCTACTCTAACTTAATTTTACAAACAGCGATAAAATAATTGACAAGTTAAGCTCTTAGTATTAGGCTTAACATAGTATTGAAAAGCAATATTTGTTTTTGTAAGGAGTAAGATTTCATCTTGCTTCTGATTTTTTATAATGAACATGATTTACTAAATAAAAACGAGTAATTATTGGTTCTCTTGTATAAGGGTACTGAACAGATAACAAAAATATCTGTTTGGTAATGATGTGAATAGGCAAGCATATTTATTTGTAAAGATTATAACTCTTAAGATAATTAAAACTCTAATATATAACGTTTGATTGACGATGACTAATTTTAGTCGTCGCTTTTTTTATGGTATGTATTACAAAAAAGTCGAAATTCTGCAATTAGCAGGTGGAGATGAGTAAAAAGAAGTGACCTTATCAAGCAAGTATCCAAAAGATAAGTTATTATAAAATAGGTAATGTAGATATTTAAAGCCTCAATTATAGGAGATGACGATGAAAATAGATAAAATCATAAATCTTATATTAATATCATTAGGTATTACAGCAGTATGCCTAGTAGCATTTGCAGGAATTAGATCAAATCAGCATCACGCGAAACATAACTATGCAGAAACATCTAAGACTAATGCCAAAAAGAAAAGTTCAAGTGAAACTATAAAATCAAGCGAAAGTGACTCAGAGAAGGAAAACAGTGAATCAAACCAATTATCTGAGAATCATAAAGATAGGCCAAATGCAGGGAAAATTATCAAACTTGATAGCGTTGAAGCAGCAGAAACAACGATAAAAGAGCATGAAGCAACTTGTTCATATGACAATGAACCTTTTTATCCAGGATTGGTTTATACAGGAACATACACTTGTAAATGTGGATTAAAAATTATTTGGTGGGATAAAGCTATGAAAGAAAGTGTTGATCGGGATATGGAAAGTTTTTCTAGCAAGGGAATTCATGGACCAGAAGAATATAGCTATGGAACCGATGATCCGTGGGAGAATAAGGCGGATAGTAATCCATTGCCAGAAAATCAAGAGAGTACAGGAATAAGTAGTACTGATTAAAAGGAAAATTGAAGAGGAACAGATAAAGCAACGAGATAATATTTTAGAAGAAGGAGGCAATAAATCATGATTCAATTAGTCGAATTAGTTACAGTTGATAATGAAGCTTTGGCCTACCACTATGGTTCAGATAACATAGATGAAGTGTTTGAACATGAAAGATTCTTTAATGAATTGATTAAAGATATTCCATTATCGTTTAGCTCACATATTCTTGCTACAGAAGATGCTTCATTTGATTCTTTATGTGAAAAAGATCCATATTTTAAGCAGTTTATTGCATATCACGACTTGAAATTTTTTATAAAAAAAGTGAAAGAAAAAAGTCAACTTACAGATGAGGAAGTGGCCGGTTATTTAAAGACTCATTTTAACTTACATGCATTTCCGCTTCAAAAAGTTCTATATTATAGTTATGCTGACTACTTAGAGAGTAAGGGATATCGCCTTTTCTTAGCATCATTTCAAGCTTTTGACCATGGCCCTGTTGATCGAAAAGTATGGCGAAAGGCCCAGGATAATTTAAAGGAATTGCAAGAAAAGAATTATGATTTTATCCAAAAAGCAGCATTAAATCCTTCAATTAAGGAATTTATTGATAATTCAGTCAAAAAATATGCTAATTTTTTTGATTCTGGACAGCGATTTGAGAATTCAGACCAAAATCCAACTCATAATAATGGTACGCCATGGGATAGAGCATATAGTAAAGGACGAAATACGCTACTATCTGATGATGATATAAAAAAGTATCATTACCTAGAACAGATACCTTAATTCTTTATTACCATTAGTCAAAAATGTGGAGGTACAACAATGTTATTCATTCATCAAACCGGTTTTGCATAAGTGGCCTAAGTTAATTGGGCCCTGAAAGGATTATTATGCAAAATGTTCAATTGTTATGTTATTCATGACTATATTTACAGTCATGATGACAAAGTATATATGTATTCTGAATTGGTAAAGGCGCTGAATAACGCTAAGCCGCTAATAGATTTTACGTTCTTTAGTACGGTGACATTTTATCAAAATGTTCACAGTATTAAACGTGTAGTGTCAGGTGCAGGTTTCTCCTTTGAGATTGATTGTGATGATTGCAAAAAAATTGAGGAACAGAAATTAAAGGACTTGTACAAGAAAGCTAAGCAATAAGCGCTTATCTACAAGAGAGTTAAAAGAATATCCACTTACCCACCACAACCGTAAAGATCGTCGCCACTATTTTAGATTTCCACTTTTTGATGATGACGAATACTTTACTGCTAAGCATTCGACTGGCTGGAAATATTCAACTAAGTGTCGTCATCAATATCAGATCCATTTATAAATTAAAATCACATTAAAAACATCCTTGACGAATTTGCCCTCACTCGTTATACTAATCATAATTTATATGAGAATTTGCTGAGATCGAATGAGTAACTAATGATAGATTTAACAGAGAGCTGTGACTGGTGCAATGCAGTATTTCTAGAGTTAGTGAAGATGGTTCGTGAGCGATTGATCGGTGAATAATTAGCAGATCACGGCGTTGCTACCGTTACCCAAGCTGCAAATTTATTACTATGAATAAGTTTGTTTGAGTGCAGGATTTTAACTTTCCTGAATTTGGGTGGTACCGCGTATTGATCGTCCCTTGAAAAGACTAGTTTCTTTTTGAGGGGCTTTTTTATTTACGAGGAAGGATAAAGATGACAAAGATTACTGCAGAATTAACTAAACCATTACTAATTGACGGCGCAATGTCAACGGCTTTGGAACAATTAGGTGCTGATACCAATAACTCATTATGGACGGCGAGTGTTTTAGCTAACCAGCCAGCATTAGTTAAAAAAGTTCACCAGGAATATTTTAAGGCGGGAGCCCGGTTAGCAATTACTGATACCTACCAGGCAAATGTTCCGGCATTCATAAAGAATGGTTATTCAAAACAAGAGGCCCATTCATTGATCCAACGAGCAGTCGTCTTGGCTAAAGAAGCGCGTGATGAATATCAGCAGGAAACCGGTATTTATAACTATGTGGCGGGAGCGCTTGGTCCTTATGGCGCTTATCTTGCTAACGGGAGTGAATATAGTGGTGATTATCACCTCAGTACAATTGAATATCAACAATTTCATCGACCGCGATTAACTGATATTTTAACGGTTGGTGTTGATGTGATTGCAATTGAAACTCAGCCGCGCTTAGATGAAGTGTTGGCAGAATTGGACCTTGTCAAAGAACTGGCTCCCGATATCCTATGCTATGTCAGTTTTTCCTTGAAAGATTCCACGCATTTACCAGATGGGACACCATTAGCAGTGGCGGCTCGAACCGTTGCGAAGTATCCAAATGTTTTTGCGGTGGGCGTAAATTGTATTCCGTTAGAAGAGGTAACGGCAGCCATTAAGACGGTCCATCAAGTCACTGATAAACCAGTTATTGCTTATCCTAATTCGAGTGCGACTTATGATCCGATGACAAAAACGTGGAGCTATCCTCATGGGCGTCGCGGGTTAGTCGATTACTTACCACAATGGCTCGCGGCTGGACTGACAATTGTTGGGGGATGCTGTACTACTACGCCGCAAGATATTGTCGCCTTGCATGAGTACTTGGAAGGAGGCGCCCATCATGACTAAGAAAACGCATTTAGCCCGTGAAATGAGTGCTCGTCATATCCAGATGATTGCGCTTGGTGGAGTGATCGGGACCGGCCTATTTCTGAGTTCTGGTTACACGATTCATCAGGCTGGGCCGTTGGGAACCGTTATTGCTTATTTGATTGGTGCGTTAATCGTTTATGCCGTCATGCTATGTTTAGGTGAGTTGAGTGTTGCGATGCCGTATACGGGGGCTTTTCATGTTTACGCCAAAAATCTGATCGGACCTGCTACTGGATTTACCGTTGCGATCCTTTATTGGTTGACTTGGACGATTGCGATGGGCTCCGAATTTACCGCGGCTGGTCTAATTATGAAGCGCTGGTTTCCCCAGATTCCGGTTTGGTGGTGGAGCTTGTTATTTATCATCATTATCCTCTTATCTAACATTTTTACTGTCAAAACATTTGCGGAAAGTGAATTTTGGTTTGCGGTGATTAAAGTGGTTGCGATCTGCGCGTTTATTTTGTTGGGGGCTTTAGCAGTAATTGGCCTTATTCCGATTCAAGGTTATCATCATGCGCCTTTGCTAAATAATTTTACTAAGGGCGGCCTATTTCCAGGTGGTTTTAGTGGATTATTTATGACGATGTTAACGGTTAATTTTGCTTTCTCTGGGACTGAATTAATCGCCATCACCGCGGGGGAAACTAAGCATCCTGAAAAGACCCTCCCTAAGGCGATCCATACTACTTTATGGCGGTTAGTGATCTTTTTTGTCGGGAGCATGATCGTTATGGCCTCTTTGATTCCTTATCAAAAGGCGGGGGTAACACAAAGTCCATTTGTCTATGTTTTTAGCCAACTCGGCATTCCATATGCTGCCGACTTAATGAATTTTGTCGTCCTCACCGCGATTATTTCTGCCGCCAATTCTGGTTTATACGCGTCAACCCGGATGCTATGGTCATTAGCTAATGAAGGAACAATTCCGGCTGTCATCGCCAAAACTAATAAGCGCGGGATTCCTGTTTTCGCATTGCTCTTAAGTATGCTTGGTGGGATTTTAGCTTTGCTTTCCAGCATCTATGCCGCTGGAACGGTCTATTTAGTCTTGGTTTCTGTTTCTGGATTGGCGGTTGTCTTTGTATGGATTGCGATTTCCTTATGTGAACTCATTTTTCGTCGGCGCTTTTTAGCGGCTGGTCACCAGTTAAGTGAGTTAAAGTATCGTACGCCATGGTATCCGATTGTTCCATGGTTTGCGTTTATTGCTAGCAGCCTTTCTTGCATCTTAATTTGGTTTGATCCGCAACAACGAATTGCCTTGTATTGTACGATTCCATTTGTAATTGTTTGCTATGCTGCTTATTATTTACAGACCTTGTGGCGCAAGTATACTACGAAGAAAAAGGTTTCAACAGTTGTTAAATAGATGTAAAAAAGCTGTAATTAAAAAATTCATAACGTGTAGTAAAATGTACGAGGATAATTTTTAGTTAGGAGATATCAAATGCATTCACTATTTTTACTACAGTTGATTCAGGCAGTCTTAGTAGCAATTCAATTAGTAATGATCTTCTCAGCTAATAGAATTAAGCGAGAATGGTTAACTGTTAGCCAGCTTTGTATCGCGGTCGTAATCTTAGCCGACTTATTTTCAGAATTGATCTTCTTTAGTTATACAAGTGTCCTTACTGGTTGTGTATTATTCCTCCAGTTATTCTTGCTCCCAATGTTTTGGAAACAGCTAAAGGCATTTGAAGAATAATATAAATAGGTGAGTGGAAATTAACTTCCTTGACAAGGCGGTTAATTCGCACTCGCTTTTTTAATCAAAAAAGCACCATGAAGCTTACTTCAATAGTAAAAAGAGAAAAGCTTTTACCAGAACGTTCACGAAAGTAGCATAAAGTATGCTAAAATGATAAAGATTATTAAGACCAATCAACGATATTCGCTGACTGGCCTTTTGTAATTTTAAATATAATTAAGTGGGTTTTATTTATGAAGAAAAGAAAATTAAAGAAGAGTTTAGCAACAACTGCGACGGTGGTGGCTGTTACAACGGGGGTGACGGCTATTAGTAATTCCGCCAAAGCTGATACAGTACAAAAGAATAAAAATACTATTCAACAAACGCTGCCTGATACGAACCAACAAGCGCAGCAAAATGTCTGTGCAGCCCAAGACGCAGTGAATAAAGCCAATGCTGATGTAGCAACTGCAAATAATGGCCTTAATATTGCTAATCAAAATTTGGCAGACGCGGATCAAAATGTTGATCTAAATAAGAATCAAGTTAAACAGACGAAAGAGCAATTATCATCCCTTGAGCAAACGAAAGAAAATGCTCAACAAGTTTTAACTAACGCTCATGATGAATATTACGAACTATTGAAACAACCAGTTAATATTTCATACACGGCATTTTCTGGTAGTGAATTGAGTGTTTATGAAAGATCAATGCTTGATTACATTGCTTATGATAATCAAGGAAACCTAATTTCTAAGAATCAAGCGTATAAAAATTTTCTTGCGAATAACTATCAAGGAAATATTGATTTCTTGAAGAAGATTATTGCGGAAAACGAGAAAACCATTAATTATCTGAAAATGGGTAGACCATTTGAAGATAATATTAAGAATCTTGAACAAGCAAGATCAACAGTAAAAGAAGAACTAGAAGAATTATATAAGGTTGAAGCAGCACAAAGAGAAGGAAAATATTATAAGCCCAAGTATAATATCAGCTGGATAAATACTGATTCATACGGTTTATCGTATTCTTATAGTTCCCCTAATTATAATGAGTGGAATGATGTTGACGAAATTGATCATACAAAGAATTTAATTGAAAATCACGAGGAAGCTCTAAATAAAATTCAACAAAGATTGGCCGAATTACATAATAAAACGCAGTCGGCTGTAGAAAAGGCAGAAAAAACATCCATTGCTGCCCAAGAATTACTTCAAAAGTTAGAGCAGATTTCCCAACCACTTATTACTGCTACTCAACAAATTAAAGATGTCGAAAGTGCAATGTCACAAGCTCAACAAAACCTGGCACTTCAAGAAGAACTACTTACTCAGGCCAAAGATAAGCGCAATATTATGCAATCTCAAGCAATCAATGCGCAAACCAAGCTCTTGCAAGCACTTCTTAATAAGACAAATTCACAAGAAAAGTTAGCGTCAGCAAAAGAGAAACTTCCTACACAAACTGATGCCTTAAAGTACAGTTCGCTAATCAACCTTGAACCATTAACAATTGAGCCAGGAGAAACTCCTCTTCCTAAAGTTACGACAGCGATTGCAGTTGAGAATGATCATCAGAATAAAGCTGTTATTACTTTGCCCGGCGATGAACAAGAAAATAAACTGCCTCAGGGAACGAAGGTAGTATGGAAAGATGATACGAAAGTTGCGGCCGACCTTCAACATCCCGGAAAGCATACTGAAGATGTCTTAATTGTTTTTCCTGATGGATCGGTGATTTTAACTAGCGAGCAAGTTACTGTTACCGCGATAGAAAAACAGACAGACGTTAATAAAGAGACTTTGCCTGTCCAAGAAACGGTTGATCCTGTCCAAGAAAATAATAAGCATGCGAATGATCTTTCTGCCCAGATAGTAGAAGTTAATAATGATAATCTAGTACCAGAAATATTGGTGACTCCGCAAACCAAGCAAACTGATGTCCAGTCCATAGTCAAAAATCATGCAGCTCTAAATAACACTTCTCGACCTTCATCAGCTAAGTCGTTTGCGGCCAAGACAACAAATAATGCTTTGCCACGAACCGGGGATGAATCTTCACTTCCAATTATTGCCCTTGGCGCTGTTATTGGGCTAGTAGGAATTGGTGCAGCCCTCAAACGGTACGAATAAGTCTTTTATAGCACTAACTTATATAATCTGTGAAGTTTTGCCCTAAGTACCTATAAAATCCCGCTATAACTTGCTATACTTAAAATATTAATATGTGAAAAAAGGGATGAGAAGAATGGTAATGGTTGATTTGCATTGTCACCTTTTGCCGGGGATTGATGATGGTTCAAAAAGTATGGAGATTTCATTGCGACTTGCAAAAGAAGCAACAGAAAACGGGGTTACCCATGCACTTTTAACCCCTCACCATATGAACGGGCACTATGTAAACCATAAACAAGATGTTTTGGCGCGAACAAAAGAATTTCAGGAAGAGCTGGAGAAAAATAATATTCCACTAACGGTCTTTCCCGGACAAGAAGTGCGAATTAATGGTCAGCTAATTGAAGCTCTTGATAATGATGATATTCTATTTGCTGATGAGAGTGGGAAGTATATGATGCTGGAATTTCCAGACAATGATGTACCTCATTACACTAACCAGATGATCTTTAACCTCCAGCAACGGGGAATTACGCCAGTGGTTGTTCACCCTGAACGGAATACCAAGATCATGGCTGAACCAGACTTGCTTTATCAAATGTTGGAAAAAGGGTGTCTGTCACAAATCACCGCTAGTTCCTATGTTGGTACATTTGGTAAAAAGGTCGAAAAATTCAGTAAGAACCTGATTGCGGCCGGTCAAGGATATATTTTTGCTTCTGATGCTCATGACCTTCCAGGACGAAAATACGAAATGCGGCAAGCCTTTGAAAAATTATCGCGTGAATTTGGCGCTGGCCTTGCCCAAGAATACCAAGATAATGCGCGAGCCATCATTAACGGGGATGAAATTGGTCGTCATCAGATTAAGAAGGTTCAGCAACGTAAGAAATTGTTTGGGTTATTTTAAAAAGCTGTAGTTCACACTACGGCTTTTTTATCAAAAGTAAAGAGGTGGTGGGTGAATCCGTAATTATAATGCCTGATCACGTCTTTGGTGCCCCGCGCAGATGGTCAATATGGCTATCTTCCATGCCAAAATGCTGATAGTAATGAGGCATTTGGCAAGTTTGAACCACTTAGTTAAGAAGCTAGTTCCACGGATTATTCGTGAAAAAAGGTGAGGCTGAGAGAAAAAAATTTTTTCTCCCAGCCTCACTTCTGTAAAATGTAAGATTTTAAGTGAATTTAACAATTTTTTGCGTATATATAATATTAGAGACACTATTTTCAGGAGGAACCTATGCGTTTTTTACATACAGCTGATTGGCATATTGGCAAGACCTTAAACGATTTTAGCTTGCTTGATGATCAGCTAGCAACCTTTAAGCAGATTGAAGCAATTGCCAAAGACCGTCAAGTTGATGCGATAGTGATTGCCGGAGATTTATATGATCGATCCGTCCCCAATGAAGCAGCGGTTAAGCTCTTAAACCAGCTGCTGCAAGAATTAAATTTGGCAGATCATTTTCCTTTACTAGCAATCAGCGGGAACCATGATTCAGCAGCTCGTTTAAGTACTGGGACTGATTGGTTTGCTTACCAGTCATTTTTCTTAAATACTAATATTAATGATGCTTTTACCCCAGTCACAATCAAAGATACTCAGTTTTTCTTGTTACCATTCTTTGGTATTCAAGAAGTTCGCAATTACTTTAATGATGACAAGATTAAAAATGTCAATGATGCGATGGCGCGGATTACAACTGAGATGGGAAAGCATTTTGATCCTGATAAAAGGCATGTCCTCGTCGCCCATTTCTTTGCGGCTGGAAGTAAGCGCACGGCTGATTCTGAAACTTTGATTGAGGTTGGCGGATTGAGTGCGGTCACGACAGATGTTTTAGCTCCCTTTGATTACGTTGCTCTTGGTCACCTTCATAATCGCAATGCTTTAAATGACAAAAAAGTTAAGTACAGTGGGTCCCCAATGAAGTTTTCCGTATCAGAAGCCAAGCAAGAAAAGGGCGTTTGGATTGTTGATACAGCACCTTTTAAGGCCGAGTGGGTTCCACTATCACCAGTTCATGATATTCACCTTTTGAAAGGGAGGTTTGCTGAACTGGCGACAAAACCTGAAGAAGCATTACGGGAAGATTTCTATGACATTGAATTGACCGACCAAGAACGAATCCCCGATGTGCTAAACAAGTTACGCGAATACTATCCCAAGATTGTCAGCCTTCACCGGACACATCAGGCCAAGCAGGTTCAACTTAACCTTAGTAAAAAGCGTGCTCAGGAATCGCCCCTTGATTTGCTTACGGATTTTTATTCCCAAACGATGGGAAATGATTTAACTGACCGCCAAAAAAAGTGGGCAGAAAAGGCCTTGACTCAAATTATGAAAGGGGAGGAATAGGATGCGTCCATTAACGATTGAACTACATTACTTTGGGCCGTATGAGCATCAAGTGATTGACTTTACACAGTTCACAGAACGTTCCTTATTTCTGGTAGCAGGAAATACTGGTGCAGGAAAAACCACAATTTTTGACGCAATGTGTTATGCACTTTTTGGTCAAACAACCAATGATCGTGATCGGTCGGCTGCTGCTTTACGTTCTGATTTTGCACCAGCTGATCAAGAAACAATGGTGAAGTTTACCTTTGAGCACCAAGACCTTCAATATCAAATTATGCGCCGTCCTAAACAGGTTTTAAAAGGACGCCGTGGCAATTTAGTTGAACACACTCAAGCCGTTGACCTCATCTACCCGCTTGAAAGTGAGCATCCTCAGGAAATCACTAAAATCAAGGAAGCAGACACGTTTATTACTGACCTGCTCAACCTGACCCGTGATCAATTTAAGCAGATTGTGCTTCTCCCCCAAGGAAAGTTTCGACAGTTCCTTGATTCAGATAGCAATACTAAAGAAGCCCTTCTACGTGACCTTTTTAATACGTCACGTTATGAGCAGTGGGCAACACAACTAAAAAACGATTTGCGTGAGCAGAAGAAGTCATTGACGACCCAAGAGACAAAGCTTCAATCATTAAAGGAAACAGTAACCGAGATTGATACGCAATTAACAACTAAAGAGTGGTTAGCAGAAGCAAAAAAATGCTTATCTCGACTAAAGGCTAATCTTAAACACTTAGGCGATGATGAGCAGCAACAGCAAAAGAAAGTTGATCAGCTTGATACCAAACTTCATACTGAGCAAGAGTTGAAGAAGAATATTGAGGAGTTGGCTGAACTTATCAAGGCTGGAAAAACACTGCAAGCTGAAGCAGGAGAGATCCAAGAAACAAAGCAGCAAGTAAAGGTCCTTGACTGGTATCAAGAACACCAGACAGAATATCAACGGTGGAAAGATGGTGAAAAGCGTCTCCAAAAATTAACGGTAGACAATAAAATTCTCCATGAGGACCTGCACAACCTTAAAAAGCAACAGCAAGTAATTGAAACTGAACTGCAGCAAACGAGCCAGCAACAAGAAGAGATTGATCATCTTCAAACAGAGGTCACCGACTTAACGAATAAACTACCATTATTCGATGATCGAGATAAACTAAGATCAACTGTCGATGAACTACAAACACACTTAAAGCAACAGGAAAAGCAACAAGCTGCTTCCAAGAAGAAGTTGCAAGACGCTCAACAGCAATTGACGGTTGTTACTAATAATTTAAAAGAGCATGAACACTTGGGTGAGGTTCAAGTTCAAATAGCAAAAAAAGAAGGTCTTCAGGAAAAATTAACGACTGCTGGAAAAGATTTAAAGCAATTAGAAACAAAACTTTCATCTGAAAAGGAAAATTGCGCGAAATTAGAGCAAAAGCAGGGGGATACTGAAAAACTCGTTCAAAAATCGCAAAGTAGATTGGATGACTTGAATGATCGCTTTGCCCGTCACCAAATTGCCATTCTTGCTCAAAAATTAAAGCCAGCCACCCCTTGTCCAATTTGTGGATCGCTTGACCATCCCCATCCAGCAAATTTAGCAGATGATAGTGAGTTGGTAACGGAAGCACAAGTTAAAACGGCAACGGTCAAAGTTCAACAAACTCGTAGTACGCTTGACCAGTTAAAAGAGCAAGTTCGCCAAAGCGTTGCCCAAATTGCTAACTTAACTACACAGGTAGAAACCAAGCAGGCAAATTTAGCTGAACTGTTAGGGGATAATGAATTACCGAGTGATTGGGAAGGACAAATTGAAAATCACGCTCAAAAACTAGCAGAAATGAAGACTGACCTCGATAGAATAGAACAACAGGTTAAAGAATGGCGCCAAGAAGAGGAAAAATTGCAACAGGAAATCAAGTCCTCTCAGGAAGAACTAGTTAAAATAGACGAAAGTGTGAACCACTACAAACAGGACTTAATCGCCAAACAGACTATTCTGAAAGAGAAAACAGCCACTTTACCAGCAAAATTACCTACTAAAGAAGCTGCTAATAAGCAAATCCAAAATGCTCAACTAAAGATCGAAGCATTTAATAACCAGCTTGAATTATTGCAACAACAACGACAAGAAAATGCCGAAAAATTAGCAGGGACAAATAGTCGGATCGATCAGACTAAAGAAGAACTTGCCACGCAAACGACGCAACAAGATAACTTACACCAATATCTTGTGAACCTTTTAGCGCAATATGATGTCCAGCTTAAATGGAATTTCTGGCAAGAAGCTAGTGAACAAGTAGCAACATTGTCATCATTACGGGAACAGGTAACAACCTTTGAGAATCAAGTCCAGGATAATCAGTCCCAACAAGAGCGGTTGACTAAGGCCATCAATAATCATCCCATGCCAGATATTGCATCAACGCAGACAAAACTTAATACTGAGCGTGAACAACTTCGGCAATATCAGCAAGAAATTGGTCAGTTAACTGCTCAGTATAAGCAATTAGAAGAAACGGATCAAAAGATTATTAAGGCAGTCGAAAAAACTGGAAAACTTGATCAAGAAATTAATGAATTACAAACATTAACAGACGTTGTGACTGGAAATACCGAAAACCACGTTAGCTTAGAACGGTATGTATTACAGGCATATTTTCAAGATGTCTTAGTAGCAGCCAATGTTCAGTTAGACCGGCTAACTAATGGTCGCTACCAGTTTGAATTAGCAACGGAAAGTCATGGGGCTGGTGCCAAGTGGAGTGGGCTCGAAGTTAATGTATATGATGATAATGCTGGCAGAACGAGAAGTGCTCGGACGCTTTCTGGTGGTGAAAGTTTTATGGCCTCACTTGCTCTTGCTTTAGCTCTTTGTCAGATTGTCCAAGAGCAAAGTGGGGGGATTAAAATTGATGCGCTCTTTATTGATGAAGGATTCGGTTCCCTTGATCAGCAAGCTCTTGAAGATGCTCTTCATGCCCTTCAAGAGCTAGAAGGCCACCGGATGATTGGAATTATCAGTCATATCACTGAACTTGAAGAACAGATTCCTGACCAATTAATTGTCCAGTCACGAAATGGCCGTAGCTATGTGACCTATCAGCATGAAATATAAGCGTCAAAACAGTATTTAAATTTGAAATGATAAGGTTAAATAAAAAATTTTAAAATAAAAAGTGCAAATGTTAGTTTTTTTCGTATATAAATATATAGGGTAAATGATTTACAAGATGGAGACTTGTTCGTTCATAGACTTCTTTCCCCATTATTTGCTGTCTTCATCTGTAAATTACTTTCCCTTCTTCTCCCACAAATCTTGATGTAAAGATCTCTTATCTGCTCTTTTACGAACCACCAGGTAAGAGATCTTTATTTTTTTTAATAAAAAGTGCAAATGTTATCTTTTTACGTATATATTTAAGTGAAGGCCTAAAAATACATTTAATGCTCTTTAACTCCATATTATCTTCCATAGTCAACTAAGGCCTTCGTTTCAAAAGCTAGGAAATTTTTCTTAGCTTTTTCTTATAATAAAAAGCCATTATTGTGGGGAGGGCAATAATGACTTTGAAATTATTTTATCTTAATGACTTACGATATCCAGCGGCTTGCGCTTCCGCTTCTGAGTTGAAGTAGACCGCATTTGCTGAATTCATATGGTAGCCTTGCTGATCAGGCGTATGGTAGATTTTTGAACGAGCATTACCGACGATCATACCGGCCTGATCGGTTCGCATATCACCGTTATTCGATGGTGCAGTTGAACTGCTGCTTGTATTAACTGCTGAACTTTCCTCACTACTGCTGCTCGATGATATTTCTGAAGATGATTCGCTTTCAACAACTGGTTTTACGTAAGTAGTATTAGTAACAGTAAAACTTGTTTTGGCGCTTTTATCATCATCACTATTAGTGGCGGTAATATCGAAACGACACTTCTTGGTACTAGTAGCAAGTTTTAGACTCTTACTAAAATTACCATTATCATCGGTTTCAACAGTATAGTGACCGTTGTTTCCGCCATGCTTCACAATTTTAATGGTTGCATTGGCTTCAGTCTTTCCTGAAAAAGTGACAGATCCGTCTGCTTCAGTATCAATCTTAATTCCTTTATTTGTAGCTTGCGCATTCTTACCGTCTGGGATATTAACGGTGAGTGGTAAATCACTGGCAAGTACTGAATGTTGGTTAATTGGAATAATAAATAAACATATTCCAGCAAAAAAGCTAGTAAAGATTGTTGCTAGTTTTCTCACAGTATACTTCCCCCATATTCTTTAATAGATGTTTTTCCCCTCTAAGATCATATCATATAAAAGTCAATTTAAAAAGTTAATCTGGTCTTGTTGTATGCCCTTACATAAGCGTCGAAATTACTATAAAAATTAACTTTTGGTCATGATAAAATTAAAACAACTTTTAAGCTATTGTCCATTGTATATTTATAGAGGAGTTTTTTATGAAGAATAATAGTTCAAAATATTGTTTATTGTTAGGGACAGCATTGTTAGGATTATCTTTCCAAGCTAATAGTGTTCATGCGGATACGACGGGGACAACAGTTAATGGCGAAACTACCCATAGTAATGTTACGCCAATGGTTCAGACTAATAAGGATGAGGCAAGTACGCCGCAAACAACTACCGATTGGTCTGACCCAGCCAAATATCAAAACGACATTCCAGTTCAAATTTTAGGAATCAATGACTTGCATGGTGGGTTAGAAACGACTGGATCAGCAACGATTGGAGACAAGACTTATTCGAATACTGGGACAGCTGCGCGCCTTGCTGGTAACCTCGATGCAGCGGAAGAAAGTTTTAAGAATGCTAATCCGACGGGAACTTCAATTCGGGTAGAAGCCGGAGATATGGTTGGAGCCTCTCCAGCAAATTCTGCTCTTCTCCAAGATGAGTCAACCATGCATGCTTTAGACGCAATGCATTTTGAAATAGGAACTTTAGGAAACCATGAGTTCGATGAAGGATTAGCTGAGTATATGCGGATTGTTAATGGTGGCGAACCTACTAAACAATACAATGACGCTGAGATGGCCTATCCTCATGTGAAAACGGGGATTAATATTATTACCGCCAACGTTGTAAACAAATCTGATGGTCAGATCCCATTTGGAATGCAACCATACTTGATTAAAGAGATTCATACTAGTGATGGTAAAGTTGCTCGGATTGGCTTTATCGGCATTGAAACGACTTCCCTCCCAATTTTAACTTTATACGATAATTACAAAGATTATGATGTTTTAGATGAAGCTGAAACAATTGCAAAATATGATCAAATTTTACGCAAAAAGGGTGTTAATGCAATTGTAGTTCTTGCCCATACGGGGGTTTCAACGGATAAAGATGGCAGTACTAAGGGTAACGCTGTTGATATCATTAAGAAGCTTTACCAAATTGACCCTGATAATTCTGTGGACCTTTATATTGCTGGGCACTCCCATCAATATGCTAATGCTACTGTTGGTAGTGTGAAATTAGTGCAAGCTATTTACACGGGTAAGGCTTACGATGATATTATCGGCTACATCGATCCAACAACTAATGATTTCGCACCCAATAGTCTCGTTTCACATGTCTTTCCTGTACTATCTGAAAAGGATGCACCTAATATAAAAACGGATGCAAATGTTACAGCAATTGTTGAAGATGCTAATAATCGAGTAGCACCAATTATTAATAAGAAAATAGGGGAAGCTGCTACCACAGGCGATATTCTTGGACGCTTGCATAATACCCCTACTCGTGAAAATGCCGTTGGTGAATTAGTAGTTGATGGTCAATTATATGCCGCGCATAAGGTGGGCTTACCAGCTGATTTTGCAATGACTAATACAGGGGGCGTTCGTGCAGATCTGCATGTTAATCCTGATCGTTCCATTACCTGGGGTAGTGCTCAAGCAGTTCAGCCATTTGGTAATATTTTGCGGGTAGTTGAGATGACAGGGGCACAAATCGTTGAAGCTTTGAATCAACAATATGACGAAGACCAAGCTTACTATTTACAGATTTCCGGGCTTCGTTATACTTATACTGATCAAAATGATCCTAACCAACCGTATAAAGTCGTTCAAGTTTATGACCAACATAATCAACCGCTTGAGATGAATAAGACTTACAATGTTGTTATTAATGACTTTTTAGCTGGTGGCGGAGATGGCTTTTCTGCATTTAAAGGTACCAAAGTCGTCGGGATTGTTGGTCAAGATACAGACGCGTTTATTGATTATATTACTGATATGACTAATGATGGTAAACCAATTACCGCTCCAACAATGAACCGTAAAATTTATTTGACTGCTGAACAATTAGCGAAGGCTGACTCAGAATCACAGTCACAAACAGGAACTAACCAGAACACTCAAAACGATCCTAATTCTCAGACTGAAGGAAATCAGCTTCAAGAAGTTCCAAGCCAACCGGTATCTCCAACAGTAACCTTGCCAACAACAGCTGGTCAACCAGCCGAAACTGTTACATTACATGCTCAACCTAAGCAACAAACCATAGTTGCTGCTAATAGTCAATTAATTAATTTGACGCCTTCATCACTCAATGGTCAAAAACAAAAAGCAACTGACCAACAAGCAACTTTACCACAAACTGGTAATGATGAAGAGCTTGCATTACTTCTTCTCGGAAGCTCATTAATGGCAGCGACTGGATTGACAATTATCGATCGCAAGCGCAAACATGCTTAATTGCTTAAAATAGACTGTTACTTTCATTATGTGGGAGTTAGCAGTCTATTTTTCATTATTTTATTTTCTCGCTATAATGGAAACAATAAAGTAAAAATGGAGTAGAGATATGGCAGAAAACATCATCAATATTTTAAAAACCAATAATATGACAGTCGCATTTGTTGCTCAAGAAAGCAGCCTTGACGTTGCACAGGTTAACGAAACACTTAAACGCCCTGTTGCAACCTGGTCAATTCAGATTCTTAATGCACTTGCAGATGCTTTAGGGGAGCGTCCGGGAGAATTATTAGATCGAATCCAGGACTTTGATTTTCACTTACATACTGATGATGATCAATTAACGATTCAGCACGTGCAGTTCCAAACACCTTCTTCTTATCAACAAGTTCGATTTGCGGTTGAGAGTAATGTTTTAGAGGGATGGGCGCCTACAGCAACAGAGATAAGACAATTAAAAGAGAGCGCTGAAAATCCAGATGATGAAATTTTAATGGAAATTGAGCAATTATTTGGTGATGAAGATGACTGATGAAGAACTTCAAGCAAAATTTTTATATGATAATGGAACCCTCCGCAATAAGTTTGCAATTAAAAACGCGGATGAATTAAGCTTAATTGAGTATCGTGGTGTAGCAGAAAGGGAAGTGGCCCTTCTTCAACAACAACCGAAAATTAAGAGCTTTGAAGATTTGCAGACAATTAACAAATTCCTTTTTGGTTGGCTTTATGACTGGGCGGGTAAGTTACGAAACTACTATATTTCAAAGGCAGGTTTTGATTTTTTGGAATATGGTCGCTTTGATAATGCAATTAAATATATTAATGATGAAATTTGGCGATTGAATAAGAAAAAGCAGCCTACTATTGAGGATTATGCTGCTCTCTTAAATGATATAAATTATATTCATCCGTTTCGTGAAGGGAATGGCCGGTCAACTAAATTATTCATTCAGTTAATTGCCCTTCATCATGGTCAGGTAATTGATTACCCAGCAGATAACGCGGAAATGATTGCCGGATTAAACCAATCAGATGTCGGTATTATTGCTAAGACCATGGCTTTACAGAAAAGTGCTGGTTAAGCTAGTTTACTAGCTGCTTGTTTATCAAGAATCACTGTTATGTTTGGATGCTGTTGGAGGGCTGATGCCGGAACAGCAGTCGTGACTTTACCGTTGATCATTTTGTTGATTGCGTCTGCTTTTTGCTCACCAAACGCGAGTAAAATGATATGTTTTGCTTTTATGATTGAACCAATTCCCATTGTGTAGGCTTCTGTTGGTACGTCCTTGCTTGAAGTAAAAAAGCGCGCGTTGGCATTGATAGTAGCAAGGGTCAACTTTACTTTATGGGTTTGGCTATCAAAGGGAGTTCCAGGTTCATTAAAACCAATATGACCATTATTGCCAATTCCTAAAATTTGCGTATCAATAGGATAAGTAGCCAAAATCTGATTATAGTGATTAATTACTTCAGTGGCGTTCAGATTACTGCCATCTGGAATAAAACTTTTGGCAAATGGCTTTTGAGCGAAAAGATGATGCTCCATAAAGTAATGGTAACTTTGCGGATCAGTTGGTTTAAGACCGACATATTCGTCAAGATTAATAGAAATAAGGCTGGAATAATCAACTGAACTACTAGTCATCTTTTGATAAAGGCCTAGTGGAGAACTTCCTGTTGCGAGACCAAGTACCTGGGCGCCGTTTATAATATCTGTTTGAAGAAGTTTAAAAGCTTTTTGGCTTGCTTCTTCTTTATTTTTCGTTACAAGAATTTTCATTCTTATCACCTCACGATCATTGTAATTCTTTTAGGGAAAAAGAAAAGAGTAGCTGCTAATGCTTATTCTTGAGATTTGACAAAAATGTTATTGAATACGCTTACAAAAATGTGTAAAATAAGGATGTTGCTGAAAGAATCTGATAAGAATTGGAGAAAGTTTAATGAAATTCAAAAAATTAACAGTAATGTGTGCTGTTTTATCAGGTTTACTATTAGGGAGCTCTGCGATGACGGCAGTTCCAGCTACTACCTATGCAGCCTCTAATGATAAGCAGGTAACAATCTATCTTACACGTCACGGAGAAACTACTGGTAATGTAATGCAACGGGTACAAGGATCGAGTGATTTCCCATTAACTAAAAATGGGATTACCGTTGCTAATGATTTGGGCTATGGATTAAAGGGAATTAAATTTAAGCATGCCTACACAGGTAACTTAACCCGGCAAGAAGTTACTGCACAACAAGCATTGAAGTATTCTGCCAATCCAAATACAAAGATTACGACCACACCAATGTTACGTGAAGGCGGATATGGGAGCTTTGAAGGAGATAGTATTGAAGCTGATAACCAGAAGATTGCTAATGTTTATGGTTATCAAGATGGCAAGCAGTTCCAGCAAGCAACTGGCAAAGATTACTGGAATAAGCTCCAAGATGCCTACCATAAACTTGATATGGACAATTCGCAAAATACCAAGTTGGCTAAGAGCGATCGGGCAGAAAGCTCAGCTCAGGTTCAAAAACGGATGAATTCCGAATTGCTTCACATTGCAAAAACGACTCAAAAACAAGGTGGCGGCAATGTCTTAGTCGTTAGTTCCGGAATGTCAATTAATGAATATCTTTCAACCATTTCTAAAAAATATGATGGAAAGCCAATGCAGAATGCGGCAGTAACCAAACTTGTTTATAAGAATGGTAAACTTCACGTTGATGGTCCAATTGGTACGCTTCACTATGTAAATAAGGGCAAGAAAATAGCAGCAAATAAGTAAAATGAATTATCTTTCAGCAACACATAGATTTTTTGCAATTATCAAATTATTATTCGGGAGACTCTTTGATCAGCAAGGAGCCCCTTTTTGCTTTTTTGAAGGGGGATAGTGCCAATGGAGAATTTAACGGTTAAGCTGTTTAATGAAATTGCTGAAAAGCAGCTTCCAGGTTTAGCATTATTTGAAAATCGAACTGGCTCTGGGAAAACAACGGGTGCTCTGCAGTGGGTAACGGATATGCTAATGAAAAGTAAGAACTCCGATGTCATTATCTACATAACTCCTAGCAGACAGAATCGAGACGAAGCATGGCGGGGATTAGCTAACCAATTAGAAGAAAAAGGAAAAGATAAACATTTTGTTGAGCATAATGTCATCTTACTTAAATCTGAAGTTGATGAAGTTAGTGATTATTTAAATAAAGTGCTCTTTAAGGGGCTTGCACCGACTGACATTGATAGTATTTCTTCTAGAGTCACGAATTTTTTATCACCGTTTAAACACCGTTATCCATTATTTGCCGAAACATTGAAAAAAGCAATGAAGAGGTATCAATTTTATTTCTTTCAAAAAGGTCTCCACTTTTCTCAAAATAAACATATAGATGATGAAGATTTCAGTAAAGCAGTTCCGCTTTTGAAAAAGAATTTAGTTAGAGATATTAAGAAGAAGTCCCTTTCTAAAAAGATTAGTAACAATTATATCTTAGAGGAAATAACTGCAAACATTCCATGGGTATTCAAGATGTTTCCTGAACTTAAATTAAAAGAGAAACGGGTTGTCTTTATGACAAGTAGGAAATTTCTCACCCTTATTAAAACTCCTAAAGCCAGTACAATGCATACCTGGGCCGCCTTTTCTCAGAAAAAGGTTCACTTAATTATGGATGAGGTCGATGAGATCAAAGAAGATTGGAATGATTTCATCATCGACCAGATTACTGACAAAAGTGATTTGGCATTTAGGGACCGTCTTGATTTGTTTCATATTTACCGAAGAATAATCATAAAAGTAAACGACTGTATGACAACTTTACCACAGCAGATTATTGATGCGCCGGGGATAAATGGTAATAACGATAATAAAGATATTCTAAAAGTTATGCAGCAAAAAATGTGTGATACTTATAAAAATCTAAACTTATTATATCGCGTCAAGCTTGACGATTCGTTAAGGAATGGAAACCAACGCTTTATCTTTAATCTTGGGATGCAAAACCAACTGTTAGGTAAGACAGAAGCTGAAAGGTATTTAGTCATTCAATCAGATCCTAAACAACAGTTAAATTTGATTAAGTCTGATAAAGCATTATATCAACATGGTGAACTGAGGCTTTCGCAAGTTTTAAAGCATTTGCAAAAGTTAATTCGGTTTTTCGTCAAAAACGTGCAGAAAATCGGTCAAAACGTAACCAGAGCTGAAAGAAAAGACTGGACGGCAAATGAGGCAACCGCCTATATCATCCGGAGTATTTTAGATGAAAGCAATGAAGAAGATAAAACCACATATATATTAAGTCGTCTTGAAGATGGGATAACAGGAAGATTTGATTTGACGACTGAGAGATTGTTTGGTGACAACCAAAGTATTTACGCAAATGGCTATGAATACTTACAGATAATGAGTAATGACGATAAAGCATTTGGTGATCACGTTTATTGGTATCATTCCAACTTTAGTGCTGAAAGGCTCCTGGCATTTTTAGCAAATAAATGGCACGTATATGGTTTGTCGGCGACCGCTAAAAGCCCAACGATGTTAAACAATTTTGATTATCAGTGGATTGAAGCGCATGTGAAGAATAATTATCAATTGTCGACGCAGTTGGAGAAAGAGCTAGATAAAGAAAATAAAGATTATTTGGCAGCAGAAAGAAGAGCCGGAATTAATGTCTCAATTACGAATGTTGACTTACCGATTAAAGGACAAGACACTATTTTTGCAAAAGACCTTTTACAAAGGGTGCTTAAGGTTAACCGTATTCCTGCTGAACTCTTTACTGTATATCCAGAAGAAGAAGGGTTAAGACCTAATGATGTAATTTCGTTAGCGGGAGATGGCCAAGTGAGTTTTACTCTTTTGCGGAACCTAAAAACAGTGCAAGCGCTTATTACGTTTGCAAAATTTTATAATGAGCGCCCTCTTAATCCAGCATATGTATTATTTAAAAATAAGAAAGTTAGCGAAGAGTTATTACATTGGTACAAGTTATGTTTAAAGGCGATAGGAATGGGGAAGGTTTCCTTAACAGTTGTTGATGCTCAAAATGCTCAGCAAAAGATTCCCCTAATAAAAAAGGATTGGACAAACGGCAAGCTTAACATTATGGTAACCACTTATGCTGCTTTGGGAAGAGGGATTAATCTTCATTACTCAATTGATGCGGAAACATTAACAGAGCTAGTCAAAAGTAAAAATGGAGTAATAATCGGCAAACAAAATTTATCTAAAGACATTGATGGCGAATACCTTGAAGCTCCTACTCATATCGCCACTTGGATTGGCAGAGGCGACGAACAGTTTTTGATAAAGAAAATGTTACACATAATCGGTGAACAAGATGCCTTATATGGAAATGGTCATATTACGAGGGCAACTTATCGGAAAAATTTATATGCCTATATAAATGGTGGCCCAGTAAATAATTATCGGCAAAATGATTTGCAACCAGTAAAAATTGCTGGGGGTGTTTATATTGAGCAAGCTTTAGGGAGAATGGCACGGACCAATATCAAGAGTAGCTGCCCCCTGATCCTAATAGATAATGCCGCAAAAAAGAATCTTGTAAGCGACTATTTGAATAATAAACGAACTACTTTAGAAATGGCAGCAGTATTAGCTGATATTTCTGAGATAGAAGCGGAACTTAAAAAAGAAAAAGCAAGGCTACTTTATGAAAAGCTCAATATGGCTAATGAAATCCAATATCGTTTTACGGTTTGGTTGCCATCTCAATTGCAAGAAGACCGGCAAGGGACAAAAGAGATGTGGCAAAGATTACGTGAAATGATATTGAAGTATCCGTTTGGTGATGATGCCTCTGCAACTATTCAGCGTCTCCATTGGCAATTCGAAAAAGCAGTCAATAAATATTACTTTGCTATCGATGGTGACTATAATTGGTTACTGGCTATTGACACTGTTCCAATTCAACGCTATAACCAGCATCAATTTGACTTTGTCCACTATGGAAAGACTTTAAATCGGATATATGAAGCAAACCCTTGGCTCAAAGAAGAACTTGACTTATTAGGTTACTATCATGATTTTGAAAAGCCACACCATTATCAATTATTGCCAGGAATATTTAATAATTTTTATCGTCCAGCTTTAAGTGAAGAAGTATTTAAAGTTATTTGTAAATACTTAGGGATTAAGGTTTATTCAATGGCAGACAATGAATTTGAATTATTTGATTGCTACCTGCAAACAAAGGATAAGAAGAAAGTTTTTGTTGATATCAAAGATTATAATGAGATCACTAATGCCACTGAACAAGCAGAAGTATTTAAGAAGGCCCGCCTAAAACTGGCTAATTGTACAGAGAATAATCCAGTATACTTTATTAATTTCCGCCAACTTAAACCTAATAGTAAATATGAACAAAAATTGATCACTCCACAATCGGATCAACAGTTCTTTACATGCCCTAGTATGTTTTTAGCTGACGGGAAACTTAACAGTCAATTTGCGAAAAATTTATTGGATTATTTTGAATAAAAGGAGACAGAAATGATAACAACTAATCAGCTTGCTAAATTTGATATTGATACTCACAAAATTCTGACTAGCTATGATATATATTCAGTTGATCAAAATTTAGAAGAGCAACGTTTTATTCCAAGAAGAATTTTTAGCATTAATATCGATGTAGAAAATAACTTATATATTAATGCGCTAACGGGGAAGAAAATCCAAAAGAATGTATATCGTTTATATTTAATCGCTAAAAAGTCAGCGGTAAATGTTCAAGAGATAAGGGCAACAATTGAGAAGTATAGTCAGCATACTTTTAGGGTGTCAAAATTAGATGAGAAAGCAGTCTCTTCTTTAGATAAAGCCGTCATCCTACGACTATTTTTTAATATGTTACCCTTCTATGGAATTAAGGGAACGGGGATGCTTGGTAATCTTTTTCTCACACCGTCGAAGCCACATCTTACTCAAAAAATTTACCTTGATCTAACAAGGTTAGTGGTTGGTAATGATTGTAACTTGTTTTTATCAACTTCACGGTTTACTAAAGTTAAAAGTTTTAAGGAACATGGAATTAGTTTGTTTAATAACATGGAGAGGAAAAGTCTTAACAATGCGCCATGGTTTGATATTGATTTGAAAAAATGGCAAATAAAGCAGGTAAATAAATATAATAAGAACTTAAATACCGAAAATTGCTTTATTAATGCTCCTTTATATCCTAAAGATAAGCCGCGCCAAATGCTATTTTGGTCAGATGGTAAATTAAATCAAGTACAGTCAACTAAGTTTTATCACTTGTATAACTTGGTAAGTGTTTTTAATTCAGCTTTTAGAGAGTATTTTTCTGAATTAAAATTTGAAAAAGTAGATACAGCAAAACAACTTTTAGGACGGCTATCACAAACTGAATGGGGGAATCGGTTAGATAAGCACATCGAAGAATTCTTTGCGAAGAACCAGTTAAACTTAATCGATAACCGGATTGTGGGGGATGAAAGGATAGAAGATATTAAGGCCGCATTGGTTCGGCTTCTACCAACAGTTAAAGTCAATATTAGACAGACCGTTGAAGATAAATTTGGATATAATCTAGTTGTGATTAATAATAAGCAGTATTTTCAAACTCATGACGACATTGATATAATCTAGTTGTGATTAATAATAAGCAGTATTTTCAAACTCATGACGACATTAAAGATAATTACGCGACCGACTACCAGCAGGCAATAGTGCAGCATTTGACAATTGATACCTTTAGGAAGGGGGATTTAAAAAGTACGCTAATTAATTCGTTAAAAGAGTTGATAATAAAGAAAGATTTGAAAGGAAGAAGGTTAAGTCTATATCATTCACCAGATTCAATGAAAGGATGGGAGTTCTATCAAGTAGTAAAGGAAGTTTATGGTGCTAAAGCGGTCTATCTATTTAAAATGATTAATGGTATTGAATTTGAGGTGAGACGGTTAGATTTACAAGAAAGCTCAAAATTTATTGGTGCTGATAATACAGACCCCCAGTACCTAATTAAAACTCCTGCTAATACCTTCTACAATTTAAACAGGAAAAATATTTTTACTTTGCCTAATGCTGAGCTTTTTGACGATCTCAACGAAATGATTAGTCATCAAAATTGTTCGTCAGTAACAAAAGAGGAGATTAAATCTACCTTAAATGACTTAAGTAAAAGTTACCCTAAGTATAGTGCTAAATATCAAAGCCTCATTTCTATTATTAATAAAAGAGAGCTGAATTCGTTTAGTATCAATGACTTAAAAGATGAATTTGACTTTATGAAGAAGAATAAAATCTTAAGTCCAATTGCAATTAATTTGTTATTAGATGAATTATATGAACAATATGGCCTAGTTTTGAAAGTGAAGCCAAAAACAAAAGCCCATGTTCAAAAATATCTCTCTGGGTTAACGGATATTAATTATTTTTTTGATAAAGACGATCAGGATGTTATTTACTATAATGTAGGAACTATTAGTAAAAATATGAATATGTCAATTGCGAAGGCATCTCATATCTGGCAACTTCAACCTAATACTAAATTAAATGAGCGTGGTTTTGCTACGATTGAGACCGAAAACATCTTGAAGTTTCTTCAAATGATGAGGGTGAATTTTGTACGATTTCATCAGTTGACAGTAATTCCTTTTCCCTTTAAATATCTTCGGGAATTTATTCAACTTGAAGAAAAGAAAAGGTTAATTAAAAAAGATGTGACAGATTTACTGAAATGATGAGATAATACTAGGAAGGATGGGGGGATGATGGTGAGAAATTCTAAAAAGAAACGATACCATATTGGGTTAATTACATTTACCATATTACTGGTAATCTTGTTAGGAATTTTAGGGGTAAATTATAAACAGTTTGCTAGTAAACAACTTAATCCAGTTCGTGACAATAAAGTAGTAAAAAAGAATTCGCCTCAAATAACTAAAACTGTAAAAGTTGTTGGATCGTATCGAGATGATCAAGACGGAGCAGCTATTGTCTTAAACGAAAACGGAACAGGTCGATATGTTTATGCTGATAAGAATAATCCGGACACAGATGATAGCTTAACTTGGCGTAAAGACGGAGAACGCTACCTTATAAATTTGGAAGACCATGATGTAACTAATCCACTTACCGCAGCGCTTGATAACAATAAACTAGTTATTACGGGTAGTAATGGTTGGAATACTGAAACGTTCCAAAAAGTCAATGAAGAGTTAAACCTTCAACAATTTTTGAATGATATGCATAAAAAATAAAATAATGCTTGCAAAGGCTTTGTAGATGAGATATAATGAAATCCCTGTCAGCGATAAGAGATGAAGTAAATTTTGCGACTGCTTAGACTTATTTATTGGTTGCACAGTTCAAATGACATTTTTTGAAAATGCTGTTGACATCCTATTGATGACATGATATATTAATAAAGTTGCTGATTGAGTTATCGATCAAAAGAAATTCAAAATTAATTAAAATTTCTTCTTGACAAGCCAACTTGATACATGTTATAATAAATATGTTGATTGGCTGCTTGGTTAGCCAACAGGTAGACCTTTGAAAACTGAACAAAGTTTCGACGAATCAAATGTGTAGGGTCTTCAATCACGATGTGAT
>NZ_JACIVH010000033.1 GCF_014145615.1 Limosilactobacillus balticus | reverse complement strand
TAATTGAAGGTCATATGATGCCAGATCATGTGCACTTGTTAGTAAGTATTCCGCCGAAGCTAAGTGTATCGCAGTTTATGGGATACTTAAAAGGGAAAAGTGCATTAATGATGTTTGATCGACATGCAAACTTAAAATACAAATATGGGAACTGACATTTTGGGGCTGAAGGCTACTATGTGAGTACAGTTAGATTGAATGAAGAAGGATATCCGAGATCAAGAGAAACATGATATAGCAATGGATAAGCTAACAAGTGTGGAATATTCGGACCCTTTTAAGGGTAAGTGAGGTAGTACAAACACCGCTTAAAGCGGTGGCAAAGT
>NZ_JACIVH010000032.1 GCF_014145615.1 Limosilactobacillus balticus | reverse complement strand
CACTCTGGCTCAACGACGTTGACGCACTCTCACTTGCACTGAGTGATGTCGAGGCACTTTCACTCTGACTCAGTGATGTTGAGGTACTCTCACTTGCACTTACTGATGCTGAGGTGCTTTCACTCTGACTCAGTGATGTTGAGGTACTCTCACTTGCACTTACTGATGCTGAGGTGCTCTCACTTGCACTCAACGATGTTGAGATACTCTCGCTCTGACTCAGTGATGTTGAGGTACTCTCACTTGCACTCAACGATGTTGAGATACTCTCGCTCTGACTCAAGGATGTCGAAGCACTTTCACTTTGACTTAGTGATGTCGAAACACTCTCACTTGCACTTAAGGATGTTGAAG
>NZ_JACIVH010000031.1 GCF_014145615.1 Limosilactobacillus balticus | reverse complement strand
CTCAACCTCATTGAGTGCAAGTGAGAGTACCTCAACATCACTGAGTCAGAGTGAAAGCGCCTCGACATCACTAAGTCAAAGTGAGAGTGCCTCAACATCGCTCAGCCAGAGTGAGAGCACCTCAGCATCAGTAAGTGCAAGTGAGAGTACCTCGACATCACTGAGTCAGAGTGAAAGCACCTCAGCATCAGTAAGTGCAAGTGAAAGTACCTCAACATCGCTCAGCCAGAGTGAGAGCACCTCAGCATCAGTAAGTGCAAGTGAGAGTACCTCAACATCACTGAGTCAGAGTGAAAGTGCCTCGACATCACTCAGTGCAAGTGAGAGTGCGTCAACGTCGTTGAGCCAGAGTG
>NZ_JACIVH010000030.1 GCF_014145615.1 Limosilactobacillus balticus | reverse complement strand
TTAAACGATAATAATATTCAACAATGTGATTAGGATTGACGTGTTGTTGGCGAATCATATTACCAATGGTAAAATACAACAGTTTACGGGCAATTGGGTTTCCACGCTTATTAATGTGGTCTTGACCGGCATAAGTTCCAGAGTGGTGACGGCGAATATCAATCCCAACATAGGCATTGAGTTGGTTAGAGTTATCAAAACGACTAATGTCACCTAATTCTCCCATTAGTTGGG
>NZ_JACIVH010000003.1 GCF_014145615.1 Limosilactobacillus balticus | reverse complement strand
CAAGTGAGAGTACCTCAACATCACTGAGTCAGAGTGAAAGTGCCTCGACATCACTCAGTGCAAGTGAGAGTGCGTCAACGTCGTTGAGCCAGAGTGAGAGCGCCTCAACCTCATTGAGCCAAAGTGAAAGTACCTCAACCTCATTGAGTGCAAGTGAGAGTGCGTCAACGTCGTTGAGCCAAAGCGAGAGTGCCTCAACATCGCTCAGTCAGAGTGAAAGTGCTTCAACCTCACTGAGTGAAAGCGAAAG
>NZ_JACIVH010000029.1 GCF_014145615.1 Limosilactobacillus balticus | reverse complement strand
ATCGAGTAGGAGATAATTGATTATTTCAATTATCGACCTCTCACACCACCGTACGTACGGTTCCGTATACGGCGGTTCGACAACTTAATCACATTGAATTGACTGGAGCGTCTTGGACATATTCATAAGTCCAAGTTGTTCCAGTTTTCTATTAGTTAGAGAATAGCTCAAGGTCTTACTATGTGCAGTTCGCCAGTAGCC
>NZ_JACIVH010000028.1 GCF_014145615.1 Limosilactobacillus balticus | reverse complement strand
AGGTACTTTCACTTGCACTTACGGAGGCTGAGGTACTTTCACTTGCACTCAACGATGTTGAGGCACTTTCGCTGGCGCTTACTGAAGCTGAGGTGCTTTCACTCGCACTTACCGAAGCAGAGGTACTTTCACTTGCACTTACAGATGCTGAAGTTGATTCACTCGCACTTACTGAAGCGGAGGTACTTTCACTCACACTCAACGATGTTGAGGTACTTTCGCTGGCGCTTACTGAAGCAGAGGTACTTTCACTTGCACTTACAGATGCTGAGGTGCTTTCGCTGGCGCTTACTGAAGCTGAGGTGCTTTCGCTCGCACTTACTGAAGCCGAAGTACTTTCGCTGGCGCTTACTAAAGCGGAGGTACTTTCACTTGCACTTACCGAAGCTG
>NZ_JACIVH010000027.1 GCF_014145615.1 Limosilactobacillus balticus | reverse complement strand
TTTCACTTGCACTCAACGATGTTGAGGCACTTTCGCTGGCGCTTACTGAAGCCGAAGTGCTTTCACTTGCACTCAACGATGTTGAGGCACTTTCGCTGGCGCTTACTGAAGCTGAGGTGCTTTCACTTGCACTTACCGAAGCTGAAGTTGATTCACTCGCACTTACTGAAGTAGAGGTACTTTCGCTTGCACTTACCGAAGCTGAAGTTGATTCACTCGCACTTACCGAAGCTGAGGTACTTTCACTTGCACTTACAGATGCTGAAGTTGATTCACTCGCACTTACAGATGCTGAAGTTGATTCACTCGCACTTACTGAAGCGGAGGTACTTTCACTCACACTCAACGATGTTGAGGTACTTTCGCTGGCGCTTACTGAAGCCGAGGTACTTTCACTTGCACTTACAGATGCTGATGTGCTTTCGCTGG
>NZ_JACIVH010000026.1 GCF_014145615.1 Limosilactobacillus balticus | reverse complement strand
ATCACTTGCCGTGCTTGGCTTTGTAACATGAACTGTGACTGGCACTTCGTCCCTGGAACCATCTGGGTATGTTACCACAACCGTTGCCGGCTTATTTCCTTCGGTACTTACATCTGGCGTATCCTTCCACGTATACTTTGTGCCAGCTGGTAACTCGTCCTTGTTCTTGATCCCGTCAGCTGGATCTGGGACTACACCAGTCTTCGTATTGATTGTTTGACCTTCTGGCGCGTACTTATCCG
>NZ_JACIVH010000025.1 GCF_014145615.1 Limosilactobacillus balticus | reverse complement strand
ATGTTTGACCGACATGCAAACTTAAAATACAAATATGGGAACCGACATTTTTGGGCTGAAGGCTACTATGTGAGTACAGTTGGATTAAATGAATCCACGATAAAGAAGTATATCCGAGGTCAAGAGAAACATGATATAGCAATGGATAAGCTAACAAGTGTGGAATATTCGGACCCTTTTAAGGGTAAGTGAGGTAGTACAAACACCGCTTAAAGCGGTGGCAAAGTAGTCAGAGCA
>NZ_JACIVH010000024.1 GCF_014145615.1 Limosilactobacillus balticus | reverse complement strand
ATAAAGTTAGTTAGTTTCCCAATTGAGTAGTACTGAAGCCACCCACGCATTTTTCGATGAATTTCTTCAAACATTCTTGTCAGAGATATTCCACGATTACGTTTAGTTAATAACTTCAGTGCTTTCTTTACTCGTTGTTGCGATTGTTTAGCTGGACGGGCGTAGGCCCCATTGTGGTCTACACCCAACGAAAAGCCAAGAAACTTCAACCGTAGAGGGCTCCCGACTTTGGTTTTATCTGGGTTCACTTTAACTTTCAATCGCTTTTCTAGAAACTGGGTAATGCTTCGCATTACTCGTTCTCCGGCTCGTTGACTTTTAACATAGATGTTACAATCATCCGCATAGCGCACAAAATGATGACCACGTCTAGTCAACTCTTTGTCCAACTCATTTAGATAGATGTTCGCCAGTAGTGGGGACAATGGCCCTCCTTGTGGGGTTCCTTTTTCGCTCTTAGCGAAAAGCCCATGGTCTAAGACTCCGCTAGTTAGAAACTT
This sequence comes from Limosilactobacillus balticus, assembly GCF_014145615.1. GTDB lineage: Bacteria > Bacillota > Bacilli > Lactobacillales > Lactobacillaceae > Limosilactobacillus > Limosilactobacillus balticus. Next base: position 901 of record NZ_JACIVH010000024.1, on the reverse strand, counting down.
ACGAATGAGTCTTAGTGTCCATGGGTCATCAATATATTGTTGGAGATACTTAATCATCAAGTCATGATTAACGTTATCGAAATAGGCTTTTAGGTCTAAGTCAACAACTCTTCGATAACCTTGATTATAAAGATCTACTACTTTTTCAATAGCGTCATGGGCCCCACGGTGGGGACGGAAGCCAAAACTATTATCAGAGAAAACACGCTCAAAGATAGGCGTAAGAATTTGGGCTACAGCTTGTTGAACCATTCGGTCCACCACCGTTGGTATTCCAAGTCTTCTTACTCCACCATTAGGCTTCGGAATTTCTACCCGTTTGACTGGGGCTGGTTTATACTTGCCCTCACGCAAACTAGCGATCAGTTCCGTCTTATTTTCTCTAAGATATGGCAGAAGGTCATTGGCTGTCATATCGTCAACGCCTGCTGCTCCTTTATTTCTCTTAACTCGCAAATAAGCCTGATTAAGGTTATTGCGATCCAAGACTAAGTCTTGGATAGTGACACTCATACCTTTACCTTCACCATAACCGGTACTACGCGCCCTTGTGTACTTTCGGTTTTCCAAACCTATCCTCGACAAGCGGTCAGCTTGTTGTTCTGTTTTCTGCGATTGTCGCACCTGATTACACCTCCGATATAAGTTACAAGTTATTGTCGTTCAGTCCTTCATCTGATTATTCAAACTACTATGACCTCGGCTGACTTCTGGCTTACTCAACACTGCATCACTGCACCGCTTGTTTCTGTGGAAATTAAACTTATTCCTCTTGTCGGAAACGTGTAGGCCAGATCTCCCCGGGTAAGGATATTAACTTTCATACCATGTCACCGTTAGCTTTACTAAGAGTAACTTCGAGTAGTATTGGACTTCAGTTTGGTTTGCAACCTTATCCAGT
>NZ_JACIVH010000023.1 GCF_014145615.1 Limosilactobacillus balticus | reverse complement strand
CTCTGGGATGGACCTGCGGTGCATTAGCTAGTTGGTAAGGTAACGGCTTACCAAGGCGATGATGCATAGCCGAGTTGAGAGACTGATCGGCCACAATGGAACTGAGACACGGTCCATACTCCTACGGGAGGCAGCAGTAGGGAATCTTCCACAATGGGCGCAAGCCTGATGGAGCAACACCGCGTGAGTGAAGAAGGGTTTCGGCTCGTAAAGCTCTGTTGTTGGAGAAGAACGTGCGTGAGAGTAACTGTTCACGCAGTGACGGTATCCAACCAGAAAGTCACGGCTAACTACGTGCCAGCAGCCGCGGTAATACGTAGGTGGCAAGCGTTATCCGGATTTATTGGGCGTAAAGCGAGCGCAGGCGGTTGCTTAGGTCTGATGTGAAAGCCTTCGGCTTAACCGAAGAAGTGCATCGGAAACCGGGCGACTTGAGTGCAGAAGAGGACAGTGGAACTCCATGTGTAGCGGTGGAATGCGTAGATATATGGAAGAACACCAGTGGCGAAGGCGGCTGTCTGGTCTGCAACTGACGCTGAGGCTCGAAAGCATGGGTAGCGAACAGGATTAGATACCCTGGTAGTCCATGCCGTAAACGATGAGTGCTAGGTGTTGGAGGGTTTCCGCCCTTCAGTGCCGGAGCTAACGCATTAAGCACTCCGCCTGGGGAGTACGACCGCAAGGTTGAAACTCAAAGGAATTGACGGGGGCCCGCACAAGCGGTGGAGCATGTGGTTTAATTCGAAGCTACGCGAAGAACCTTACCAGGTCTTGACATCTTGCGCTAACCTTAGAGATAAGGCGTTCCCTTCGGGGACGCAATGACAGGTGGTGCATGGTCGTCGTCAGCTCGTGTCGTGAGATGTTGGGTTAAGTCCCGCAACGAGCGCAACCCTTGTTACTAGTTGCCAGCATTAAGTTGGGCACTCTAGTGAGACTGCCGGTGACAAACCGGAGGAAGGTGGGGACGACGTCAGATCATCATGCCCCTTATGACCTGGGCTACACACGTGCTACAATGGACGGTACAACGAGTTGCAAACTCGCGAGAGCAAGCTAATCTCTTAAAGCCGTTCTCAGTTCGGACTGTAGGCTGCAACTCGCCTACACGAAGTCGGAATCGCTAGTAATCGCGGATCAGCATGCCGCGGTGAATACGTTCCCGGGCCTTGTACACACCGCCCGTCACACCATGGGAGTTTGTAACGCCCAAAGTCGGTGGCCTAACCTTTATGGAGGGAGCCGCCTAAGGCGGGACAGATGACTGGGGTGAAGTCGTAACAAGGTAGCCGTAGGAGAACCTGCGGCTGGATCACCTCCTTTCTAAGGAATAAAACGGAACCTACACATCGAAG
>NZ_JACIVH010000022.1 GCF_014145615.1 Limosilactobacillus balticus | reverse complement strand
TCCAAGACGCTCCAGTCAATTCAATGTGATTAAGTTGTCGAACCGCCGTATACGGAACCGTACGTACGGTGGTGTGAGAGGTCGATAATTGAAATAATCAATTATCTCCTACTCGATTAAACGATAATAATATTCAACAATGTGATTAGGATTGACGTGTTGTTGGCGAATCATATTACCAATGGTAAAATACAACAGTTTACGGGCAATTGGGTTTCCACGCTTATTAATGTG
>NZ_JACIVH010000021.1 GCF_014145615.1 Limosilactobacillus balticus | reverse complement strand
CAAAGATAATTGAGAGCTATTCAAGTTCTTATATATTTTATATGAGAGTTTGATCCTGGCTCAGGATGAACGCCGGCGGTGTGCCTAATACATGCAAGTCGTACGCACTGGCCCAACTAATTGATGGTGCTTGCACCTGATTGACGATGGATCACCAGTGAGTGGCGGACGGGTGAGTAACACGTAGGTAACCTGCCCCGGAGCGGGGGATAACATTTGGAAACAGATGCTAATACC
>NZ_JACIVH010000020.1 GCF_014145615.1 Limosilactobacillus balticus | reverse complement strand
GTGCTTTCGCTGGCGCTTACTGAAGCTGAGGTGCTTTCGCTCGCACTTACTGAAGCCGAAGTACTTTCGCTGGCGCTTACTAAAGCGGAGGTACTTTCACTTGCACTTACCGAAGCTGAAGTTGATTCACTCGCACTTACAGATGCTGATGTGCTTTCACTTGCACTTACCGAAGCAGAGGTACTTTCACTTGCACTTAC
>NZ_JACIVH010000002.1 GCF_014145615.1 Limosilactobacillus balticus | reverse complement strand
CCGTAGTAGTCGGAACCATGAGCTGAGGACAAGGGTGTCCGTCGTGAGACGGAATCTGAAGGAAGTCTAAGGCAAAATACTGCACCGATGAACAAGAAGTAGCTATAAGGCTGAGGGTAACTGGATAAGGTTGCAAACCAAACTGAAGTCCAATACTACTCGAAGTTACTCTTAGTAAAGCTAACGGTGACATGGTATGAAAGTTAATATCCTTACCCGGGGAGATCTGGCCTACAC
>NZ_JACIVH010000019.1 GCF_014145615.1 Limosilactobacillus balticus | reverse complement strand
AGGTTGAGGTACTCTCGCTTTGGCTCAACGACGTTGAGGCACTTTCACTTTGACTCAGTGATGTTGAGGTACTCTCACTTGCACTTACTGATGCTGAGGTGCTTTCACTCTGACTCAGTGATGTTGAGGTACTCTCACTTGCACTTACTGATGCTGAGGTGCTTTCACTCTGACTCAGTGATGCTGAGGTGCTTTCACTTGCACTTACTGATGTTGAAGCACTTTCGCTTTCACTCAGTGAGGTTGAAGCACTTTCACTCTGACTGAGCGATGTTGAGACACTCTCGCTTTGGCTCAACGACGTTGACGCACTCTCACTCTGGCTCAATGAGGTTGAGGCACTTTCACTTTGACTCAGTGATGTCGAGGCGCTTTCACTTTGACTGAGCGACGTTGAGGCGCTCTCACTCTGGCTGAGCGATGTTGAGACACTCTCGCTTTGGCTCAACGACGTTGACGCACTCTCACTTGCACTCAATGAGGTTGAGGTACTTTCACTTTGGCTCAATGAGGTTGAGGCGCTCTCACTCTGGCTGAGCGATGTTGAGGCACTCTCACTTTGACTTAGTGATGTCGAGGCGCTTTCACTCTGACTCAGTGATGTTGAGGTACTCTCACTTGCACTCAATGAGGTTGAG
>NZ_JACIVH010000018.1 GCF_014145615.1 Limosilactobacillus balticus | reverse complement strand
CCCAACTAATGGGAGAATTAGGTGACATTAGTCGTTTTGATAACTCTAACCAACTCAATGCCTATGTTGGGATTGATATTCGCCGTCACCACTCTGGAACTTATGCCGGTCAAGACCATATTAATAAGCGTGGAAACCCAATTGCCCGTAAACTGTTGTATTTTACCGTTGGTAATATGATTCGCCAACAACACGTCAATTCTAATCACATTGTTGAATATTATTATCGTTTAAAAGAAAAACGACCTTATCCAAAACTGAATAAGGTCGCCATGGTAGCTTGTATGAATAAAACTCTGAAATGTCTCTTATCCATGAT
>NZ_JACIVH010000017.1 GCF_014145615.1 Limosilactobacillus balticus | reverse complement strand
AGGTTGAGGTACTCTCGCTTTGGCTCAACGACGTTGAGGCACTTTCACTTTGACTCAGTGATGTTGAGGTACTCTCACTTGCACTTACTGATGCTGAGGTGCTTTCACTCTGACTCAGCGATGTTGAGGCGCTCTCACTCTGACTTAGTGAGGTTGACGCACTCTCACTCTGACTCAATGAGGTTGAGGTACTCTCGCTTTGGCTCAACGACGTTGAGGCACTTTCACTTTGAC
>NZ_JACIVH010000016.1 GCF_014145615.1 Limosilactobacillus balticus | reverse complement strand
ATAATAAATATGTTGATTGGCTGCTTGGTTAGCCAACAGGTAGACCTTTGAAAACTGAACAAAGTTTCGACGAATCAAATGTGTAGGGTCTTCAATCACGATGTGATTTGAAGCAAAAGCATTTGCGAAGTCAATTCGCTTAATAACAAAGATAATTGAGAGCTATTCAAGTTCTTATATATTTTATATGAGAGTTTGATCCTGGCTCAGGATGAACGCCGGCGGTGTGCCTAATAC
>NZ_JACIVH010000015.1 GCF_014145615.1 Limosilactobacillus balticus | reverse complement strand
TTCCACGTATACTTTGTGCCAGCTGGTAACTCGTCCTTGTTCTTGATCCCGTCAGCTGGATCTGGGACTACACCAGTCTTCGTATTGATTGTTTGACCTTCTGGCGCGTACTTATCCGTATCACTTGCCGTGCTTGGCTTTGTAACATGAACTGTGACTGGCACTTCGTCCCTGGAACCATCTGGGTATGTTACCACAACCGTTGCCGGCTTATTTCCTTCGGTACTTACATCTGGC
>NZ_JACIVH010000014.1 GCF_014145615.1 Limosilactobacillus balticus | reverse complement strand
CTTTAGTAAGCGCCAGCGAAAGTACTTCGGCTTCAGTAAGTGCGAGCGAAAGCACCTCAGCTTCAGTAAGCGCCAGCGAAAGCACATCAGCATCTGTAAGTGCAAGTGAAAGTACCTCAACATCGTTGAGTGTGAGTGAAAGTACCTCCGCTTCAGTAAGTGCGAGTGAATCAACTTCAGCATCTGTAAGTGCAAGTGAAAGCACCTCAGCTTCAGTAAGCGCCAGCGAAAGTGCCTCAACATCGTTGAGTGCAAGTGAAAGTACCTCAGCCTCCGTAAGTGCAAGTGAAAGTACCTCAGCTTCGGTAAGTG
>NZ_JACIVH010000013.1 GCF_014145615.1 Limosilactobacillus balticus | reverse complement strand
CCTCAGCTTCAGTAAGCGCCAGCGAAAGTGCCTCAACATCGTTGAGTGCAAGTGAAAGTACCTCAGCCTCCGTAAGTGCAAGTGAAAGTACCTCAGCTTCGGTAAGTGCAAGTGAAAGCACATCAGCATCTGTAAGTGCGAGTGAATCAACTTCAGCATCTGTAAGTGCAAGTGAAAGTACCTCTGCTTCGGTAAGTGCGAGTGAATCAACTTCAGCTTCGGTAAGTGCAAG
>NZ_JACIVH010000012.1 GCF_014145615.1 Limosilactobacillus balticus | reverse complement strand
AAGACGCTCCAGTCAATTCAATGTGATTAAGTTGTCGAACCGCCGTATACGGAACCGTACGTACGGTGGTGTGAGAGGTCGATAATTGAAATAATCAATTATCTCCTACTCGATTTAAAATCACTTTCCCCTTGCAAAATCATCCTCCAACATATATACTTAGTTACACAAGTAATGAAGTGTTAAACGAAAAAGGAGGTGCACTTATGAATTTCGACTTTAATGATTCGACGCCGCTTTATCAGCAAATTGCTGATCAGCTTGAAGAGATGATTTTCTCTGGGGGCTTTGATGAAGGTTCGCAGGTACCGTCAACGACCCAGCTTTCTCAGCAATTGCATATCAATCCTGCGACAGTCCTTAAGGGGATGAATATTTTAGTTAATAAAGACCTCTTAGAAAAGCGACGTGGACTAGGGATGTTTGTAAAAAAAGGTGCACAACAAAAAATTATGGAACAACGTAAAGAAAGTTTTTATAACGACTATGTAAAGAGTTTGCTAGTTGAAGCGGGTAAGCTCGGGATTACCAAGCAGCATTTATTAGACTTAATCGAACGAGGTGAGAATGATGGATCAATTAATAGTTAAAAACATTGTTAAAAAGTATCGTCGCCAAACAGTATTGGATAATATTTCATTTACCCTAGAACCCGCTAAAATTTATGGTCTCCTTGGCCGGAATGGGGCTGGGAAGACGACTCTTCTTAATATTATGAGCAACCGGCTTTTTCCAACGAGCGGGGAAGTAAAAATTGGTAATGAAGACGTTAATAACAATGATGACCTCCTCAGCAAAATCTTTTTGATGAGTGAAGTTAATCTTTATCCACGTCACATGAAGATCAGTCAAACCTTTGACCTGGCCGATGCAGCTTATAATAATTTTGACTATGATCTAGCAAATCATCTCTTAAAGGTTTTTGGCTTGAATGACCGGATGAAGATTACTAACTTATCGACGGGGCAACGGACGGCCTCCAAGCTAATCGTCGCCTTAGCAGTCAATGCCGATTACGTTCTATTAGATGAACCGATTTTAGGTTTAGATGCTAATCACCGTGATAGCTTCTATAAAGAATTAGTTAAGACTTATCAAGAACGACCACGAACTTTTGTCTTATCAACCCACTTAATTGAAGAAATTCAACAATTAGTCGAACATGTCCTCATCATGGATCAACACCACATCATTATTAATGAGGATACAGAAGGTTTATTAGCCAAGGCTTATACAATTAGTGGTCCGGAAAAAATGGTTGATGAGTATACTGCAGGCTTAAAAATTCTTAAAACAGAGATGATGGGTAATATTAAGACTGCCTACTTACTTGATCGCTTAGATGACCAGCGTGTGATTCCTGATCAAGTTAAGATTGGCCATTACGATTTGCAGCATTTATTCATTTACTTAACGAATGGGGGAGAATACTAATGGAAAATCAAAAGAGAAACCTTGTTATTTCAACCATGTTTCAACAAGCAGGTCACGCTACAGGAATTGCCTTAGGTTGGGGGCTGGGAATTGCATTAATAACCTACCTGCTTGGATTAATTATTTCAGACAACCTTGAATCTTTTTTGGTTAGCCTCCAAGCCCTTCCAAGCATTGCTTCATCAATCTTAAACGTGCTTTTAATGGCGCTTTTCCTTGTAACTCCTTACACTGACTTTAAGTGGGCAATTCAAAACGGTATTTCTCGTAAAACACTATGGCAAGGACGAATCTTATCTCTTTTCCTAATGACATTAGTAGTTTGGTTTATTGCCCAACTTGTGGGTTTAATGAATACACCGTTTGATCTTGTTTCTGCTTGGCATAGTTTATTATCGTACTTCAGCCTTTCTTTAACGATGATGGCAATTGGTAATGGTTTTGCCTTATTAAATCGTCGGTGGAAATGGATTGTAGGAATTGGGCTTCCCATGGCGTGCTTAGTATTATTGATGATGTTAGCCTATTCACTGGTTGGCTTAATCCCAGCGCTTTCTGCTAGTGGTGTCTTTAAATCAATAATTATCTCAAACGTTACTGGTTGGGTAATCTTAGTTATTTACTTAATCATCGTTTATGCTTTAGCGCGTTTCTTTAATAATAAAATTCAATTACGACGGGATTAATTAAAGTGAGTGAGAATTAGCCTTGAGCCTTGTGGCGATGCGAAGCTAGTTCCACGTTATCTTACTATTGTTTGGAAAAATAGGAGAGGTTGAGAAAAAGACTTTTGCTTTTTCTCAACCTCTCGCTTTTTTATTCATCATCTTCCGGATATTCAATTTGAATGTAGTTGCTAGTAATATACTTCTTGCGACCCACTTGGTACCAGGTAATCTCATCATTATCGTTTAATTTTCCAATTAGGGTAATTGTTTCGCCATTTGGAATCTCTGCCACTTTATTTCCATAAGGCGCATCATAAACATTGATTGACTTATTATGGAGATAATCAACTTTGGCCTGAACATTCTTCAAGGGAATCACTGTTAAATTATTAATAAGTTTTGATTTTTCTTTCCGGATATCCTGGTTGAATGGGTTGTCAACAACGTGCATTTGATCGTATTTAATCCATTGATCAGCACCAATTTCATACCAAAACTGACCATTCTTAGTCGCAACCCGGTGGAAAGATTTAACCGTAATATCAGCAGGGAGAGGAGCACCGACTGGCATTCCACCCGCTGTATCAAATACTTGTGTAGGGGCATCGAGGTGGAGGTACATTTCAATCGATTGGACCTCTCCCCAATTTTGTTTCCGATAAAAAAGGTGTACAATTCGTTGTCGCATATCAAATGTTCCCTTAGTTTCACCTTCAGTCTTTACATATCGGTAATTAGGAAATTGTTTTTGTTCAATTTGGTATTCTTGACCGATGAATCCGCGTAGTAATTGCGGGACGGTAAGGTTTGCTCCTGAATCGATATCATTATAGTAAACCCAGATAGGATTTCCAGTTTTAAACTTGTCAATCATTATTAACACTCCGTAACCTTAATTCTCTATTATTATAGCGCTTTTTAGTGGCTGACACGATAAGGAACGACCATATTTCTCTTGAGAATTGCGAATAGGCGATTTTTTTATTACAATAAGCCTATTCAAATTTATTTATGGAGAAGAAAAATGGCAAAAACTCGGCACCAACAAATTAGGCACAATACGACATTAGCAATCTTTATCGCAATTATTCTCTTGCAAGATTTTGTCCCATTTTTTGGCAACATTCCGCTAGGGCCGCTTAGTATTACGACCCTTCATGTAACAGTCATTATTGCGGCAATCGTGTTGGGGCCCGTTGATGGCGCGATTATTGGTGGTATTTGGGGGCTTTTGACTTGGGTGCGAGCATTTGTTGCACCAAGTAGTCCGCTTGCTCCCTTAGTTTTTGTTAACCCGCTTGTTTCTGTTGTTCCTCGCATTATGATTGGAATTTTAGCCGGCTATACTTTTATCCTTATGTGTCGTTTGTTCAAAGTAAAATATATTGCCGCAGTAAGTGCTGCAATAGTAGGAGCCCTAACTAATACTGGCTTAGTATTAGGCTTTATTTATCTATTTTATCGTACTCCAGCAGTTGCGCAAACTTATGGGGTAAATGTTAAGCATTTATTAATTGCTTTAGAAACAGTCATGGCGACTAATGGACTTGCAGAATTGATATTGGCGATTATTATTGTTCCAATGGTTGCTCTTCCAGTATTGGAGGTCCGCCGTCGTTTGGAAGTAAATTGAGCATATAAAAAACGAGGCTAAAAAATTCAGCCTCGTTTTTTATACTCAATTATTTTTTAGCAATTGTTGGTACTTCTTCAGTTTCTTCGACAACAATGTCCCCATTATCATCAAGTTTAGCAACTAACTTATGAGCGTCACTGTGATCAAGAACGTAATCAGCAATCCGGTCTTCAATTTGTTCTTGGATTACCCGGCGAAGAGGGCGAGCACCCATCTTTGGATCAAAGCCCATGTCAACTAATTTTTCTTCAACATCGTTAGTAACTTCGATGTGCAAGTTTTTATCAGCAAGCATGTTGTTAACATCGTCAATCATTAGGTTAACAATCTTCATTAAGTCATCCTTGGAGAGGGCATTGAATTGAACAATGTCATCAAACCGATTTAAGAATTCTGGCTTGAAGTAGTTTGTCAACTTATCAATGATGGAGTGGGTACTACCGTTAGACTCAGCACCAAAACCAACACTAGCTTCTGAATCACCAGTTCCGGCATTAGATGTCATGATAATAATTGTATCTTTAAAGCTAACTGTTCGACCTTGAGAATCGGTTAAACGACCATCATCAAGAATTTGTAAGAACATGTGCATAACATCTGGATGCGCCTTTTCAACTTCATCAAGTAAGATCAAACTGTAAGGGTGCCGCCGTACTTGTTCAGTCAACTGACCAGCTTCTTCGTAACCAACGTAACCAGGAGCAGCCCCAATTAATTTGGAAGTAGAGGTCTTGTCCATGTATTCGGACATATCGAACCGAATCATGGCATCTTTAGAACCAAATAATTGGAGAGCAAGTTGCTTAGCAGTTTCAGTCTTACCAACCCCCGTAGGACCAACAAAGAGGAAACTACCGATTGGGCGCCCAGACTTGTTCAAACCAATCCGGTTACGACGAATGGCACGAGCAACCTTGTCCACTGCTTGGGTTTGACCAATCACATGTTCGTCAAGCTTCTTATCAAGGTCGCGAAGTTGGTTTTCTTCTTGCTTTTGCAGGTCACCAACTGGAATGTTCGTTCGTTCTTCAACGATTTTCTGCATATCCTTGACGGTAACAGTTGCAGAATCTTCAGTATGGTTTTCTTCAGCTTCTTTCTTTGCCTTTTCAAGCTTAGCAACTTGATCGCGGTAGAAAGCTGCTTTTTCATAGTCTTGGTTATCAGCTGCTTGTTGCTTGTGGGCTTCAGCTGTGTGGATTTCATTTTCGATTGCGTTTGGATCCACGTTTTTAAGGGTTAAGTTCTTCTTTGAGCCCGCTTCATCAAGTAAGTCGATGGCTTTATCAGGTAAGTAACGATCTTGAATGTAGCGGTCAGAAAGTTTAGCAGCTGCTACAATTGCGTCATCTGTGTACTTAACGTGGTGGTAATCTTGATAACGACTTTTGATCCCGTTTAAGATACGAATTGTTTCTTCAACGGATGGTTCATCAACTTCAACTGGTTGGAATCGCCGTGCAAGAGCAGCATCCTTTTCGATCTTCCGGTATTCATTAAGAGTAGTGGCACCAACTAATTGGAAGTCACCACGGGCAAGAGCTGGCTTAAGAACATTTCCAGCGTCCATCCCGCCTTCAGCATTTCCCGCACCCATGATTTCATGGATTTCGTCAATAAAGAGGATGATATTCTTATTCTTACGAACTTCTTCCATTAATTGTTGCATTCGTTTTTCAAATTGTCCCCGAATTCCTGTTCCTTGAACTAAGGAAACAACATCGAGTCGGATAATTTCCTTGTTAGCAAGCTTTTCAGGAACTTGGCCACTAACGATTGCTTGAGCTAGGCCTTCGACAACGGCGGTCTTACCAACCCCAGCTTCACCAATCAGTACCGGGTTATTCTTAGTCCGGCGGTTTAAAATTTCAATTACTCGTTTAATTTCGTTGTCACGACCAATGACTGGGTCGATTTTACCTTGGCGGGCGAGGTCAGTAAGGTTGATCCCATATTGCCCAAGGATTCCTTTTCCATTCCGGCCGCCACCTTGTCGTTGGGCTTGGCCGTTCATGTTTTGACCATTAGCACCGGCAGCTTGACTTTGCATATTGTTCATTGCGTTCATGAAGTCTTCGAGGCTTCCAAAACCGAAATTATTCATTCCGTTACCTCCATTCATCATATCTGTTTGTAGATTTTGTAATTTTTGATAACAATTTTGGCAGAGGTCTATTTGAATCCGTTGCCCATTAAAATTCATTTGAAGATGAATCGTGGCTGGATTTTGATGACAGTATTGACATTGCATCTAAATTTAATACCTCCTAAATAGTTTCATCAAGAAATGATTTGACCTTTCTTGACCATTGATTAATATTATACTTACTTTTTATCGCAAAGCAAGCCATAAAACTTAAATATTTTCTTAAATAAAGACCGATTTTCCGCATAACTAAGTTACTTAGAAATGCCGAAAACAGCTTACTTTAATTTTAGCACTCTTTAGCTATGAATGCTAAAATAGAAAGATGAAAGTAATTTCGTGTATAATAAGAAAATAAAATTTTATGTTGAGGTGATTGAATGGCAGAAGAAAATTTTGAGCAATTGTTGGATGACTTGCGAAATAAAAAGATTGATCATTTTGTAATTACCCCTGAGAATTTTCGGCAATTTCAACCAATTTTTCACTCGTATGCGTATCGTTCGCAAATTGAAGGCGAAGCGCAGCGAGGCGGTAAAGTTATTTATCAATTAAGAGAGCGATAAATCGCAAGATGTAGCCTTGTATTTAACGCTTACAATTGCTAAAATGTAATTATCGAGGTGTATCAGTGGTCAAGCTACTGATAATAAATTAATTATATCTGCTCGAAGGAGACTGATTAATATGGAAAAACGTGAATTTACAATTACTTCAGAAACTGGTATTCATGCTCGTCCAGCTACTATTTTGGTACAAGCTGCTTCAAAGTTTTCATCTGACATTACTCTTTCATACGAAGGCAAGAGTGTAAACTTGAAGTCAATCATGGGTGTAATGTCCCTTGGTGTTGGTCAAAATGCTAAGGTTACTATTACTGCTAATGGTGACGATGAAAAAGAAGCTTTGGACACCGTTGCTGAAACCATGAAGAAGGAAGGATTGACTGACTAATGTCTATACTACTAACCGGACTTGCCGCTAGTAGTGGTATTACGATTGCTCCGGCACACCTGTTAGTAGAGTCAGATCTATCTATAAAAAAACAGCATACAGCTGATGAGAATCATGAGGTCGCCCGGCTTCATGATTCTTTTGCGTTAAGCAAGACCGAACTTCAGCATTTATCTAAGCGGGCACATGAGCTGCTAGGTCAACGGGCAGTGACGATTATTGATACCCAAATTGCGATTTTAGACGATCCGACTTTACAAAAGAAGATTATTGACCGCATTAATAGCCATCACGATACTGCAGAGTGGGCTGTTAAACGCGTTGAAGATTATTATTTAAGTGTTTTTGAGCGCAAGAACGATAATGAATATTTATATGCGCGAGCAACTGCCTTACGTGATGTGACCAAACGAGTCTTGAGTCACCTATTGAATGTTTCCTTACCAGACCCAGGGCTTTTAGACCACCGGGCAATCTTTGTGGCTAATAATATTACACCTACTGATACCGCTCAGTTTGATAAACGATATGTTGCGGGGATTGTTACAACTAATGGCGGCCGTACTTCTCACTTTACGATTATGAGTAAGACCCTTTCGTTACCAGCTGTCGTTGGCGTCAAGGATGCTACTACGATTATTCACGATGGGGACTTGCTGATTGTAGATGGGATTCATGGTAAAGTGATTGTCAACCCAACAAAGGAAGAGGTTGAGCATTACCGTTTATTAGCTGGTAAATTTATCCAGGAGCAGCAAAAATGGGGAGCGTTAAAAGATAAGCAAACCGTGAGTGCTGATGGTCGTCGCTTTGAAGTGGGGGCTAATGTCGGGACATTTGCTGACGTTATTGATGCTCAAGAAGATGGTGCTGAGGGGATTGGTCTTTTAAGAACAGAATTCCTCTATATGAGTAAGGATGAATTGCCAACTGAAGATCAACAATTTAATGCTTATAAAAGATTTGTTTCGGCAATGAACGAACAGCGGGTAGTCGCCCGAACGCTTGATATTGGCGGAGATAAAAAATTGGGAATGGTTGCTCTTCCTCATGAGGACAATCCTTACCTAGGTTTTCGTGCCATTAGAATTGGGTTAGCACGTCCGGAAATATTACGTCCCCAATTGCGCGCCCTCCTTCGTGCATCAGTTTATGGGCGGTTAGCCATTATGTTTCCGATGATTGCCACGATTGAAGAATTCCAAGCAGCACGAGCGATTCTTGATGAAGAAAAAGAAAAGCTTGAGCATGCGGGTATTCAAGTTGCTAAAAATATTGAAGTCGGCATGATGTTAGAGATTCCAGCAGTTGCAGTTATGGCTGAACATTTTGCAAAGTATGTTGATTTTTTTAGCATTGGCAGTAATGACCTTATCCAATACCTATTTGCTGTTGATCGTGGAAACCAGCAAGTAGCTTATCTCTATCAAGAACTTCATCCGGCGGTTTTACGGATGATTCGGCAGGTGATCGAAGCTGCGCATGCTGAAGGCAAGTGGGTTGGAATGTGTGGAGAGATGGCCAATAATGCTTATGCGGTTCCCTTATTAATGGCGATGGGGCTTGATGAGTTTTCGATGAGCAGTAGCCAGATTTTACGCGTTCGCTCTTTAATTAACCAGTTAAACACGCGAAAATTACAGCCATTAGTTCACCGGGCAATTCATGCTGAAACTGCTGCTGAAGTTCGCAAATTAGTGGAAGAATATGTTCCGCAGGTAAAACTTTAATAAAATAGAAATAACTTTCTTGATAGGATACAACGTCAAGAGGGTTATTTTTTAATTTTCATTATTAAAAGATTTTGTAAAGAAATTTTAATCAGGCTTTCTGAGTCTTGTCACTATTAGAAGGAAGATTTAAATTAACTTAAATCTGTTTTGCGGTTCAGTGAATGCTTTAGTATAATAGCAGTTATGACTAATTATTATCTAGAAAACTTATGATGAAAAAGGAGCAGTTAGGTTGAATATTGGTATTTTTACAGATACATATTTCCCTCAGGTGAGTGGCGTGGCGACTTCGATTAAGACGCTTCGTGATGAATTGATTGCTCAGGGACATCATGTATATATTTTTACGACAACTGATCCTAAGGCTAAACATGATGACGTTGAAAATGGGATATACCGCTTTGCAAGCATTCCCTTTGTTTCGTTTTCCGATCGTCGAATTGCGGTGCGTGGCGTATTTCGAGCCATCAAGCTTGCTAAAAAGTTCCAATTAGATATAGTTCATAATCAAACTGAATTTGCGCTTGGAGTTATGGGGAAGACGGTTGCTAAGCATTTACATATCCCCTGTCTCCATACTTACCATACGATGTATCAGGATTATCTTCACTATATTGCGAATGGTCATATCCTTAAGCCTAATGATGTCGCGCGGCTTGCTCATCTCTATTTGAAAAATATTTCTGGGATTATTGCTCCAAGTGACCGTGTTTTGGATACTTTAACCAGTTATCATGTAGAGTCACCAATTCGTGTTATTCCGACTGGGATTAATTTACGGGTGTATAGTAAACGCGATTCAGCAGAAGAAATAGCTAATTTAAGGGCAAAGTTAGGCTATCGTGAAGAGACTCCGGTTCTACTTTCTCTTAGTCGCTTAGCATATGAAAAGAATATCCACTCACTGATTGAAGCAATGCCAGATATTCTTGCTCACAAGCCTGATGCTCAACTGCTTATTGTTGGGGATGGCCCTGCAAGACATACTTTGGAGCGTCAGGTGCGTGAAATGCAGCTTAATGACAATATTAGTTTTGCTGGTGAGATTTCCAATGATGAAGTTTACCATTATTATCAAATGGCAGATGTTTTTGTTTCAGCCTCTGATTCTGAATCCCAAGGGTTAACTTACGATGAAGCCCTTGCCTCGGATTTGCCAATCGTGGTTATGCGTAGTGAATATACTGACCAATTGATTGATGATGCAGCGATTGGCATTAGTTTTCAAAAGCGCGCTGACTTGGTTAAGGGCGTCTTATTTTACCTTAACCAACCCAAAAACTCGGAATCAAGGTTGAAACGGCAACAAAAGCTACATGAAATCTCAGCAGAAGTCTTTGTTGAAAAGGTTGTTCAGTTCTACCAGGATTGTCAAAATGATATGAGCGTCCAGGATGAACTTAATCAAACTGAAAAATCGCATCGTCTTTTTCACCGCCCAAGGAGCTAATGATGATTAAAATAACAATGTTTTCATCTGCAGATAAGGTTGCGGGGCAAGGAGTAGGAAGTGCCTATCTTGAACTAATTAACTTGTTGCGCAACCAGTGCAGTGACAAATTTGAAATTGAAATCAACCGTTATGGGAAGAGTCAGATCAGTCATTATCATACGATTGACCCACTTTTTTACCTATCAACTTTCTCAAAAAAGAGGGGCCAAAAGATTGGCTATGTGCATTTTCTTCCTGAGACGTTAGAAGGAAGCCTTACAATCCCGCAACCATTTCGCGGGCTTTTTTATCATTATATTATTGCCTTTTATAAGCGCATGGATCAGTTAGTAGTTGTAAATCCATCTTTTATCAAGCAGTTAGTAGCATATGGAATTCCTGAAAAAAAGATTACTTATATTCCTAACTTTGTTGATAATGACCGTTTCCATCCATATTCAGCTGTTAAGCGGACTGCTCTCCGAAAAAAATATGGGATCGCTGCCGATAAGTTTGTGGTATTAGGAAGTGGCCAGGTTCAAGAACGAAAAGGGGTTCCTGACTTCATCCGCCTTGCTCGACAAAATCCTGATGTTGAGTTTTTTTGGGCTGGAGGATTTTCTTTTGGTCGATTAACTGATGGCTATAGTGAATTAAAAAAGGTAGTGGATAATCCACCAACTAATTTACATTTTACGGGGATTGTTTCGCGCGATAAGATTGCCGAATTGAATAATCTTGCCGACCTATTTCTTTTACCTTCATATAATGAACTTTTTCCGATGTCTGTCTTAGAAGCTTTTAGCTGTGGGACACCAGTAATGCTGCGTGATCTTGATCTTTATCATTCTATTATCGAAGGGGATTATGAGCCTGCTAAGGATGTTAATGAAATGCAAATGAAGTTAACGTTACTCCGCAATGATCCTGCACGACTAGCACACTGGCAAACTCAGGCCCAGCGAGCTGCTAAGGAATACTCAAAAGAACATTTGGCAGATGTTTGGACTAAGTTTTATCAGGAGCAAGCGCGAAAGGGGGATGCTTAGTGAGCAGGCGAAATTGGTTAGTATTAAGCATAATGCTAATTATTGGAGTTGGAATCCTCGGCTACTCATTACGTAACTCAAACATCCACCTATTGTTACAGGATGTTTCTGCCATTAATTGGGGATGGATGCTCGTTGCACTTGGCTGTATTTGTTTATATTTAGGCTTGGAGGCGGTTGTCGTAAAGATTTTTATGAATGATCGTCATGATGGTTTTACCTGGAAGGATGCATTACGATTACCATTAATTGAACAACTATTTAATGGAATTACCCCATTCTCGACAGGGGGACAGCCAGCGCAATTAGTGGCAATGATTCAATCAGGTGTTGATGGAGGATTGGCAAGTTCAGTTCTTTTAATGAAGTTTGTTGTATTTCAAGCAATGATTGTTGTTAACTTCTTGATTAGTTTGTTAATTGGTTTTCATTTTATTGCGGAAAAACTCCATGCTCTTTCATTATTAGTAATATTTGGCTTTTTGATCCACTTAGCGGTAATTGTCGGATTATTGATGGTAATGTACTGGTATAGTTTTACTAAGAAACTAATGAACCTCGTTATCAAACCAGCTGCTATTTTTATGAAGGCTAACCGATATGAGCACATGAAAGTTGTCCTAAATGAAAAAGTGGATACTTTTTACCAAGAGAGTCTCCGAATGAAGCAAGATTATAAGAAGCTACTTAAGGTTTGCGTAGTAACTATTTTTCAATTATTCTTTTACTATGCAATCCCATACTTTATTATGCTTGCACTTGGAATTGATCATATTAATTTTGTGATGGTGCTCAGCTTGCACGTTTTAATTTTTATGATTATTTCACTTTTTCCAATTCCAGGAGGAGCTGGGGGAGCCGAATATAGTTTTTCCGTCCTTTTTGCAAGTTTTATTCACTCAAATACAAAATTAGTTTTAGCAATGATCTTATGGCGACTACTTACATATTACTTTGGAATGTTCGCCGGAATTGTAGCGGTATTTATAAAGCCGGATAAAGTTAAAAGATAGAAAAAGGGATTGTGTGAAGACACGATCCTTTATTTGTATGAAGGAGGATTATCCTTGTGAAGGAATCAGAATTATTAGTGATTATTAGACGTTTGATTGCCATGCAAAACGATGATTCAAGAGATCGACAGAAACGGACATTTGAAAAATTTGGTATACCATTATGTGATGTAACTTATATTCATAGTAGAGAAGAATTCATCTTTGTTCGATATCGACCTTATGAACGTTTTCGTTTTGATGATATTGACCTAGTTGCTATTGAAGTTTTTAACTGTTTATATGATCTTGAAAATACTTTTTAATTTTTTTAGAAAAAACAGTTGACGGGGAATCAAAACCCATGTATAGTAGTTATCGTTGTCAAAACAGTTAAGTGCTGTTGAGATGGTTTAACAAAAAAGTTGAAAATATTGTTGACATCTGATTGACGACATGATATATTAATAAAGTTGCTGATTGAGTTATCGATCAAAAGAAATTCGAAATTAATTAAAATTTATTCTTGACAAGCTAATCTGATACATGTTATAATAAGTATGTTGGTTGGCTGCTTGGTTAGCCAACAGGTAGACCTTTGAAAACTGAACAAAGTTTCGACGAATCAAATGTGTAGGGTCTTCAATCACGATGTGATTTGAAACAAAAACATTTGCGAAGTCAATTCGCTTAATAACAAAGATAATTGAGAGCTATTCAAGTTCTTATATATTTTATATGAGAGTTTGATCCTGGCTCAGGATGAACGCCGGCGGTGTGCC
>NZ_JACIVH010000011.1 GCF_014145615.1 Limosilactobacillus balticus | reverse complement strand
AAGTAGAGGTACTTTCGCTTGCACTTACCGAAGCTGAAGTTGATTCACTCGCACTTACCGAAGCAGAGGTACTTTCACTTGCACTTACAGATGCTGAAGTTGATTCACTCGCACTTACCGAAGCAGAGGTACTTTCACTTGCACTTACCGAAGCAGAGGTACTTTCACTTGCACTTACGGAGGCTGAGGTACTTTCACTTGCACTCAACGATGTTGAGGCACTTTCGCTGGCGCTTACTGAAGCTGAGGTGCTTTCACTTGCACTTACGGAGGCTGATGTGCTTTCACTTGCACTCAACGATGTTGAGGCACTTTCGCTGGCGCTTACTGAAGCTGAGGTGCTTTCACTCGCACTTACCGAAGCAGAGGTACTTTCACTTGCACTTACAGATGCTGATGTGCTTTCGCTGGCGCTTACTGAAGCTGAGGTGCTTTCGCTCGCACTTACTGAAGCCGAAGTACTTTCGCTGGCGCTTACTAAAG
>NZ_JACIVH010000010.1 GCF_014145615.1 Limosilactobacillus balticus | reverse complement strand
TGAAGTTATTAACTAAACGTAATCGTGGAATATCTCTGACAAGAATGTTTGAAGAAATTCATCGAAAAATGCGTGGGTGGCTTCAGTACTACTCAATTGGGAAACTAACTAACTTTATCCAACGCCTCGACAAGTGGTTGAGGGTCCGAATAAGGCAGTATATCTGGAAGCAATGGAAAAAGTTTAAAACTAAGGTAACTAACTTACAGAAGTTGGGGCTGTCCCAGCGTGATGCAT
>NZ_JACIVH010000001.1 GCF_014145615.1 Limosilactobacillus balticus | reverse complement strand
TATACCGATAGTGGTATTTTTCATGGTGCTTAATCATGGATAAGAGACATTTCAGAGTTTTATTCATACAAGCTACCATGGCGACCTTATTCAGTTTTGGATAAGGTCGTTTTTCTTTGTGCGCCCGGCATGGGTATTAGCTAGGCGGTGAAAGTCCGCTATGGGCCGTAGTAGTCGGAACCATGAGCTGAGGACAAGGGTGTCCGTCGTGAGACGGAATCTGAAGGA